>NZ_KB911463.1:0-672430 GCF_000383495.1 Mycobacterium sp. 360MFTsu5.1 | reverse complement strand
AACGCCTGGTTCAACGAGTGTGGTTTCACGGTACAAAATGTGTTGACCGACAACGGATCCTGCTACCGGTCACACAAATTTCGTGATGCTCTGGGTGACATCAAGCACCGACGAACCCGCCCCTACCGTCCACAGACAAACGGCAAGGTCGAGCGTTTCCACCGCACGCTTGCCGACGAATGGGCCTACGCCCGGCTCTACCGCAGCGACGCCGAACGCTGCGCCGAGTTCCCGCGGTGGCTACACACCTACAATCACCATCGCGGCCACACAGCACTCAAAGGTCAACCACCCGCCAGCCGCGTACCTAACCTCTCAGGTCAGTACAGCTAGCCGGCGGCGAGCTGCTCGGCGCGCGTCTTGAGGTTGCCGGCCAGGTGGTCGAGCGCGTCGTTGACGACCTTCTTGATCATCATCGACGGGATACCCGGCATGTCGACTTCGACGTCCATGTCGACGGTCAGCAGGGCGCTGGCCCCGAGGTCGACCACGGAGAACAGCTGCTCCTGCTTCGAGAACAGGTTGCCCTGCTGCATGACGGTCTGAATCTGGCCGTCGCCCGGGTAGTAGACGGCCTGGATGTACGAGCCGTCCATGCCCTGGATCTTGGTGTCCAGCCGCAGCTGGCTGGGCCGGCCGTCGTCGTAGCGGTGCAGGATCCAGCAGCCGGTGACCTCTTCGTTCCACTGCGGGTAGGCCTCGAAGTCGGCGACGATCCCCAGGATCTGCGCTGCAGGTGCGGCAACCTCGACGGTCTTGCTCACGATCGGCATGGCCCAGAGCATATCGAGGCCGCTGCTCCGTCCCTCTTGCGCGTGCGTCCGTTGATCCTGAACTGGCGGCGGATGTCTCTCGACATTTCCCGCCCTGGGTACAGGCTCAACGCATCCGGCGGCTGGTCCGGCCGTTGACCCTGAGCTGACGCACTCCGCTACTCGAGCTTCTCAGCCATCAGCGCAGAGTCAACTGACGACGGCGGTCTCCAGCAGTTCCCGGATCGGCGCCGGGATGGGGACGGGACGACGGGTGTCGCGGTCGACGTAGACGTGCACCCAGCTGCCGACTGCCGCGGGCGTGCTGTCACCGTCGGCCCACAGCCCGGTGCGGTAGGTGACGCTGCTGTTGCCCAGCCGGGTCACCGCCAGCCCGACGACCAGCTGCGACGGGAACTTCAGTTCCGCGAAGTACCGGCAGCCCGATTCGGCGACGACCCCGAGCCACGGCGCGGCCACCGGGTCGACGTCGCGCGTGGTGTTGATCCACGCGTTGATCGCGGTGTCGAAGAGCTCGTAATAGACCGCGTTGTTGAGGTGGCCGAACATGTCGTTGTCGGTCCACCGGGTCTGCACGGGCCAGTGCACCGGGAATTCAGCGGTGGTCAGTGCCTGCTCCATGTCGGCCAGTCTGTCAGGCTGGTGCCATGTTGATTCGCGGTGCCGTACTCGAAGAGATCGGGCGCGCCCGCCCGTACGCCGAATCGAAGCCGCTGACCATCAGCGAGCTGGACCTGGACGCCCCGGGCGACGGCGAGCTGCTGGTCCGTATCGAAGCGGCCGGGCTGTGTCATTCCGATCTTTCGGTGGTCGACGGCAATCGGGTTCGCCCGGTGCCGATGCTGCTCGGTCACGAAGCAGCCGGGATCGTCGAACAGGTCGGCGGCACTTCGGATTTGGCGGTCGGGCAGCGCGTCGTCATGACGTTCCTGCCACGCTGCGGCCAGTGCCGGTCCTGCGCGACGGACGGCCTTGCGCCCTGCATTCCCGGCAGCGCCGCCAACGGCGCGGGCACACTGCTCGGCGGCGATACGCGGCTAACTCGAAGCGGCGCAACGGTTCTCCATCACCTGGGGGTCTCGGCTTTCGCGACGCACGCGGTGGTTGATCGCCGTTCGGTGGTGCCGGTCGACGCCGACGTGCCGCCCGTGGTCGCCTCACTGCTCGGCTGCGCGGTGCTGACCGGCGGCGGCGCGGTGCTCAACGCCGGACAGCCGAAGCCCGGCCAGACGGTTGCCATCGTCGGCATGGGTGGTGTCGGCATGGCCGCGATGCTCACGGCCCTGGCGCACGACGATGTCCGGGTCGTCGCCGTCGACCGGTTGCCGGACAAGCTCGAGCAGGCCCGCGCGCTCGGTGCGCACGACGCCGTCACCGATCCGGGAGACATCAGGGCCGACGTGGTGATCGAGGCTGCCGGCCACCCCGCGGCCCTCGAGACCGCCATCGGCATGACGGCCCCCGGCGGCAAGACCATCACGGTCGGCCTGCCACACCCCGACGCGCGAATCTCGGTGTCGCCCTTGGCATTGGTCGCCGACGGACGGTCACTGATCGGCAGTTATCTCGGGTCGGCCGTGCCGGCTCGGGACATCCCGCGCTTCGTCGAGCTGTGGCGCTCGGGTCGGCTGCCGGTCGAGAAGCTGGTGTCCGACACCATCTCGCTGGACGACATCAACACCGGCATGGACGCGCTGGCCGACGGCCGCGCGGTGCGGCAGATTGTGCAGTTCTAGACCGGGGCCGCCGCGGCCGCCCCGGCCGCTTCGAGAACGCGTTGCCGCAGGGCATCCGACTGTTCATCGGCGGATACCCCTCCGGCGGAAGGACTTCCGGCCGCGGGCTGAATGAACCATCCCCGCGAGACCCGTGCGAGTTGATGACTCAGGGTGACCATCTCGGCCGTCCGCTCGTGATACCTGTTGAAGGCGCGCAGGTGATCATCGGGTTTGGTGGTCAGCTCGTCGGCAAGCACCGCGGCGCCGATGATCGCCAATGTCGCACCCATTCCCGACAACAGCGACGGGCTGTGGGCAGCATCGCCGACGAGCGCGACACGGCCCCGATACGGCTGCCCGACGACGACCTGGGCGACGGAATCGAAATAGAAGTCGTCGGCGTGACCCATGCCGTCCAGTAGTTCCGCGGTCCGCCACCCCATGCCGGCGAAGGCTTCATTGAGCCAAAGTTGTTGAGCCGTAGCGTCAGTTCGGTCGTAGGGGACCGCCGGCGAGTCGAAGAACAAGCCGACGACGATCTTGCTGTTGCGCTCGACGCTGTAGCAACCGAGGGTGCGGCCGGGTCGATTGAGCAACAACCCGGAGCGATCGAGATTCAGCACGTTGTCGGTGGTGAAGTGCGCTTGGTAGCAACCCAGGTGCCGCACAAATTCCGATTCGGGCCCGAAGGCCAGGGCTCGGGTCTGCGAGTGCAGTCCATCGGCGCCGATGACCAGGTCGAAGTCGTGGCTCGTGCCGCTCTGAAACGTGACCGCCACGTGGCTGCCGGCATCGTCGAGCGACGTGACGGAATCATTGAATCGGTAGGCGATTCCGCCCTGTGCCGCGGCGAACAACACGGCGCTGAGGTCGGTCCGAAGCAGCTCGATGTCGCCGCTGATCACTTCTGGCGCCATGGTGACGACGCGGTTGCCTGCAGGGTCGATGCGATAGAAGTCGGCGAGCTCGGTTGCGCGCGTGCGCAGCTCGCCGTACACCCCCATATCGGAGACGATGTCGACCGCCGGTCCGCGCAGGTCCACGGCGTTACCACCGCGGCGCAACGCCTGTGCCCGTTCGACGACGGTCACCCGGAAGCCACCGCGGGTGAGCCGGTACGCCAAGACGATGCCGGCGATTCCCGCACCACAGATCAGCACTTCGCGGCCGGCGACACCGGCCGAATGATGGTCAGCCAAAGACATTTCATGGTCCTTTCGGCCGCGGCCGAGCCCATCGCCCGGTCCGACCCAGCCCAGGCTAGAGCGATACTTGACCAATGGTCAAGTATCGACTTGTTATCGTGCTCGAGACCGGAAAGGGAGGCGATGGCGCGTCTTGACCGAGCAGCTGTCCTCGCAGGTGCCTGGGCATTCATCGAGGAGCACGGCATCGACGCCCTGACGATGCGCAAACTCGCAACGTCGCTGGGCGTCAACCACGGAACGCTGTATTGGCACGTCGAGAACAAGCAGGGACTGACCGACGCGCTCGCCGACGACCTGCTCCACGGGGTAGCCGACGAAACCGGCTCGGGCGCACAGGGCAGCGACCGGTTGATCGAGCTCGCACACCGGCTGCGATCGGCGTTGTTGTCACATCGAGACGGCGCACGCGTCCTGGCCGGCACGTTCGTCCGCCAGCCCAACACGTTGGCTTTCGGCGAAGCGGCAATCAGCGCCGCCCTTGCCGCCGGCGCGCCCGAGGCCGAAGCCGTCTTGGTCGCTTTTTCTGTGCAGTACTACGTCATGGGCTTCGTCATAGAGGAGCAAGCTGCCTACGAGCTCGCCCGGGACGAATCCCGAGACAACGGTCGGGGACCCATCGACGCCACGTCGTATCCGAACGTGTCCGCCGGGTTGGCAACACTGCGAAACACCCCGCGCGACAGGCAGTTTGCCTACGGCCTGACTCGGCTGGTCACGAACACCGGCACGCCCGCCTAGAACCAGGCGTCCCGCATCTCGAGCGTCGTGCGGTCCAGCGACTCGAGCAGGTCCAATTGCGGTGCGGTCTTGGGCAATTCGAATCGGAAGAAGTACCGGGTCGCCTGCCGCTTGCCGTCGTAGAAGTCGCCGTCCTTGCCTGCCGACGCCACGAACTGTTCCAGCCACAGCCACGCCACCACGATGTGCCCGAACGCTTCCAGGTAGACGTGGCTGTTGGCCATCACCGCGGGAATGTCGCCCGAGCCGAACATGCCGCCGGTCACCGCGACCAGTCGCTGCCACGACGCATCCAGCGCGCTCGCCAATTCGGCGCCCTCGCCGCCCAACTCGTCGGCTGCGCGCACCGTCTCTGCGATGACCTGCCCCAGCGCCGCCAGGCTCGCACCGCCTCGCTGAGTCACCTTGCGGCCCAACAGGTCCAGGCTCTGGATGCCGTTGGTGCCCTCGTGGATCGGGTTCAGCCGGTTGTCACGGTAATGCTGCTCGACGTCGTATTCGCGCGTGTAGCCGTACCCGCCGTGCACCTGGATCGCCAGGTTGTTGGCTTCCAGACACCACTGCGACGGCCAGCTCTTGACGATCGGGGTCAGGATGTCGATCAGCAGACCAGCCGCGTCGGCCTCGGCATCGGACTCCGCGCTGTGCTGCACGTCCACCAACCGCGCGCAGTACAGGCCGAGCGCCATGCCACCTTCGACATAGGCTTTCTGCGCCAACAGCATCCGTCGTACATCGGGGTGTTCGACGATGGGCACCTGCGGCGTCGTCGGATCCTTGACGTCCAGCGGGCGGCCCTGCGGCCGCTCCCGCGCGTACTGCACCGACTTGAGGTAGCCGGTGTAGCCGAGCGCCACCGCGCCCATGCCGACGGCCATCCGGGCCTCGTTCATCATCTGGAACATGTAGACGATGCCGCGGTGCGGCTCGCCGACCAGATAGCCGACCGCGCCGTTCTCGCCACCCGGATTGAATTGCGTATCACCGAAATTCAGCACCGTGTTGGTGACGCCGCGTTGCCCCATCTTGTGATTGAGGCCGGCGATGGCCACGTCGTTGCGCTCGCCGATCGATCCGTCGGGGTTCACCAGGTACTTGGGCACGATGAACAGCGAGATGCCCTTGGTGCCGGGAGGTCCGCCGGGGAGCTTGGCCAGCACGAGGTTGACGATGTTGTCGGTGATCTCGTGTTCGGCGCCCGAGATCCACATCTTCGACCCGAACAGCCGGTAGGTGCCGTCGTCGCGGGGTTCGGCGCGGGTGGCCACGTCGGCGAGCGACGATCCGGCCTGCGTCTCCGAGAGCGCCATGGTGCCCGAAAAACGGCCTGCCAGCATGGGTTTGACGTAGGTCTCGATCTGCTCGGGCGTGCCGAACTTGGTCAACAGATTCGCGTTGGCGATGGTCAGCATCAGGTAGCCCGACGTCGACACGTTGGCCGCGGCGATCCAGGCGAACGCCGCCTGCGCGACGACGGCGGGCAACTGCGCGCCACCCACCGATTCGTCCATCGACATGCCGATCAGATCGGCGCCGACGAACGCGTCCCACGCCTCTTTGACCTCCGGGACCATCGTGACCGTCTGCCCGTCGAAGGTCGGCTCGTTGGCGTCGCTCTTCTTGTTGTGCGGCGCGAAGTAGCGTTCGGCCAGTTGCTCACTGAGGTCCAGAACCCCGTCGAAGGTCTCGCGCGAGTGATCGGCGAACCGCTTGCGGCCGGTGAGTTGGTCGACCTTCAGCCACTCGTACAGGAGGAAGTCGAGGTCGCGGCGGGACAGCAGCTGGGATTTCATCGGACCTCGGTCACCTCTCGATCGCGGGTTCTATGCGCCGCCGCCGAGGGGGTCCTCGGTGCGGATCGTTTCGTCGCGGATCAGGCCGCGCAGCAGTGCCGTGCTGAATTCGACGGCGATCTCGGAAGCCGTGCGCCGGCCGTGCGGCCGCAGCCACCGGTAGGCGCCCAGCGTCATCCCGATGTAGCCCAGCGCGAGGACGTGCGAGTCGCAGTCGTTGAACTCGCCGCTGGCGATGCCGCGGTCGATGACGTCGCGGACGTGCTCGTAGACGGTCGTCTCCGCCTTGCGGATGTAGGCGACCTGCTCCTCGGTGAACCATTCGGTGATGTACGGCCCCTCCTGGAAGTACACCGCCGCGGATTCCAGGTCGCTGGCGATGCCGGTGAGCAGCCGCCGGGTGAAGTTGAAGATGGTCTCGCGCGCCGAGGCCGTCGGGTCGTCGTGCAGGGCATCGACGGTGAAGTCGGCGGTCGACTTGTAGATGTCCCAAAGGATCAGCGACTTGCTGGCGTAGTAGTGGTAGACGGTCGCCTTGTTGAGTCCGACGGCGTCGGCGACGTCGTCCATCCGGGTCCCGTGGTAGCCACGGGCCGCGAACAATTTGGCGGCCACCGCCAGCAACTCCTCGCGCCGCGACGAGCCGTTCGACCCGTTCGACGCAGCCGAGGCCCCCGCGGGCGATCCCGTGGCAGAACCTTTTGTCGACGACTCTGAGGACATGTCAGCTCACTCTATGCAGCCGGGCGCACGGCCCGGGACCCAATCAACTGGTTGGCCAGTCTATGCCGTGGCATATCGACGACCGATCCGCCACTCGCAACCGGGACCCAGCAGCTAAGCTCGCGAGTAACAAGCTTGTCGGTTGGAGGCACCTGATGGATCCGAGCCCGGACTACGACGCGAGCGACGAGGTCGAGTACTTCTTCAACTGGGTCCCGTGGGGCCTGCGCGGCGTGTACCCGCCCCCGGCGTACCCACCGGTGTAACCACCCGAGAATTCCACCTCACCGACCGGTGTGTTGGCGCGCGGCGTCCCACCGGTCGGAATTGCGTGTGCAGACGAACAACTAGCGCAGGTCGAGCCCCTCGACGAGAGTTACCGTAGGTAAGCGGGGGCCGTATCCGCGGAGTTGACGGTGTTGGGGGATGTCCTGTGGGTCTGTCGATAGCCGACATCGACAAGTGGAACCCGGACTCGCTCGATGCGGTCGGCACAGCGAGCACAGCTCGGGCAGATGCAGCGTCTCAGGCCAGCTCGCGTTTGGGCAATCTGCCAGCGTTCGAGAGTTGGCAAGGCTCAAGCGCCAGCGCTGCGCAGCAGCGGACCAAAGTGGAAGCGGACGGCCTGGACCAGCACAGCCGCGATGCGGCGGCAGTCGCATCGGCCGCCAAAACCGCCGCCAACGAAGTTCGGCAGACAAAGAACCAGCTCAACGATTTGCGGTCGACGCTGGGGCAGTACGGAATCACTATCGACGCAAAGGGCAGTCGGGCGGTGCCGCCGACGAATCTGTCCTCGCTGCCCGCTGCCACCCGCAAGCTGGTGCAGGACATGACGCACACGGCTCAGCAGTCCCTCGACAAGATTCGGCAATCAGCCGACCACGCCGACGCCCTCCTTGCCGATGCGCTGCAGAAACAAGCGGGGCCCCGCTCCAAGGAACCAACCGACAAGGCCGACGATTCGCCCGGCAACAAGCCGGACCTGCTGATGGATGACAAGGGGTGGCAGTATCCGTGGGATCCGCCACCGCCGGGCGATTCCGCTCCCGGCGGCGGTCGCTGGGACATCGACCCGCAGCCCTACCCGAGCGGGCCCGGCGGCGGACCGCCGGTTGGACCATTTACCCCGCCCAAGCCATGGCATCGCGATATCAAGCCTCCGATCGAGGGCGGACCCACTGGCTACCAGGACGTCGTCGGCAAAACACCGAACGGATGGGGCGTCGACCCGTCGTGGCGGATGCAAGAGAATTACAAATTCCGATTGACCGGCGAGACGTTCAATGGCGCCCCCGACCACACGCGATGGGTGCAGCGCGATGGGAAATGGTATCAAGCAAAATGGGTCGACTATAATTTCGAGGCCGAGCACGTGCGTCGCGGCGTAAGCTCAACCGGCTTTTTCACTCCGAATTTCGGTTTGGGTGAATGGCATCCGATCGATATCAAGGATATCTACCGTGCGCAGGCCGATAACCCACGGCTCACGATGTACGTACCCACACCGAGCGGCGGCGGACAGGTAGTGCTCAATCCCAAGCGCCCAGGAGTGTCAGCCCCATGAGAACCCTTTTACGCACGCCCGCGCGCCGCCGGGCGGCACTACTCGTCGCTATCGCGGTAATTGGATCGGTAATCGCTGCGGCACTGTGGATTTCACAGCACCGCGACGCTGGCACTCCGTCGGCATCCGATTGCGGCGTCGTGGCCGATGTGGCGCAGGATTGGCGGGCCGTAGGCGAAGCCAGCAATGCCGCGGCCATGCAGCCGGGCGCTGCCGAGGACCCCGAACGTTGGGCTGCGCTTGCGGATAAAAGCCGCCGCGCCGCAAATTCGGTATCCGCGCCCGACCTGAAATCCGATTTGACTTCATGGGCCACTGGATTCGACGAATTCGCGAATATCGCGCGCGATACCGGGAAAGGCCCCGAGGACGTCCGGTTTCAGCGGTTCGTCGATAATTCCAAAAAAGTAGCCGAGGCCACGGACAAATTGCAGGCCGCCTGCCCCAAGATCGCTACGCCCCGGGCGTCGAATTCTTCGGCGGGTTGACGCGTCTCACCTGATCGTCCAGCCCTGATCGGAGATCGGCCGCGTCGGAGCTGAGTGGACGTTTGCCGTCCAGGAGATCCCACCGGTCGGAATCTGTGTACCCAAATCCGTGCGGATGACGTAGACATATCCAGGCAACGCCCCGGCACCGGACTTTTGGTCGCATTATGAGCGACTGCTAATTTATAAGCGATTGCTAACTGGTATAGGGGGGCAAGAGCACCGTCCCGACGTGGATGGGGGAGACTCTTGCAAGCAAACCAACACAGATCGGATCGGATTCGATGATCATCGGGATTCCCCGCGAGTCTCTGGCTGGTGAGACGCGGGTTGCCGCCACTCCTGCAACTGTCGGGCAGCTGATCAAGCTCGGCTATTCGGTAGTGGTTGAGTCCGGCGCGGGCGACTTGTCCAGTTTCTCCGACGCCGCCTATGTAGAAGCCGGCGCCGACATCGGCTCCCCCTGGGCCGCCGACATCGTGCTCAAGGTCAACGCCCCTGACGACGCCGAGATCGCGTCTCTCAAAGACGGCGCCACCCTGGTCTCGCTGATCTCCCCCGGGCTCAAGCCGGAACTGGTCGAGAAGCTCGCCACCCGACCGATCACGGTACTGGCCATGGACGCGGTGCCGCGCATCTCGCGCGCCCAGTCCCTGGACGTGCTGTCCTCGATGGCCAACATCGCCGGCTACCGCGCCGTCGTCGAGGCCGCCCACGCGTTCGGCCGGTTCTTCACCGGCCAGGTCACCGCAGCCGGCAAGGTCCCCCCGGCCAAGGTGCTCGTCGTCGGTGCCGGTGTCGCCGGTCTGGCCGCGATCGGTGCTGCCGGATCGCTCGGCGCTGTCGTGCGGGCCACCGACCCCCGCCCCGAGGTCGCCGACCAGGTTGCCTCCCTCGGCGGTGAGTACGTGTCCGTCGACCCGAATGCCGGCGAAGTGTCCGCGACGGGCTACGCCAAGGAAATGGGCGACGACTACAAGGCCCGCGAAGCCGAGCTCTACGCCGAACTGGCCAAAGACGTCGACATCATCATCACCACCGCGCTGATCCCGGGCCGTCCCGCGCCGCGGATCATCACCGCGGACATGGTGGCCTCGATGAAGCCCGGTTCGGTGATCGTCGACATGGCTGCAGCCAACGGCGGCAACGTCGAAGGCACCGTCAAGGACCAGGCCATCGTCACCGACAACGGCGTGACGATCATCGGCTACACCGACCTGGCCGGCCGCCTGCCCGCGCAGGCCTCGCAGCTGTACGGCACCAACCTGGTCAACCTGCTCAAGCTGCTCACCCCGGAGAAGGACGGCCAGGTCGTCCTGGACTTCGACGACGTGGTGCAGCGCGGCGTGACCGTGGTCCGCGACGGCGAGATCACCTGGCCCCCGCCGCCGGTGCAGGTCTCCGCCGCCCCCGCCGCCAAGGCCGACGCGACCCCGGTGGTCTCGCAGGCCAAGGAGCCGATGTCGACGCAGCGTCGTCTGGGCATCACCTTCGCCGCGGCCGCAGTCCTGTTCGTGCTGATCGCCGCCTCCCCGGCCGCCCTGCAGGTCCACCTGACGGTGTTCGCCCTGGCGATCGTGATCGGCTACTACGTGATCGGGCACGTGCACCACGCCCTGCACACTCCGCTGATGTCGGTGACCAACGCGATCTCCGGAATCATCGTGGTCGGCGCACTGCTGCAGATCGGGCACCACAACACCCCGATCACCGCCCTGGCGGCCGTGGCGATTCTGCTCGCCAGCATCAACGTCTTCGGTGGCTTCGCGGTGACCCGCCGCATGCTGGCCATGTTCTCCCGCAGCTAGAGCCTGCTGACCTAAAGAACCTTTGGAACGGATTCATGTTCAACGCAGAAACCATCACCAACGTGGCGAACGCGGCCTACGTCGTCGCCGCCCTGTTGTTCATCCTCGCTCTGGCCGGGCTGTCCAAGCACGAGACCTCCAAGGCCGGTAACGCCTTCGGCATGGCCGGCATGGGCGTCGCCCTGATCGCGACCATTGTGCTGGCCGTCAACAACAAGATCGAGCCGCTCGGCCTGGCGCTGCTGGTCGGTGCCATGGCCATCGGTGCCGCCATCGGCCTGTGGCGTGCCCGCATCGTCGAGATGACCGGCATGCCCGAGCTGATCGCCCTGCTGCACAGCTTCGTGGGTCTGGCCGCCGTGCTCGTCGGCTGGAGCGGCTACCTGCACGTCGAGCACGAACTCGACGGCCAGGGCGCCCTCGAGCTGGCCAAGGAAGGCATGCTCGGCATCCACTCCGCCGAGGTCTTCATCGGCGTGTTCATCGGTGCCGTGACCTTCACCGGTTCGATCGTGGCCAACCTGAAGCTGTCGGCCAAGATCAGCTCCTCGCCGCTGATGCTGCCGGGCAAGAACTTCCTCAACGTCGGCTCGCTGGTCCTGTTCGTCGCCCTCACCGTCTGGTTCGTCATCTCCCCGAACCTGTGGCTGCTGGTCGGCGTCACCGTCCTGGCCCTGCTGCTGGGCTGGCACCTGGTCGCCTCCATCGGCGGTGGCGACATGCCCGTCGTCGTCTCGATGCTCAACAGCTACTCCGGTTGGGCCGCGGCCGCCTCGGGCTTCCTGCTGTCGAATGACCTGCTGATCATCACCGGCGCGCTCGTCGGCTCCTCCGGTGCCTACCTGTCCTACATCATGTGCAAGGCCATGAACCGGTCGTTCATCTCCGTCATCGCCGGCGGCTTCGGCATCGAAGCCGGCCCCGCCGAAGACAAGGACTACGGCGAGCACCGCGAGATCACCGCCGAGGGCGCCGCCGAGCTGCTCGGCTCGGCCGACTCCGTGATCATCACCCCCGGCTACGGCATGGCCGTGGCCCAGGCCCAGTACGGCGTCGCGGACCTGACCCGCAAGCTGCGCGAGAAGGGCGTCAACGTCCGCTTCGGCATCCACCCCGTCGCCGGCCGCCTGCCCGGCCACATGAACGTGCTGCTCGCCGAGGCCAAGGTGCCTTACGACATCGTGCTCGAGATGGACGAGATCAACGACGACTTCGACGACACTGCAGTCGTTTTGGTGATCGGTGCCAACGACACCGTGAACCCCGCCGCCTCCGAAGATCCGGGCAGCCCGATCGCCGGCATGCCGGTGCTCACCGTCTGGAACGCCGACAACGTCATCGTGTTCAAGCGCTCCATGGCCTCGGGCTACGCCGGCGTGCAGAACCCGCTGTTCTTCCGCGACAACACCCAGATGCTGTTCGGCGACGCCCGCGACCGCGTCAACGACATCCTCGCCGCGCTGTAGCAGTACACGAAAAGGCCTCCAATCCATCAGGATTGGAGGCCTTTTCGTGTTGGTGCCCGACACAACGTCAGTCTGAGAGCGTCGCTGAAGCCATATACGGTTATCTGCGCTCCCAGCCTGACGTTGTGTTCGCGTCTCGCGCCATCCCGGGCCGCCGGGCACCCATCAGCGCACGAAATCGCCTATCGCTGCGAGGAACTGGTCCGGCTTCTCGACCATCGGGCTGTGCCCGGAGCCTGCGATGAGGTGCGGCGGCAGGCCCGCGGCGGTGTAGCGCGCGACGTTTGACGCCGTCGGCGTCAGGACGTCCTTGTCGCCCCACAACACCAGCACCGGCTTGCCCAGCCCCTTCAACGTCTCCACCACCGGACGGCCGGGCTCCTTGGAGTCACACACGCCCGCGTAATTGAGCTGTTTCAGGGACCGGAATGCCAGCGCCGGAACGGGGTAGTCGGCGGCAAACCCGGTCTGCAGCGAGCTTTCGCTGATCGCGTCGACACCGCGGAAGCGGTCCAGCGCGGGCCCGATGACGGGCCAGCACAGCATCCTGCCGAGCAGCGGCATCGCGACCAGATCCTCGCCGGCTGGGGTATCGGAAACCGCCACGCGCTCGACCATTTCCGGGTACTTGGTGGCGAACGCGGCAGCCACCTCGCCGCCCATCGAATGCCCCACCAGTTCGGCATGCCGGACACCCAGCGCCTCGAGCGCGCGGTGGACGGCCTCGGCCTGGCCGTCGGCGTGATACGGCGCCGCATCGGTCGGCGCCTCGGAGCCACCATGCCCGACAAGGTCGACGGCGATCACCCGCTGATGTGCGGCCAGTACCGGGGCGACCTTCTCCCACCACTCGATGGACGCCGAATACCCGTGCAGCAGAACGATTGCCCGGTCACCGGGCGGCCCGTACTCGCGGACGTTCAGGTCTGGGCCGTCGAGTGTGAGCACGTGGCCGCCGGCGAACGGTTCTGCCGCGCGGCTGGTGTGCGCCACCACCACGGCGTTGACGACCAAGGCCACCACCGCAGCCACCAGCAGGCCCACCAGAATGCGCAGTTTCATGGCGCGACGCTACCGCCGCGGGCCCACTCCCAGCGACGAATTATCTGTTGCCCCTCAGCTCGCGCTCGGGTGGCGAAGTCACCGTCACCCGGGTTCCGCCACCGCCGGCGGAGTCGACGAGCATCGACCCACCCATCGCGTCGAACCGCGCCAGCAGCGAGCCCAGCCCGATGTGTCCGTCGGCCACGTACCGTGACACCACCGCGGGGTCGAACCCGACGCCGTCATCGGCGACGGTCAGGACAACGCGATTGCCGATGCGGCCCAACCGCACCGACACCGTCGTGGCCTGGGCATGCTTGCCGATGTTGGTCAGCAGCTCACGGGCCGCGCGGTAGAGCAGCTGCTGCGAGTCCGGCTTGCCCACTTCCTCGAGGTCGGCGCGCACCGCGATCCGGCCGCGAGACTCGAACTGCCGCAGCAGTTCCCGCACCGCCGGCGTCAGGCCGAGCTGGGCGAGCACCTGTGGATGCAGCTCGGTGACCGTCGAGCGCAGTGCCGTCGCCGTGTCTTCCAGCGCGGCGTAGACCGCGTCGAGTTCGGGCCCCGGGGTCCGCTCCCGGACCTCGTCGAGCTGCAGCCTGGCCGCCAGCAGCGTCTGCAACGGGCCGTCGTGCAGCCCTTCGGCGACCTCCCGGTTGTGCCGCTCGTCGGACTGCATGGCTTCGGACACCAGCTGGCGGCGCACCTCCTGCAGAGCCTGCACGCGCTCCTGACGACGGACCAACACGAAGCACAGCACGGTCGTGGCCACCGCCAGCCACACGAGGAATCCGAAGTGCGTGTAGACCATGTTCGGCAGGCCCATGCGGTCGTCGTGTTTGGAGTAGAAGATCCACACCGCCAGATAGCCCGTCGCCGTCAGGGTCCCGATCGCCGCGGTCATCAGCGGCCGGTCCTGGAATGCCACCGAGATGGGCAGCAGGAAGAAGACGGGCAGCAGGGCCGCGGTCGCGCCGCCGGACACCAGGCACAGTGCCAGGATCACCACCAGGTCGATACCGGTTGACGCCCAGTCCGCCCAGCGCGGCACGGGCCCGCGCAGCACCGCCACCAGCCAGATCACCGCGGCGACGGCATACAGGCCCAGGATCACGGCGTACAGCTCGGGCAGCCAGTGGTCGACCTCCCAGATCCACACCAGGACACCGATCAGCGCGATCAGCGGGAGCCGTAGTCCGGCGGAAATCCGCACCGGTTCGGCGGCCAGGTACTCCCCGATCCGGCTGAGTGTCGGGCTCACGTCAGTCCAGCAGCTTCCGACGCATCGCCTCGGCCACGGCCGCCGCGCGGTCCCCGACCCCGAGCTTCTCGTAGAGCCGCTGCACGTGGGTCTTGACCGTCGATGGCGCCAGGAACAGCTCCTTGGCCATGGTTGGGATGGTCGCGCCCTTGGCGATCAGCTGCAGCACCTCGCGTTCGCGCGGGCTGAGCACCGGGGCGTCCGGCTCGGCGCGACGCCGGATCTCACCGGCGAGCCCCGCGGCCAGGCTCGGTGCGACGACGTCGCGGCCCTTCGCACATTCGAGGATCGCGTTGACGAGCTCGCTGCGCGTCGACTCCTTCGGCAGGAAGCCGGCCGCGCCTTCCTGCAACGCCCGGTACACGATCTCGGCCTCGTCATGCGCAGAGAGCAACAGGACCCGGGTCGGCAGGCCGTCGCGCACGACCGCCGCGGCCACCTCGGCGCCGTCCATGCCGGGCATGCGGTAATCCAGCAGAGCGACCTGAGGCTTGTGGGTGCGGATCGCCTCCAACGCCGACGTGCCGTCGTCGGCTTCGGCCAGTACCTCGATGGCGCCACTCGCCGTCAGCGCGCGGACGACGCCGTCGCGAAACATCGGGTGGTCGTCACCCACCACCACGCGAACCCGTTCGTCGTTCATGCCGTCAGCGTCGCACGGCGACCAGCGAAAAGTAACTCCGATCGCAAATTGACGGCCGCGTGTCCCCCGATCGGTGGACACGGGAATCCTCCGACAACTCGGCCGATTACCCGATACCCGCGGGCTCCGCGGCCAGGCACTCTTGAGTCATCACCGGAACACACCGGAGCAAGACACCAAAAGTCCACTGACACAGGAGAATTCACATGAACATCACGGCCCGCACCTTCGGCTTCTCGATCATCGCCGCCGGCGTTCTCGGCGGCTCGGCACTCGGCCTGGCCGGCGCCGCCGGCGCCACGACCCTCGGACCCGACGTCCGTCCGCCGGCGATCGTCGCCACCCCGTCGATCACGGCTCCGCCCGCCGGGATGCCGCTGCCCGGCGTGCTCTGGCACCACGGCATCTACCGCGTGGCCGCCCTGCAGGGCCGCTGACCACCCCGAGCCCGGATTCCCTCCCCGAAGTCGTCGCGGGGAGGGAATCCGCTGTTGGTCAGCCGTTCGACTCCGGCCACGCGCCACGGGACAGATCGTGGTCCAGCGCATCGGGCCCGGGATCGCCGCCATAGAAGATGCTCGGGTCGAAGGCATCGCCGAAATGGTCGCGCAGCAGCGACGAGAACAGCAGGGCCGCAGCCTGTGGCCGGTGGTTCATGACGAGGTGGCTGGTCTCGCCGGCCTCGTTGAAGTACACGACGACGAAGTTGTAGATCTCCACCCCGCCGGCACGGTAGACCTCGGTGCCTCGGATGCGGGACTGGTAATCCTCCAGGAAGAGATCGCCACGCCGGCCGTAGAAGCGGAAGTCCTGGTAGGCGTACAGGCTCCGCGCGAAGCTCAGCATCTTCCCCACTTGCTCTGCGCCACGGACTTCGCCGTTGAACACGGCACCCTGCAGGATGACGTCGTCGGCGAGGTTGTCCAGCCAGTGCGGGTAGTAGGTCAGATGCGTGGCTTGGTTCTCGAGCTTGTGCTCGTTCGGTGCGGTCATGGTGTTTCTCCTGGTTCTAGGATTCGAACACCAGCAGCGGTTTACCACCGTGCGCTGGTGCTTCAGCCAAATAGACTGCCTCGCTGAAGTTTTCGACAGGGATCAGCTGACCCTCGGGGACATGCACGGCGCCGCTGTCGACGAGTTGGATCGTCCGGTTGATGGTGGCGGTCATGCGGTCTTTCGGCGTCTGGTTGAACCACCGGAAAAGCCAGAAGCCGCGAACCGTCTTGGCCTCGTAGATCAGGGAACGGGCGAAGACCGGAATGGTCAGTTTGTCGGCCTCCGTTTGGCGGTGCGTCGACAGCGCGCCGTAGACGACGAGTTCGCCACCCGGCGCCAGCGCCCGTGACACGTCCGCGCCCACCTGGCCGCTCACACTGTCGATGGCCTTGAATACGCCTTCGTCGCCGACGATTTCGGCCACGCGCTCGCGGATGTCCTCGTCCTCGGTACTGATCACCGCCGTCCCACCCAGGGCGAGAATGTCGTCGACCGCGGCGCGGCGCCGAACCACGTTGAGGGTCTTGAAGCCGAAGTGCGTGCCGAGCTGGATGACCGACTGCCCGACCGTGGAACCTGCCGCTGTCTGCAGGAGCCATTCGCCGGGCTGGACGTCCAGGACGTCACCGGTCAGGATGACGGCGGTGAGCGGATTGCTGAGCAGCTGGGCAGCGGTGGAGTCGCTCACGCCGGCGGGCACCGGCAGCACACGCTCGGCGTCGGCGACGAGATATTCCTGCCACGTGCCCCGGACACCGGCGGTGATGACACGTTGCCCAACCGCCAAACCATTTACGCCGCTGCCGATTTCGTCGATGATGCCGACGGACTCGATGCCCGGCGTGGTGGGGAACTCCGGGACGAAGCCATAGCGACCACGCACGGTGTGTAGGTCACTGGCGTGGACCGGCACCGCAGTCACCCGAATCCGCACGTGGCCGGGGCCGGGTTCCGGAATCGGCCGCGTCTGCCGCTGTAGGACCTCGGCCGGTTCGCCCATTCTGGTCGCCACGACGGCCCGCATTGTTGGCATCTCGGCATCCCTCCGCTCGGTTCTAGAACCCATAACGACTGGCGCTGCCGAATTCGGCCCAGATTGGCTGACCCTGCCGGTACCAGGATCACCGCGGTGACCCATACCTCCGGCGGGTGCCGACATCGTGGATGTTGTGCCGGCAGCGAGACGAAAGGAGCGCCGCACATGCAGACCAGGTGCCCTATCGAGTTTCCCGTCGTCCGGACGTTGGCTCACGCCCCGAATGCGCCGACCGTGCTTCTGATTCACGGTTTCCTCGACGACCTGACCGTGTGGGATGGCGTGATCGACGGCCTGGGCGACAACGTCGCGACGGTGCGATACGACCTGCCGGAATTCGGTCGTCGAGCCGGAACCGCCAGGGACACAATCGCTATCACGCTGGCTGCGCTCGCCGCCGAGGCGGGCGCCCTGATCGACAGCATCACCGGACCGGTGATCGTAGTCGGCCAGAGCCTCGGTTCGCAGGTTGCCGAGCTGGCCGCGGCGGCGCATCCCGACCGGGTCACGGGCTTGGTGCTGCTCACTCCAGTTCCGTTGGGCGGCACACACTTACCCGACGACGTGGTTGCGCAGTTCCACGCCCTCGACGGCGACAGCATCGCACAGCGCGCGGCGCGGACCGCGATATCCCCCCACCTCAGCGACGACCAGCTCGACCGGCTCACCGACATCGGCAGGCACCTGGTGCCGGGCGTCGCCGCCCATTACGTCGACGTGTGGAACGACGGCGCGGCCGACGCACCCGCCACCAGCGCATTTCCGGGACCGGTGCTCGTGATCCACGGCGGCGCAGACGGTTTCGTCACCGGCGAGCTTGCCGACGCCATCGCCTCACGCTTTGGTCGGCCAGACGTCCGCACCATCGAGTCCGGTGGCCATTGGCTGCATGTCGAGTTCCCGGACGCCGTCGCGGCGATGATCCTGGACTTCGCCGACTCTGTCCGAGTCACCAAGTGTGAGCGTCAATCACCCGCTTGACGGTTTCGAGTGACTGGGCCAGCACGTCGATCTCCACCGACCCCAGTGCCACCCGGATCGCGTGGGGCGGGTTCTTGGTCATCGCGAAAGGTTCAGCGGTGGACACGGATACCGTCTCGCGCAGCAGATCGGTCGCCACTTGATCGGCGCGCGCTTCACCGGGCAGCGGAAGCCACAGGAAGTACGACGACGGGTTCCCCACGACGTCCAGTCCGGACAGCACATCGCGCGCGACCACCTGCCGCCGCCGGGCATCGGCTCGCTTGTCCGCTTCCAGTCGGGTGACGGTGCCGTCGTTGAGCCACCCGGCGGCGATGGCGGTGATCAACGGTGGCGTGTTCCACGTCGTCCCCCGGATGGCCCTTTCGAAGGCACCGATGAATTGTGCTGGCGGAACGACGAATCCGACCCGGAGACCGGTCGCCACGCTCTTCGACAGCCCCGACACGTAGACGGTCAGTTCCGGGGCAAGCACCGCCAGCGGCACGGGCGGTCGCTCGACCAGATATGCGTACGACGCGTCCTCGATGATCGTCACACCGTGCCGGCGCGCGATCTCGACGAGGGTCTCGCGGCAGGGCGCCGGCGTCACCCATCCCAGCGGGTTGTGCAGCGTCGGCATGGTGTAGATCGCCCGGACCGGCCGCGTACGGCACAACTCCTCGAACGCATCCAGGTCGGGTCCCTCGTTCCCGGCCGGAAGTGGCGCCAGCTCGAGCCGGAGCACCTGCGCCAGCACCTTGAAGCCGGGGTAACTGAGGGCATCGACGGCCACTACGTCACCGGGTTGCAGCATCGCCAGCGCGCTGACCGCCAACCCGTGCTGTGCGCCACTGACGATCAACACGCGTTCGGCCGGGACGCTCAGGCCGCGTCGCTCCAGATGCAGTGCGGCCGACGCTCGTTCGTGCAGCCGCCCACCGTGGGGCTGGTAGCGCAACAGGGCGTCGAGATCACCCGACGAGGCCAGACCCCGCAATGCATTTCGCAACTGATCGGCCTGTCCCGGAACCGACGGATAGTTGAAGTTCAAATCCACGACATCGTCGGCGAATGCCCGCTCCGAGACGTCGTCGCGGAGCGGCAGCGACGATTCCCGGACAAACGTGCCCCGGCCGGCTTCGCCGCTGACCAGTCCCATCTCGGCGAGTTCGGCGTAGACGCGGGTCGCCGTGACCAGCGCCAGTCCTTCGCGCGCGGCGAGCTCCCGGTGGGTCGGCAGTCGGGTGCCAGGAGGGATCACGCCGGCGCGGATGTCTGCCGCCAACGCATCCACGACGGCCTTGTAGCGAGCCCGACCCACACCCGCATTGTATGCATGACAATTTGTTGATCGTATTGAATTGGCGATCCTAGGCTCGGAGCATGCACATCGCCATCCTCACCTTCGACGGCTACAACGAACTCGATTCGCTGATCGCACTGGGCGTGCTCAACCGGGTCCGCAAGGCGGATTGGCGCGTGTCCATCGCCAGCCCGAGCCCCCGCGTCAGCTCGATGAACGGCGTCGTCATCGAATCCCACATCGACCTGGAGCAGGCGTGTTCCGCCGATGCGGTCATCGTCGGCAGTGGTATCCGGACGCGCGAGGTGGTCGCCGACCAGAGCTTGATGGCACTCCTGAAGCTGGACCCATCCCGGCAACTGTTGGCTGCGCAGTGCTCGGGCACGCTGGTGCTCGCCAAACTCGGCCTCCTCGACGGAGTTCCGTCGTGCACCGACTCGACGACCAAGCCCTGGGTGCAGGCCGCCGGAGTCGATGTCCTCGACCAACCGCTATTCGCCAAGGGCAACGTCGCGACGGCCGGCGGCTGCCTGTCGTCCGCGTATCTGGCGGGGTGGCTCATCGCCCGTAGCGAGGGCATCGACGCCGCTGTCGAAGCCCTGCGCTACGTGGCACCCGTCGGCGAGAAGGACGACTACGTCGCCCGTGCACTACGGAACATCACGCCGTATCTCGATCGCGCCACCGCGGCCTGATCGCGCCGCGGCTACCGGTCCTGCATATCGAGCACGACGCGGAAACGCGCGTCTCCGGACATCATGCGCGCGTAGGCCTTCGGCGCCTCGCCGAACGGCAGCACCTCGGTCATCGCGGCAACCCCGTGCGCGGCACTGAAGTTCATGCCGTCCTCGTTTTCGACGGGGGTGCCGGTGAGGCTGCCGACGATCGACCGGCTGGCGGTGACCAGGTCCACGGTGTTCACCGGAATCGGGTCTCCGGCAACGCCCACGACGATCAGTTGGCCACGCGGCTTCAGCCCAGCCAGCAGCGGCGCCATCGACGAGCCGCTCGACGCCGTGGCCACGACGGCTTCAGCGCCGCCGAGTTCCTGCAACGCCTCCGCGGGATCGGTTGCGGCACTGTCGATGTAGTGATCCGCGCCGAGCTCGGTGGCCAGCGCAGCCTTGTCGGTGCCCCGGGCGATGGCCGCAACCCGGTAGCCGAGCTTGTGCGCGTACTGCACGCCCAGATGTCCCAGGCCGCCGATACCCTGCACGGCCACAAGCGAATCCGGCGCCGCATGGACCAGCTGCACAGCGTTGTACGTCGTGATGCCGGCGCACAGCAGCGGCGAGGCGGCCACGGAGTCGATCCCATCGGGGATCCGGACCAATCCGCTGGCCCGGGCATACGCGACCTCGGCATAGCCTCCGTCGGTGTTGGTGCCGAACCAGGGCTGATCGCTGCAGTTGACGAAATCACCACGGCGGCAGGATGCACAGACGCCGCAGTGGCCACCGAGGAAGCCGACGCCGACGCGGTCACCGACCTGCCAACCGGTGACGCCGGCACCGATGGCGTCGATCACGCCGACGGCTTCATGACCGGGTACGACAGGCAGGTGCGGGTCGGGCCGCTGCCCCTCGACGGCGAGGACGTCGCTGTGGCACACCCCGCAACTCTGTACGCGGAAGCGCACCTGACCCGGGAGTGGCTCGAGCAAGGGCCGCTCCACCAGCTCGAAGTGGGCCTGGCCGGTGACCTGAAAGGCGCGATAAGTAGACATTGATATTCCTTTGATCGAATTCAGTTGGCACTCGGCGGTACGGCAGATCCGCTACGCGCTTCGATGCCACGGACACTGCGGTTGAACGCTTTTCGCAACGAGCCCTTGCCGACCGAGCCCAGCACCCACGCCAGCGCCTTGCCCCTGACGTTCTTGCCCTCACGCACGATCTCGAGGTCGACGTGCGTCGTACCGTCGCCCTGCCGCGTCAGCGTGTAGACATAGCCCGACGCACCACCGAACACGTTCGAGTCGGTCGTCGTCAGCAGCACCCGGGTGGGGTCGGTCCAGTTATAGGTCAGCCGTTCCCAGATCCCGCCCGAACCCTCGGTGACGTCGGCACGGCCGGGTACGAGGTAGTGCACCTCGAGGTAGGAGTCCGCGCTGTTCGGAAAGACCTGCTCACGGCCCGGCCCGAAGTCGGTGAGGCCTTCGACGAATTGCTCCGGCGTGGCCGACGTGGTGGCTTGGAAGCGAATGTTGGACACTGGTCGGTCCTCTCGGTTGCCGGAGCTACTGGCTCCGTAGTGGGAGATGTCGCCTCAGACAGCGCCAGAGCCTCCGACGCCATTCCGGCACGCGGCCCGCCAATCCGTCCCCGCGAATCCTGGTAGCGACAGGACCACCTTCGGCGGACGCTATGCCGCCACGGGTCGTGTTGCAGGGTAGGCAACGGCGGCGAAAGGCCCATGATGACAACGGAACTGCTGAGCTCGGTATTGGAAGCGCATGGCGGGCTGGACCGGTGGCGCAGCGTGAACTCCGTGGAGGCGACGATCGTCACCGGCGGCAAGCTCTTCGGCATCAAAGGAATGCCGCAGGACCCCGTGCCGCGACGGATGTCCGTTGCGACGCACCGCCAGTGGGCGTCGGTACAGCCGTTCGGCGCGCCGGATCAACGCTCCGACTTCACCCCCGAGCGCGTCGCCATCCAGAAGCTCGACGGCCGGGTGGTGGCCGAGCAGACGGATCCGCGAACGTCTTTCGCCGACCACGAGCTGAGTACACCGTGGAATCCGTTGCAGCGGGCGTACTTCAACGGCTACGCGTTGTGGATGTACCTGACCACGCCGTTCTTCATGGCGCTGCCCGGCATGGACGTCACCGAAATCGAACCCGTCCTCGATCACGGCGAGCGGTGGCGCGGTCTACGGGTGCGCTATCCCGATGGCTTCGCCAGTCACAGCCGCGAGGAGGAGTTCTTCTTCGGCAGCGATTTCCTCATCCGCCGGCATGACTATCGCGTCGAGATCGCCGGCGGGTTCGCCGCCCAGCACTATGTCAGTGAGATCGTCGAGGCCGACGGCATCATGGTGCCGACGCGGCGCCGGGCCTACCGGTGTGACTCCGCCGGCCGTCCGCTCGCCGACGAGCTCATGGTGGCCATCGACCTCAGTGGCGTCCGCGTTGTTCCCGAGGAGTGGGCCGCGCTTCCACATGTCTAACCAAGTGGCTTATCGTGGCGGTCATGGACTTCGCGTTGTCGGCAAAAGCGCAGGATTACCAGCACAGGCTCACCGAGTTCATGACCGAGCTCGTGCTGCCGGCCGAGGCCTCCTACCACGCCTATCGCGAGGAGAAGGGCCCGAAGGACCACACGGTGCCGCCGGTGGTCGAGGAACTCAAGATCGAGGCCCGCAAGCGTGGCCTGTGGAATCTGTTCCTGCCGTCGGAGTCCGGGCTGACCAACCTGGAGTACGCCCCGCTGGCGGAGATTTCCGGCTGGAGCATGGAGATCGCCCCGGAGGCCATCAACTGTGCGGCACCGGACACCGGCAACATGGAGACCCTGCACCTGTTCGCCAACGAGCAGCAGAGCAAGCAGTGGCTCGAACCCCTGCTGGCGGGCGAGATTCGCAGCGCGTTCGCCATGACCGAGCCCGCCGTGGCGTCCTCGGACGCCCGCAACATCGAGACGACGATGCTGCGCGATGGTGGCGACTACGTCATCAATGGCCGCAAGTGGTGGATCACCGGCGCCGCCGACCCGCGCTGCAAGATCCTGATCGTCATGGGCCGCACCAACCCTGACGCCGCCTCGCACGCCCAGCAGTCGATGATCCTGGTGCCGGCCGATACCCCGGGTGTGGACATCCAGCGGTCGCTGCCGGTGTTCGGGTGGCAGGACCAGCACGGCCACTGCGAGATCGTCTTCGACAACGTCCGGGTGCCGGCGGAGAACCTGTTGCACGAAGAGGGCTCCGGTTTCGCCATCGCGCAGGCCCGGTTGGGGCCGGGCCGCATTCACCACTGCATGCGCGCCCTCGGCGCCGCCGAGCGTGCCCTGGCCCTGATGATCGACCGGGTGCAGAAGCGCGTCGCGTTCGGCAAGCCGCTGGCCGAGCAGGGCGTGGTGCGTGAGTCGATTGCCAAGTCCCGCAACGAGATCGACCAGGCCCGGCTGCTGTGTGAGAAGGCCGCCTGGACCATCGACCAGCAGGGCAACAAGGCCGCCCATGTGCTGGTGTCGCAGATCAAGTCGGTGGCCCCGCAGGTCGCGTGCGACGTGATCGACCGCGCCATCCAGGTACACGGCGCTGCCGGTATCTGCGACGACGTCCCGCTGGCGCGGCTCTACGCCTGGCACCGGGCGATGCGGCTGTTCGACGGTCCGGACGAGGTGCACATGCGCACCATCGCGCGCGCCGAACTCGGCCGCGAGAAGTCCGCACTGGCGGCCGCGGCGTTGGGTCACTGATGCGGTCCACTGGTCTGGAACTCGCCGGCGCCTGGAACTTCCGCGATGTTGCCGAGGAGACGGGCATTGCCCCCGGCCGGCTGTTCCGCTCCAGCGAGCTCAGCGCGCTCGCCGAAGACGGCCGTAAGGCGTTGCAGCACTATGGCATCACCGACGTCGCGGACCTCCGGTCGCTGCGTGAGGTCGAGCGCCGGGGCCCCGGCCAGGTGCCCGACGGCGTCGCGGTCCACCTGCTGCCGTTCCACGAGCTCGCCGCGGCAGGCACCGATACGGCCGAGGCGCCGCACGAGAACGCCTTCGAGAAGATGATGACCGCCAAGCCCGACGACGAGGACGTCGCCGTCGCCGCCGGTCGCTTCATGGTCGAGGAGTACCGCCGCTTCCCCACCCTGCCCGGTGCGCATCTTGCGATACGCCAGGTCATTTCGATGCTCGCCGACGCACGGCCGGTGATCGCGCACTGTTTCGCCGGCAAGGATCGCACCGGCTTCACGGTGGCGACGGTGCTGGGGGCCGTCGGCATCGATCGCGACGCGATCCTCACCGACTTCCTGCGGAGCAACGACGCCGTGCCGCAGCTGCGGGACGGCATCCTCGAGACCATCCGGACCCGGGCCGGTGAGACTGCTGAGGTCGTGACGTTCGCCGAGGCCCGGCTCACCGAAGAGGTGCTCGGCGTCCGCGAGGAGTACCTGGACGCGGCCCTGGCCGTCGTCGACGCCGAATACGGTTCGCTATCGAATTACCTTGCCGCCATTGGCGTCACCGACGAACAGGTGACGCGGTTGCGCGCGGTGCTGAGGGGCTAGGTCCGGTCCGTCGGTGGCGCGGCGAGTGTCACCCGGACCTCGTCGGCCACTTTCATCGCGCCCATCAGCATCGAGAACTGTTTGATGCGATGGTCGCTGTGCCGCACCAGCGCCTCGCCGGTGACCTGCACGTCCGCGCCGTCCTGCACCACGTGGACGACGACGGTCTGCTCGTGGCTCTGGCCGCTGAGGTCCAGAGTCCCGGTGAGCCGCCACGCGTCGCCGCTCCGTTCGATTGCCGACGAGCGGAATGTCGCCTGCGGAAAGCGCTTGGCCTGCAGCGTTTTCAGCGCGTTGTTGCGCACCATCGTCCTCTCCGAGCCGGACAGCGGCGTCATGCCGCCCTCCCCCGTCAGGACTTCCAGCGAGTTCAGGTCGACGGTCACCTCGACCGACGTGGGTACGTCCCCGTCCACGTCGACGGTCGCGCGCCACGATCTCATCGCGATGGTCAACCGGTGTCCCATCCGAGCCGCGGTACCGGTGACGCCGGTGTGCAGAAGCAGCTCACCGGCCGACGCGTCGAAAGTCCTTCCCGCTGCGGTCAACTACCGACCACCAATCCCGTCACCCACGCCGCCGCGGCCAACAGCGCGGCCGTCAACTCGACCCCCATGGCCAGGGCGACGCCCTTGATGGCGTGTTTGGTCGACGTCCAGGCCCGGCCCGGATCCCGCAAGGCCGAGTACTCGGAAAGGTAGACGCCCAGCACGAAACCGAGGGCCAGGCCCAGCACCGGGATCACGAAAAACCCGATGATGCCGAGGATTCCCCCGACGATGAGGCTGCGGGTGGATACGTCGGCCCGACGCATCCGGCGCACCGGCCAGAGATATTTGATGACCTCGCCGGCCACGAACAACGCCGCCGCGACACCGAGCACCACCCATGACGTCGCGGTGTGGACGGCCACCGCCCACACCGCGATCGCCAGGAACACGAGCAATCCGCCAGGAAGCACCGGCACCACGATGCCGACCAGGCCGATCGCGATGACCAGGGCCACCAGCACTGTTCCCAAGGTGTTCACTTACGGCTCCAGGACAGCCTTGCCGTGAATCTTCCCGTCCGCCAACGCCTGAAGCGCGGCGGCACCGTCGGACATCGCGAAGCGCATCGGCTCCGGCGGCCGCAGCCCGCCGTCGACCAGCTTGGCGAGGCCCGCCCCGATCTCCGCGGCCGAACCGGGCACCTGGCGGATGAACTCGCCGTACCCGACGCCCACCACGCTGACGTTGCGCAGCAGCAGCCGGTTCACCTTGACCGTCGGGATGCCTTGTCCGGCAGCGAAACCCAAAACCAGCAGCCGACCCTCGGGGGCCAGCACCCGGATCGCGTCATCGAACGCCTCGCCGCCGACCGGGTCCACTACCAGGTCCACTCCCCGACCGTCCGTCGCCGCCAGCGCAGCGTCGCGCCACCCGTCGGTCAGCGGCAGGACCACGTCAGCGCCGACAGACGCCACGAAGTCCAGCGCCTCGACCCGGTGCACCATGGCAACCACCTTGGCGCCCATGGCCTTTGCGATCTGGATGGCCGCAACCCCGACGCCGCCGGCCGAGCCCAGCACCAGCACCGTCTCCCCCGCAAGCAACCGGCCGCGGCGGGCCAGCGCGAAGTACATGGTGTAGTAGTTCCCGAGCAGGCAGACCGCCGAGGCGTCGTCCAAGCCGTCGGGCGTCGGGATCACCGAGTCCGGCAGCGCCAGCGCGCGTTCGGCGTAGCCGCCCATCATGGTGAACGCCGAAACCCGCTGACCGGCAACGAAACCGGAGCTTTCGGGCGCCGACCGGACGGTACCGGCCACCTCCATACCCGGGGTGAACCCGGGTGGAAGCTTGAGCTGGTACTCGCCGCGGATCAGCAGCAGGTCGGGAAAGCAGACGCCGGCCGCACCGACATCGATGACGACCGCGTTGCCCGAAGGGTCTGCGGCGTCATCGACATCGGTGTAGGCGAGGCCCGATGGGCCGGTCAGCGACTGTGCGACAAGCGCTTTCACCTATCAGCCGAGCGCGAACGAAGCGGCCTTGGCGGCGGACAGGTCGGTGATCTCGCCCCACTTGGCGGCCACCTCGTCGACGGTGGGCACGTGGTCGAAGGTGACGCCGTCGTTCTGGAACAGCGCGGTGCGCTGCACCTTGCCGCCGCCGACGATGAAGATCGACCCCGTCTCGGGCAGCTCTTCGCTGCACAGCTGCGCCACGACCGGTGCCACGTACTCCGGGGACAGTTTCGCGAAGACCTCCGGCGGCACGATGTCCTCGGTCATGCGGGTCGCGGCGATCGGTGCGACGGCGTTGAGCTTGATGTTGTACTTGGCGCCTTCCTGGGCCAGCGTGTTGATCAGGCCGACCAGCCCCAGCTTGGCGGCGCTGTAGTTGGCCTGACCGAAGTTGCCGAACAGACCACTGGTCGAGGTGGCGACCACGACGCGGCCGTAGGCGTTCTCGCGGAAGTGCGGCCAGGCGGCACGGATGACGTTGTAGCCGCCGTACAGGTGCACCTTGAGCACGATGTCCCACTGCTCGGCGGTCATCTTGTGGAAGGTGCCGTCGCGCAGGATGCCCGCGTTGGACACCACACCGTCGATCTTGCCGAAAGCCTCGATCGCGGTCTTGACGATGTTCTCGGCGCCCTCGGCCTCGGCCACCGAGTCGTAGTTGGCGACGGCGCGGCCGCCGGCGGCCTTGATCTCGTCGACGACCTGGTCGGCCATGTTGTGGCCGGCGCCGGTGCCGTCGCGGGCGCCGCCGAGGTCGTTGACCACGACACAGGCGCCTTCGCGGGCCAGCGTCAGCGCGTATTCACGACCCAGGCCGCCTCCGGCTCCGGTGACGGCAATGACGCGATCTTGCACTCCGGGCATGGGTTTCCTCTCATGGAACAGAAATGGAACAGCCCGCCCAATCTGTTTTCGGGTGGGGCCACCCCTTGTGTATACGGCGACCGGCTGACCGCCGTGCCGCCGGGTCTGCAATCTCTAGAAGAACTTGCGCGCGATCTTCCACGCCTTGTCGGTGTACGGCGGGTAGATGAGCTTGCCCAGGTCGGGCCGCGTCGGCTTGGTCATCACCGACTTCGCGTGGCTGAACTCCAGGAAGCCGTAGCGGCCGTGGTAGGCGCCCATGCCGGACGGTCCGACGCCGCCGAACGGCAGGCGCGCGGTCGACACCTGGAAGATCAGGTGGTTGACCAGCATGCCGCCGGCCGGGACCTCACGGATGAACCGTTCGCGGACGGCCTTGGCCTTCGTGAACAGGTACGCGGCAAGCGGCTTGGGCCGGGCGTTGACGAACGCGATGGCGTCATCGAGCGAGTCGACGGTGATCACCGGCAGGATGGGCCCGAAGATCTCCTCGGTCATGACCGGTGCGTCGAGCGGCGGGTCGACCACGACGGTCGGCTGCATGGTGAGCCGTGCCGGGTTCGTGCCGCCCCCGGTGACTACGTCGCCGCCGGTGCCGAGGTAGCTGCTGAGCCGGTTGAACTGCCGCTCGGTGACGATCGGCAGGCCGTCGGCGTCGTCGGCGGTGAACGCCACGACGGCGTCCCGGATCTTGGCGACCAACTCGTCGCGGATGGGCTTCTCGGCCACCACGTAGTCCGGCGCGACGCAGATCTGGCCCGAGTTGATCACTTTGGCGAAGGCAATGCGCTTGGCGGCGACGTCGATGTCGGCGTCGGCCGCGACGATCACCGGGCTCTTGCCGCCGAGTTCCAGCGTGACCGGCGTCAGGTGCTCGGCTGCGGCCGCCATGATCTTCTTGCCGATCTCGGTGCCGCCGGTGAACATGATGCGGTCCAGGCCCTGCGCGATCAGCTCCTGGCTGACCATGCCGTCGCCCTCGATCACGGCGATGGCCGAGGTGTCCAGGTACTTCTCGACCAGCTCCACCATCAGCCGCGACGAGGCCGGGGCGAACTCAGAGGGCTTGAGCACCACCGTGTTTCCCGCGGCGATGGCACCGACGAGCGGGCCCAGCGTGAGGTAGAACGGGAAGTTCCAGGCGCCGATGATCAGCACCGTGCCGTAGGGCTCGTACTCGACCCAGCCGCGGCCGGGCAGCTGCGAGCGCTCCAGCAGGCGGTAGCGACGTTTCGCCCACTTGTGCAAGTTCTTGGCGGCGTCCTTCGCCTCGGCGATGGTGCCGACGCTGTCGGCGAGCCAGGCCTCGAAGGGCTTGCGGCCGAGATCGGCCTCCAGCGCCTTGGCGATGGCCGTTTCGTTCTCCTCCATCGCCTGGGCCAGCGCCAGCAGCTGACGTTTGCGCCACTGCAGGTCGCGGGTGCGCCCGGTGGCGAAGGTCTTGCGAAGACCGGCGACGACCGCCGGGATATCGGCAGCCGTGTGGCCGACGGATACCGCTGAATCAAGGGTCATGACGAACGTCCTTACGTGAGCCAGGCAACACCGGAATCCTAACCAACCAGCCGGTTGGTTTGAAGAGTCAACCGGTCTCGATCAGCCCTTGCGCGCCGTCACGAAGGTGGAAAACGCCTTGTCATCGGCGGTATCGACCTGCACCCAACGATTCAGCCGGCGCATCTCCTCCTGCGAGGTGACCGACGTCGACGACCAGCCGTGCGCGTCCAGCCACTCGGCGACGTCGGCGCGGTCGGGGTCCTCGTACATCAGATCCTGCACGTTCATGACCTGCCCCATGCCGAACTGACCGGCGAGCTTGTCGAATCGGTCCCGCATCCGCTGGCGCCGTTCGGCGGCGTGCTCGCCGACCGTCTCGACCGAGATGCGGCTACCCGGCGCGCTCAGCGCGGTGATGTTCTCGAAGAGCCGGTCCTGCGCGTCGGCCGGCAGGTACATCAGCAGACCTTCCGCCAGCCACGCGGTCGGTGCCGAATCGTCAAAACCGGCTTCCCGCAACGCTTTCGGCCAGTCATTGCGCAGGTCGATCGGCAGCTGATGCAGTGTCGCCGCCGGCGTCGCGCCATGCGCCTTCAGGGTCTCGTCCTTGTACTCGAGCACCTTCGGCTGGTCGATCTCGAAGACGGTCGTGCCGGCCGGCCAGTCCAATCGGTAGGCCCGCGAATCGAGCCCGGACGCCAGGATCACCACCTGCCGGATGCCGGCCGCCGCGGCGTCGGTGAAGTAGGCATCGAAGAAGTGCGTACGCACCGCCTGGTAGTTGCCCATGTGCTCGAGGACCGCGGCCACCTCGGGATCGGCACCCGCCATCCGGTTGTTGAAATCGGCGTCGAGGATCGTCTCCCACACACCCGTACCGGCGCCGGCCACCAGGATTTTCGCGAACGGGTCGCGGATCAGCGCGTCATCGCGCTCGGTTTCCCCGGCCCGCGCGGCGGCCACCATCACCGCCGTCGCACCCACACTGCTTGCGATGTCCCAGGTGTCGTCGTCGGAGCGCTCGCTGCCCATGTACCAGGTCTACCAGCTGATGCCGGTCTATTCGGTGACCTGCCACAGCTTGTTGGCCAGCAATAGTTCGAGCCGCTCGATGACGGCGGTCAGCTCCTGGTGGCTGCCGACATACCCGGCGTAGAACCCCATGCCCCACATCACGGCGATGAGCATCTCCACCACCGTGGACACCTCGGTGTCGACGGCCAGTTCACCGCGTTCGATGGCGTCGGTGACGGCCCAGGTCACGAAGTCACGGGAGGCCACGAGCGCGTCGTGTTCCTCCTGGCGCAGTTCGGGATGTCGCTGCGCCTCGAGGATCGAGGTCACCAGGAACGCGGCAGCGGACCGGTCCTCGGAGTCGGCCTGGATGGCGGCGACGAAAAACGACGACAGGCGCCGGATGAAGGTGGTCTCCTCCTCGGCCCGGCGACGGCCCGCAGCGACGACCATGGCGTTGGTCTGATCGAGGACCTCGCCGTAGAGCACGCGCTTGTTCGCGAAGTAGTGATTGATCGCTGGGCGCGTCAGATCCGCGCGGATCGCAATGGCTTGGAATGTTGCTGCGTCGTAACCAAGTTCACTGAAAACCTCGCGTGCGGCGCGCAGGATGCGCTCACGAGTTTCGGCCGCCTTCGCCGCGGGAGGGCGACCCGGGCCACGGGTGGCGATGTACGGCATCGTCAAATTGTGCCATAGATCTCGGCCCGACCCTGCTCGTATGCGCGGGACAGCCGTCGAAATTGCTTCTTCCAGCAAACTTGCAGATCTGTCAACAACCGAAAGCTGCACGGCGTGCGGTTCCCGGCCGCGGGCCGGCGCCGTTCGGTAGCCCGGCCAGGAACGACCGCCGGTGTGCCGGCCTCTGCGAAACACCGCGGCCACAGGCGTGTTGTTGCCGGGGCATTGCGACGTCAGCCAAATTAATGTTGGGCGCCATGGCGGGCGTGGTGTCGCGAGAGTCGCCGGCGTTGCGCCGGGAGCAGCTCGTCACCCGGCTGCGCGACAAGGACCCCGAGTACGACGCACTCCGGCGCGCGACCCGCGCTGGTGTGGTGCTCCCGGTCGTCGCGATCGCCGGACTGGCAGTCGGTACCGCAGTCGGCAGCAGGTCGCAGACGACCATGTTCGCCATCTTCGGTGCGGTCGCGCTGCTTGTCGTGGTGGATTTCCCCGGTAACCGGCCGGCGCGGGCGCTGGCCTATGCCGGGCTCGGCTTCAACGGCGCGGTCCTGATCACCCTGGGCACGCTGCTGTCGCCGCATCCGTGGCTGGCGGTGCCGGCGATGTTCGCCATCGGGCTGCTGGTGACGTTCTCGGGCGTCCTCAGCGAGATCATCGCCGCCGGCCAGCGCTCCACCTTGATGACGTTCGTCCTGCCGGTGTGCACGCCCGCCGGGCCTGTCCCCGACCGGCTGCTCGGCTGGGCCGTCGCCTGGGCCATTGCCGTCCCGGCCGCGCTGTTCCTGTTGCCGCCCACGCATCACGACGACCTGCGCAAGCACGCCGCGCAGGTGTGCCGCCTCCTGGCGGCCCGGCTCGAGGGGTCCGCGACGGCACAAGAGCTGTCCGATGCGATGGAGGTGCTGGGCGACAACTTCCTCGGTGCCGACTTCCGCCCGGTCGGCCTGACCGCGGGCAGCCGCGCCCTGGTACGGGTCGTCGACGACCTGCGCTGGCTGTGCGACCGCGCCACCGACGCCACCGGCTCCCTGCTCGCCGAGACGCGTGAGCCGGCCATTCGGGTACTGAACGACTGCGCCCGGGTGCTGAGCACCCCGCGCGCCGAGGGCCGCGATCGCTACCGCGCCGACCTGGCCGACGCCCTGACCGCGCACCGGGCCGCCACCCGCGGGCGCTACCGCGAGGACATCGAGCTGATCCGGGCCGAACCCGACGACCTGCTGGCCGTCGCGACGGGCCGAAAGCTGTTGCGGCTGCGCACCTTCTCAGCGTGTATCGGGGCGACCGGCCGCGTCATCGGACTCGCGGCCGACGCCGACGCCCGGCCGGTGTGGGCCCGCGTTCTCGGGCGACGTCTGCCGGTGGCCGGGAACTTCGACCGGGTGCTGTCCGAATCCCAGGCCGTGTCAGCCATCCCCTCGGGGTTCGTCGCGACGCGAGCGGTGGTGGTGCAGAACAGCCTTCGCACCGGCATCGGGCTGGCCGTGGCGGTGGCCGTCGTCCACCTGTTCCCCCTGCAGCACGGTTTCTGGATCGCCATGGCATCGCTGTCGGTACTGCGCAGCAGCGCGCTGACCACCGGGACCCGCGTGTTGCGCGCCGTCGGCGGCACCGCGATCGGATTCCTCCTCGGCACCGTGGTGATCCATCTGATCGGCGCGAACCCGGTCCTGCTGTGGTTCGTCCTCCCGATCGTGGCGTTCGGTTCTGCCTATGTGCCCGATGTGTTTTCGTTCGTGGCGGGCCAGGCGATGTTCACCATGCTGGTGCTCACCATCTACAACCTGATCAGCCCGGCCGGTTGGCGCGTCGGGCTGATCAGACTCGAGAACGTGTTGGTCGGCGCCGCGGTGGGCATCGTGGTGTCGCTGCTGCTGTGGCCGCGCGGGTCGGCGGCGGTCGTCCAGCGCACGCTGGAATCGGCGCGCCTCGCCGGCACCCGGTATCTGACCGCGGCCGTGCGGCGCGTGACCCGCGGCGCCTCCGAGGCCGCCACCGACCGCGTGCACGCCCTGAGCTTCGACGCGTTGACGGCCTCCCGGACCGTGGATGATGCCGTGCGCCACTTTCTTTCGGAGAGCAGCGGGGCCACGGAGCTGCGGGCGCCGGTGGTCCGGGCGGCCAATCAGACGGTCCGGTTGCGGGCGGCGGCCGACCTCATCGCTGACGTCGTCCCGCCGCCGCTGGCCCCGTATCGGGCCGCCCGGGAGGTCCTCGAAGCGCACACCGCGTCGATCTGCGCCCGGATCATGGGCTCCGAAGACGCCGATGCCGCAGCGCTCACACCGATCAGTGACGACTTCGTGCTCGCGCTGCGCGCCGAGGCCGGCGGCGGAAACCTGTCGGTCGAGGCCGCGCTGCCTCTGGTGACCGTCGCCGCCAGCCTCGGCGAGCTGGAGCTGCTTTATCCGGACGCCGCGCCGGCGTGATCAGTGCCCGGGGCGGTGCGGCTTCAACGCGTTCGGCGGAATGGTGCCGAACTTGCCGGACTGGAAGTCCTCGAAGGCCTCGATGAGCTCCGACTTGGAGTTCATCACGAACGGCCCGTAGTGGAAGACCGGTTCCCGGATCGGCTGACCGCCGAGCAACAACACCTCGAGCGCGGGCCGGTTGGAGTCCTGGCCTTCGTCGGCAGCGACGGTGATCCGGTCCCCCGGCCCCAGCACCGCGAGCTGGCCCTGGTGGATGGGGTGACCGACGGGCCCGACGGTGCCGCGTCCGGACAGGATGTAGACGAGCGCGTTGAACTTGCGGTTCCACGGCAGGTCGAGGCGCGCGCCGGGTGCAATTGTCGCGTGCGCCATGGTGATTGGCGTGTGCGTGCCGCCCGGGCCCTTGGCGTCGCCCATCTCGCCGGCGATGACGCGAACCAGCGCGCCGCCGTCGTCCGAGGACAACAGCGTGACATCGGTGCCCTCGATGGCCTGGTACCTGGGGGCGGCGAACTTGGCCTTCTTGGGCAGGTTCACCCACAGCTGCAGGCCGTGGAACAGGCCACCGCTCTCGACCAGTTCGGCCGGCGGCGTCTCGATGTGCAAGATGCCCGACCCGGCGGTCATCCATTGCGTGGCGCCGTCGGTGATCAGACCGCCGCCACCATGGGAATCCTGGTGTGCGAAGCGGCCGTCGATCATGTAGGTCACCGTCTCGAACCCGCGGTGCGGGTGCCAGTCGGTGCCCCTCGGTTCACCGGGTTCGTACTCGACCTCACCCATCTGGTCCAGGTGGACGAACGGGTCGAGGTCGGCCGGGCTGACCCCGGCGAAAGCTCGGACCACCGGGAAACCCTCGCCCTCATAGCCACGGGGGCCGGTGGTGATGGACCGCACCGGGCGTTCAGTGTCACTCGGCGCAGCGGAAGCAATACGCGGCAAGCTGATCGTGTCAGCGGTGATAGCAGGCATGTCACCTATAACCGGACTATGGTCCGATTAATTCCGGGTGCTAGTGCGACCGAAATCCGCTGGTCAATGCGTTGCCAGTGCAGCGAGCGCCGCGCTACGGGCGTCCTCCGAGGACTCGGCGGCCAGTGCCGCTTCCGCGGCTGCCCGGCACTGCGCCAGCGTCACCCCGGCCAGTGCGGCGCCGACCGCGCGCACCGCTGCCGCCGCCGACGACAGCGACGTCACACCCAGCCCGACGAGCACACACGCCAGCGCCGGGTCGGCCGCGGCCTCCCCGCATACGCCGACCGGCTTGCCCTGCTCGGCACCCGCTTTGGCCGCCGCGTGCACCAACGCCAGCACCGCCGGCTGCCAGGGGTCGCTGAGCGTCGCCAGGTCGGCCGACATCCGGTCCGCCGCCATCGTGTACTGCGTCAGATCGTTGGTACCGATCGACAGGAAGTCGACGTGCCGCAGAATCCGGTCGGCCAACAACGCCGCGGCGGGCACCTCGATCATCACGCCGGGCGTCAGACCGAAGGACCGCACCTGCGCCGCAAAGGCTTTCGCCTCCGCAGGCGTCGCGATCATCGGCGCCATCACCCACGGGCTCTGGCCGGTCGCCGCAGCCGCAGCCGCGATGGCCTCCAGTTGGCGGGTCAGCAGCTCCGGATTGCCCTGCGCGATACGGATGCCGCGGACGCCCAGCGCCGGATTGGCCTCATCGGCATGCCCGGCGAAGCGCAGCGGCTTGTCCGAACCGGCGTCCAGGGTGCGCACCACCACTTTCCGCCCCGGGAACGCGGCCAGCACGTCCCCGTAGATCTGCGCCTGCTCGTCGACGGTCGGTTCGAGATCCCGATTCAGAAAGCACAATTCGGTCCGGAACAGACCGATGCCTTCCGCCGGCGTCTCGGCCGCCGCCTGTGCCGCGGCACCGTCCTGCACGTTGGCGAGCACCGCCACCTGATGTCCGTCAGCGGTGGCGCCCGGACCACGCCAGCTGTCGGCGAGATCGGCCTCGCGGCGCGCCTGGGCCACGGCCGCGGCGGCCACGGTCGCGTCGGGTTCGATCTCCACGGTGCCGTTGGTGCCGTCCACCAGCACCATCGTCCCCGGCTGCACCTTCTCCAGCCCGGAAACGGCCACAACGCACGGGATGCCCAGCTGACGGGCGATGATCGCGGTGTGGCTGGTCGGCCCACCCAGGCTGGTTACCAACGCGACCACCAGGTTGGGGTCCAGCCCCGCGGTATCGGCGGGCGCCAGATCCTCGGCACACAGCACCGACGGCACGTCGGGCACCGGCACTCCCGGCTCGGGAAGGCCACGCAGATCCGCGATCACCCGGTCCCGGATATCCCTGAGGTCGGCGACGCGCTCGGCCATCAGTCCGCCCATGCGGGTGAACATCTCGACGAACTGGTCCGCCGTCGCGACGACCGCGCGCACTGCGGACATGCCGTCGGCGATGCGCTTCTCCGTCGCCGCCGCCCAGGCCCGGTCCTGCGCGAGCGTCGCCGTCGTGGTCAGCACTTCCGCCGCGGCCCCGGTCGCCTTGGCCGCCCGGGACCGCAGCCGGTCCGCGACCGCCGACGAGGCCGCCGCGAAGCGTTCCCGCTCCCCCGCCCGTTCCGGCTCTTCCAGCTCAGCGGCGCTGTCGTCGGCCTCCGGCGCGGGGCGGGCACCCGGCCACAGCACCGGCGCGTACCGCACTCCGCCGACGGCGGGCACTCCGCGAAGGACTACAGGGGCACTGCTGGTTTCCACGTCGACGACCCTTGGCGACGGGCTCACAAATGTCTGGCTCATGTGATGTAGATTACTCCGAACCGTTGACAAGTCAACACATCCAAGCGTAAAACAAACAATACAAAGATCGAACCGGATGGATTCCCACACAATTGGAGGGTCATGTACGCGGAAGAGCGGCAGCAAGCCATCGCCGCGCGAGTCCTCGCCGACGGCCGCGCCTCGGTCAACGACCTGGCCGAGGCCTACGACGTCACCACTGAAACCGTCCGCCGCGATCTCGACGTCCTCGACAAGGCCGGTGTCATCCGGCGCGTGCACGGGGGAGCGGTACCGGCCCGCACGCTGCACCTCGTCGAGCAGGGCGTCGTCCAGCGCGATTCCACCCAGACACAGCAGAAAGCCGCCATCGCGGCCGCGGCCGTCGCCCTGCTGCCCGCCACCGGCGGGACGGTGCTGATCGACGCCGGCACCACCACCGCCCGCATCGCCGAGCTCATTCCCACCGACCGCGACCTCGTCGTCATCACGAACTCCATTCCCGCCGCCGCGAAGCTGACGTCCAACCCGACGGTGTCCCTGCAGTTGCTGGGCGGCCGCGTCCGCAGCCTCACCCAGGCCGTGGTGGGGGAGCAGGCCCTGCGGACACTCGACTCCCTGCGCGTCGACGTCGCCTTCCTCGGTACCAACGGCATCAGCGTCCGGCACGGCTTCTCCACCCCGGACAGCGACGAGGCCGCCATCAAGCGCGCCATGGTCCACTGCGCCAACCACGTTGTGGTGACAGCGGATTCGAGCAAATTCGGCCGGGAAGACCTGGTCAGTTTCGCGCCGCTGTCGGCCGTTCAAACCGTCGTCACCGACACCGACATCCGCCCCCACGAGCGCCAGGAGCTCATCGACGCCGGCGTCGACGTCATCTGCGCGGAGAGCGAATCATGATCGTCACCGTCACCCTGAACCCGAGCCTCGACCGCACCGTCACGCTCGACGAGCCGCTGACCAGAGGAGCGGTGCACCGCCTCACCCCCGTCTCCACCGAACCAGGAGGCAAGGGCGTCAACGTATCTCGCGCGCTGACCCAGAACGGTGTCGACACCCTCGCCCTGCTGCCGGCCGCCGACCACGACCCGATCCTGACGGGGCTGACGACGCGCGGCGTGCCATTCCACAACATCGCCATCCCGGGCACCGTGCGCAGCAACCTCACCATCACCGAAAAAGACGGCACCACAACCAAACTCAACGAACCGGGGGCCCACTTGGATGCCGCCGCCCTGGCGACCCTGACCACCGCCGTCTGCGACCACGCGGCGGGGGCAACCTGGATGGTGCTGTCCGGATCGCTGCCACCCGGGGTGCCCGACGACTGGTACGCCGACATCGTGGCCCGGCTGGCGGCCCTGCCGTGCCGCGTCGCGGTGGACACCTCCGAACGCCCGCTCACCGCCCTGGCCGAAGCCTTCGGCACCGCGGCACCCGACCTCATCAAGCCCAACTCCGAGGAACTGGCCTGGCTGACAGGCCGCTCCGCACCGGAACTGGAAGAAGCTGCCGCGCAAGGCGATCCACTGCCCGTGGTGTCCGCCGCGCGGCAACTCGTCGACCGCGGCGCCGGCACCGTGCTCGTCACGCTCGGCGGCGCGGGTGCGGTCCTGGTCGACCGTGACGGGACCTGGGCAGCCACGGCCCCGGCGATCGTGCCGCGCAGTACCGTCGGCGCGGGAGACGCGTCGCTCGCGGGCTACCTCGCCGCCACCATCGCCGGCGCCGCGCCGGCGCAGCGGCTGCAGACGGCCGTCGCGTACGGCAGCGCCGCTGCCGCCCTGCCGGGTTCCGCACTGCCCGGCCCCGACCAGCTCGACGTGAAAGCCGTTCAGGTCCAGGCGGTCACGTCCGCCTCCGCCCACCTCTGATCCGTTCTATTCAAAAGGAACACCCATGCCGATCATCACCTCGGACCTCGTCGCACTCGACGTCGACGCCGGCCCCGACAAGCAGAATGTGATCGAACTGCTGGCCGCCCGGATGGCCGCAACCGGACGCGCCACCAACGGAGACGGACTCGTCGAGGCCGCCCTGGCGCGCGAAGCCCAGTCGGCCACCGGGCTTCCCGGCGGCATCGCGATCCCGCATTGCCGGTCGCCCCACGTCGACGAACCGACGATCGGTTTCGCCCGCCTGGCGCCCGCGGTCCCGTTCGGCGCGCCTGACGGCCCTGCCGACCTCGCGTTCCTCATCGCGGCACCGGATTCCGGTGGCGCCGAACACATGAAGCTGCTGTCGAGCCTGGCCCGCGCGCTGGTACGCAAGGACTTCGTCGAACAACTGCGTGCCGCGGGCACCGCCGATGAAGTGGTCGAACTCGTCGAAAGCGTGGTCACCCCCGTACCGGCAGCCGCACCCGCGGCGCCGGCTCCCGCCGCACCTGCTGCCGAAGCGGCGCCCGCGGCCTCGATCATCGCGATCACGGCCTGTCCCACCGGAATTGCCCACACCTACATGGCCGCCGACGCCCTGAAACTGGCCGCCGACCGCGCCGGGGTGGACTTCAGCGTCGAAACCCAGGGCTCGTCCGGGTCCACCCCGCTGTCGGCCGAAACCATCGCCGCCGCCGATGCCGTCATCTTCGCCACGGATGTCGGCGTCAAGGACAAGCAGCGCTTCGCCGGCAAGCCCGTCGTCGCATCGGGCGTGAAGCGGGCGATCAACGAACCCGACACCATGATCGCCGAAGCCGTTGCCGCGGCGAAGGATCCGCAGGCCCCCCGGGTCCAGGGCGAGACCGCCGCGGCCACCGCCACCGATACTCGCGGCGGGCTGGGCTGGGGCACGCGCCTGCGCCAGATCCTGCTGACCGGCGTCAGCTACATGATCCCGTTCGTAGCGGCCGGCGGCCTGCTGATCGCGCTGGGCTTCCTGTTCGCGGGATATGAGATCGCCAACAAGCCGGCCGGACAATCGGATTCGCTCGCACACATCGTCGCGACCACCAACTCGCTGACCAACCTGCCGGCGGGCGGGCTGATGCAGTACCTCGGCGCCGTGCTCTTCACCTTGGGTGGACTGGCCTTCGGCTTCCTGGTTCCCGCGCTCGCCGGGTACATCTCCTTCGCCATCGCCGACCGTCCCGGCATCGCACCGGGTTTCACCGCGGGCGCGGTGGCCGTCACGGTGGGCGGCGGATTCATCGGCGGTATCGTCGGCGGTCTCATCGCCGGGTTCGCCGCCCTGTGGATCAGCTCGTTCAAGGTGCCCCAGTGGTTCCGCGGCCTCATGCCGGTGGTGGTGATCCCGCTCGGCGCCTCACTGATCGTCGGCCTGTCGATGTTCCTGCTGCTGGGCCGTCCGCTGGCGGCGGTCACCTCCGGGCTGACCCACTGGCTCGGCAGTATGTCCGGCAGCTCACTGATCCTGCTGGGCGTCATCCTCGGCCTGATGATGTGCTTCGACCTGGGCGGACCGGTCAACAAGGCCGCCTACTCCTTCGCCGCCGCCGGGCTGAACATCACCGACGTCGCATCGCTGCGGATCATGGCCGCCGTCATGGCCGCCGGAATGGTGCCGCCGCTGGCCATGGCGTTGGCCTCGGCCGTCCGGCCCCGGTTGTTCACCGAGCCCGAACGCGAAAACGGCCGGGCCGCATGGCTTCTCGGCGCGTGCTTCATCAGCGAGGGCGCCATTCCATTCGCCGCCGCCGATCCGCTGCGGGTCATCCCGTCGATGATGTTCGGCGGCGCGGTGACCGGCGCCCTGGTCATGACATTCGACGTGACCTCCAAGGCGCCCCACGGCGGCATCTTCGTCTTCTTCGCCATCGGCAACCTCATCTGGTTCGTGGTGGCCGTCGTCGTCGGCGCCGTCTGCAGTGCGCTCGCGGTGATCGCCGCCAAGAGCGCGGGCCGGTCGCTTCCGCCGGTCGACACCACCGCGGCTCTGCAGCCGGCCGGCAGCTGAAACGTCCCGAACAAGCAATAACCCAACAATCACTAGGAGAAGCAATGCCCAGCAAGACCGTCACCGTCGGATCCGCCATCGGCCTGCACGCCCGTCCGGCAGCCGTCATCTCCGAGGCCGTCATCAATTCCGGTGCCCAGGTCACCCTGGCCGTCGACGGTGGAGAACCCGTGGACGCCGGCTCGGCACTGATGATCATGACGCTCGGGGCGGGCAACGGAGCGCAGGTGACGGTGGCCTCCGACGACGAAACCGCCCTGGCAACCGTCGCTGACCTGGTGGCACAGGACCTCGACGCCTGACGCGCCCGGCTCGGGGTCACTCCCAGCAGCCACAGAAAGCGCACAGAGCCCCCACTACGCACCACTAGTATGAATTCGTGCTACATGCGTATGGGGAGGGCATCGCGGTTCGCGGCGGTGTCGTAGCGGGAAAAATGTCACGGGGGACTCGGAACATCACGAGCGGTCGTCCCCATGGTGGGGGCGGTTGCTCGTGCGTCGTCTAGCCGCCGTAGCTGCTGCGTTGCTGCTGGCTGTCGCCAGCGCCCCGCCCGCACTCGCCATCGAACCGCCGGCCATCGACCCCGGCGCAGTCCCGCCCGACGACACCGGCCCCGATCAGCCGATGGAGCAGCGCAAGATCTGCTCCGCGCCGACCGTGCTGCCGAACACGAACTTCGCCGACAAGCCGTGGGCGGCCGACTATCTGCACCTCGCCGAGGCGCAGAAGTTCGCGACGGGAGCCGGCATCACCGTCGCCGTCATCGACACCGGTGTGAACGCCTCACCGCGGGTCCCCGCCGAGCCCGGCGGCGACTTCGTCGACAAGGGCGGCAACGGCCTGTCGGACTGCGATGCCCACGGCACCCTGACGGCCTCGATCATCGCCGGCCGTCCGGCACCGACGGACGCGTTCATCGGCGTCGCCCCCGAAGCCCGCATCCTGTCGCTGCGCCAGACCTCGGAGGCATTCCAGCCGAAAGACGCCCGCAGCGATCCCAACGATCCGAACACCACCCAGACCGCCGGGTCGCTGCGCAGCCTGGCTCGCGCCATCGTGCACGCGGCGAACCTGGGCGCACAGGTCATCAACATCTCGGAAGCCGCCTGCTACAAGGTCACGCGGGCGATCAACGAGACCGGCGTCGGTTCCGCCATCGCCTACGCGGTGAACGTCAAGAACGCCGTGGTCATCGTGGCCGCGGGTAACACCGGCCAGGACTGCACCCAGAACCCGCCGCCGGACGTCAGCGTGCCGTCGGACCCCCGGGGCTGGAAGCAGGTGCAGACCATCGTCTCGCCGGCCTGGTACTCGCCGCTGGTGCTGACCGTCGGCGGCATCGGGCCGCAGGGCCAGCCGAGCAACTTCTCGATGTCCGGCCCCTGGGTCGGTGCCGCCGCCCCCGCCGAAGGTGACACCGCACTGGGCTACGACGGCAATCCCGTCAACGCGCTGAACGGACAGGACGGCCCCATCCCCATCAACGGCACGTCGTTCGCCGCGGCGTACGTCTCGGGTCTGGCGGCCCTGCTGCGGCAGCGTTTCCCCGACCTGACCGCCGCACAGATCGTCACCCGCATCACCGCGACGGCGCGGCATCCCGGTGGGGGAGTGGACAACTACGTCGGCGCCGGTGTCATCGACCCGGTGGCGGCGCTGACGTGGGACGTTCCCGCCGGCCCCAAGCAGGCGCCCTACCAGGTCAAGAGCATCCCGCCGCCGGTGTACATCCCGCCGCCGGACCGCGGACCCATCACGATGGTCGTCGTGGCCGGTGCCGCGCTGATCGTGCTGCTCGGCCTGGGTGCGGTGACTCGCCGTGCGCTGAGGCGCCGATGAGGCACTTCGGGTTCCGCTTCACCACGGGGCACCTGCTGTGGGCCGCGACGCTGGTGCCCGCGGTCGTACTGCTGTGCATGCATTTCGACCTGCTGTGGCTCGGGATAACCCTCGGTGTCCTGATCGCACTGTTCTCGGTCCTCGCCATCCGCGGACGGCGGCTGACGGGCTGGATCGCCGCGATGTTCGCCTGGCAGCGCCGCCGCAAGGTGGCCCCGCCGGCTCCCTCGGAGCCGGCCGTCGGCGCGACGGTCATGCCCGGCGACCACGTCGCGGTGCGCTGGCTGGGTGACCACCTGGTCTCGGTTGTCGAACTGGTGCCGCGCTCGTTCACCCCGACGGTGATCGTCAATGGCGAGGCCTTCACCGACGACAACCTCGACACCCGACTGGTGGAGCAGTTGCTCGCGGCGCACGGACCGGATCTCGAGGCGGACATCGTCTCGGCGGGTTACCGCGTCGGCAAGACCGCCCCGTCGAGCGTCGTCGCGCTGTACGAGCAGGTGGTCGGCCCCTACGCCGCGCCCGCCAATCGGCGGACCTGGATCGTGTTGCGCGCCAACCCCGACGAGACCCGCCGGTCGGCCCTGCGCCGCGGTACCGGGGTCGCCGGCCTGGCCGGCTACCTGGTGGCGACCACCACCCGCATCGCCGACCAGTTGGCCAGCCACGGCATCGACGCCCGCCCCGCCCGCAGTTTCGAGGAGTACGACCGGGCAACCGCGATCAGCTTCGAGCGCGAGACGTGGTCAACCATCAAGGGCCGCAGCACATTTACCGCGGCCTACTCGGCACCCGGCGGACCCAACATGTGGTGGTCGGCCCGTGCCGACCACACGATCACCCGGGTCCGGGTGAAGCCGGGTCAGGCGCCGACGGCGACCGTGCTGCTGACGACGCTGGCGACGCCGACGACGCCGCGCGGCTTCTCGTGTCTGTTCGGTGGACAGCGCGCCGCGCTGGAGGGGCTCAGCCCGATCACCGACCGGCACTACGAGCTGCCGATCGGCTCGGCCGGCGTGCTGGTGGGGGAGACGGCCGACCGCTACCCGGTGTACATGCCGTTCGACAACGTCGACTCCACGATCAACCTCGGCGACGCGCACGTGTTCACCCAGTTCGTGGTGCGCTCGGCGGCGGCCGGCGCTGTCGTCACCCTGGCACCGCAGTTCAAGGAATTCGCGGGATTCATCAATGCCCGGATCGGGAATGTCCCGAAGGTGGCATGGCCCAATGCCACCACCTACCTCGGCCCACACCCGGGTATTTCACGAATTTTGTTGCGCCACAACTTTATCGACACCCCGCGCCACCGTCAGCTGCCGATCCAGCTGATCAACCCGCGCGAGGAGAGCCGGTTCCAGATGGCGCTGGAGAAGTAAGGGGGAGCAAGTAGATGGCTGGAAAACTGAAAGTCTCCTCGGAGACGCTGAACGCCAAGGCAGCTGAAGTTGACGTAGATCTGCCGACCTTGCCGCCGGCACCCACAGCGCCATGCGAGTTGGCAATCGCGCAGGACGCCACCAATTTCCTCAAGAACAACCTGCAGCAGCTCGACGCCGCATTCAAGGCCGGGCGCGCTCAAAATCGACGACTGGCCGCCTGCCTGCGGGCGGCCGCCGCGGCCTACGACGCCGCCGACGCGGCCGGGAAGTCGGGCATCGATGCCACCAAGCTCGGCGCTGGCGGAGGTGCACCCATCACCCCCAATCTGCCCCCGGCACCGGCGCCCGCAGACCCGGTCGGCAGCTTGCCCTGGATGCTCGAATCGCTCGGCGGGGCCGAATCGCACCCCAGTAACCCCGGCATGGATTGGGAAGTAGCCGCTAAGCAGATCAACAGCGGTGACCAGGGCACCTCGATGATCGAGTTCGGCACACAAATGGTCGGAGTGGTGACGAAGCTGGCCGAACTGAACAGCAAGTTCAATATGGCCGGCGTCGAATGGGAAGGCGATGCTGCCGAAGCGGCAGAGAATGCGCTGAAGGACTACTCAACGTGGCTGACGGCGATGGCCCAGGCGGCGAACAACCTGGCCATCCAGGCCATGGACCTGTCCGCGATCCATGGCGGCAGACGACCCGAGCACCCCAGCATGCAGGACGTGGCGGACTACGAGAATGCCAGCGTGCTCGCGACAGTCGGGCAAGCGGCATACGACTTCTTCACCGGCCACGCCACGAAGCAGCAGGAATCCGACACCGTGCGGGCCAAGTACGCACAACAGGCGACGATCCGTTCCCTCGTGACGCCGCCACCACCCAACTTTGGGTCGAACGCCTGGCCTGCCGTCAAGCCGGGGGATGTGGCGAAGAAAGACGGCCAGGGCACGGGTGCGCCCCAAGGACCTGGCGGTGGTGGGCCGTCCGGTGGCGGCGGGACCCCGGGCGGCGGGGCGCCGAGCGGTGCGACGCCGTCGATGCCGGAATCGCCGAGCGTCAGCCCGGCTTCTGCTGGTGAGCAGAAGCCCGCGGGCGGTGGATCACCTTCTGGCGGTTCACCTTCCGGTGGCGGCTCACCGTCGGGCGGATCCGGACAGGGTTCACCGGGCGGCGGGATGCCCGGCGGATTGGGCGGCGACAAGCCGGAGATGCCGAGCCTGCCCGACGGTCCCAGCGTGAGCCCGGCATCCGCCGGCGGCGGTGCGGGCGGCGGGTCCGGTGGCGGTGGCGGCGGGCTGGGCGGCCAGCCCATGCAGCCGGCAGCCGTCGCACCTGCGGTGGGCGCTGGCGGCGCGGCAGCCGGCGGCGCCAGCCAGGCCGCGGGCCGCCCACCGGTCGGCGGCGGCGGTATGGGCGGCGGCATGGGTGGCGGCATGGGCGGCCACGGCGGTGGCCGCGAAGGCGGCAAGGAAAAGAAGCGCAACGCGAATCTGTCGCCCGATGAGGTCCTGTACACGGAGGACCGTGCCTTCACCGACGGCGTCATCGGACACCGGCGTCGCACCAAGATCGATGACAAGAAGGACACCAAATGATCGAGATGCACCCCGAGGTCGCTGCGGTTCTCCAGCAGGCCCAGCGCCTGCAGTCGGTCATGGACGAGCAGCTCGCCAAGATGAACACCGAATCGTTCACCGCGACCGACGAAGCCAAGACCGTCGAGGTCACCCTCAACGGCCACCACTGGCTGACGGATCTGTTCATCGAAGACGGCCTCCTGCGCCTCGGCGCGGACACCGTCGAAGCCCGCATCAACGAGGCGTTGGGCAACGCGACGGCGAAGGCCACCGAGTCCATCGACGCCGACCGGGCCCGCCTCAACGAGCTGGTCGCCGAGATCACGGCCAGTAATCCGCCCGCTCAGCCGTAGCGGTCCCTGGATGAAGATCGCCAAGCTGGCCGCGGCGACAGCGGCCGTGGCACTGCTGGCCGGCTGCACCACGGTGACGACCGGCGACGCGACGAAAGACCCGTCGTTCAAGCCGGGTGACGCCATCGTCAGCCTGCTGAACCCAGGCAACTACCCGACGACGCCGAAGCCCGGACCGGCACTCAAGCAGGAGGCCGAGAGCGGCCGGATCATCGACGGCGAACGCATGGGCGAGTACGTGGTCGGGCCGTGGGAAGTTGACCCGCAGTTGCTGAACGTCGGCTTCATTTCGACCGGGCTGTTGTTCAGCGTCGGCTCGCTCCTGTCACCAGAGCTCGACCAACTGGCGCAACAACAGCACTTGATCTACGCGTTCGGCTCCGGCCGCCACACGGCGGCAAACGCAGACCACCTTCGCAGGCTGCAGAACACTGTCTTGCGCTTTCCAAGTCCCGAAGAAGCGGCTGCGGCAGCATCTGGTTTCTACACGCAGCACCCGCGCATCCACGATCCCTCGACGAAACTCAATATCCCGATACCCGGACATCCGGAATCGCAGGCGCTCCAATCCACCATGCCCGATGGAACTTTCGCCACCTCGATCATCTCGCCGCATGGCCCATATGTCTTGATTCAAGGCGGCACTGCACAGGAAAGCCCCGACGCGTCATTGCAACTGGCGACCAAGGCGTTAGACCTGCAGGCGCGTCGAATCGACGATTTCAAGCCTACCGATCCCAGTCAGTTCGCCACCATGCAGACCGATCCTGAAGGACTGTTGAGCAGGACGGTCCCCACCAAGGAACACAAGGCAAACCAGGGCTTGTGGGGGCCACACGGCCTCCTTCATTTCGAAGACGACCCAGTCCAAACCACCGCGGCATTGGCGGCAGCCGGCGTCGACGTCGTTTCGGTACGCGGTACCTACCTCTACCGAGCCAAAGACGCCGCCGCGGCGGCGCAGCTCGCGCAGAAGCTCGCCGAGCCTGGCGGTAGCAGCCCCAGCGAACCTGGCCCGACCGTACCCGGACTGCCCACGGCCAAGTGCCGGGCGATCAATTATGCGGAAGTGAAAGCGCTTGTCTACGACTGCACCGCGTCGTTCGATAGGTGGGTGTACGTGGCCTCCTCATTGCAGCCGTTCGACGCCACACAACGAATGGCATCCCAATACCTGCTGCTGACCGCGAAATAGCGACACCTGGTTCAACTCGCGTTCGGCCGCCTTCAGGCCGTCCGGCCGTTGCCGCGGCGGCTGAGGCACTCAGCCGCTCGAGTGCGTACAGTTCGCGGAGAGTCACTGCGTAACGTCTCGGGGAGCCGGCGCAGTCGGGAGACGATGGGGAACGTCATGAAGACCGCCAAGTGGGCCGTAGCGACGGTCGCAGTGGCACTGCTGGCCGGCTGCACAACGGTGACGAACGGCGACGCGACGAAAGACCCCTCGTTCAAGCCTGGTGACGCCATCGTCAGCCTCTTGAACCCCGGGAACTACCCGACGGCACCCAAGCCGGGGCCGGCGCTGAAGCCGGGCGCAGAATCCGGACGGCTCATCGACGCGGAGCGTCTGGGTGAATTCGTCGTCGGACCATGGGAAGTCAATCCCACTCTGGTCAATATCGGGGTAAATGTAACAGGCCTGTTTCTCGACGCCGACCGTCTGAACAGCGTCGAACCCGGTCCCATGAAGCAGATCGCCAAAGATCATCAGCTGATCAACGGGTTCGGCTCAGGTCGTGGAACCATTCGCGGCGCAGATCACGACAACCAGTTGGTGATTCTGGTACTGCGATTCCCAACAGCCGACCTGGCCAACGACGCTGCCCGCCAATTCGCGGCGCAGGCCCCGACAATAGATCCAGCCTCGCCCAATCAACCGATATCAATTCCAGGACATCCCGAGGCACTCGCGCACGCGGCCACCACGTCAGAGCGAAGTTTCACAGTCAGCTCCTATACTCCGCACGGGCCATACGTGCTGTATCAATACGCTTCGAGTGACGTAAACCGCGACACCGCAACACAGTTCGTTGCTAAGTCGCTGGATCTGCAGTCTGCTCGAATCGATGAGTTCCAGCCGACCGACCCAGCGCAGTTCGCCACTATGCAAACCGATCCCGAAGGGCTGCTGAGTCGGACGGTTCCCACGAAGGAGCATAAGAGCAATCAGGGCCTATGGGGGCCCCGCGGCATTCTTCATTTCAGCGATGACCCACTGCAAACGGGCGTGGACCTGTCAGCAGCCGGCGTTGACATCGTTTCGGTGCGCGGCACCCACCTGTACCGGGCCAAAGACGCCGCCGCCGCGACGCAACTGGCGCCAAAGTTCGCCGAGCCAGACGCCAAGAACCACACTGAGCCGGGTCCCGCCGTGCCCGGCCTCCCCTCAGCGAAGTGCCAGGTAACCGATGTCGCTGAGGTGAAGGCTCGGGTCTACTCCTGCTCTGCATCGCTGGACCGATGGGTATACGCAGCGTCGTCGCTACAGCCATTCGACGTCACACAACGCATGGCGTCCCAGTATCTGCTGCTGACTGCGAAATAATCGGACCACAATGACCTCGACCTTCAATCCCGGCGACATCGTGGCCGGCTACACCATCGAATCCGTCCTCGGTGTTGGCGGCATGGGTGTGGTCTACAAGGCCAAGAACCCCCAGCTGCCCCGCAGCGACGCCCTGAAGGTCCTCACCACTTCCATCCAGGGCGACGGCCAGTTCAGGGAGCGCTTCCTCCGCGAAGCCAACGTCGCCGCCACGCTCGACCACCCGAACATCGTCGCCGTCTACTCCCGCGGCGAAACCGAGGCGGGTCAGCTGTGGATCGCCATGCAGTACGTCGCGGGTACCGACGCCGACCAGGAAGTCCGGTCCGGGCGGATGTCACCCGCGCGGGCAGCCCGCATCATCACCGAAGTCGCCAAGGCCCTCGATTACGCGCACCGGCGCGGCATCATGCACCGCGACGTCAAGCCCGCCAACTTTCTGCTGGCCAACGCCGAAGATCCCGGCGATGAAGAACGAGTCTTCCTGGCGGACTTCGGAATTGCTCGCGCCTTCGACGACGCCGCGCACCTGACCACAGACGGCTCGGTGATGGCGTCCATCGCCTACGCCCCGCCCGAGGCACTGAGCGGGCAGCACGTCGATTCGCGTGCCGATGTCTACTCTCTGGCCTGCAGCTTCTTCGTACTGCTCACCGGCCGGACGCCGTACGGGGGACTCCCCGGCGGTATAGCCGCGATCGCCGCGGCACACGTGACAGGAGAAATCCCCCGCGTCACTGACCGCGTGCCCCACCTGCCGTGGGCGCTGAACGAAGTCATCGCCCGCGGCATGGCCAAGGACCCCAACGCCCGCTACCAGACTGCGCGGGAATTCGCGGCCGCGGCCACGGCCGCCGTCACGAACACCGGCCCGGCGCCACAGCCACCCGGCCAGCTGCCACTGCCGGGGCCGGGGCCGGGGCCGGGGCCGGGGCCGCAATCATGGTCGCCCCGTCAGCCAACGCCACCCAGCGGCGTGCTGACTTACCCGAGCGGACAGTTCAGCGGTCCTTACCCGCCCGGCCCGCCACGTGGCCCGCTGCCTGGCCAGATGGCGGCACCCCATCCCCCGGCGGCTCCACAGAAGAGTTCACGCAAGCGTCGACTGGTCATCGGTGCCGCGGTCGCTGCCGTGATCACCGTCATCGCGGTCGTCGCCTCCATCATGCTGACCGGCAAGCCCGGCGCCCCGGCGTACACCGCGCAGTCATTCATTCACGCCCACGGCACCACCGAAATCACCAAGGCGCCAACAGCTGTCGCCGCCCTCGGCCCCGGCGACGCCGATGCCGTGCTGTCGCTCGGTCTGCAACCAGTGGCGATCGCCGGCGCAGGTACGTCCCTACCCTCGTGGTTGCAGTCCAAGATCACCGGAAACCCGTCGGTCAAGGACACCGTCGGCTTCATCGACACCAGCGCCATCCAGGCCGCCAAACCCGACGTCATCATTGCGACCGGCGACATCGACGACGCGACCTACCAACGCCTCGCGGCCATCGCGCCGACGGTGACGCAGCCGAAAGACACCAGCCGGGCATGGAACTGGCAGACCCAGCTCAAATGGATCGGCAAGATCGTCGGCCGTGACAAGGACGCCGACACCCTGATCGACCAGGTGTCGTCCCAGCAGACCGATCTGAAGAACCAGAATCCGCGAGCCGCAGGGAAAAGCGTCCAGGTGATCCACGTGTCGGACGACGGCGTCACTCAGACCTTGACGCCATCCAATGCGGCGGATTATCTCAATTCGCTCGGTTTGAACTACGACCCCGACTTGCGTCGCAAGCCAGGTGATAGTAGTTCAACCCGGTCGATGCCAGACCTCGGCAAATTGTTCCTGATTCACAGTGAAGTGTTGGTGGTCGTGCGCACCGACAAAGCCGCCGGCAACGGTGGGGCAGCGGGACTTCCCTACCAATTGGCCGCCTACCGCGGATCGATGATCATCGTGGATGACCCTAATAGCGTTGCAGCACTTGCCGATCCCGGCGGTTACCTGGCTACCGAGTATCTCAACGCCAACTTCGTTCCGCTAATGAGTGTCATCCGCTGATTCACAGGCCGGCGGCGATCTTCGCGACCAGGTCGCGCCCCTTGTTTCCCACGTTCGGAGCACAGACCCGCACGTCAATGATCACGTTCCTGCGCGAACCCAATGCGTGCTGACATGGAACCCGGGTCCCATCGCTGGCTGTCCCCGACACCGGAACGCTCGCGACGGAATCGACCGATTCAACTCTTTCCAACGCATACGTCAGGGGAACCCGACCGCCCGTGACAGTCGCCTGCTGGTTCTGGCACGACCTCCAATGTCCGGTAGTCGCCTCACGAAAGTCCGCCGCCTCCGCGTCCGTCGAGAATGCGGCCACCACCTGCACCACTTGAGCATGCTGATCCCCGTGAAGAAGCTGCCCAGCGAAACCTGTTCGGCCGTAGTACCCAATGGTGTCGAGAGCCGGCATGACCGCTTCGAGGCAGCGAATCGGTTCCACCCGCAGCTTCGTATCCGGTTTTCTGAAGATCGCCTCCGGCGTCATCGCGACGCCCACCAAGTCGCTGATCTCCGAGGGCGAGCCCAACAGCCTCGGCAGGCCGGCATCATCGATCGGTTTGACTACAGCTGATGTCAACGTCGTTGGGGAAGCAGCACCCGTGGCCGTCGTGGGAGAGCCCGATACTTTCCGGTCAGTGACCGAACAACCCGCCGCGACAACCACCACCGCTCCGATGAGCATTCCAGTACGCCAGGGATTCATCTGATCCTTCCCGTCAGCTGACTTTGTCCGCGATCTGCTTGGCCAGCTCGGCCGCCTGCGTGCCGCCGCCCGGGCTACACGCCAAGACGTCGATCACCACATCAGCCTTGGTGGTCAGCACGTGCTGGCAGCTGCGCCCCGGCTCGGTGAACATCGCAGTGAGAGTGCCCTTGTCAGCGGCGACGGCACCGACGGCCAGTGGGCGCGGCGGCTGGCCGTCGGCCGTGAACGTGACCGGGATATTCGCACAGCCCGACCACGTCGCCGTGGCCGGAATCCGTTCTGCCGCTTGGGGCCCCGGGTAGCCAGTCGCATATGCGACGACCCATGTGTTCGGGTCCGCCGGGTTGTGCAGTTCCATACCCGACATCCCGGTGAAGCCCGGGGCGAAGGTCGTGGCGCTGCCCGCGTCCGCCACACCGGCGCACGGCGGGGGAGTGGCTGTCCCTGCTCGCGGAGTTTCCGCAGTGACGATGGTCGCCGTCGCCATCGGCGGCGACTGCATGACGGCGCTCACCGCCTTGCCGTCTGGGAGCAGGTTCGCCAGATCGATGCGGTGCCCCGGGGGAGCAGCTTTGGGCGGCGCAGCGGGTGCCGTCGGTTGCGTCGGCCGGTTTCCGGAGTCGCGGGTCAGGTACGTCATACCGGCCACAAACCCCACCGCCAGGACCACTGCGCCCACGATCATCGCTGCTTTCGGCGCACTCGATTCAGCGCCGCCACCCGGCAGCCGAAGCCGGCGGTACACCACGAACCCGGCAACTGCGCCCAGCAGCACCAGCACACCGATATCGAGCGCCCACCAACGCAATTCGTGGTGCCACAGCTGATCGTCGACCGACATGAGTGGGGCGATCTTCAGCAGGTCGACCACGCTCGCAGACGCGGCGAAACCCCACCGCCCCGGCAGGAACCACGACGCCTGATCCAGGCCGACACGTCCGGTGACAGGAATCATGCCGCCGGAGAACACGATCGACAACATGATGACGACGACGAGCATCGGAAGAATCTGCTCGCTGGACCGCGCCAGAGAGGACAGCAGCAGACCCAGAATTGCCGAAACGATGGCTGCGACAGTCAGACTCACATAGAAGTCCAGGGTCGGGCTGCCCAACAGCAATGCCCCTTGGGTGGGCGCACCCTTGCCGATCACCACGATCGCGACCACGATCGCTGTCTGAATGGCGGTAAATGCGCTGTAGACAACGATTTTGGCAGAGAGGTACGCGGCGGCCGACAACCCGACCGCCTGCTCCCTGCGGAAGATGGTGCGCTCGCCGACCAGATCACGGATCGTCAGCGCGGTCCCCATGAACACTGCCGCGATGTTGGCGACGATGAGCAACTGGTTCGGTTCATTGGGTGAGTGGCCCACCGTAGCCATCCCGAATCCGGTGTCCCCCGGCACAATCAGCGACATCGCGCCCAGGATGAACGGCAGCAGCAGCAAGAAGCTGGTGTAGATCCGGTCGGCGAAGATCAGTTGCAACTGCCGGCGCGCAACGGTGAGCATTTGACGGCCGGTACTGGTGCGGGCCGGGGCGCCGAGCGGGCCGGCGGGCTCCGGCGGCGCGGCCGGTCGGTTGGCGGCCGGATTGTTCTGCAGGAACACCGCATGCGCCGCGTCGGGATTGGCCGAGACCCAGGCGAAGATGTCCGCCCAGTCCTGGGTACCCATCGCTGATCCAACCGCTTGCGGGGGCCCCGCGTAGACCGTCTTGCCGCCGGGTGCCAGCAGCAGCACCTGGTCGCACATGTTCAGGTAGGTGAGCGAGTGCGTCACCACCAGCACCGTGCGCCCGGCATCGGCCAATCGGCGCAGCATCTGCATGACCTGTCGGTCCAGCGCCGGGTCCAAACCTGACGTGGGTTCGTCGAGGATCAAAAGGGATGGGCCGGTGAGCAATTCGAGCGCCACCGAAGCGCGCTTGCGCTGCCCGCCCGAAAGCTTGTCCACTCTCTTGTCGCGATGTGCAGTGAGCTCGAGCTCAGCGAGCACCCGCTCCACCACCGCGTGGCGATCATCCTTGCTCGTGTCGGGCGGTAACCGGAGTTCGGCGGCATAGTTCAACGCCTGGCTGACAGTCAATTGCCGATGGACGACGTCGTCCTGCGGCACCATCCCGATCCGAGACCGCAACGACGCATAGTGTGCGTGCACGTCGTGTCCGTCGAAGGTGACCTGCCCGGACGTGGGTTTGGTGACGCCGCCGAGCAGCCTGATCAACGTCGACTTGCCTGCGCCCGACGGGCCGATCACCGCCGTAAGAGTGCCGGGCCGAGCGTCGAACGCCACGTTGGTCAGCAGCTGGTGGCCCTCGATGGCGAGGCCGACCTGGCGTACCTCGATGCCACCGGTCGCAACCGCCTGCCGCGACTGGACCGCGGTACCGCCGGTGAACACCAGGTCGGTGTTGCCGACGGTGATGACGTCCCCGGGACGCAGCGTGACCGCCTCGACGCGGTGACCGTTGACGAAAGTGCCGTTGCCCGAACCGTTGTCGTACAACTGGGTTCCGGTCGGGGCGGGCATCAGGTAGGCGTGGATCCGGGAGGCCAACGAATCGTCGACCCTGATGGTCGCTGTCGAATGCCGCCCGATGGTGACGGCGCCCGCAGGCGGCCCCGACGAGCGTTGTGGGGCGGGTGCCGGCGGGCGCGGCGGTGCAGGCGGCGGCTGCGGAACCGGCCGTGGCGGTTGAGGAATCGGCTGCGTCGGGCGCGGTGGCGCCGTCTGCGCCGGTGGCTGCCGGTACTTGGCGACCGGAATGACCTGGGTCGCCGTACGGAAGTGGAGCTGCGGCCCGTCGGGAGCTCCGACGGCCAGCACGAGGTCGTCACTGATGACCGCCGACGGCACACGCGTCCGGTTGGCGAAGATCCCGTTGCGAGACTTGTCGATTGCCACCCACTGACCGACACCGGGGTCCACCCGGATGATCAGATGCAACCGGGACACCACGTGCTTGGCGCCGGGGCCGGCGTCCGGGATCCTGACATCCGAGGCCTCGCCACGGCCGACGGTGACCTCCTTGCCGGGCGGGAAGGTGAACATGGCGCCGCCGAGCGTCACGATGAGCGGCGGGACGGAGCTCACGAATGCACTCTCCTCACTGGTAGCGCTTGTAGCAGCCCTCGTCGTCGGTGGCCAGCCCGGCCCGGAACGCCGCGATCCGGGTGAACGCGGCCGGCACACCCTGCCCATCGACCGCCGTGGCGACGTATCCGTTGGTCAGCAGCCCGGCGACGGCCTTGTCCAGGTCACCGGCGGTCAACTGCAGGCTGGCACCACTGGGCAGGTCATGCGGCTTGGCCATCTGACGCTGGGCCTGCGCGGTCAGGCAGGCTGTGCGCAACGCGGCCGTCGGGTCGTCCAGCTTGACTCCACGCTGGTTCTCCAGCGCCATCATGTACCGCGACACGACGATCGAGAACGCCGTGTTGTCACCCTGGATCAGAGTCTTCTCGGCCATGTCAGCCGGTGTGCCGATCTGTTGGAGGGCGGGCAGGTTCACCGAGATCGTGTTCGTCGACGGACAGTATGAAGCAGGCGAATCACCTTGCGAGGTATCGCATTTCGCCGGACCGTATGTCAGCTTCGGGGGCTGCTTCGGGGAATAGATCACCCCGAGCAACTCGACCAGGGTGCCGATCGTGTCCTTGTCGATGGGCAGGTCGGCGGACCGGTGATCGTCGTCCGTCGGCTCATCTTCGAGCTCCATCGGCAGGCCCTTGCGGCGCTGTTTGATGTCGTTCAGATCGATGGCCGCGCAGGCTTGCGGTCCGACGGTGAAGCCCTGCTGGAACGCGCTGACCCGGTCCAGCGCGGTGCCGTGGCCGTCGGTGAGCATGTCGTCGTCGTGCGGTCCCAGCGTTGGGTCCCGGACGGTGATCAGTCCGGCGAGCACATGGTTGAGGCCGTCGCCGGTGCTCATCATGAACCGCTTGGAATCACCGGCCGCGACATAGTGCAGATACGCGCCGGCAAAGCAGTCGGCCTGTTGTTCACGGACGATGACGGGCGTACTGCGGGTCACCAGCTTCGCCATGTACTGGATCGCGTGGCCGTACTCATGCCCGATCAGACCGGCGACTGAGACGTCGCCGAAGTACTTTCGCCCGGTCGGCACCATGATGCCGCGGTCCCAGGCCATCAGCTTCTCACTGGGGCAGTAGAAGGCATTCACCAGCCCGGCGGTGTCCTCTTCGCACGCCTCCGGACTGTTCCGATCGCGAGCGTCGTACGACAGGAACTTCTCGATGGGCTTGAACGAGCCCTTCAAACCCGATGCGCTGTAGTCGTGTTGCCAGTACTCGGCGATGTCGTTGATCGCCTGCAACGCCAGTCGGTCGACGTCGCTGTTGTTGGTGTTCTGTACCTTGCCGACCGCTGCGGGCGCGTTGTCGCGCAACCCACTCGGACCATCCTTGGCCGGGAGGTCGGCGACGTGGAAGGGGTCGTTGACGGGCGACACCGCGGTGCCGGCGACGGTCGGCGCACAGCCGGCGAGCAGCGTCACCGCGCATACCGCCACCGAGCGGCGCAGCGCCGTTCCGCGCATCACCCGCAATCCGAAATCGCCTGTCATCGTGCCCCCTGACGTTCGGTCCAGACTATGGCCTGCCGGCAGCTCCAGAACAGCGAACGGTGCACCCCGATGTCAGGGTGCACCGTTCATCGTCGGGCCGTCAGAACTGACCGGTAGCGATCTTCTGAATGCCCTTGTGGACCTGAATTCCGATGTAGCCCAGCACAACTGCGATGACACCGTTGATCACCACAGCCAATATCAGCATTGCCGTGAGGGTACCGCTGATGTAGGGGCTGCCGCTCACTCCCGCCAGGCCGATGATGCCGAACAACAGACCCAGCAGGCTTGCCACCGCACCCACACCGCAAATCCCGTAGGCCACGAACTGCGCTGCCAGCTTCGTGCCGAGGGCCAGGAAGCAGTAGGCCAACCCGAGCCAGACCACACTGGCGATGAGCGATCCGATGCCACCGAACAGGCTCAGGAACAACCCGATCAGCACCGCTCCGCCGTAGCCGAGATACACGAACTGGTTGGAACCCTGCGGGTTGTTCCGCATGTTCTGGAACCACGGCTGCTGGATCAGCTCACCGCGGACACCGCGCGTCATCAACCGGAAGATGAACGAATCACCCTTGGTGAGCAGCGACTTGGCCATGTCGACGGGCGTCTGCTGCGGACCCGGCGGTCCGCCGAACTGCGGTCCACCCGGGCCGGGGTATCCACCGGGCTGGGGTGCGCCGAAACCAGGCTGGGTACCGCCCGGGCCGAATCCGGGTGGCGGAACCGGAGCACCGAAACCCGGAGCGCCGAACCCGGGGGCACCGTAGGTCGGAGCGCCGAACCCGGGCGGGGGCGGCGGCATAGATGAACCCGCGGGGTTCCACGGCTGCTCAGGCTGCGGTGGCACCGGTGCTCCGGGCTGGCCGAACTGCGGCTGCGGCGGCTGATAGCTCGGCTGCGGCGGCTGCCACTGCGGGGCCGCGGGCGGCACCTGCTGGCCGTAAGGGTTCGGCGCGACGGGAGGCTGCGGCGGCTGCCACTGGGGGGTCGCGACGGTCGGCGGAACGACCTGAGTCTGGTCACCCGTCTCGGGGGCGGCTGCGGTCGAGGGAACGACCTGGGTCTGGTCGCCCGTCCCCGCAACGGCTGCGCTCGGCGACTGGAACGCCGACCGATCGACGAACTGGGTCTTCTCCTCGAGATCACCGGCCGTCGGCGGCTGCTCACTCGCCGGGCCGGCCTCGTGATTTTCGGACATATCGTGGTCTCCCTAAATATTGACTACTCAAGACACGGTACGGGCGCCAACATGGCGACAGCGCGGCGGTGTCACCCGCCGCGCGACCGAACAAACCCTGTCAGAACCGGATGTTTCTGATGCTGTCGTAAACACCGGCGATCCACAGCAGCAACGGAATCACCGCGGCAATCGCCGCACCGTCGGTCAGCTCCAAGATCCGCTTGGTCACCGGCGACACGCGGCCAACGCCGTCCGTCGCGCCGACGGTGATCAGCGCCACCAGCGCAAGGGCCACGTACAGCACGATCACCAGCCAGGCGCCGTCGGCATCCCACGAGACCAACTTGATCATCACCCCGGTCGGGATGGCCACCGTCGCCGCCAACAGTGCCCAGCCGCACCAGCGTTCGGCATACAGCCGCGACCGGAAGCCGCAGACGACCGTCACCAGTCCCGCGACGATCAGCGAATGCACGAAGAAGTGTCCCTGCACGACGATCGCGATGGCACCGTAGGTCAGCACCGTGACACCGGCGCTCAGGAAACCGATCAGCAGCTGTCGTGCCAGCGTGCTGCGTTCGGTCAGCCGGGCCGCGGAATCGGGCACCGAATCGATGATCGCGCGCCATGTCGCCGACTCCTCATCGATGACATCGCTGTGCGCGGCAACGGGATCCAGCAGTTCCTCGTTCGCGATCACCTCACCCGGCGCGGGGATCGGCGGCAGCGCGATCCGCGCCACCGCGACAGTGAGCTTCGCCGCGTTGGTCACGACGATGAGGCCGAGCGCGATGGCACCGGCGGGAACCCACGACGCCCCGCCATATCCGTAAGCGATGGCGGCGCCCGTCACCGCGGCCGCGATGACTGCCAGGAAGGCTGCCACCGCGGCACGCTTTCGCGGTCCGCCGCGGGTCGCAAGCACGACGATCAGAATCACCGCCGCCGCACCGGCGAGCTGCGGCGCACCCATGTCGTTGATGCCCCGAGGGAGCGGAACCGCCAAAGCGGCCGCGCCACCCAACAGCGGCAACGACGCCACGAGAAGACTCTCGGACAGATCGACGTTGTCGTAGCGGCTCTTGGCAACGAAGCTGCCGCCCAACACCAGCGCGCCCAACAGGCCGAGCGCGACCGGCCACCACCAGCCGTGGCCGGACTGCGACCACGACCACAACGACGCACCAGCGACTGCGAGCGTCGCGACTGGGATGGCCAGTCCGACAAGCCGTTTCAGCGCGGCGCCATCGAACTCCGGGGACTCTTCGAGCACCGCCATGGCGTCGATGACGTCCTCGACCAGCGGCCGGTAGCGTTCGGTCCGACTCACCGACACCAAGGTCAGCAGGGCACCGTCGACGACCCCGGCGTCGTCGAGCGACTCGGTGGACTTCAACGGCGGCGACCCCGGACGCGCGAACGCCCAGACGCCCTGAGCCTTGAAGTCGAACCCGGCCAGCACATCGGCCGGGGTGTCGTCGAGCAGATCAGCGAGGACGTTGACCGTCTCGTCGATGTAGGTCTCGATCGGCGTCGATGCCGGCAGGACCAGATCGGTCATGCGTCGACCCGTCAGGATGGTGACCCGGGTGGTCGACTGCCTTGTCGGATTGTCAGCTGCCGCGGCGGGCGCAGCGGTTGCGGGGCCGGCCGATGCGGTCACCGGCGCTCGAGCCTGTCGAAGTCGTCGGACAGCGCCGCGGCGAGTTCGGTGATGCGCCGCTGGTAGGTCTTGCCCAGCAGGTCGAACTGGATGTCGGAACCGGCGGCGATGTGTTTGTCCCACGGCAGTACGACGACGCGGCCGGCGGGCACGTGGCGTTCGAACTGCTGCACCAGGTCGTCGACGTCGATGTTGGTCTTGCCCGGCGTCACGTGGTTGATGACCACACACGCCCGGCCCAGCAGATCCTGATATCCGTTCTGGCGCAACCAGTCCATGGTCACCGCAGCCTGGCGGGCACCGTCGATCGAGGCACTGGCGACGATCACCAAGCCGGACACGGTCGACAACACGGCTCGCGATGCCTGGTGGAACAACCCGGCGCCGCAGTCGGCGAGCACCAGGTTGTAGTACTGCGAGACGATCTTGACCGCAGCCGACCAGTCCTCTTCGTTGAAGTCGCGGCGCGCGACGCTGTACTCGGCCGATGACAGCACCTCGAGGTTGGAGGCGTTCATGCTGGTGTACGCGCGGATGTCGTTGTAGCGCGCAAGTTCCTTGTCGGACAACAGATCCGATATGGTCGCAGCCGACTGCCGGCCGGCCCGGTCGGCCAGGTTGCCGCCGTCCGGATCGGCGTCGACAGCCAGGATTCGGTCACCGCGGACTTTCGCCATGACAGAACCCAGAGTGACCGTGACAGCCGTCTTGCCGACGCCGCCCTTCAGCCCCAGCACACCGATCTGGTACGAGTCGCGGGCATTACGTCGGATCCGGGTGTAGAGGTCCAACTCGTACAGCTCGTCGGGCGACAGGCCCAAGTTGATCCGCGTCAGCAGGTAGAGCACGTGGCGCCAACCACGCTGCGACGGCATCTTCACCCCGGCCCGCACACCCACGTGCGACAGCGCGTCGATGGCGCGGTGGTCGCCGATGGTGGCGGCCGACGTCTGATCCGGCATGTGCTGCTCGGTCCACTGCATATCGGCCTGGGGATCCATGGCGTAGTGCTGCGGCGGCGGCTGCATGTGCCGCGGTGGGGGAGGCATCATCATCGGCGCGTGCTGCGGCTGCTCGTACTGCGCGCCTGCCATCGGCGCGCCCTGCGGCGAGCGCATGAGGCCGTTCTGCATGAATTGCGGTGGCGTAGGCGGCATTTGAGTCGTCACTTCGGACGGCCGCGGCGGCGGGACCATGCCCGGCGGCTGCTGTGGCTGGCCGGCAACGGGCGGGCCCGACGGCGATTCGGCCCCTGCAGCCGAGGCAGCGGCCGCGGAGGCAGACATCTGCGCGGCGGCAGCAAGGGTCGCGTGGTCGACGGTTCGCGTGGCTTCCTCGTTGTCGGCCTGGCCCGGCGAGTTGTTGAAAAGCCGGTCATAGTCGGCGGACATGAGTACCTCTCGATTGTGTGGGGATTACACCTGGAACGCACATGAGGTGGGCAGAGTCGACCCTACGCCGACCTGCCCACCTCCTGTGTTGCGTCGTGCCGATCGCCTAGCCGAACAATCCGGTGACGCCGTGCTCGGTCGACTGCATGGTGCCACCGGCCTCGCTGACCGCATGCCCGAGGCTCTGCAGCGCATTGTTGAGCTCCATCGCGGTGTTGTCCCACCGCTGCTGGACGGCCTGGTAAGCCTCCGAACCCGAGCCGCCCCACACCGAAGCCAGCTTCGCCAGCGAGGCCTTGCCCTCGTCCAGCAGGCCGTGCGTCGTGTTCACCGCACCAGCCAAGTCGCCGGCGCTTCCTTCGATGCCGGCGAAATTCCAGTCCTGTGCCATTTTGTCTTCTCCGCTTCTGAGTCGTTGTACGTGGTGGTTGGGTCTGGCTAGATCTGCATCTGGCTCGACAGCGACGACCCGGCGTCGGCATCGGTCGCGGTGTACTGCACGCCGGCAGTCTGGATGTTGGCGGAGATGTCGGCCAGCTCCTTGAGCTGCGCCGTCATGGCCTCGTCAAAGCGAGTCAATGCAGCCTGGGCCGCCATGCCCGCCTCGGGCGTCTTCATGTGCGTCGCGAGCTGGCCCGCCACCGCGTCGACGTGGGTCTTCACGCCGTTCAGCTCGCCCGCGATGCGATCGAAATTACCTGCCTCTGAGGCGAGGACTTCGGCATCTGTATTCATGCTCGTCATGCTGGATCACCTTTTCTATTTCCTGTGTCCTCACCACGGGAATGGCGAGTCCTTGCCGACCCCCCTGGGCCGGAAGCCTTTGTGTGACGCGACAACTCACCAGTCGTCGTCATCGTCGTCGAGGTCCTGAACCAGAACCCCGGGGGCTTTGAGGGCCTCCCTTGTCCCTCCGCCCTTCTCTGCTTTGCGGCCAGGCATTCCGCCACCGGCCCCACCGGCACTACTCACCGGCGCCTTGCCGGCACCTCCTGCACCCGCCGCCGCACCCGCCTCGAGCGAAGCGGTCGGGGGGCCCCCGAGACCACCGACCAGCGAGGCCATCAGCGGCGTCCGCGGTGCGGAACCGCCCATTCCGGGCAGTGACGCAGCACGCACCAGGCCGGCACCCGATGTCGCGCCCGAGCCACCCGCCAGCGGGTGATTGGAGAAGGGGCTGGCGCCCATCAGGCCGATCTGCGGCCCGTTGTTCTGACCGAAACTGCTGCCCAGCTGGCTGAAGATCTGCGTCACCTGTTGCATCGGCTGGCTCAACTGCTGAACTGGCTGCGTGATGAGCTGACCGAGCTGCTGCGGCAGCTGCGCGGCCTGCGATCCGACCTGCGAGACCACCTGCATCATCATCTGCGCGCCCTGCTGGCCTTTGTCTTGCTGCTCGCTGGCACGCTGCGCTGCCGATTCCGCTTTGGATGCCTGTCCCTGCGCACGTTGTCCCGCGAAATTCGCCTGGGCAGCGGCATTTCCCACCATCAGCGCCGCGTCTTCGATCGCCGACTGGCTCGCTACCTGCGAGATGACCAAGTTGCGCGCCACTGCCTCCGAAACCCCCATCGCGGCTCGCGCGACAATCGCCGCTTCCGTCGCCTCGCCGACCCCAGGTATCACGATGGGCTTTGGCGGCAGAATGGGTTCGAACAGCGTGTTCATGGTGGTCTCGGCCTGATACGTCTCCATCACCGAGCCCGCCAACGCCCACATGCGCGCGTAGTCCGCCTCGTTGAAGCCGATCGGCACCGTATTGATACCCAGGAAATTCGTGGCCTCGAGCACGCCGTGCGTGACGTGGTTCATCTCGATCTCCGGCAGCTGCGGAGTGGTGGCCAAGGCCAAGCTGTATGACTCCGCCTGTGCCAACGCCTGCATCGCGCGCTTCTGTGCCTGCATAGCAGTAGTGTGCAGCCACGTCACCATCGGTGAGGTTGCCGTGACGGCTCGTTCACTGCCCATGCCGGACCAGTTCGCGCTCAGTTCCGCCAAGCTGGCGGCAAGCTCCACCGCCTGCGTCTCCAGCGCGACGGCCAACGCTTCCCACCCTGCAGCTGCTTGCAGCATCGGCGCAGGGCCTGCACCGGCCATGAGTCGGCCGGTGTTCATCTCCGGCGGGAATGCTCCGTAGAACATCGCCGGCATGGCGGGAAGCCCCATGATTTGCTGTCCTCAGGCTCTGTGTGGGCTCGTCGTACGCGGTGGCTAGATCAGGGTCGCTGACGTGGCCACATCAGTGGCCTCATACATGGCGCCCGCCTCGACGTACGCTGCGCCAGCACGCGCCAGCTCTTCCTGGGCGAAGGCGTTGATGCCCATGACCTCGACCCCCTCGACGGCGAATGCCATGGCGGCCTGCAGCGACACTTCGTCTGCACCGGCCGGGACCAGGGTGCTGGCCTCCGTCATGGTGGCAGTGCCGGTCGCAATGCCACGCGCTCCGTTGGCGACAACCTGCGTGCCGACGCCGATCGCGCCCTCTTCATGTTGCAAAGGCTGCATTTCTTTTCTCCTTACCAATTCAAGATCGCGGTATGGAATTGTGCGAACGGCACAGATAAGAATTGAAGATCCCCCACGGAACCCCCGTTCCCCCTAGGCCGATCAGCGGGCGTTTAGCGTTGCTGAACGTCTGAAACTGATACTACCGAGGGTTTTGGGGGGTTACCTACACTTATTCCGCCGGAGGATCAACATAGGCAGCCTGGATGACCTCCTTACCGTCCGGTGACACCAGAAGCGCCTGGCCAGGGGGCCTACGACGGAGTTTGAACTCGCTCGACGGGAACTCCGCTTTCTCGCCCGACAGGAACATCGTCGGCGTTCCGGCGCCATAAGCGGTACCGACGAACTTGTCCATCGTGGACCGGTGCGCCTGACTCATCTGACATGTCACGATGATGTGCAGACCGATATCGGCGGCGGCCGGCAATAGCGGAGCCAATGGCGCCATCGGCGACCCCATACCGCTGGCGGCGACGATCATGTGCCAGTCGTCGACCAGCAGCACGACGTCCGGACCGCTCCACCACGACCGCGAGCGCAACTGGGACGTCGTCAGGTCCGGTGGCGGCAGCCGCTTCTTCAGGTTCACCGCCAGCGCCTTGATGGACTCTTCCAGGGCGGCGATGTTGCGGTTGATGGCGCCCGCCGCGAGCAGATGTGTCTCAGGCACGGCGTCGAGGAGGCCAGACCGGAAGTCCGCGAGCATGAACCGCACCTGATCGGGGCTGTTGCGCTTGCAGATCGCCTCCGCCACCGCATGCGCAATGGTGGTCTTGCCTGACTTCGGCGCACCGAAGATGAGCTGATGCGGCGTGTTGTACATGTGGTTGTACGCCACCGAGAGATCGGATTCGCGCACGCCCACCGGCACCGTCCACCGAGTCCGGTAGTCGTTCTCCGGGCCAGGCGGATTCGGGTCGAGTTCGTGCAGGTAGATCCGCTCGGGCAGCACGCGAACCCGCGGAGCCATGTCGGTGTGCAGCGACGCGATGTGGTCAACGGCCGCGGTGATGGCCGGCACCAGGTCGGCTGCGCTGTGCACCCCGTCCATCCGGGGCACCCCGATCATCAGGTGGTGCTTCTCCATCGACACCGCCCGCCCAGGGCGGTTCGGCGGAATCTCGCGGGTGATGCGGTCGATCTGCGTCTCGTTGACGTCACCGAGGCGGAACTCGACCTTGGTGCCCAGGTAGTCACGGACACGGGATTTCAGTTCCGTCCAGCGCGGCGTCGAGATGATGACGTGCACTCCGAACGACAGGCCCTGGCCGGCGAGGTCCTGAACCACCGGCTCGAGGTCCGGGAACTCACCGACGAACGCCGGCCAGCCGTCGATGATCAGGTAGACGTCACCGAACGGATCCTGCGACGCCGGATGATTCGGGTCCTCACGCAACTGTCGGTAACTGGCGATCGACCCGATGCGCAGCTCTTTGAACGTCAATTCACGCTGCCGCAGAACGGCTTTCATCTCCGCGACGACGCGCTGTACCCGGTCCGGTTCGGAACGGGTGGCGACGCCGCCGACGTGCGGCAGGTCCTCGAGGTACATCAGACCACCACCACCGAGGTCGACGCAGTAGAACTGCACCTGGCGGGGGGAGTGGGTCGCGGCCGCCGACAGCACCAGCGTCTGCAGAAACGTCGACTTCCCGGTCTGCGGCGCACCGCCGACCGCAATGTTGCCGCCGGCCGCCGACGTGTCGATGCCCCACACTTCCTGCTTGTGGCGGCGCGGTTCGTCCATGATGCCGAGGCCGAAGCGAAGCGGGGCCCGCTGGTCGCGCTCCACCAGTTCGTTGACCGGCATCGGATCCAGCAGCGGCGGCAGCCACATCTTGTACGCGCGGCTCTCACCGGTCGTCAGCTGGTTCAGCACCACTTCACGCAGCGCGCGCTGTTCGGTGTTCGTCATCGTCCGACTCCCGAATCTGCCATCGGCGCTGCGGTGAACGGCCGAATCCGGAAGTTGTTCTGCGCCACCACTCGTGGCGCGTCGTCACCGTCGTCGTTCTCCGCTGCCGTCGGCACATAGGTGCCGCCGGTGTAGATGCTCTTGAACTTGACCGGATCCTCCATGCCGACCCGGAGGAAGCCGACGCCGCTCTCCTTGTTGGTGATGTACTGCGCCTCGGGCGTACCGATCACCGCCTTGGATTCGGCGGAGCTGGTGGTACGCAACGCGATTCGGTACGTCAGGTTGGGCTCCAGTTTGTCGATGCGGGCGCCACCGGTGTTGAGTGACTGCGTCGCCAGCAGCAGGTGCACGCGCAGCGACCGGCCCACGCGGCAGATGCGGTCGAACAGTGCGATGAAGTCCGGGTGATTCTGCAGCAACTCCGCGAACTCGTCGACGACGACGAAAAGCGTTGGGAGCGGCGGCAGGTCGGCCCCACGCTCGCGGTACTTCTCGTACTCGGCGACGCCCGACAGCGCACCGGCCGCGCCGACCTGCATACCGGCCTGACGCAGGATGTTCTGCCGCCGGTCCAGCTCACCGGTGAGCACCTCGCCCATGCGGCCGACGAGTTCGGCTTCCTCTTCCATGTTGGTGACGACGGCCGCGGTGTGCGGCAGCTTCTCCATGCCCAGGAAGGTCGAACCACCCTTGAAGTCGGTCAGCAGCAGGTTGATCTGATCCGGATGGTGCGTCGCAACGAGCGAAAGGATCAGGGTACGAAGGAATTCCGACTTACCGGAACCCGTCGTACCGATCAGCATGCCGTGCGGACCGGCACCGAACTCGGCGCCCTCCTTGATGTCGAGATGCATGATCTCGCCATTTTTCAGCTGGTGGCCGAACGGAATCCGCAACCGGTCCTGATCCGTATCCGAGTACATCCGCCACCGCCGCGGCGTCACTTCCTCGACCGAGCGGGCACCAACCAGGTGGTGCCATTCACTCGACACCTTCTTCTGGACGCGCGTGCCCTTGTCGATGATCGTGCCGGTGATGGACCAGCCCGCGAGCTTGCGCGCCAACCGACCGGCCGACGTCGGGGTCACCGAGTCGGTCACGGTGGTGACCTCACGCCATGGCTGGGACGCCGTGCGGTCCTCACATGAGCCGTCGGGGTTGACCTTGATGCGGTAGCCGGACCGGTGGTTGCCCTTGGTGATGACGGTGACGCCCGCGCGGCCGTCGACCGGGAAGCCGGCTTTGCCGCCGGTCAGGTCGACCACCAGCACGTAGGGACCGGAAGGCGGTGCGTCGGCGCTGTGCGGACCGCGCGCCGTCAGATCGGCCAACCCGTCCGGCTTGGTGAACACCAGGCGCTTGGGTCCGGCATCGTCGAACTCGGTCTGGCTCTGCACGTGGGGCAGCCACTTGAGCCACGCCCAATCGGGATCGTCGAGATCGTCCATCAGGACGCGAATCTGGAGCAGGTCCGGCGGATGGAAGACCGCCAGATGACAGATCATGGCGGCGAGCAAACCGCGCGACCCTTCCGGATCACCACCGACTGCGATGGTCGGGTAGCTCTTGAGGATCACCAGCTTCGGGCAGTCGTGCACCAGACCGTGGGTGCGCAGGAACTTGGTCACCCACATGTGGCTGACTGGTTCCAGGTGCGCCTGCGGCGCGGCCATCGGGCCCGCGAGGTCCGACCCGATGTTCGGCTTGAGCAACCGGTCGACCGCCGCCTGGGCGCCGATGCCGATGCGGGCACCCATGAAGAAATCGGCGTTGTTGCCGCTGACGCTGCGCGACCACTGCCGCTGGGTGCCGACGATGGACAACAGGTCCTCGGGATGCGGCGCGTGGTAGCTGAAGAAGGTGACCTGCGCGTCGGCCGACGATGTCACGCGGGTCCGCAGGCCGGCCAGGTACCGCAGATACTCCTTGCGGTCCTCATTGATCTCCGGCACCTTCTTGCCGCCGCCACCGCCGCTGGCCATGTAGCCGACGGTGCCCATGATCATCATCAGCGGCATCATCAGCATGTACGGCGACAGCTGACGAACGCCGGTGAAGATCATGATCGCGATCATCCCGAGCATGCCGCCACCCATGACGTACGGCATCGCCTTCTGCATGCCGGACGCGGGGATCTCGATGCCCAGGTCGTCGGGCGGCGTCACGTTGATCTCACCCGGGGTCAGGCGCGGACCGCGCTTCATCGATGGGGTGAACTTCTTGGTTGTCATGACGCACCTCCCGGATGCGGCGGAGCCGCGGCCTCGTTGCCGCCGCCCACCTTCCGCGGTTTCGGATCCGCCGGCAGCGTGTCGTGCTCGAGCAGCGCCGCCTCCTTCGACAGCACCGGCCCTTCCATCAGCAGACCGACCACCTGCCACGGCGCCGTGACGGCGCCGCTGAGCCCGAGGGCCTTCGCGGTGTCGTCGTTGGCTATCCCATACCGGACGCCCTGGGCGTCGACGTAGTACTGGGCCTCGCCGTACCGCGGGTCCGGGGACTGCAGCCGGATGAACTGGCCGCCGTCGATGTAGACGGTGGCGTCGCCGCTGATCTGCTTGATGCCGTTGCCCATCGAGCTCGGCGGGATCGGCAGGTGCCGACCGACGATCACTGTGGTCTTGGCACCCTGGTCGCCGGCTTCGCGCTGCCATGCCCAGCACACCGTCGGATCGTCCTGCGGCAACAGCATGGTCATGGGCTTCGCCGGCAGAGGTGAGGTGTAGGTCTGCTCGGGGATCTTGGCGACGACGCTGGATTCCACCGACGGCGGCGAGATCAGCCCGTAGGAGTTCGTGGCGCGCAGTGCGGCCGCCGTGGTGTCGTTGACCTTCGCGACGCCGTCGGGCAGCACCACGTACTGCTGCTTACTGTTGTCGGTGACCGTCTGGAACACCGTGCCGTTGACCAGATTCGGCGGCAGGCCGACGCTGTTTGGCGCGCCCGCGGCCGGGATCGGGGCCAGTGCCCAGGGGCCGACGTTCGGCAGTGCGTTGAACAGGCCGGACGAGATGGGCGCCGACTTCGATCCGACCGGAATTCCCACGGCGGAGGTCAGCGCGCGGTCGGCCAGGTCGATCGCATGCCGACCGTCCTTGGTGATGAGCCAGGTCTTGTCCTGGTACTTGACCAGCACGCCCTGATCCGGGCGGATGGGCGCGACGCCGCCACTGAGGACCACCGGCTCGACCAGCACCGAGGTCTCGACGGTCGGGGTGACGCTTTCGGGCTTGGTGACGGTGTCACACACCGACCAGGTGCCCGACGTGCCGTTGATCGGCGTCGCATAGGGCGCACCGGGGATGCCGATGGGTTGACCCTTGGGCATCTTGGACAGTTCCGCAGGCTTGACGACCTGCGGCTCACCGGTGTGGCCGAGAACCAGCCGCGCCGATGTCAGGTTGTAGACCGGACGGATCTGCCCAGAACCCCCGGGCATCACCACGTACAGCTGGTTGGTGCTGCGGTCGACGAGCAGCGAGTCGCCACCCCGCTTGCCTTGCGGTTTGAAGTACGCCAGCATCGCGGCACCGAGGCAGACGATGACCGCGACGACGATGCCTGCCGACACCGACCGGCTGTAGAACTGCAGCGGGTCGTCGAACATGCGGGTGTCGCGCCGCACGATGGCGTGCTCGACGCGGCGGAGCAGGAAGCGCCAACCGCTGACCTGAACCTTGGTGGTGAGCCGGAAATCAGCCATCGGTTATTCGCCGATGCTCAGGCGCCGATGCACCCCGCTGATCGCGGAAGCCATGTCGTCGCCGGTGATCTCGCCGAGCGCCTCGACGCTCAGGCTCTCGATGTCCATCGAGCGGGCGAGGCGCATGTCGCGAGCCTGCTCACCGGCCTCGACCAGCTGGCGCGCGTAGCGGCCGTTACCCGCGATGTCGATGGCCGGCTTGCCGTTCAGCTCGTGCTGGTACAGCGTGGTGGCCGCTTCCAGCACCTGCTTGGCCGCTTCGTCGTTGATCAGCGAATCATTGCTCTTGGCAATGACTTTCGCGATCTCGACGATCTCTTCGGGGGAGTATGACTCGAACTCGATGCGGGTGGCGAACCGGGAACGCAGACCATCGTTGGCTTCCAGCAGCCGGTCGATGTCCGAGCTGTATCCGGCGATGATGACGACCAGCCGGTCGCGGTCGTTCTCCATGCGGGCCAGCAAGGTGTCGATGGCCTCCGAGCCGAAGGCGTCGCCGCCCTGCAGCCCGTCCTGGATCAGGGTGTAGGCCTCGTCGATGAACAGCACGCCGCCGAGCGCCCGGTCGATGACCTTCGACGTCTTCACCGCGGTGTGGCCGAGGTACTCACCGACGAAGTCCTTGCGGGACGTCTCGACCAGCTTGGGTTCGGCGATGACGCCGAGGCCGGCCAGGATGTTCGCGACCACGCGGGCGATGGTGGTCTTGCCGGTTCCCGGCGGCCCGGTGAAGATCATGTGCTTGGACTGCTGAGCGACCTTCATGCCACGCGCGGCCCGGATTTTCGCCATTTGCGTTGCGGCGCGGTAGGTCTCGATCTGCTCTTTGACCTTCGCCAGGCCGATCTGCCGGTCCAGTTCGGCCTGGGCATCGCCGAGCATCTTGTCGCGCGCCGAGGTGTCCGCCACCACGCTGTTGGGATCCCACTTGTCGGAGCGGGCCGCGATCTTCTCCGCCGTGGTGGTCGTCAGGCGATAGTTCGGATCACGAAGCGCCTCAGTGACTTTCGGCTCCGGGAAATTGGCCTGCAGCCATTCCAGCAGGCGCCGCGCGCCCTCTTCGTTGCCCTGATCGCGGAACGTCATGGCCAGGTACCACGCGATGGGCCGGCCGCACGCCGTGCCCGCCGGCGACTCGTTGGCCTCGGTCAGCTTGTCCTTGGCCTCGGTGAACAGGCCGAGGTTGGCTGCCGCGACGCCGCGGGCCACGCCGGCGGCGCCCGCCAGGAACGCGTCCGGCCAGCTCTCCGAACCCCGGAGCACCTCCATGACATCGGTCCAGCGCTGGCCGCCGGTGTAGATGACGGCCTTGACCCACGCCACCAGATGCTCGGACCCGCCGACCGCCGCGCCCTCCACGGCTTCCAGCGCGTCGGCATAGTTGCCCTCGGCGGCCTCGTTGACGGCGAACGCCAGCGTGAGCGCCAGCGGCGAGTTCACGGGGTAGGTGATGTCACCGAGCTCGCCGCCGATGCGCACCCGGGCGTTGACCTGCGCCAGCGACACCTCGGCCTGGCCGGCGAGCATGCCGAGGTTGCCGCGTGAGTACCAGGCGCGGAACAACGTCGTCCGGTCGGTGTCGCCGCAGCGGATCCGCCCGATCCAGGCGTCACACGCGGTCTCGTCGACCGACGTGATCTCGCTGAACAGCTGCATCGAGCGCGCCGGTGCGGTGTCCAGCATGCCGACGGCGTTGTTGAACATGGCGGCGAGTTGGTCACTCATTGGCGTCTACTTCCCCTGAATATCTGGTGGCAAAGATGTGGGCGCGGGTCGCGGCGGCGTCTTCCGGCGACGGGAGATCGAGACTGCGGGACAGGAAATCCTTGGCCTCGGCGCGGTCATGGCCCAGTTCCCGGAGTCCGGAGTACATGACGTCGTATTGCGCCGACCTGCCATCCTGGCGGGCGAGTCCGGCGATCACGAGAATCTCGTCCGCCAGTTCGACTTCCGTCATGTTCGTGACGCCCGGGGCGAGCCGGATCCGGTGGATCCGGCCGTCCATGAGGGCTGTGACGGCCACCGTCTGCGGCGGGTTGGTGACCGTGTACCCGAACGGGACGGGCTCGTCATCGATGGCGGGCAGATCGTCCCCCGTGCCAACGGCATCGGGGGTGACCACATCGTCGTCGTCGGCGTACAGGTAGTCGAGTGCGCCGCCGAGATCGTCGTCCGAGCCGTCGTCCGGATCATCGCCCGACGGCTCGTCATCGAACCCGTCATCATGGTGGGCCGCCAACGTCAGTCCTGGTAGTCGTCGCCGGCGGCGCCCGCGGAGGGCGTGTCGAACCAGGATCGCGACGGTAGGAACTCCAACAGCCCCTGCAGGGCGCGTTCCAGGTTCTCGTCGGTGCCGGCGAGGAAGCTGCCGTACAGCTCGCCGCTGACTTTCCGCGGCAGGGAGACGATGCGGCCCAGCCGGGAGTCGAGAACACCGGCGGCGACGTCGGCCTGGCTGAAGGTGCCACCCTCGTGCCGCTCGTTGGCGGTGAGTTCCACCCACGAGTCGGGGTTGGCGATGAGTTCGGAGTAGGCCCGCGCCGAGCTCAGGCTGATGCCGAACTGGGTGAGCTGGTCCGGTGTGCGGGCGTCACTGAGCCGGCTGGTCGACGCGGTCAGGGGTTCGACGTTGGCGGGGTTGGCCGTTCCGAGCACGGCATTGACCATGCCGGCCAGGCCCACCTGCGGGGCGACCCGCTGGACGACGATCATCTCGCCGTCGCGGGCCGCGACGACATGCCGCTCACCCTTGCGACAGACGACGAACCGCAGCATCTTCCCGCCGACGTCGCGGCGCCACCAGCGGCCCTCGATGGTGCGGTCGGCGCGGCTGAGGGTGTCGACCATCGCGGCGACTTCCGGATGCGGATTGCCGTAGATGTCGAGGACGCCCTGCGCCGTCAGATCCCGCCGCACCTGTTCCCAGACTCGGTCTCGAAGGTCGAGCTGAGGAATGTTCGGCCGGATGCCGAGGCTGACTGGGAAGTCCATGAGCTCGAGCTTGTCGGCGATGACCAGCATGCCGTCGATGGTGACCTCGACCGCGATGACGTCGTCGATGCCGCCGGAGGCGGTGCTGGCGGCGGTGTACGGGCCGGTCACGACAGCCGTCCCGACGACATAGCCGACCCAGACGACCTGGCATCACGCCCGGCGCATGTGTCCACCCGCTGCATCTCGGCTCCACCCCCTGTTCCCGGCGCCAGGCGCCGGGCATCGCTGTCCTCCGTGACCATCTTGGTACGCCACCTGACGGACGGCAGGCCGATGGCCAAACTCCTACGCGAGTCACGGCATCTGACCTGCGCGGGCGGCCCCACACCACCCCCACAGCGCTTCCCCACAACCCGCATCGAGCCTACCAGCGGGTCCGCCGCCGGATCCGCACCAATTCGCCGGAAGCACACACCCGACCGGCGCGGTCGACGCACGACGAAAACCGTTGGCGGACAGGGTAATCAACGGTGTCACCGGCGATACGCCCGAACCGTCCGCCGAACGGGCGCCGACGCAATTGGGCCCGGCCATCCCGCCGTCGGCGCCGGCGTGGTCGATACTGGGAGGGCATCTGCGTCTTGGCACCTGCGTCGAGCGAACCGAGGAGAGAAAGCGCGTATTCGGTGACTGACCACTTCGAACCGCAGCCGGGCCCCCCGGAAAGCGCTTTCGCCGGACATCCCGTGAACACACCGCCGGCGTGGCCGCGCGTGAATCCGGCCGGGAACAACACCGGCATGCAACACACCGAACCGCTGCAGCGCAGGGCCGGCTACCCACCGCAGCCCGGTCCCGTCCAGCCGGGCCCCATGCCGCCCGGTCCGATGCAGCCGGGACCGCACCCGCACCAGCCCTGGCCACACGGTCCCCAGGGCCAGTTCATGCCGCCAGGTTCGTACGCCGATGCCATTCGCCGCGACGACCTGCTCCGGACCCGCAAGCCCGAGCCCGGTCGCGGCTGGCGCAAGACGCTGTTCAAGGCGACGTTCGGGCTGGTCAACCTCGGTCCGTCACCCGACGAGATCCAGGAAGCACAGCAGATCAACCGGATCCGGTCGGCGCTTTCGGGCCATTACAAGGTCGGTGTGATGGGCAAGGGCGGCGTCGGCAAGACGACGGTGTCGGCATCGATCGGGTCGCTGTTCGCCGAGCTCCGGCAGGAGGACCGGGTGGTGGCCGTCGATGCCGACACCGCGTTCGGCAAGCTCGGCAGCCGCGTCGACCCCAAGGCCCTGAGCTCGTACTGGGAGTTGGCGTCCGACCAGCACCTGGAGAGTTTCGCCGACATTCGCAACCGGGTCGGCAGCAATGCCGCCGGGCTGTTCGTGCTTGCCGGTGAGGCGAGCCCGGCCCGCCGCCGGGTGCTGGATCCCGCCGTCTACCGCGAGGCCGCCTCGCGGCTGGACCGCCATTTCACCATCTCGATCATCGACTGCAGTTCCACAATGGACAGCCCCGTCACGCAGGAGGTGCTGCGGGATCTGGATGCGCTCATCGTGGTGTCGTCGCCCTGGGTCGACGGTGCCGGCGCGGCCGGGCAGACGCTCGACTGGCTGGCGGCGCACGGCCTCAACGGTCTCCTGCAGCGAACTGTGGTGGTGCTCAACGATTCCGACGGCCACGCCGACAAGCGCACCCGCTCGGTGCTGGCGCAGCAGTTCGCCGGGCAGGGGCAGGCCGTTGTCGAGGTGCCGTTCGACGGGCACCTGCGGCCGGGCGGCGTCATCGCGGGCACCCGGGAAATGGCGCCGGCGACGCGGCGCAAGTTCATCGAGATCGCTGCCGCGCTGGCGGCCAACTTTCCCACCGGTGACGACCGGCACCGCGCGCGTTCCTGACGCCCGAGGCAGCTAGACCAGCTGCAGGAGCAGCTTTTCGACCAACTCTTTGTCCTGCTCGGACACCGCTGCCTCGGCCTCGGCGCCGACCACGACGGCCTCGGGCACTCCGGCCGCCAGGGCCGTCTCCTGAATGGTCAGGTTGGCACCGCGGCGGGCCGCGTACAGCCGCTGCCCGAGCGTTGCGGTGGGCGATTTCGCGCCGAGCAGCGTCAGTTCGTCGATGCGGGCACGCACCAGTCCCAATGCCTTGATCAGCGGCGGCGACACGGGGCCGAGCCGCGCGGCACTGGCCGCGACGGCCTCGAGCTGCCGCAGGTCGGACAGAATCTGGGTGACCCACGGCGTGAATTCAGAATCCTCGATCGCCGGCAGTGCGTCCGCCGTGGCGCCCAGCGTGTTCACCGCGGCGACGACGGCCTGCGCGATGAGCGGAACCTCACCCGCATTGGTCAACGGCGGGGCCGGGGCAGCCTGCGCCTGGGGCGCCAACGGCACCTGCGTCGTCGGGACCGGCTCGCCACTGCGGATCCGGGCGATGGTTCCCGGCGGCCACTGCAATACCTCTTCGAGACGCAGGCGGGTTCTCTCCCGCGGCCAGCTGCGGCCCTTTTCGAAGGAGATCAGCGCTCCGGCGTTGATGATGCCGTCGGCCGCCAGACTGCGCTGGCTGATGTCCAGCTCGCGGCGCCGCGCGGCGGCGGCGGCACCGGCGCGCTCCATTCCGGGGTCGACTGCGGGCAGGGCGATGTATTCGGTGACGTCATCGGGATCGATGTTCGGCACCCGATGTCACCTCCCATCCCTTGCGGCCCGCGCTCAACACGAAATCCGGAGCACCGTCGGCGGTCCGATACAGCTTAACCCGTTCAGTCCCACATAACTATTGCGTTAACAGTCACTGAACCGTATCGGTGCGGCGCGAAGCGCTTCAGTTAGACCGTACACCCTCCCCAAACCGCGACTTTCACCAATGTTATTCCGGACCATTCGGATGATTTCTGCGCCTCTGTAGCGCGCTGACCAGCGGATATATCTAACGCTACGGTTTAACTGTTGCATTACTGCAGTCTGGTGCTATAGATTCTTCCCAACCGCGACGGAACAGTCGCAGCGCAACAACAAAGGAGTACTCCGATGACCGCAATTGCCATGGACGGCCTGCCGCTCGGTGAGTGCACCCGGAGCCCGGAGCAGTGGACGACGATCGCCAGCGAGGAGGCCAAGAGCCTCTGCCGCCAGTGCCCGCGCCGCTGGGCCTGCGCGCGTGACGCCGTCGAACTGCCCCGCGCCGAAGGCCTCTGGGCCGGCATCGTCATCCCGGCCGAGGAGGGCCGCGGCCGGACGTTCGCGCTGAAGCAGCTGCGGTCCCTGGCCGAGGCCAACGGCTACCCGGTCCGCCGCCAGCGCCGAATCTTCCTCGAAGTCGCGTAGTACCCGCTGCCCACGCTGCCGTTTGAGGGGGCGGCAGCGCGGGCAGCGGCTTTACGCACGAGGGTTACCGTGGCTCCTATGGCCACTACGAGCACCACCGACAAGACCGGAGCACCCGCCACTGTCACCGCCGAAGCCGGACGATTCACCATCGCCGTCGTCGGCAAGACGGTCGGGCTGATCGATTACATCGACCAGGGTGGCCGACGAATCTTCCCGCACACCGAAGTTCAGCCCGAGTACGGCGGTCGTGGACTGGCGACGATCCTCGTCGCCGAGGCATTGGACGCCACCCGGGCCGCAGGGTTACGCATCGTCCCGGAGTGCTCGATGGTCAGCGGATACATCGCCAAGCATCCCGAATACGCGCCGCTGGTCGACCAGGCCTGAGTGGTTTGGGCGCGCTCCGTATCGGAGAGTGATACGGGGCGCGCCGAGATCACTGCTGGTTCAGATACTGCGCGGTCGAGCCGCTGACCGGCATGTCGGGCATGCCGAGTTTGCGGTGGTCCCAGCTGCGCATGCGGCTCGGTACGACGCGGACCGCGACGCGGTTGTTCATCATCTGGTCGACGAACGGGCGCATTTCGTCGGTGTACGGGCCGGTGTAGCGCTCCCACACACTGATGCCGACACGCAGGCAGGTGTCGGGATCCTCGACTATCTCGGCGGTGCCGTCGATCGACACACCACGCAGGGTGCCGTAGGTGTCACCGTCCTCGATCATCACGGTGATGGTCGGGTCCCGGCGCAGGTTGACCGCCTTCTGCGACTTGGCCTTGGTCTCGAACCAGATTTCGCCGTCGAGCACGGCGTACCACATGGCCACCAGGTGCGGCCGGCCGTCAGCCAGGACGGTGGCCATGGTCGCGGTCCGGCTGCGATCGATGAACTCGACGATCTCGTCGTCGGTCATGACGATCTTCTTGCGCTCGTTCTGTCCCACGCTCTTATGCCTATCAGGCCGCCTCTGGGGACCGTTACTCGCCCCGCAGCGCCGCGATCGCCGGGCCGAACATCGTCGCCTTGATGGCGGCCATGGTCTGGGAATCCTTGCCCGCCACCGGAATCACGAGATCCACCGCGGCGGAGACCACCGCGTCCTCGGCCGCGGCCAGTTCGACGATGCCGTACTTGGCGGCGTCGTCGCCACCGAAGCGCCGGCCGGTGGTCATCGACGCGATGGCCGCCTGCGGCGTCAGCTTTGCCTGGATCAGCGCGGCCATGCCCGGGGTGAACGGAATCCGGATGTCGACCTCGGGGAAACAGAAGAACCCGCGGTCGGCGCGCATGGTCCGGTAGTCGTGGGCCATCGCCAGCATGGCGCCGGCGCCGAAGGCGTGTCCGTTGACCGCGGCGGCCGTCGGGATCGGCAGCGTCAGCACCCGCGCGAACAGGGCGTGGACCCGCCCGACGTACGCCTGCATCTGGTCGCCGTGCGCCATCAGCCAGTCGAGATCCAGCCCGTTCGAGTAGAACTTCCCGGCGCCGGTGGTCACGAGTCCCTGGGCGCCACCCGCGACGAGATCGTCGATGGCACTGTTGATGTCGTCGAGGAAGCCGAGCGAGAAGCGGTTCTCGTCATCGCCGAGATTCAGGATCGCGATTTTGTCCTGGTAGCTGACGGTGATGGTCATGGTTGTTTCCTCCTGGTTGGGGTGGGTTCGTCGGCGAGGACGGCGCGGACGGCTGCGGTCAGCCGATCACGCGCCCAGCTGTTGCTGATTCTGTTGCGGGACAAGATGATTGCGGTCGGTAGGTCGACGATGCACACCGTGATGGCGTCGACCGCCGCGCCGTCGCGCCGGTCCCACAGGTGCGACGACAGCCGCACCATCAGGTCGATGAGCTCGCGGTCGAGGTCTTTGAGTTCGGCCGCCAGCGCTCCCGGCAGGTCGGGGCCGAGCAGTTGGTCGCGCTGCACCCGCCACACCAGTTCGGCCGACTGGCGCTGACGTTCGTAGAACACCGCGGGCGCCTGCGCGGCGGCGACGACCGCGTCCACGGGATCGGCGGCGTCATCGGCCAGCGCGGCGTCGACCAATTCGGTTTGTACGTCGAGGAATCGGCGCGCAGCACGCAGCCAGGTGCGGGCGACGAGCTCAGATCGCGAGCCGAAGTTGTGATAGATCGCGCCGTTGGAGACGCCGGCGGCGGCGGCCACCGAACGGGTGGTGACACCGGCCGGCCCGGCCTCGACGGCCAGCGACTCGGCGGCGTCGAGCACCGAGTCGAGGTCATACACACGAGGCCGGGGCACCGGCACACCATAACAGAGCAATCGCTCCGTTACTACGCAGCGGGGGCATGGCCGGTTACGGCGGATAGATCTGCTTGATGGTCCCGTCGGCGTTGACCTGCATGTATCCGGTTCCGGGCGCCGTGGAGTGGATTGCCAGCCCCAGACCGCCGCCCTCTTCGCCCTCGACGATGAGGTACAGCTGCGAGCCGGGCTCCGCACCAATCTGTGCTGGCGCACCGGCCATGGTGGCGGCAACGGCCTGCGTGTTGATCGCGCCGAGGTCCGCCAGCACGTCGAACGAACTGGTGCTGGTGTCCGAGCCCCACTTGTTCCAGCTGCCGCCGCGGTACATGAAGCTCTGGTCGACGTGCTTGTTCGTGGGTGAGACGCGATCCATGACCGCGTAGTCGGGGTAGACCACGAGCTTGAATCCCATGGTGTCGCCGAACTTCGCCTTGATGGTGCCGATCAGATTGGTGAGGCCGTCGACGGTCTGCAGCTGGCTCGGCCCCGCCGGCGTCGACGCCGCGGTGGAGGCGGGGGTCGACATCGAACCGGTCGGGTACCCGGCGGTGCCACCGGGACCGGTGGGCATCGACGGAAACAGTTGCGCGCTGGGCTCTTTGGTCGCCTGGGGCTGATCGCCCGAACCGCTGTCGGACCACATCACGTAGGCGATGCCGGCACCCCCGAGGACGACGATCGTGACCAAGGCCGCGACGATCACCACCGCCGAGTTGCGCCACCAGGATTGGGCCGGTTGGTTGTTCGCCATCTGGGGCGGCGACCACTGCGCGGATACCGCACCCAGACCTTGCGCCGGGGTCGCGTACTGCGTGTGCGCGTGCGCCGGGTAGGACTCCGGGCCGGTCGTGGGGTAGGGCACCGAAGGGGCGGCCCACGCCGGCGGCGGTGTCTGCTGAGCGGGCTGACCGAAATGAGCGGGCTGCGCCGGTGCGCCGGCCAAGGCGGCACGCGCGGCGGCAGCGAGGTCTTTGGTTGTGGCGTAGCGCAATTCGGGATCCTTGGCCATGCCGGTGGCAATGACCTGATCCATGTACGCCGAAATCCCCGGCCGCATGGTCGACGGCCGCGGCGGATCCGAGTAGAGGTGGCTGGTGATCTGCCGCTCCATGCTGTCGCCCGGAAATGGCGGGCCGCCGGTGAGACATTCGTGCAGTACGCACGTCAGCGCATAGATGTCGGACCGCGCGTCGCACCGGTCGCTGGTGAAGCGTTCGGGCGCCATGTACGCGACGGTGCCGATGGTGGCGCCGGTGTGGGTCAGTTTCGTCTCGCCGGCGGCGCGGGCGATGCCGAAGTCGATGAGGTACGCGAAATCGTCTGGCGTGACCAGGATGTTGGCGGGTTTCACGTCGCGGTGCACCAGCCCGACACCGTGTGCGGCACCGAGCGCGGCAGCGATCTGCTCGACGATCGAGACGGCGCGCTCGGGTGCCAGTGGGCCGTCGGCCAACAGCTGCTGAACGGTCTTGCCGTCGATCAGCCGCATCGTCACGAATAGCCGGTCGTCGATCTCACCGAAATCGTGGATCGGCACGATGTGCGGCTCATCGAGCCCGGCCGCGGCGTGGGCCTCCCGGCGGAAACGCACCTGGTACTGCTCGTCGTCGGCGAAGGTCGGCGGCAGCACCTTCATCGCGACGACGCGCTTCATGGTGGTGTCGTAGGCCTTCCACACCTCACCCATGCCGCCACGACCGAGCAGCTCAATCAGCCGGTACCGGCCGAACGGTGTCCCTTCCACCGGCTAACCATAAGAGGCGGCGGCGTCCGCTGCCCAGCGAATGGTTACGCGCGCACCCTGCGTCGATAGGTGACTTTGTCGAATTCCCGGCCATGCTCGTCGACCGCGGTCACGTCCATTTCGCTCAGCAGCTGTCCGGGCCTGACGTCGACGCGGATGAAGGCGTAGTTGCGGAAGCGCACGCGCGACCAGCCGACCGCCTCCGCCTTCTTCTTGCCGTCCGCCGTCCAGACATAGCTGTTCGGGACGAAGGTGTCGGGGGCTTCGTGGCCGCGGTAGCTCTCGGGCTCACCCGGCTGGAAGCCGTATCGGGGCCGGCCGGCGCAGCCCACGGTGTAGTAGACGGTGCCGTCGGTTTCCGCGTCGACGGTCGAATTGTCCCCGGCGACCTTGGTGGGGCGGTCGCCGCGGATCGGGTCGGTGCGCTCGTAGACGTGGTTGTGCCCCTGCAGCACGAGATCGACCTGATACCGGTCGAACAACTCGCACCAGGCCGCCCGCACACCACCGTCGCTGGCGTGCGAGTCGGTGGTCGAGTACGCGCAGTGGTGGAAGAAGCAGACGATGAAGTCGATGTTGGGGTCGGCGCGGTAGGCGGCCAGGGTCCGCTCGACCCAAGAGTTCTGACTACCGTCGGAATAGCCGGTGTTGGAACGGATTTCGAAGCTGACGTCGTTGGCGTCCAACGACAGCACCGCGACGTTGCCGTACGTGAACGAATAGACCGACGGGCATGCCGCCGGCCCGTTGTCCGGAAAGTCCATGCGCGCCAGGTGGCCGCCGTAACCGTGGCTCGGATACGAGGCCTCCATGTCGTGGTTACCGGTCGCGAACATCCACGGCGTGCTCGCCGCGCTGGCCTCGATGGAGCCCAGATAGACGTCCCAGACGAACGGGTTGTACTTGTCGAAGCCGTGCGCGGCCTTGCCGCCGGACGGGACGAACGACAACGGCTTGCCGCCGCCGGACGGGTCGGCATACGCGATATCCCCCGCCAGCAGGTGGAATTCGGGGTTGGACGCGACGATCTGGTTGAACACATTGGCGGTGTGCGGGACGTCGGGCTCGTTGTCCGGCTTGTAGTAGCCGTCGTCGTAGTCGCCGCGCTTGAGTCCCGCCGGCTGGCGCGGGACGTCATCGGTGCCCTGGTCGCCCATCATGGTGAACCGGAACGGCGCCAATGTCTTTCGCACACTGGGCATCGCCGTCTTGGCCGACCGCACGTCACTGACGAAACCGTCCTCGGTGCGCCACCGGTAGAAATGCGCGCTGCCACCGGGCAATCCGTCGACCGGGACATGGGCGTAGAACTGCTCGGCCGCCAGGACACCGCGGTCGCTGGTCGGGATCTGGGTGACGAGGTTGCGCACCTCGGCTTCGATGGTCGCGCCCAACTGATCGGTGGGCCCGTGGTCGACGAACACCTTGGTGCTACCGGGATTTCGCGACAACTGCGCGGCCAGCCGCAGCTGGCTGTCCGCGTCGCCGCCGAATCCGACCCGGCGGTTGGCGATGCTCAGCGGCGCGTCCTGCGCGTAGGCGCGGCGCCCGAACGGCGCCAGGCCCAGGGCCGCCACCGCCGCGGCGGCCGCCGATCCACGCAGGAAGTTCCGCCGCGATACGCGGTGCCGGCGCAGGTACTGCTGGTGCCAGTCGTACTGCTCGGCGATGGTCATGGTTGTCGACAAGTCGTCGGGGATGCCCGTGTCCGGGATTTCGCCGGCAACGGTCAGTCGGGTCGGACGCACCCGTCGATCGTGGCTCAGCCCGGAGCGTCTGGCGAGTCCGACACCGGAATCAGGGCCGAAGTTCAGCCGGGGTTCACGGAATCGCGATCAACGACACCGGGGCGCCATATCGCTGCGGCCAGTCCTGCCACGCCACATCCGTCGGGCCGACGGCCTGCTCCGTCACCGTCCAGTGGTCGCCTCGGCGGTTCAGCAGGGCCGCGTAGGTCCGGGACACGAACCCTTCGGCGGCACCCTCGGCGAGGGGTGTCCCGCGGAAGTCGAAGGCCTGTCCGTCGGCGCCGCGGATGCCGGCGTACACGAAGGCCCACGGCCCGGAGACGTTGATGGCCTCGACCGCCAGCGTCGCGGGCTTGCCCAGTTCGGCCTTGAGGGCCGCGACGGCCGGCGCCACGATGGCCTCGCCGGTCGGTGAGCCGGGGTCGACGCCCGGGTCGGCCCCGGCCTGCGCGGTGCCGATCAGGATCGACGACCATACGGCCAGAAGCACCACGACGAGACGCCGGAACATGCGCAGACGGTATCGAGGTCCGGCCCCGTGCGCCATACGCTGAGGCCATGAGTCGCGTCGCATGGGCATATCCCGCATCCGCGGTCACCGCGCTGGTGGTCACGATGGCCACCTGCGGCATGCCCTCGGCCTCCGCCGCCCCCGGCGACCCCGCCTGCCCGGGCACGTCGGTCACAGCACAGCAGTTCGTCGGCGCCTGGACCGGCCCGGACGATCCGACCACCACGACGCTGGCGCCCGACGGTGCGCTGCGATCCCGCGGAGCCGGCGACGAGTCGGGCACCTGGAGCGTCCGACCCATCGGCCGGACGCCGGGTGCCGGTCAGCTGCCCGACGACGGCATCTGTGTGTTGTGGCTGCACTGGACCAGTCCCGCGCCGTCTTTCGACGCGTTCTACGTGCCGTTGAAAGCGACCGACACGCAACTGGAGTTGAGCTACGTCGGTCGGGGCAACACCCTCACCTGGATCCGCGCCGACGGGCCGAGATGACACTTTTTGTGATCTGAAAAGTCTTGGGCTGTCCCGAACTCTTTCTCAGCAACGCCTCAGTTGGCGACGGCACGGTGGAGACATCAAGCGCGAGCACGCCTGTCTTACCGACGTTTCGAGAAAGTAGTCAACGCCAATGAGACACCCGTCAGACCAGCCGACCCCGGACAACCAGCACCTCTGGTCGCGGCAGTACGCCGCTGAACAGGAGAAACTGGTCCAGTGGAGCAATGACCGCTACCAGCGTCCCCACGTCTCGGACGAGTACACCCAGCCGCTGCGGACTCCGTACGCGGCGCCGCAGCAGTACCCGGCCCCGCCTGTGCCGCCGGCGCCAGCTAAGCGCTCACGGTCCGGGCTGCTGGCCTTCGGCATCGCCGCGGTGGCCATCGCGGCCGGTGCGGCCGGCACCATGGCCGCCGTCGATCACTACGGCAGCATGGCGCCGACGGCGCAGGTTCCGCTCGCCACCGGCATTCAGAACCGCGCGCTGCCAACGGCTTCCGTGCCCGCACCCGCGCCGGCCGCCCCGACCGGTTCCGTCGAGGCGGTGTCGGCCAAGGTGCTGCCCAGCGTCGTCAAGCTGCAGGTCCAGACCGGCCAGCAGGGCGGCGAGGGGTCGGGCATCGTCCTCACGGCAGACGGCCTGATCCTGACCAACAACCACGTCATCGCGGAAGCCAATCAGGCTGCCGCGGAACAGGATTCGCTGCCCAGCGGACTCAATCCGAGCGGCCGGCTGCCCCGCGGCATGACCGGCGCCGGTCAGACCAAGGCGACCGTCACCCTGTCCGACGGCCGCACCGTGCCCTTCACCGTGGTGGGGGCCGATCCGGCCGACGACATCGCGGTGGTCAAGGCCCAGGGGGTGTCCGACCTGACCCCGATCAGCATCGGATCCTCGAAGGACCTGCGCGTCGGACAGAACGTGGTGGCCATCGGCTCACCGCTCGGCCTGCAGGGCACCGTGACCACCGGCATCATCAGCTCGCTGAACCGTCCGGTGAGCACCGGTGACGAGCAGACCGGCCAGCAGTCGGTGATGAGCGCCATCCAGACCGACGCCGCGATCAACCCCGGCAACTCCGGTGGCGCGCTGGTCGACATGAACGGCAATCTGATCGGCGTGAACTCGGCGATCGCCTCGCTCGGCGGTGGCCCGGATTCCGGCGGCTCCCAGCCGGGTTCGATCGGCCTCGGCTTCGCCATCCCGGTCGATCAGGCCAAACGCATTGCCGACCAACTGATCTCCACCGGCACCGTGCAGCACGCCTCGCTGGGCGTCAAGCTGGCCGCCAACAACAGCGCCCAGGGCGCGGCCGTGGCCGGCGTCGTCGCCGACGGTCCCGCCGCCGCGGCCGGCCTGGACAAGGGCGCCGTGATCACCAAGGTCGACAACCAGCCGATCGACAGTCCGGAAGCGCTCGTCGCGGCGATCCGGTCCAAGGCGCCCGGTGACAACGTCACCGTGACCTACGCCGACCCCTCCGGAGCGGAGCGCTCCGTGCAGGTGACCTTGGGACAGACGGAAGCCTAGGCCGACACAGCCTGTCCCCGCATCCCTGTGAGGGTTGTGTACGCGGAACCCGAGATACGCGGACACAACCCTCACAGGCGTATTCGGGCACCCCGACGCCAACCGGATTCCAATCGCGCCGCCTTACCCTCTGTGTGTCGACATCTCCGGAGGGGCCATGCGCATCGAGTACATCGTGGTGCTGATCGCCGTCATCGTGATCGTGGATATCGCCATTCTCGTTGCGCTGCTACGCAAACGCCGCGCCCGGACCGCGTCCGCCGACCCGGCGCCGACCATCGCGACCGAACTCGGCACCGACGTGCCCAAGAAGTCCGCCGCACCGGTCCTGGCGAAGGCGTTCCTCGCTGTCGGGCTGTCGTTGGCCGTCGCGGCCGGGGTCTGCGCAGCGTTTGTCGCCCAATCGAATTCGTCTGACCGGCACGCCGACGGGACCGTCGTCGAGCTGGTCCCCAGCGGCGGTGGCAGCAGCCCGCGCTACCGGGCGCGCGTCGAATTCGCCACATCCGCAGGGACCCACGTCCGCTTTCTCAGCTCGATCAGCAGCAATCCGCCACCGGCCAGGCTCGGCGAACACGTCGACGTCCGGTACAACCCCGGCGACCCCCACGACGCCACCATCAACACCTACTGGCAGGTGTGGTTCCTGCCGACTCTGCTCGGCATCATCGCCGTCCCATTCCTGCTGGTGGGTACCGGATTCGGGATCGTGAGCCGGGCCGGCCGCCGGCGCGGGCCCGAACTCCTCTGAAGCGACCCGCCCGCCAGCAGATTGCCAGGTTCATCTGGGCTGCCGCAGGTCACGCGCGGATGTATCGTCTCCCCAGTTCCGAATTTGCTGTGAATCGGGGGATATGGCCCAGTACTACCTCTCGGGTGCAGTAACCGCCCGGGTCGACGGCACGCCGGCGGCGCTCGGCGGACCGAAACAGCGGTGCGTACTGGCGGTATTGCTGGCCAATCACGGCACGGTGGTCAGCATCGACCGCCTGATCGACGCAGTCTGGGGCGACGAGCCACCGCCGAAAGCGCTCGCGTCGGTGCGCTCGTACGTGGCCAACCTCCGTCGGGTCCTCGACCCTGGCGCCGACGCCGGGCATGACCAGGCGCCCGATACCCGCCGGGGCGACACGCAGAACCAACGGCTCGCGTCCCACCCCCACGGCTACCAGCTGAACCTGCTCGCCGGCGACACCATCGATCTCGTCACCTTCGAAAGCCTTGTCTCGAAAGGCCGGACAGCACTGATCCGCCACTCGGCCGGTGCGGCCGTCGAGATGCTGACCGAGGCGCTGGCGCTCTGGCACGGAGATCCGTTCGGAGAGTTCGCCTATCACGAATTCGCCGCACCCGAGGCCATCCGCTTCGCCGCCCTGCGGACCACCGCCATCGAGGCCCGTTTCGACGCCGCACTGCAACTCGGCGGCGGCGGCGAACTGGTACCGGAAGTCGAGGCGGCCCTGGCGGAACATCCACTGCAGGAACGGTTGTGGGGCCATCTGATGCTGGCGCTGCACCGGTCCAACCGCACCGCCGATGCCATTCAGGCGTTCGAGCGGGCCTGCACGACACTCGACCGCGAGGTCGGCACCCGGCCCGGCGAAGGCCTGCAGACGCTCTTCGAGAAGATTCGCGACGGCGCCGCGGAACTGCGCGTCGCACCCGCACCGCACGTGCTGAACCCCGATCCGGACCCAGCGGCACCACCACCGTTCGTCGGCCGCGACACCGAGCTGGGTGCTGTCACCGCGGCGGTGCGCCGAGCCGACGGCGGCGCCGGCGGGCTGACGCTCGTAACCGGCGACAGCGGCATCGGCAAGACCACCCTGGCGCAGGCCGCCGTCGACCGCGCGCGGGCGGCGGGCATCGCCGTGGCCTGGGCCGGCCACCCGAGCGGGGTGAAGCTGCCGCAGCTGTGGACGTGGATCCAGCTGCTGCGCCAACTGGGCGGCGAGCTCGGCATCGCCGGCCGCAAGGCCGTGCTGCGGGAGACGCCCGGCGTGGTCAACGCCCTGGTGCCCGAATGGCACGGCGACGACGACCTCAACGCCGGCAGCCGGTTCGCGCCAACGGGATTCGCCTTGGTCGAGCGCATCGTGGCGGCGCTGCGCGAGCTGTCGACCGTGGCCCCGATGGTGCTCGTCATCGACGATCTGCAGCGCGCGGACCCCGCCTCGATCAACGCGCTCGTCCTGCTGGCCGAAGAATTCCCGCGCATCCCCATCCAGGTCATCGGCAACTGGACCTTCTTCGGGGCCGACAGGCCGATGAACCGGTCGTCGTTCGAACGCATCGTCCGCTCGAACGACACCGTCACACTGCATCTGGACGGCATCGACCGTGCGGCCGCGGCAGACCTCGTCGACGCGGTGGTCGGTGGCACGATCCCGCCGGCCATTTCGACACAGGTCTGGGAGCAGGCCGGCGGAAATCCCTTCTACATCAAGGAACTCGCGCGGGCACTGGACACCGACGGCGCCCCGCAGCGCAGCCATCCCGCGCTGTCGGATGCCGTGGTCGGCGTCGTCGGCCGCCGGCTCGGCGTCCTGGACCGGCCCTGCCGTCGGGTGCTGTGCGCGGCCGCCGTCGTCGGGCCCGAATTCAACGTCGCCGACCTGGCGGACATCGTCGACCTGTCGGTCTCGACGGTGCAGAGCCGGCTGCGGCCGGCGTATCAGACCGGCCTGCTCGACGAGCTGCCCGCACGTCCCGGCGCCTACCGGTTCAGCCACGGCCTGGTGCGCGACGCACTCATCGCCCAGCTCGCCACCACCGACCGCACCACCGTGCACGCCGCCATCGCCACCACGCGGACGGCGACGCTCGCGACCGCCGCGTACGAACACGTCATCGCGACTGCCGACCATGCATGGCGGGCCGGGGTGGAACTGAATCCCGATGTGGCCCTTGGCATTCTCGAGGTCGCCATCCAGCGGGCCCTGAACCGGTCGGCGTACCACGACGTCGCCGGGCTGGCCGAGCACGCCCTGCAGATCGGCGACCGGCTGCCGGCCAAACCCGAACACCTGGACCGGCAGGCCACCCTGTGGCTGCACCTGGCCGGCGCGAAGAACATCCTTGAAGGGCAAGCCAGCGAGTCGGCCGCCGCGGCCGTCCAGCGGGCCTTCGAGATCGGCCAGGAGGTCAAGGGCCGCGCCTTCTATGGCGCCATCGCGCTGCAGTCCATGCTGTTGTGCGCACACGGCCGCATCGACGAGGTCGAGATCATCGCCATCGGCCTGGAGGACCAGTACGACAAGTCCGGTGATCCGGTGATCGGCCTCGTCAACGACTTCGTGCACATCCTGCTGTACACCCTGCGCGGCAATACCGACATGCTGATCGGCACCGGCCTGCACATGATGGACACTTTCCCGCCGCCCGAGACCGTCACCGATCCGCTGCACTTCTTCCATCCCCGCGTCTACTGCTGGATGGCCATCGCCGAGGCGGTCCGCGGGGACCTGGAGGCCATGCGCGAATACCACCGCCGCGCACTGCATCTCGCGCAGAGCCGTGGCGACGTGTTCAACATCCTGGCCGCGCGGCTGACCTACGTCGAGTGTGCCGCGGTCCTCGGTGTCACCGACGGCATCGTCGAACTGGCAGACCAGGTCGACGTCGAGTTCACCGCGGCGGGCAGCCCGCAATGGGCGGCCTGCGCACGTATCGTCCGGGTCTGGGCGCAGGTCATCGGCTCCGGCGAGGGGGACGCGGCCGTCGCCTTCCGGGCGTTCGACGAGTACACCTGTGACGGGACGACCGTCATGAACACCATGTTCCTGTGCCTGCTCTCCGATATCGAGCTGCACCAGGGCCGGCCCGACAGTGCCCGCGCCCTGGTGCACCGGGCCAGCCGCCTGGCCGATGCCACGGGCGAGCAGGCCTTCGCCCGTGGCATCGCCGAAAGGCTGGCCGCCCAGTCGGTCGAGCCCGTCTGACTCAGGCCTTCACACTCCGGTCGGGCAGTTCCTCGCGCCACTGGCGCCAGATCGCCCGGTCCGTCATGAGGTCCAGCACACTGCCGAACCCGGACGGATACACCAGGGACACAACCCATTTGCGGGAGTTCCCGCGACTGACCTCACAGCCGCCCCGGTACAACTGCCGTAGCCAAGTGACCGTCACCGCGTCGCGCGGGAAGTCGAAGATCACCACCTCCTCACCCGCGGACAGCTTCGCCTTGTAGTCGGGCAGCCCCAACTGGTCATCGACCCACTTCGAATACTCGGACGCAAGGCACCGCACCTGGGTGTCCGTCAGCTCCAGTTCGACGTTCACCCACCAGGTGTTGGTTCGGCTCTTGAGCAGATACGCCTTACTTCGGGGTGGCGCCGTCGCCATTTCGTCAGAAGGTGATCTTCAAGGATTTATCCACCGCGTCCAGCGCCTCGAACAGCTCGTGGCCCTGGCTCTCGTCGCTGGTCGCGTTGATCTGCAGCACGTACAGGCCGTCGGGTCCCTTGAAGACCACGGTCTCCTGCCCGAACGCGGCCTTGCCGCCGCCCTTGAGGTTGTACGTGCCGGCGATGCGGAAGGCCGGGAAGCCGGCCGACGTACCCGGTTCCTCACCGACGGACTCGAATCCGGGCAGGTTCTTCACCTCGCCGCCGGCAAGCTTGAGCAGCTTGTCGGGATCCACCGGACCGTCGAGGCGCGACACCAGCGCGATGATGTTCGCGGTGTAGTCGGTGCTCTGGGCGCCGGGTCCGGTGTAGACGAGTGCGCCGTACGCGTAGTCAGGAGTGTCCTCGCCGGCGCTGTCCCAGCCGGTCGGGCGGTCGATGTCCACGGCGGGAGCACCCGGGTCCCCGGGATGGATCGACGTCTCCTGAATCTTCTCTTCCTTGATGTAGTCGGCGATCGTGGGGTTCGTGCCGGATTCCTCGGCCTTGCGCGGCTTCAGTTTTGGCGCTGCCTTCGCGGACGATGTCGTACTCGAGCTGCTGCTCGAACTCGACGAGCTGGAACTGGAGCTGGTCGAGCTCTTGTCCTTGTCGCCACCTCCGCACGCGCCCAGCGTGATGCTCAGGCAGACCGCGGCAGCGACGGCGATGACAGGGCGATGCGACATCTGCATCGTGACTCCTCAGGGGTTGACGACGGACGCCGGTCACGTCCTCGGCGCCACGATATGGACGGCCGATTGGAATTCCGTTGAACCCGGCGGCGCAGGCGGTTGGAACGCCGACGGTCACCAACCCGACCTGCGGGGAGTTCCAATCGGATTCCAACATCGCGGCGCTAACTTTTGCCGTCCGCTTGATCAGTGCGGCGCCGGTGGCTGGCGCCCGAACTCGGAAGGGGTTGGCGACATGACCAACACGACGTGTCAGAGGCTCGTTCTGGCGTCCGCGATCACGGTTGCCGTGTTCGGCGCCGCTGCCTGTTCCAGCGGGACGCCGTCGGTGAGCAAGAAAGACGTCGAGAGCCAGATCGTCGAAAAGATGACCGGCGCCGACGGCAAGAAGGCCGATTCGGTGACCTGCCCGGAGAACCTCGCGGGCCAGAAGGGCGCCGAGATCAACTGCACCATGAAGGTCGGCGACAAGACCAGCACGGTGAACGTCACCGTCACCAGCATCGAGGGTCAGAACGTCAAGTTCGACATGGTCCAGACCATCGACAAGGCGCAGGTCGCCAACCAGATCAGCGAGGAGCTGGGTCAGCAGTTCGGTGCGAAGCCCGAATCGCTGACCTGCCCGGAGAACTTGAAGGGCACCCCGGGCGCCACGCTGCGGTGCGAGCTCAAGGACAGCGGCCAGACCTACGGCGTCACGGTCACCGTCAACAAGGTCGACGGCTCCGACGTGAACTACGGGTTCAAGGTCGACGACAAGCCCACGTCGTAAGCGATGGGAATTCACCGGGCCCTGTGGCGGGCATCTGCGCTCCTGGCGGTCTGCACCCTGACAGTCGCCGGCTGCGGCGAGAAGCACTTGAAACCTCAGGGGGAACCCCCGTCGTCATCGTCGACGTCGTCGGCTCCGCCGATCGAGATTCACGGCGACGCCGCGGACCCGGTGAACAAGATCGTCATCAAGGCGATCGGCGACATCGAAAGCTATTGGCAGACCGAGTTTCCCAAGCTCTACAAGAAGGACTACACACCGGTCAAAGGTGGGTTCTACGCCGTGGATCCCACGCAGGGCCCGCTGCCGCCGTGCGCGCAGGCGGCCTCGGACATCGCCGGCAACGCGTTCTACTGCGCCAAGGCCGACAACGTCGCGTGGGACGTCGAGGAGCTCCTACCGAGTCTGCGAAAACGGTTCGGCGACTTCGTCATTCCCATAGTGATGGCCCACGAGTGGGGGCATGCGATCCAGGCCCGCGCGAACTTCCAGGGCGAGACCGTCACCAAGGAGATCCAGGCCGACTGCTTCGCCGGGGCGTGGGCCAAACACAGCGCCGAGACGTTCAAGCCCAGCGCCAACGATCTGGACCGCGCACTCGCCGGTGTGCTGTTCCTGCGCGACGAGCCGGGCACCGGCCAGCACGAATTGAGCGCGCACGGCAGCGGTTTCGACCGGGTGAACTCGTTCCGCAACGGATACGACGAGGGCCCGCAGGCCTGCGCCGACTACAGGCGCGGTAACCCGGTCGTGGTCGAGCTGCCGTTCAACAACGCGCAGGACGCCGCGGCCGGCGGCAACGCCCCATACGAGTCGATCGTCGACGGTGTCCCCGAGGATGTCGAGGACTACATGGCGCGGCTCTACCAGCAAGGCACCGGCAAGCCGTGGACGCCGATGAAGCCCGCGCAGAAGCTCGACCCGCGGAACCAACCGGACTGCGGCAACGAGTCGACCAAGGGCTACGTGCTGTTCTACTGCGTGCCAGAGGACTACGTCGGATTCGACAACGTCGAGGCCATGCCCCAAATCTATGACGAGGCTGGTGATTTCGCGGTCGCGACGCTGATCGCGACGCAGTACGGGTTGGCGCTGCTGACCCGCCTCGGACAGGACAGCAGCGACAAACAGACGTCGCTGCAGGCCGACTGCCTGGCCGGCGCCTGGGCCGCGAGTCTGCTGCTGCACGAACGCGCCGACAGCCGATACAGCCTGTCGCCGGGCGACCTCGACAAAGCGGTGTCCGCGCTCCTGCTGTTCCGGGGTGAGGGCGACGTCGAACGCCAGGGTCAGGGCAGCGACCGGATCGATGCCTACCGCAAGGGCGTGTACGAGGGCGCGAAGTCGTGCCTCGCCCGTTGATCACCGCCGCGCAGCCGCATGAGGAGGAGCCCGCTCGATGACCCACCCCGAACCCACCGCCGTCACCGCGGACGAGACACCGACGGAACAGAAGACCTCGCCCGGACGCGGCCTGCTGGCGTCGATGCACCCGAAGGCATTCTTCGCGATGGCCGACGGCTATCCCGTTGGCGTCAAACAGTTTCTGCAGTTCTGCCTGCTGCTGATCTACCCGGGCTGGCTGATCGCCGCGCCGTTGTGTGCGGCCATCTACTTCACCGGGTACGGGCTGCTGTGGATCCTGTTCTGGCCCCTACGCGCGTGGATGAAGAAGAACCGGCCCGAGGAGTACGCCGCCAGTCAGCTGAAGTGAGCACGCTACCGCCGCGTGAGGAAGGCGAAGAAGTGCGGTGTGGTGTCGACCCGCAGCCGCGTCAGTTTGCGGTAGCTGATGAGCCACTGGCCGTCTTCCAGCCGGTACTGCTCGTGATAGTGGCCGTAGCCGTGCAGGTGTTCTTCGGCGTCGCCGTTGGTCCACCACAGTTGGTCCTCCATGGCCCAGATGCCGGTGGCCGTGGTGTTGCTGGTCAGCTCGATCTCGGGGGTGTGTCCGTGGTGGACGGTGGTGACGGTGGTGCCGCCGTCGAGCAGTGATCGAATGGCGCGCGTGAGCGCCTCCTTGCCGACGACGCGGTTCTTGCTGCCGGGCGTGGATGTCCAATTGTTGTTGTCGGGCAACCCATCCCAGGTCTCGGACACGACGTCATCGGTGTGCAGCGTCGGATAGATCTCCCACTGCTTGGTGTCCATGCACCGCAGCCGGCGGGCGAAGGTGCGCTTGATGGCCTCGATGGCGTGCGCCTGGTCTCCGGTGCTCAGGGTGACGGGTGTCGTCATCGGTTGCCTTCGTTTCGTCGGGTTCGGGTCCGTCCGCGCCAGGGCGCCAAGAGCAGTTCGCAGGCCCGGCGCATGTCACGCTCGGCCTGCTCGGGTGTCGTCTCCCCGGTGATGGCCCACGACAGGATGCCGTACGCGCACTGCTCGAGCAGAAGCGCGATCTGCGTCTGATCGGGGGTGGGCGCCGCGATGCCCGCGACGCCGAGGATGTTCCGCCGCAGGTTGTAGTCGCCGCCGGCCGTCGACTCGGCGCGCCTGGCGTTGACCGACGTGATCATGGCGCGGGCCAACTGCGGACGGCTGAGCATGGCCCGGATGATGCCGACCATGAGTTCGGTGACGTCCGCGACGGGATCGCCCGTGGTGGGGCCCGGCGGCGCCGCCCCCTGGGTGTAGTGAAACAGCAACGCGGCGAACAGATGATGCTTGGTGGGGTAGTAGCGGTAGACGGTCGTGATCGAGACCGCGGATTGGTCCGCCACGTCCTGCATGCGGACTTCCTCGAGGCCGTGGCGCGCGCCGAGGCGCGCGGCGGTGGCGAGGATGCGTTCGCAGCGGTCGATCTGCGCGGGGGTCTTCGGCGTCGCCGGTTCCCGGTCGAGTGGTGCCCGGGGCATGGCTAGTCCGGTGGCCCAGAAGGAGTGCCCTGCAGCATCTTCTGAATCATCGCGTGTGACGCCAGCAGCACCTTGTCGCGATCGGCGGTGGCGTGCACCGCCGGATTGACGGCGTGCGTCGAGATGATGTGCACCGGTCCGTTCGCGAGATTCGCCAGGCCTTCGCGGGCGACGTCGGCCGGGTCGGACGCGGGCATCCCGGGGATGTCGAAGTTGAGGCCGACGCGCTCCATCGCCGGTGTCCTGGTGAGGCCGAGCACGAGTTCGAGGACGTGCACGTTGTGCTCGCGCAGCTCCAGCCAGAGCCCCTCGGCGTAGATCCGGCTGAACGCCTTTACGCCGCCGTACACGGTGTGCCGCGCTGAGCCGAGGTGGCCGGAGAGCGACCCGACCAACATCAACCCGCCGCGGCGGCGCTCGCGCATCGGCGCGCCGAAATGGTGTACCAATCGCAGGGGAGTGGTGACGTTCAGGTCGATGACGCGCTGGAATTCCGTCAGGTCACCGTCGAGGAATTCCGCGCTGTGGGTGTTGGCGCCGGCGTTGTAGATGAGGAGACCCACTTCCAGATCGCCTGTGGCGCTGATGATCTGGTCGACGCCGTCGTCGGTGGTCAGGTCGACGGTCAGTTCACGTACCTCGACACCCGACTCCCGACACCTCGCGGCGGTGACCTGCAACGGGCCCGGCTTGCGCGCGATCAGCACCAGGTTGACGCCGGCCTGGGCGAGCAGCGCCGCGAACTCGGCGCCAACGCCTTCCGAGCCACCGGCGATGACAGCCCACGGCCCGTACTGCTGCAGCTGTGGTGGGTCCTCGCTAGACAAGTTCTCGCTCCATATCTAAAATTCATTTTAGTTTTCTGCGTCCGAGGGTAGCCGATCCAGACGCCAGTTCGGAAGGGCGCACGCATGCGGATAGGTCTGCAGACGCCGGTGGTCATCCAAGTTCCCGCCACCGCCTCGGCGTGGGAGGCGACCGCCGGGGCCGCCGAGATCGGTGAGATCGCCGCCGTCGCCGACCTGCTCGGCATCGACTACCTCACGTGTTCCGAACACATCGTCGTGCCGAACGATGTCGCGGCAACTCGGGGGGCGACGTACTGGGATCCGCTGGCCACCTTGGCTTTCATCGCCGGCCGCACGTCGCGGATCCGGTTGGCGACCTCGGTGCTGGTGCTGGGTTACCACCACCCGCTCGAGATCGCCAAGCGCTACGGCACCCTCGACCAGGTCAGCGGTGGCCGGTTGATCCTCGGTGTCGGTGTCGGGTCGCTGCGCGAGGAGTTCGACCTGTTGGGGTCGGCCTGGGACGACCGGGGCGCCCGCGCCGACGAGGCGATGGCGGCGCTGCGAGGGGCGCTCTCCACCAATCACCCTGTGCACCAAGGTGATTACTACAGGTACGACTCGGTAGTCATGGATCCCTGCGCGCTGCAACACCGGGTGCCGATCTGGGTCGGTGGCCGAACCCGCCGGTCGCTGCGCCGGGCCGTCGAACTCGGGGACGGCTGGATGCCGTTCGGCCTGTCGGCCGCCGAGATCGCGACAATGCTTGCCGCCGTGGAACTTCCCGAGCTCTTCGACATCGCGCTCGCCACGAGGCCGCTGGATCCGATGGGTGCGCCGCAACAGACGCTCGATGAGCTCGGCGCACTCGAGGATGCCGGAGCGACGGCGGCGACCTGCGTGATCGCCTCCCGATCCGCGGCGCACTGCTGCGAGCAACTCGGCGCCCTGGCGGACCTGACGAACCTGTTGACCACGGAGTCGCGATGACCGAGCAACGGCTGGCCGACCTCGAAGCGCGGTTGTCCCGCATCGAAGACGAACGCGCCATCGAGCGGATGATCGCTTCCTACGGCCCGCTCGTCGACGCCGGCGAGGCCGAGGCCGTCGCCGCCATGTGGGCACCCGCCGGGGTGTACGACGTCGAGAACTGGCTCATGACAGGGCCCGACGACGTCGCGGCGATGGTCCGCTCACCCGGTCATCAGGGCTTCATCACCACCGGATGCGTCCACTTCCTGAGCCCCGCCGTCGTCACCGTCGAGGATGATGAAGCGGTCGCGGTGTGCGAGTCGACGCTGTTGCTCAGGCGCGCAACGACTTACGAGGCCGTCCGGGCCGGCGTCAGCCACTTCCACCTCCGCCGCGCCGCCGAGGCGCCGCACGGCTGGCAGATCGTCAAACGCGTCACCCGGCTCCTCGACGGGACCGAGCGGCCCCGCAGGTTGTTGTCGGACGGTGTCGCCGGGCGGCTCCCGACCTAGCCCCGCACGTTGTTCAGCGTGTGCCCGGCCATGGCCGCCAGGACGCGGTGGGCCCGGGCGACCATCGCGGCGGCGGACTCCTCGGGATGATTGCGCCAGAACAGCATCAGCGCCGACACCATGTGTTCCCAGACGCCGGTGGCGGCCACCAGGTCGACGGGATCGGTCAGGCCGACACCGCCGAGCGACCGCGACACCCCCGCGAACGCCTGCTGGCGCAGGATCGTCCGCTGCTCACGCGCCGCATCCCGCGCCGGGCCATTGGGGACCGACCGGTCGAACAGCACATGCCAGTCGCCCGGATGCCCCTCGAACGTCGTGAAGATGGCGGCCAGCACCGGCTCGCCGGCGGCCGCGCCGGCCCCGGCCAGGTGATCGGGAGAATTGAGCGCGTCGGCGACGGCCTGCTCGATCTGGGTGCCGATCTTGGTGACGCACGCGGCGTACACCGCTTCTTTGGACCCGAAGTAACTGATGATAAGGGTCTTGGAGACGTCGGCCTGCGCGGCGATGGCGGCCAGCGACGCACCCGCGTACGTAGCCCGGCTGAATTCGGCGATCGCGGCCTCGACGATCAGTTGCTCGCGCTCACCGCGCGGCACACCCTTGGTGCCGGTTCTGCCGGTGACAGGACGCGTGGTCATCGGGACAGCCTAATCAGGTGGCAGGCACCTCTGTCCCGGAGTTGACCGTTGCCCGGGACGAACGGACCGATTCAGTCCGGCTGAACGTCGATCCACTCGAGATACGCGCTGCCCGAGACCGATCCGGTACCCCAGGTACCGGTATAGGAGTATGCGGCGACGTATCCCGGTCCGTGGCCGAGGCGCCACGGTGAGTCGACCGTCCCGATCAGCGCCAGGATTTCACGGTCGCCATCGCGGACCGACCACTTGAACTTGCGGGGCCTCCGCATGGTGTTGCCACGATCATCGACCAGCGGCTCGCCGTATTCGGTGACCGCGAAGTGGACGTCGGCGTACACCTCGGTCTCGCCGCCGAGAACCCGCACGTGAGCCAACTTGCACGCGGTCCGGCCACGCGCGCGGACGTCGGTCAGCAACACCTGCGTGCGCTCGTCGAGGTTGATGATCTGGTACGTGAAGAAGTCCAGCGGCAGCTTGAGCCGAGCCGGTATCGGCCGTCGTGTAAGCGCTTGGTGCGTACGGATTCTCGCGTACTCGAAAGTGCCCAGCCCACTGACCGCCACCCCGTCGACAGTGCCGGTGTAGGGCGCGAGCAGGCTCAGGTGGTCGTAGATCGGCGACTTGACGAAGTACGAAACCTGATCTGTGACATCAAGTTTGAGGTCGACATCGAACTGCGGATAGCGACCGCGGACGACGACCTTCGGCAAAGCCACGTTGATGGCCAGGTCCTCGGCCCAGCGCAGCCGGCGGGCGTCGGCGGTGAACCAGCAGTCGGTGTGCATGTCGTACGCCCGATAGAAACGTTGGTCGGCATGCGCGGTCGACGAGAAGACCGTGGTGGTGTCGCGCGCGTCGGGGGCTGCCAGGTGGTCGAGGTCGAACAGCTCGGCGCCCGACGCACCCAGCAGCGTCATGGTGTTGAGGTAGCGGTAGGGCTCTGGTAGGTCCGGCACGAATACGCCGAAATGCGTGACGCCCCAGGCCCGTGAGGCATCGTGGGGCTTGAGAATCTCCGGGGCGTCGAACGGCTTGCGCGACGCGGGCAGGCGACTGTCGACCAGCGGCAGCACGCCGTCGATGACGACACGCGACAGCGTACGAGAGATGGGGTGCGTCTTCATGGCGTCCTTGTCTGACGTGCGATCGGCGACTAGGTGAGGGCCGCGAGAGCCCGGTCCGCGGCGGCGGGGGAGATGAGGTCGATCGTCGGCAGGACCGCGCGCAGCACCGCCGGGCTGACCTCCACCGGCTGATGGGTGACGGCCCGCACGATCCAGCGCCCCGCCTCTTCCGCCGACAGTGCCGGAGCATCCTCGTATTCGGCTGTGGGCGCAATCATTTCGGTGCGGACCAGCGGGAAGTAGACGTTGGTGGCGCTGATGCCGGGGTGGGGCCGCTCGGCGTTGAGGCTGCGACCGAAGATCGCCAGCGCACTCTTGGAGGCGGCGTACGCCGAGAAGCGCGGAAACGTGTTGGCGTGCAGGCCCCAGGTGCAGACGTTGACGACCTGGCCGCGACCGCGCTCGATCATGCCCGGCAGCAATCCGAGGCTCAGCTGCACGGCGGCCAGGTAGTTGAGGGACATCGTGCGCTGGTAGTCGTGCAGGCGGTCAGTGGCGTCGGCGATGCTGCGACGGATGGAGTGGCCGGCGTTGTTCACCAAGACATCCACGCGTTCGTCGGCGAGGTCCACCAGCAGCCGGGCGGTGGCGTCCTGGTTCGCCAGATCGCATGTGTGCCAAGAGCATCCGGTCTCGGCAGCGAGCGTCCGCAGCTCGTCCTCCCGGCGGGCGACGGCGATGACGGTGGCCCCGCGGGCGCGCAGCTGAATGACCGCCTGCCGGCCGATACCGGCCGAGGCGCCCGTCACGACGATGGTCAGGTCGCTGACATCACGGCCCGGGCCGGCCAGTGCGGCGTCGAGTCGCTCGGGCAACAGGGTGCGGCGCTGGACCAGGTCGGTCACGGCCTTGCGAATAGACATGGCTTCCTCCCACACGGTGCTCTCACCGGGACGATGCCGATATTACCATGTGGTCACTTGTGGCTAGGTCGAGGCGATGGCGTACCCGCCCATCCACAGCGGCGGCTCGCAGTGGTCGCCCCGCGCAGCGTGCGGGTCCAGCCCGCTCCACCGCTGACGGCGCGTCATCCGGTCGTAGTGCCCGTCGGCCACCGACTTCAGAAAGTCCACGCTGCCGCTCATGAAGTCCAACCCGTAGCCGGTCAGCACGTACTTCGGTAAGTCCGGCAAGCTCTGCTGTGAGATGTCATAGCGCTCGCTGCGGTGGTGCGTCCCGTTGTCGTCGACCTCAGTGGTCCAGCGCAACACCGTCGGGCGGCGCCACGATGCCGCCGTCGCCTCTACGACGGTCCGCCAATCGACACCGATCTCGGGCGCGACCGATAGGGGCGCCGGGATTTCGTGCACGATCTGTGTCCTCATACCGATCCCCTTCCCCAGCTCGTGCACCGAGTGTGGGCGGGGACATCGTGGTCGAGGAAGGGGTACCGGCTCGATCCGCCGGGTTCCTTGCACAAATCAAAGATTTCGCCCGCGAATGTGACCGCCGTGCATGAATAGCGGCTCATTCATCTGCATCACCGGCACAGAGGCACGGCCTACAGCCGATACATCTCGCGCGCCGTTGCCGCCTCCTCGAAAAGGAAGTCCGGTCGCCCCCGATGTGTGGGGTGCTTGGGTTGCGGCGGGTCGGCGGATCGGCGCGAGAACGAGCGCATCGCGACGACGACCTCCGTCCACAGTGGTGTCCCAATCACTTTGTGCCGCAATTGCGTTCGTGGGGCAAGGGCGCCCACTGCCAGGCTCGGCAGCCAGGAGTGTCCAGTCATGGTTGAACGATAGGAACGAGGCCCGGCCCTGGGCATCGTGCTGGGGACGGCTCTTGCTGTCCTACCGGGGACGGAGCGCGGTGTTCACTTGCCGCGGTGCCACAGCCCAGATTGGGCATACCCTGGCCCAGAGGGGGCGCCCATGACTGAGATCGTGCTGTTCCATTCGGTGCTGGGTGTGCGCGCGGGTGTCCGCGACATCGCCGCCAGGTTTGCGGCGGCCGGTCACGGCGTGCATGTCATCGACCTGTTCGACGGCACGTCGTTCGACGAATACGAGCCCGCTTTCGCTCATGTCCAGTCGCTCGGCGGCGACGAAGCCCTCATCGAGAAGGCTGCCGCCGCGGTCGCCGACCTGCCCACCGAAGTCGTGTACGCGGGGTTGTCGATGGGCGCGGCGTCCGCCGTCTATCTCGCTGCCACTCGTCCGGGCGCCCGCGGCCTGCTCGGACTGCACGGCGCGGTATCGCCCCATTGGTTCGGCGTGAGCTCCTGGCCGGCCGACGTCCCGGTCCAGGTGCACGAAGCTGAACACGATCCGTTTCGCGAACCCGACGAGATCGCGGCACTCGGTGCATCAGTGCGTGCCGGCGGCGCCCAGTTCGAGCATTTCGTCTACCCCGACGCGCGGGGCCACCTGTTCAGCGACGCCTCGCTGCCCAATGAGTACGACAGGGACGCCGCGGCGTTGATGCTCAGCCGACTGCTGGAATTCGTGAAATAGACAGTGACGGTAAGGGAATCAGACGGACTCGACCTCGGCCTTGATCCGGTTCAGCGTGGTCCTCATGTCCCGGATGTTGCGCCGGGTGCGCAGCTGGCCACCGAAGATGCCGAACACGGTGTCGAGCAGGCCAGGCGTCATCCAGAACGACTCGGTGACATCCGTGCCGTCACCGGCGGGCGCCAGAGCGTAGTGCCAATTGTTTACCGCCTTGTCGCCGGCGAGAACCGCGAAGCCGAACTCGCGACCGGGCTCGCAGGCCGTGACACGGCACGTCGTCCAATAGATCGGCCCGATCTCGTTGCGCTTGACGTGGCCGCGGAACAAGGCTCCCAACGCGGGTCCGGTTGCACCGTCCAGCCATTCGGACTCGAACACTTCCGGCGAGTACTTCGGGGTGTTGCGAATGTCGGCAATCAGGTTCCAGACCTGATCTGCCGGGGCGTTCATGTGGACGGTCACCGAACCTTTCATGGCGCGAGCCTATCCACCGGTGCCGCCCAGACCATCAGCTGTCGACGAATCGCAGCGAGCTCGGGCCATACTGGCCTGGTGGGGGCGAGAGGTTCAATGCGGTGTAACTGCTGTCGATCGCACTGTGCGCGAGAGGCCCTCGCGGACCTATGACGCGGATACTCATCGCCGCGGGTGTGGCCCTGACGGTCGCCATTCTGCTGACTCCCGTGTTGATCCTGATGTTCACCCAACTTGGGCTGGGCCAGCCGATCCGCGACGAAGCCCCGGAAACCCACCAGAGAAAACGGGGCACGCCGACCATGGGCGGCCTGGCGATCCTCACCGCGATTTGGGCCGGCTACCTCACCACCACCCTTGCTGGGCTCGTAGTCGGCGGTGAAGGGCCGACCGCGTCAGGGCTGCTGGTCCTCGGGCTCGCCACCGCGCTGGGTGCGGTCGGATTCACCGACGACTACGTCAAGTTGCGGCGCGCACGCAACCTCGGCTTGAACAAGCGGGCCAAGAGCGTGGGCCAGCTCGTCGCGGCAGTCCTGTTCGGCGTGCTTGCACTCCAGTTCCGCAACTCCGACGGCCTCACTCCCGGCAGTGCCAACTTGTCCTACGTGCGCGAAATCGCCGCATTCACAATGCCGCCCGTGGTTTTCGTGCTGTTCTGCATCGTCGTCGTCTCGGCGTGGTCGAATGCCGTCAACCTCACCGACGGCCTGGACGGACTGGCCGCCGGTGCCATGACCATGGTGGCCGCCGCCTACGTACTCATCACTCTCTGGCAGCTCCGAAATGCGTGTGCCCTCACGCCGGGACCCGGTTGCTATCACGTCCGGGATCCACTGGATCTGGCTCTCGTCGCGGCGGCGACTGCCGGCGCCTGCATCGGATTCCTGTGGTGGAATGCCGCGCCCGCCAAGATCATCATGGGTGACACGGGTTCGCTGGCGCTGGGCGGCATCATCGCCGGGCTGTCAGTGACCAGCCGCACCGAAATCCTGGCCATCATCCTGGGCGCCCTGTTCGTAGTCGAGGTGACTTCGGTGGTCATTCAAGTCATTTCGTTCCGGACCACCGGCCGACGGGTTTTCCGGAACTCTCCGATCCATCACCACTTCGAGCTGATCGGCTGGCCCGAAACCACTTTGACCATCCGATTCTGGCTCATCGCCGCCATCACCTGCGGCCTCGGAATCGCGCTCTTCTACAGCGATTGGCTGTCGGCCGTCGGTGTCTGAAGCTGAACCGAGAGCGTGGCGGGGGGTGAGCCGGTGACGGATGCTCTGGCTTCAGCCCCTCGTTCTGCGTTCATTCGATACTGGACAGCGGCCACGATCAGTTCGTTCGGCTCGGCGGTCACAGGCGTTGCGATGCCTGTACTAGTGGTCCAGCTCCTTGGTGCGACTCCGTTTGAGGTCGGCGTCGTGAACGCGGCTCAGTTCGTGCCCTACGCCGTGTTCGGTTTTGTTGCCGGCGCTTACACCGATCGGTGGCGACGAAAGCCAACCTTGGTGTGGTCCAGCGTTGGGCGGGCACTGTCTCTGGGTGCGGTTCCCGTCCTGTGGCTGATTGGTCACTTGCAGATATGGCTGCTGGCAATCGCGCTGCTCGCGTTTGGCGCATTCTCGGTATTCGGATTCGCTGCCACTCAATCCCTGCTGCCGCGCCTGGTACCCCGGACACAATTGGTCGCGGCGAACGCGCGCCTGGACCAGTCCGATTCGGCCGCTCAGACGCTCGGCCCGGCGATCGGCGGCGGCCTCGTCGGAATGTGTGGTGCCCCGGTGGCCATCGTCATCGACGCAGTCAGTTATCTCGTCGATGCCGCCCTCAATGCAAGCATTCGCGTCCGCGAACCCCGAGCCGGCTCCCGCACGCGCGACCTTCGCCAAGAGATCAATGACGGTCTCCGGTGGACGTACCGCCACCGCACCCTGGGCCCCTTGGCGGTGTCGACGCACATCTGGTTCTTCGCCAATGGTGCTGCGGTGACGGTGCTTTCGCTTCTTGCATTGCGCACGCTGGGATTGACGGCCTACGTGTTCGGGACGCTGCTGGCAGTTTTCGGTATCACCAGCCTGATCGGCGCATCCTTGGCGCCAGCGTTCGGTGCTCGGTTCGGATCCGGGCGGGTGATCATCTCCGCTCGCGTCGCCTATCCCATGGCATGGCTGCTCATCACTCTTGCTCCCGCTACCGGCAGGGGTGAGGTGCTCTTGTTCATCGCGTTGGGCCTCCTAGGTCTTGCTGCCGGCATCGAAAACCCCAACGAGATGGGCTATTGGCAGGCACTCACACCCGACGAACTATTGGGTCGGATCAACGCCACCAGAAGGTCGGTCAACCAGTCGATGGCCGCCTTGGGAGCGCTCATCGCCGGGCTCGGCGTTGGACTGATCGGTGAGCGACACACCCTTGTCATGGCGACGATCGGTTTCGCGACAGCCGCCCTCGCCGTCGCGCTGTCGCCGCTACGACAATCACCCGACCAGCGCGCCGAGGAACGATGACCGTCCTCGGCCCTTACGACCCCCTCCCGCACGCCACTGCTCGCATCCTGGTCACGGGGGCCTCCGGTGCGGGCAAAAGCACACTGCGCGAGACGATCAGCACTGCGCTGCACCTGCCCACCGTGGAGATCGACTCGCTGCACCACGGACCCCACTGGACGCCACGGCCCAGCTTCGCCACTGAGGTCGAGCAGCGAGGACCGCGCGATGCGACGATCAGCCATCGTGGAAATGCAGTCGTCGCTCGAAGATCAATGCGATGCCGCGACGGATCTGTTCGGCGACAAGGGAAACCGCCTACTGAGCGGATGACTCGACGAACAAGAGGCCAAGGTCGGCAGCACCGACTACGTCCGGCAATTTTCGGACCCACATCGATCTCCCCGGCGTGGTGTCCGCCGATTACGCCCACCGCATTGTCGACCCCCGCGCCGGAAACCTGTTGGGCGGCATTCGGTTCTACCGTCGCAATCTCGACCGACCGTTCGTGGAAGTCATTTCACACAGCTTCACCGACCTCGCTGCGCGACTGCGTCCGCTCAGAGTGGTCGAAGTTCAGGCCGCAAGATCTTCGAACAGCCCAAACACCTGCCAATCTGATTGATCCACCGAATGTTTCGTCATCCCGCAACCAAGCGGTCCATCAACTTGAGGCGATAATCGTTTCGGTAAACGGTACGAATATCACGGGGCAGATCGAGCATTTGGTTGACTCGGTAGCTTCGTTTGTCCGCTCCTAGATTGGCGTCGATGTACTCAAGGGACGGATGGCCTGCGAACGCGGTGAACGCCTCGGGTTGCAGGGTGTCACTTCCCACCGACACATATCCGAGCGCGGGCGCTTGTGCGAGCGGACGCAGATCATCGAGCACCTTGAGGTCAACCTGAAGCATTTTGAGATGAGTCAGGCCGGACAGGTCGGGCATGTCAGCCACGGGCAGTCCTTGCAGGTCCAGGTATACCAATCGGGTGCAGTCCGCGAGCGGGACCAGGCTGCTCACTTTGGTGCGATACAGCGTCAACATCTGCAGTCGCGGGAATGTCGGCAGGGCCGAGATGTCATCGATGCGTCCTTGCGATAGGTACAGGATTCCGAGCTGCGGCGCGGCGCCGAGGAAGTTCAGATTGTCTCGTTTGGCTCCCGTCAAGGTGATAGCCCGCAGGGCAGGTAGTTCGGCGAGGACGTCGAGTTCGCGGGAGTGATCAGCCAGCCCCAACCCACGCAGCGATGGCAGCTCGGTGAGCACCTGCAGAGACACCCGTCGCTTGGTCTTCTCTAGGTCCAGGTCCTCAAGGTGGGCAAGGTGAACCAGCCCGTCCACTGACTGAAGGTGGATTGCTTCGATGCTAAGGCGTTTCAGCCACCCGAAGCGTTCGAGGAAATCCACATCCCGCAAATGCTCGGACACGACGTTCAGAGACAACTGCCGGTGCCGGCCCATGTACTCAGCCAGTACCGTCCAGCTCACGTCGTCCATAGCGTCGTCGAAGTCGTAGAGCAGAATCCGACGGAAGTCGGGCGCCCCGCCAGGCAGGTCAGCCGCGGTCACGGGTGCGCGTAGAGTCAGCGAAATCTTCTGCGGCCGTGCGGAACCGACAGACTCGTCACCCATGTGCCCTCCGCTTCTGCGCCCTGTCGAACCTGTGCCCACTTCCCTGGGACCATGGCATCGCCTCAGCCATGGTTTCACCCGTGGGAGTGATGTTGCTTGCTCTTACGTTTTGGCTTCGCCTTTTTCGATGAGCGGTTCCCGCCGTTCTTCGACGAATGGCCTGCGTCGCCGTGGCTCTCACCTCGATCCGTATCCCGGGACCGCCCGGACTGGCAGGCATTGTTCACTGCCTCCGACCGTGCCATGTCGGCGGCCTGCTGTGAGCGGGCCTGTCCGTCAAGTCGGCGCTGTACCCGATCCGGCAGCCGGGTGATCTCTGGCTGGCGGGCCAAACCATCGACATGCTGTTGCCCGCGCGCCCGCATCTCCTGACCTCCGGCGCGATCAGGGCCGATGCCGTTCATCCGGTTGCGGCCCAACGGATTATCTTGGGGTCGGCCCTTGTTCAGCGTGTCGTGCTGCCGCATGAGGTGCTGTTCTATGCCCGAACGCAGATCGGGGTCGTCGGTGCGGTAAACCTGGATGTGATCACCCGGCTCTAGCTTGGCGCCCCGGCCCGACCCGGCGTGGGTGTAGAGCCGGGTGTCTAGGTTGTTCGTTTTGCCGACATAGACCGGATTCATATTCTCGTCATGGATGACGTACACGCCGCCCTTCGGCTCGTCGGCCCCACGTGGAGCGAATGCCCCCGGCGACCCGGCGGGTGGCTCCGGTGCCGTGACCGCCGGAGGCGCGTGCGGCGCTTTGGGTGTGTCCACACCGGGCAGCGGCGGTTTCCCTGCCGCGCCAGCGGCGGCGATCTCCTCGCGGACCTGTCCTGGGTTGGGCACAACCTTGGCGGCGTCGATGACGTCGTCGGTGTGCGTGAGCGCTTGTTTGGCGACCAGTTCGGCGCCTTCTTCGGCGATCTTCTTGGCCGCACCGCTGGGCGTGAACATGGTCGCCGCGTTGGCCACCGTCGACATCACCCCGAGGGTTCGGTTGTCCGGCATGGCTTCTGAGGCGATCTGCAGCCCGGCGGCACTCACATTGGCCACGGCAGCAGCGATCGCGGCGGCGCCGGCGGGCCCGCCCACACCCGTGACCGCAACCGCGGCCCCGGCCACGATGATCGCCGTTTCCATGGGGTTGTTCTTCACAAACGTTCCGACGGCTTTCGCCCCGGACACCGTCGCCGAGGCCGCGCTGGACATCGCGCTGCTGACGGCGTTGGCTGCGCTAGAGACGGTGCTGGTGATCGAATCGAACAATCCCGCCGGCAGCGGTCCGCCGCCCGGGCCGCCGACGTGCAGCGGCGGATCCACATACACCGGCCACTGAGTGTCCGGGCGCGGATCAAACACCTCGGAAAGCTGATACAAACCCGGGCGCAGCTGCCGCGCCACATACGACGAGGGGACGAGTTTCCCTGCAGCATCACGGGTTTCGGCCGGAGCGAACATCCCGACGGTTTCCGCGGCCGGGGTGGCCCGATTGATCGTCAGATATCCGTTGGTGTGGGCCAGCATCACCGTGTCGGCGGGGGTGCGCACGAAGGTGGTGACCATCCGCACCCCCGTAGGACTGTTGATGCGGGCCACTGTCCGGGTCCCGGTGCCGGTGTTCTCGGCCAGGAAATCAAAGCCCGCACCACGATCGGGGTAAACCACCGATCCGCTGCTGGTGTGTTGAGCCGCACCCAAACCGGCGGGCAAGACCTGCTGCACCGGACCGGCCGGTGTGGCCGAGGTCAGACCGGCCACCGGATCGGCAGGCAAGCCGGCCGCCTGCTGCGCGGGTGTCCACGCCGGATTCGGGACCGCGATAGTGGTCGACCCGCTGAACGCCGCCATTGCCGCGTCAGCGAACTGCTGAGCAGGTGATGCAGCACCCCCGCTTACGGACCCTGACCGGCCAGAACTGGCAAACCAGTATTGTCCGCTGATGGCCAGCGCGATCGTGGCCACCAAGGCCACCACCACCGGCCACCACCGAGCGATACGCCGCCACGGCCGGTCACCCGGCAAGAAGTCCCCCACGACGATTCCCCCTGAATACGCCAACTTTGATATCCGGCAGCACTGACGGACACGTTATGGAAGGTGTAGTCGGGAACCCGCCCGGAGACCGAACGTCATCCACCAGTGATCTAGCACACAGCAAACATTGGGGTGCGTTCTGCCAACGGCCATGCGAAACCGCGACGGGTAATGATCCTCCTCGTTTCTCTAGAACGAGGCACTTAGCGCCGGGTGATCGGTAACGGTCGGTGTTCTGTTTCTTCTATTTCCTGCCACCGTTTTAGATTCGAGGCCTTGTTGGCTTTACCCACAGTTGCCTAGGGTCCCTGCACCCCGGTATCGGCGGCTTCGGGCTGACCCAACGGCCCTCGAGTGTGAGCGCTGTGCAGAGAATTGACCCGCTTCGCCCGCACAGCCCTCACAGTCACGCCCGACCAAAAGCAAAAGCCGCGAATCCGAACCGGATTCGCGGCTTTTGTTGAGTGGGCGAAGGGGGACTTGAACCCCCACGTCCCGAAGGACACTGGCACCTGAAGCCAGCGCGTCTGCCATTCCGCCACTCGCCCCAAACAACTGGGAGAGAGTATCACCACCCCTACCCCCGGCTCCAAATCCGCGCCTGACCACGGGATTCCCCGCATCAGCACCCGCCGACACCGCGAAATGACGCGGCCGGACGTTCTGCGTGCCGGATCATCACGCCCTGACCAGCGGGTTTCGAATTCTCACGATTCTGTTGGTCACGTATTACAAGGTCAGGCCGATACCATGCGTAACAGTGCTGTCCGCGGGTATCGCGCACATCACAACAGGACCACCGAGACGAAGCGAGGCAGGGGGACATGGGTCTGGTCGACCGGATCGAGCGCAAGCTCGAGACCACGGTCGGAGACGCTTTTGCCCGCGTCTTCGGGGGGTCGATCGCACCCCCGGAAGTCGAGGCCGCCCTCCAGCGGGAAGCCGAATCCGGTGCCCGCGATGTCGGTGGCGGCCGTATTTTGGCACCGAACGATTACGTCATTACGCTCAGTTACACCGATTTCGAGAAGGTGAACGCCGATCCTGACCTCACACCCAGTGCTTTTGCCAAACACCTTGAGGGATTCGTCCATGAGCGGCGATGGCAAACGTATGGTGAGGTGGTCGTCAGGTTTGAGCCGTCACCTGGCCTTCATACCGGCCAATTCCGCGTCCACGGCGCGGTCAACCCCGACTCAACCGCCGGGCCACCGCGGCCGGCACCCAGCGACCGCGTGCACACCGCAGAACCAGGAGTACCAACGATGACTGACAACCCGACCCACCGTCCCGGCCAGGGACAGGGCCAGCCAGGCGACGAGTACGACTACGGACGGCAGCCCGAGGAGCAGCGCGGTCAGCAGTACCCGCAGGACCCGAACCAGGGCTACGGCCAGCCGCCGCAGGGTTATGGACAGCAGGGCGGTTACGGCGCTCCGCAGGGTGGTCCCGGTTACGGCCAGCAGGGTGGCTACGGCCAGCCGGAACAGGCCGGTTACGGCGCGGGTCCGTCCGGATACGGCCAGGGCGGCTTCGGCGGCCCGCAGGGTGGTCCTCCCGGACCGCCGCCTGTCGGTCCTCAGCATGGTTACGGCCAGCCTGAGCAGGGCTACGGCCAGCAGAGCTACGGCCAGCAGCCCGACCAGGGTTACGGCGGCCAGCAGGGTGGCTACGGCCAGCCCCCGCAGGGCGGCTACGGACAGCCCGACCAGGGTTACGGCGGCCAGCAGGGCGGTTACGGCCAGCCCCCGCAGGGCGGCTACGGACAGCCCGACCAGGGTTACGGCGGCCAGCAGGGCGGTTACGGCCAGCCCCCGCAAGGTGGTTACGGCCAGGGTGGCTATGGCGAGCAGAACTACGGCCAGCCGCAGCAGCCGTCCTACGGCCAGCCGCCGGCCGACCAGGGCTACGGTCACGCCCCCGCTGATCAGGGTTACGGTCAGGCTCCGGCCCAGGCCGGCTACGGCGACCAGGGCTACGGCGGCGGCGCAGGCGCCGGCTACGCCGAGCCCGACTACGGTCAGCCGGCCGGCTACGGCGGTGGCTACGGTGCCGCCGGGGCGAACGTCACTCTCCAGCTCGACGACGGCAGCGGCCGCACCTACCAGCTGCGCGAAGGCGCGAACGTCATCGGCCGCGGCCAGGACGCGCAGTTCCGTCTGCCCGACACCGGCGTTTCCCGCCGGCACCTCGAGATCCGCTGGGACGGCCACACCGCGCTGCTCTCGGATCTGAACTCGACCAACGGCACCACCGTCAACAACGCCCCGGTGCAGGAGTGGCAGCTGGCCGACGGCGACGTCATCCGGGTGGGTCACTCCGAGATCGTGGTCCGCGTTCACTGAGCTCGGTTTCCGTCACCGGCCGGATGATGTTCACACCGGCCGGTGACCGCCAAAGTATCGTGACGATGCCGACGGCTACCGGGCACCGGGCCCAGCCTCGATGCGGCAACGGAGAGGACGTCGGATGCAGGGGTTAGTTCTGCAGCTGACGCGGGTCGGTTTCCTTCTGTTGCTCTGGCTTTTCATCTGGTCGGTTCTGCGTGTCCTGCGCACCGACATCTACGCACCCACCGGAGCCGTCATGGTGCGGCGCGGTCTGGCGTTCCGTGGCACCCTGCTGCCCAACCGGGACCGACGCCGGTACGCGCGCCAGTTGGTGGTGACCGAAGGTGCCCTCGTGGGCACCCGGATCACCCTGACCAGCCAGCCCGTTCTGATCGGCCGGGCCGACGACTCCACCCTGGTGCTCACCGACGACTACGCCTCGACACGGCACGCCCGGCTGTCGCCGAGAGGCTCCGAGTGGTACGTCGAAGACCTAGGATCGACCAACGGTACATACCTGGACAGGGCGAAAGTGACGACGGCGGTAAGGGTTCCAATGGGAACGCCGGTTCGAATCGGCAAGACGGTAATTGAGCTGCGCCCGTGACACTCGTACTCCGATATGCCGCGCGCAGCGACCGCGGCCTGGTCCGCGCCAACAATGAGGACTCCGTCTACGCGGGGGCCCGCCTCCTCGCCTTGGCGGACGGCATGGGCGGCCACGCCGCGGGTGAGGTCGCCTCGCAGCTCGTCATCGCGGCGCTGGCCCACCTCGACGACGACGAACCCGGCGGCGACCTGCTGGCCAAGCTGAACGACGCCGTCCATGACGGCAACGCCGCCATCGCGGCGCACGTCGAGGCCGATCCCGAACTCGAAGGCATGGGCACCACCCTGAGCGCGATCCTGTTCGCCGGGACGCGGCTGGGCATGGTGCACATCGGCGACTCCCGCGGCTACCTGATGCGCGATGGCGAGCTGACCCAGATCACCAAGGACGACACCTTCGTCCAGACCCTGGTCGACGACGGCCGCATCACGGCCGAAGAGGCCCACAGTCATCCGCAGCGCTCGCTGATCATGAAGGCGCTGACCGGTCACGAGGTCGAACCGACGCTTACGATGCGCGAGGTCCGCGCCGGTGACCGCTACCTGCTGTGCTCGGACGGCCTGTCCGACCCGGTCAGCCACGAGACCATCCAGACCGCCATGCAGATCCCGGACGTCGTGGACTGCGCCGACCGGCTCATCGAGCTGGCCCTGCGCGGCGGCGGCCCCGACAACGTCACGGTCGTGGTGGCCGACGTCGTCGACTACGAGTACGGCCAGACCGCACCCATCCTGGCGGGCGCGGTGTCGGGTCAGGACGACGACACCCTGCCGCCCAACACCGCCGCCGGACGCGCCTCCGCCTTCAACCCCAAACGCGTGGCCGCGGCTGCGAAAAAGCCTGCGGCACAACTTGATCCGCCGCAGCGCAAGAAGCACACCCGGCGCAATCTGATCATCGGCGCGATCGTGCTGATCCTGCTGCTCGTCAGCGGACTGGCCATCGGGCGCTACCTGATCCGGAGCAACTACTACGTCTCCGGCTACAACGGCTCGGTGTACATCATGCGCGGCGTGCCGGGTTCCCTGCTCGGGCTGCCGCTGCAGGAGCCCTACCTGCTGGCGTGTCTGGACAGCCACTCCGACATGACGATCATCGGCGTCGACGACACCCATCCGGGCTGCCAGCCCATGAAGGTCGCCGACCTGCGCGAGTCCGGCCGCGCCCAGGTCACCGCCGGCCTGCCGACCGGCACCGTCGACGACGCGATCCGTCAGCTCAAGGAACTCAGCCGCGCCTCGCTGCTGCCACTGTGTGCGCCGCCCGTCGCCACCCCGCCGGCTCCCGCCCCGAACCCCGCACCAGCGCCGTCACTGTCGGTGGTGCCGCAGCCGCCGCGCGGCCCCGCACCCGGCCCCGAGGCCCCGGCGTCGACGACGGCCGCCCCCACCCCGGCACCCGCACCAGCGCCCAGCCCGGCGCCGGCTCCCAACCCTTCCAGCCCCGCGCCTGCCCCGACCTCACCCGCGGCTCCGTCCCCGACGGCCACGGCACTCCCTCCGCCACCTCAGGAGCCGGGCACAAACTGCCGGAACGCGTCATGACGGCCCGAGAGCGAGCGGGAGCCCTGGCATGACCACGCCGGGGCAAGAGAAGGGGCGGGAAGACACCCCGGGACGGGCGCAGCGACGGGAAGACACCCAGCCGCAGTCCCCGGTCGCGGTCGCCCCTCCACTGCCCAATCGGCGTAATTCCGAGTTGGTGCTGCTGGGATTCGCCGCCGTGATCACGACGGTGGCTCTGCTCATCGTCGAGGCCAATCAGGAGCGCGGCCTGCAGATGGACCTCGTGCAGTTCACCGTCGGCTTCGTCGTGCTGTTCGGTGGCGCCCACCTGGCGGTGCGACGGTACGCGCCGTATGCCGACCCGCTGCTGCTGCCCGTCGTCGCGCTGCTCAACGGCCTGGGCCTGGTGCTGATCTACCGGCTGGACCTCTCGGCGCACACCCGGCCCGCCGGCATCCTGCCGGGCGGCAACGCCAACCAGCAGATGCTGTGGACGCTGCTGGGCATCCTGGTGTTCACCGCCGTGCTGATGTTCGTGCACGACCACCGGATGCTGGCCCGCTACGGCTACATCTGCGGCCTGGCGGGTCTGGTGCTGCTGGCCATTCCCGCGGTGCTGCCCGATTCGGTGGCCGAGCAGTACGGCGCCAAGATCTGGATCCGCTTGCCGGGCTTCTCGATTCAGCCCGCCGAGTTCTCCAAGATCCTGCTGCTGATCTTCTTCGCCAGCGTGCTCGTCACCAAGCGCAGCCTGTTCACCAGTGCCGGCAAGCACGTGTTCGGGATGGACCTGCCACGGCCACGTGACCTGGCGCCGCTCCTGGTGGCCTGGATCGGCTCGATCGGCGTCATGGTGTTCGAGAAGGACCTCGGGGCCTCGCTGCTGCTCTACGCGACGTTCCTGGTGCTGCTGTACGTCGCCACCGAGAAGCTCAGCTGGGTGATCATCGGGCTGAGCCTGTTCAGCGTGGGAAGCCTTGTGGCATACCAGCTTTTCGACCATGTGCGGGTGCGCGTGCAGAACTGGCTGGACCCGTTCGCCGACCCCGACGGCGCCGGATACCAGATGGTGCAGTCGCTGTTCAGCTTCGCCACGGGCGGCATCTTCGGCACCGGCCTGGGTAACGGGCAGCCCGGCACGGTGCCCGACGCCTCGACCGACTTCATCATCGCCGCGGTGGGTGAGGAGCTCGGGCTCGTCGGCCTGGCCGCGGTGCTCATGCTCTACACGATCGTCATCATCCGGGGGCTGCGGACCGCCATCGCCGTGCGCGACAGCTTCGGCAAGCTGCTCGCCGCGGGCCTGTCCGCCGCGCTGGCGCTGCAGCTGTTCATCGTCGTCGGCGGCGTCACCAAGCTCATCCCACAGACCGGCCTGACGACGCCGTGGATGTCCTACGGCGGCTCGTCCCTGCTGTCCAATTACGTCCTGCTGGCCCTGCTGCTGCGGGTCTCGCACGTCGCGCGCCGCCCGCTGTCCACCCGGGGCCCGAACCAAGCGCCGATCGCGGCGGCCAACACCGAGGTGATCGAGAAGCAATGAACACCTCGCTCCGTCGCGTCTCCGGACTGGTGATGGCACTGGTCGTGCTGCTGCTGCTCAACGCCACCACCACCCAGGTGTTCGCCGCCGACGGCCTCCGCGCCGACCCGCGGAACCAGCGGGTGCTGCTCGACGAGTACTCGCGCCAGCGCGGCCAGATCACCGCGGGCGGCCAGCTGCTGGCCTACTCGATGCCGACCAACGGCCGGTTCCGCTACCTGCGCATCTACCCGAACCCGCTGGTCTACGCGCCGGTCACCGGCTTCTACTCGCTGCAGTACTCCAGCGCGGGCCTCGAGCGCGCCGAGGACAGCATCCTCAACGGCTCCGACGAGCGGCTGTTCGGCAACCGCATCGCCGACTTCTTCACCGGTCGCGACCCCCGCGGCGGCAACGTCGACACCACGATCGTGCCGCGCGTCCAGCAAGCCGCGTGGGACGCGATGCAGCAGGGCTGCGGCGGCAACCCCTGCAAGGGCTCGGTTGTAGCGCTGGATCCGTCGACCGGCAAGATTCTGGCCATGGTGTCGTCCCCGTCGTACGACCCCAATCTGCTCGCCTCGCACGAAGGCGACCGGCAGTCCGCCGCCTGGCAGGAGTTACGCGACAACCCCGAGTCACCGCTGCAGAACCGGGCGATCTCCGAGACCTACCCGCCGGGGTCGACGTTCAAGGTGCTGACCACCGCCGCCGCGTTGCAGGCCGGGGCCACCCCGGACACCCAGCTGACGTCCGCGGCGCGAATCACGTTGCCGGACAGCACCGCAACACTCGAGAACTACGGCGGCGCGGCCTGTGGCGGGGGCGCGACGGTGTCCCTGCGTGAGGCGTTCGCCAAGTCCTGCAACACCGCCTTCGTCGAACTCGGCCTGCACAACGGGGCCGACGCGATGCGGACCATGGCCCGGCAGTTCGGCCTGGACTCCCCGCCGCCGTCGATCCCGCTGCAGGTCGCGGAGTCGACCGTCGGCCCGATCTCGGACGCCCCGGCCCTGGGTATCTCCAGCATCGGCCAGAAGGACGTCGCCCTGACCCCGCTGCAGAACGCGATGATTGCCGCGACCATCGCCAACGGCGGCGTCAGCATGGCCCCGTACCTGGTCGACGACCTCAAGGGACCTGACCTTTCCAACATCGCGGCTACCTCACCGCACCAACAGCGGCGGGCCATCTCATCCCAGGTCGCGGCTACACTTACGGATCTGATGGTCGGCGCCGAGCAGGTGACGCAGCAGAAGGGAGCCATAGCCGGCGTGCAGATCGCATCCAAGACGGGCACCGCCGAACACGGCACCGATCCACGTCACACCCCACCACATGCGTGGTACATCGCTTTTGCCCCGGCGAAATCCCCGAAGGTCGCCGTCGCCGTCCTAGTGGAGAATGGTGGAGACCGTTTGTCCGCTACCGGCGGTGCGCTGGCCGCACCCATCGGGCGGGCCACCATCGCCGCGGCGCTACGGGAGGGATCATGAGCGCGCGGGTCGGAGTCACACTTTCCGGCCGCTATCGACTTCAGCGACTCATCGCCACTGGCGGCATGGGTCAGGTCTGGGAAGGCGTCGACAGCAGGCTCGGCCGACAGGTCGCCATCAAGGTACTCAAGGCCGAATATTCGACCGACCCCGAATTCGTCGAGCGGTTCCGCGCCGAGGCGCGCACGGTCGCGATGCTGAACCACCCCGGCATCGCCAGCGTCTACGACTACGGCGAGACCGAGCTGGACGATTCGGGCCGCACCGCCTACCTGGTGATGGAGCTCGTCAACGGTGAGCCGCTGAACTCGGTGATCAAGCGCACCGGCCGGCTGTCACTGCGGCACTCGCTGGACATGCTGGAGCAGACGGGCCGCGCCCTGCAGGTCGCGCACAGCGCCGGCCTGGTGCACCGCGACGTCAAGCCCGGCAACATCATGATCACCCCGACCGGCCAAGTGAAGCTCACCGACTTCGGTATCGCCAAGGCCGTCGACGCCGCGCCCGTCACCCAGACCGGCATGGTCATGGGCACGGCGCAGTACATCGCGCCCGAGCAGGCCCTGGGCCACGACGCCACCGCGGCCAGCGACGTCTACTCGCTCGGTGTCGTCGGCTACGAGTCCGTGTCCGGACGACGGCCCTTCACCGGCGACGGTGCCCTGACCGTCGCGATGAAGCACATCAAGGAAGCGCCGCCACCACTGCCGGCCGACCTGCCCCCCAACGTCCGCGAGCTCATCGAGATCGCGCTCGCCAAGGACGCCATCCACCGCTACCGCAGCGGCGGCCCGTTCGCCGACGCCGTCGCCGCGGTCCGGGCCGGACGCCGCCCCCCGCGGCCCAACCAGGCCCCGACCATCGGACGCGCGGCCCCGGCGGCGATCCCGTCGAGCACGCAGGCACGGGCGGCCATCGAGCCGGCCCGTCCGGCACCCGCAACCCCGCGGCCGCGACCGGCCAGCGGTAGCCACCGGCCGGCCCCACCGGCCCGGCGGACGTTCTCACCCGGCCAGCGCGCACTGCTGTGGGCGGCCGGTGTCCTCGGTGCGCTGGCGATCGTCATCGCGATCCTGATCGTGCTCAACGCGCAGGACCGGCAGGACCAGAAGAACCAGCAGCAGTCCACCGTCACCAACACCATCACCGAGACCACGAAGACGCCGGGCGCACCAACAGGTCAGTCGTATTCGCTCCCTGAGCTGTCAGGACCGGCCATCTCATGACCACGCCCCAGCACCTCTCCGACCGCTACGAGCTGGGGGACATCCTCGGCTTCGGTGGCATGTCCGAGGTTCACCTCGGGCGCGACCTGCGCCTGCACCGCGATGTGGCGGTCAAGGTGCTGCGCGCCGACCTGGCTCGGGACCCCAGCTTCTACCTGCGGTTCCGCCGGGAGGCGCAGAACGCCGCGGCGCTGAACCACCCGGCGATCGTCGCCGTCTACGACACCGGCGAGGCCGAGACGCCCAACGGGCCGCTGCCGTACATCGTCATGGAGTACGTCGACGGCGTGACGCTGCGCGACATCGTGCACACCGAGGGACCGCTGCCGCAGCAGCGCGCCATCGAGATCATCGCCGACGCCTGCCAGGCCCTGAACTTCAGCCACCAGCACGGCATCGTGCACCGGGACATCAAGCCGGCGAACATCATGATCAGCAAGTCCAATGCGGTCAAGGTCATGGACTTCGGTATCGCCCGTGCCATCGCCGACAGCAGCAACCGGATGACGCAGACCGCCGCGGTCATCGGCACCGCGCAGTACCTGTCACCCGAGCAGGCCAGTGGCCAGAACGTCGACGCCCGCTCGGACGTCTACTCGCTGGGCTGCGTGCTGTACGAACTGGTCACCGGTGAGCCGCCCTTCGTGGGCGATTCCCCGGTCGCCGTGGCCTACCAGCATGTCCGTGAGGACCCGGTGCCGCCGTCGCAGCGGCACTCCGGCATCACGCCCGGGCTCGACGCCGTCATCCTCAAGGCCCTGGCGAAGAACCCGGACAATCGCTATCAGAGCGCCGCGGACATGCGAAATGACCTGATCCGTGTGCACGCCGGCGAGGCTCCCGACGCGCCCAAGGTGCTCACCGACGCCGAGCGCACCGCGATGATGGGCGCCGGCGGGTTCGGTGGACCGCGCAGCATGATGCCGGAGCAGATCAGCGTCAACCCGCAGCCGTACCGCTCGACGGACCGCGCCTCGACGCCGATCGGGCGCTGGCTCATCGCCGCGGCCATCCTGGCGGTGCTGACCGTCGTCGTCACCGTGGCCATCAACCTGATCGGCGGCAAGCCGCACGACCAGCAGATTCCGGACGTCCGTGGGCTGGCGCAGGCCGACGCCGTCGCCAACCTGCAGAACCGCGGCTTCAAGACCCGTACGCAACAGCGGCCGGACTCGACGGTGGCGCCGGACCACGTCATCGGCACCGAACCGGCGGCCAACACCTCCGTCGCCGCCGGTGACGAGATCACCATCAACATCTCCACCGGACCGGAGCAGCGCGAGGTCCCGGACGTGTCGAAGCTGTCGCCCGCCGACGCCATGGCCAAGCTGCAGTCGGCCGGCTTCCGGAACATCCAGCAGACGGTGTCGCAGTCGCTGCCGGAGCAGAAGGACCGGGTCATCGCGACCAACCCGCCGGCGCACCAGACCTCGGCGATCACCAACGTCATCACGATCATCGTCGGCTCCGGACCGGGCCTGGTCCCGATCCCCGACGTCAACGGGCAGACCGTCGACATCGCGACCAAGAACCTCAACACCGTCGGCTTCACGACGATCCTGACGGCCCCGATCGACAGCCCGAAACCGGCCGGCGAGATCATCGGCACCGACCCGGCGGCGGGCACGCCGACGGCCAAGGACGCGCCGATCACGCTGAAGGTGTCGCAGGGCAACCAGTTCGTCATGCCGAACCTGAGCGGTCAGTTCTGGACCGACGCCGAACCGAATCTGCGCGCCCTGGGCTGGACCGGCGTGCTGATCAAGGGCGCCGACGTGCAGAACAGCGGTCAGCGCAGCAATGCGGTGGTGAGCCAGATGCCGGCGGCCGGCAGTGGCGTCAACTTCAACGCGTCGATCACGCTGAGCTTCGCCTCGTAAAGCCGCTCGGTCAGGCCGTGCGAGTCGCGGCCGAGACCGCGTCGGCGACTTCCTGCTCGAGCCGACTGACCAGTGCCTCGTCGGGAGCCTCGCCACAGAAGGCGAGCCAGTTGGCCAGCATCCGGTGGCCGCCCTGCGTCAGGATGCTCTCCGGGTGGAACTGCACGCCGTGGATCGGGAGCTCGCGGTGCCGCACAGCCATGATCACGCCGCTGTCGGTCTGCCCGATGGCCTCGAGCTCATCCGGCAGCGTCTCCGGCAGGATGGTCAGCGAGTGGTAGCGGGTCGCCGTGAACGGGTCCGGAAGTCCTTGCAGCACACCGCTGTTCGCGTGGTGCACCTGGCTGGTCTTGCCGTGCAGCAGCTCCGGCGCGCGGTCGACCGTGCCGCCGAAAGCCACACCGATCGCCTGATGTCCCAGACACACCCCGAGTAGGGGAGTACCGGACTCCGCGCACGCCCGGACCAACGGAATGGACGCGCCCGCGCGCTCCGGGGTGCCGGGGCCGGGGCTCACGAGGATCCCGTCGAACTCCTTCGCCACCGCGGCGACGCCGTCGGGAGTGGAGACGCGCTCGTCGTCGCTACGCCAGACCTGCGCGTGCACCCCGAGCTGACCCAGGTACTGGACCAGGTTGAACACGAAGCTGTCGTAGTTGTCGAGGACGAGAACCTGCATGCCGCCAGGCTACTGGGTCACCCGCCGACCCGATCACTCAATATGTGACCGGTCCGGCCGGTTGGGCGTACCGGAGTTTCAGCGGCATCCGGTGACCGACGACGTCCACCGATGCCCGCGGGTCCTCGGTGTAACCGAGTCCGAACCGGACCACGTACTGCTTGTAGAGCGTCACCAGCGGTGCGGCGGCGAGGGCGGCGCGCATGCCCTCGACGTTGCCGATCACGGTGATGACGTACGGCGGGCTGTAGGTACGGCCGTTGAGCAGCAGGGTGTTCCCGACGCAGCGCGGGGCCGAGGTGGCCAGAATCCGCTGGTCCTGCATCTGGACGGCCTCGGCTCCCCCCAGCCACAGCGCGTTGAGCACCGCCTGGACGTCCTGCTGGTGTACGACGAGGTCGTCCGGGGTGGCGTCGTGTGGGTACTGGCCCTGCGCGTTGCGCTGCGCGTCGTTGAGGGTGATCACCAGGCCCGGTCCCCGCATGGGGTCGAGGCCGAGCTCCAGACCCAGTTCGTTGGCGCGACTGGTGATGGCGCCGAGCGCGGCATCGGCGCCGGGCGTACCGCCGTGGTGATTCTCGAGTTGACGCTGCAGGTTGTCGCGTTCGGCGGCACGGGTGGCGACGGTGCGTTGTGCTTCCTTCACCATGTCGACGAGGCGGGGCGCGTCGCTGCGCCGGATCTCGCTGCCCCCGGAGACGCTGTGCGTGGTGGCGAGCAGGAGGCCGGCGAGCACACAGACCACCGGCACACCGAATCGCCAGGCCGAGTGGCGGGCCGGCTGGGCAGGTTCCGAGGTCCCGGCCGTCCACCAGGGCCTGCGAGGCGACACGTCTTCTGCGTTAGGCTCTGAGTGCATACCGCTCCATCGTCGCACCGAATTGCCGGTTTTTCTCCACCGGCGCGGGAGTGCGGCACCGACTGTCCGCGAAGGTACCAATGCCCAAGTCCAAGGTTCGCAAGAAGAACGACTTCACCATCAACCCGGTGAGTCGGACGCCGGTGAAGGTCAAGGCCGGGCCGTCGAGCGTGTGGTTCGTGGTGTTCTTCTGCTCGCTCATGCTGATCGGTCTGATCTGGTTGGCGGTGTTCCAGCTCGCCGCGCTGAACCCGGCCGGTACGCCACACCTGCTGCAGTGGATGGCCGATCTCGCCCAGTGGAACTACGCCATCGCCTTCGCCTTCATGATCACCGGCCTGCTGCTGACCATGCGGTGGCGCTGAGCTGCGTCAACAGACCCGGTTCGTTACATCCGAGTCTCGTTACGTAACCCAACTGGCAACCTGACGGACACCCAATCACATCGATGTGATTCATCCCCATTGGGGATAGTGCCTGTGGATAACTTGCCCCCAAGGGTGTGGACATCTCGTGGAACAAACTCAATGGAGCCCGCCGACAGCCGGTATCGCGGCCTGTGGAACATTCGGCGTCGTACTCGCCGCTGTGGCCCTGACTTCGGTCACTGACCTGCCCGGACGCCTCCTCGGCGGCATCGCCGCCATCGGCCTGCTGGTGTTCGCCGTGATGTCCTGGCGCGCGCGGCCGAAGCTCGCGATCACGCCGGCCGGGATCGTAGTGCGCGGGTGGTTGAGTACCCAGACTTATACACAGGCCGACCTCAAGAGTGTGCGTATCACCGAGTTCCGCCGACTGACGCGCAAAGTGCGGCTGCTGGAGCTCGACACCGTCGACGACCGGCTCCTGGTCTTCACACGGTGGGACGTCGGCACCGACCCCATCAACGTCCTCGACGCCCTGACCGACGCCGGGCTGATTCCCTAGCTCTCCAACGCAAACGGCGCGACAGCCCCGGGTAGGGGACTGCCGCGCCGCGCGTCAGGCTGGAATTCAGGAAACGGTGATCGAGTCGACGACAACCGGCTCGGTCGGGCGGTCACCGCGGTCGGTGGCGGTGGTCGCGATGGCGTCCACAACCTTCTGCGACGCCTCGTCGACGACCTCACCGAAGATGGTGTGGCGACGGTTCAGGTGCGGCGTCGGGCCGACGGTGATGAAGAACTGCGAGCCGTTGGTGCCCGGCCCGGCGTTGGCCATGGCCAGCAGGTACGGCTTGTCGAACTGCAGCTCCGGGTGGAACTCGTCGGCGAACTGGTAGCCAGGGCCGCCGCGACCGGTGCCGGTCGGGTCGCCGCCCTGGATCATGAAGCCGTCGATGACGCGGTGGAAGATGACGCCGTCGTAGAACGGGCCGGAGGTGCCGCCCGAGGCGTTCTCGGTGGAGTAATCCTTGGTGCCCTGGGCCAGTCCAACGAAGTTGGCGACGGTCTTGGGCGCGTGGTTACCGAACAAAGCAATCTTGATGTCGCCGCGGTTGGTGTGCAGCGTCGCGGTCGCAGTCTGAATGGGGCTCGTCACGGAAAGTCAGTCTGCCACTCACATTTAAGACCCCGAAGTCGCCCCCACCGAATAACGTGGAAGCCCTGGCGTAGAGCCCGGCCTCCGCTCGGGAGGTCTGCAGAAATCGTGTCCGGCAGAGAGGTTGGTTGATGAGCACTGTCACCGAGAACGACCCCGAGGTCAGCCGCCCCAGCTCCGGTGCCCGCCTGGGTCGCGGGCTGAAGTACACCATCGTCGGGCCGCTGCTGATCCTGCGCGGGGTGCTCGGGCTGGGCGTCGGGTCGACGGTCGGGACCGCCCGCTGGGTGGGGCGCCGGTGCCACCGCAGCGACGACGCCGCCGGCGATCTCGCCCTTGTCGTGGAGGCCGGGTCCAGGCGTCGCCGGCCCCTGCTGATCGCCGGCGCGACCGTCGCGGTCCTGGCGCTCGGTGGCATCACGTTCTCGATCGTGCGGCGCTCGATGCAGCCGGAGCCCTCCCCGCTGCCCCCGAGCGTGGATGTGACGCCGCAGCCTTAGTCCGGGCGCCGAGACTGAGCTTGTGTGTCGGATCCGGCCTGGATCTGACACACAAGCTCATGTTCGTCGGCTCAACGATTCACAGCCGCGATCAGCGCATCGGGATCCGTCACGCTGACCCCGAGCTGGCGCAGTGTCACCGGCACGCCGCACACCTTGGCCTTGACGGGCGGATCGATCGTGATTGCGACGACGCCGTCCGACGATCCGTTGACCAGCCAGCGGCCGCGGAAGCCGTGCACGCCCCACGACGTGATGCGGCCCTCCCAGCGACCGGCTTCCGTGATCGATGCCAGCGGGATGTCGGCGGAGAAGCCCCAGCCCATGGCCACGTGCAGGGCGCCGTCGCGCACCTCGATCTCGCTGTGCTTGGGTCCGAGGCCGAACGGCACCGACAGCGGCAACATCCACTTCGCGTAGCTGATCTCTGTCGTCATGGGCGCCAGCGTAGGACTGTGACGTTGGAGCGCCGTTGGAATCTCCGCTCCCGTCAGACGCGCAAAGCGGCCCCGATGACTCGGAACCGCTTTGCGAACTGCTCTGGATTTTTTGTGGAGCCTAGGAGATTCGAACTCCTGACATCTGCCTTGCAAAGGCAGCGCTCTACCAACTGAGCTAAGGCCCCTCGATGGTGTCCGATTGAAGTGAATGCCAGACCTCTGCGCCATGCTGGGTCCGCCACACGGTTACCGCAGCCACTCCAAGCAAGGCACCCAGCACCAGCAGAACCAATCTCACGGTGCACCCTTCCGGTGGGGGAGTCGGTGATACCGACTTCCGTGGGCCTAGGAGGACTCGAACCTCCGACCTCTTCGTTATCAGCGAAGCGCTCTAACCGCCTGAGCTATAGGCCCGAAAGTGGCCTTGCGGCCGAGCGATGAGATTACCGTATGGGTACCTCTGCGCCCAAAACGCGACGTCAGTCGCGGTCTGCGAGCGTCACCTCGACGCCGCCGACCAGATCCGTGGTCAGGTTGTAGACGAACGCCGCCGCCGTGGCCATGGCCGTCAGCAGCACGATGTTGACCAACCCGATGAGGGTTGCGCCGCCGAAAATCGTACTGGCAGAAACCAATTCGCCGCCGCTGCCGCCACCGCTGGTGAGCAGGTCGCCGACGTTGCTGTTCAGCTTGCTCCACACACCCATGCCACCGAGGACGAGGTACAGGAACGCGACGGCGATCATCCAGACGAAGAACAACGCCACCGACAGCACCAGCGAGACCTTCAGCACACTCCACGGGTCGACGCGGCGCACCTGCATGCTGGCCCGCACCGGGCCGTCCTGCCGGGCCCCCGCGCGGCTGCGCGGCGTCGTCGAACGCGCCGGGGCCGGCGACACCGTGGCGACGGTGCTGCGGGGCTCCCGCGGCTCGCCCGCCCGGCGCTGCGGCTGACGGGACAGGTCCGGGATCTCGCTGGCGTAGGCGGCCTCGGGCCGGGTTTCCGTCCGAACCGTCTCGGCCGTGCGGACCGGCTTCGGCGGCACGTTGCCCTGCGGGGTCACCGCCGGCGACGACGACGGCACCGGCGGCACCGGCGGGACGTCGGGAGTGATGGCCGGGGTAATGGTCGTCTCCGCCTCGGACGGCGAACCGCCACCCAGCGCCGATGTCGATCCACTGCCGCTGACGAACCGGTTGAGCCGCTCGTCGAGGCTCTGGCCGCCGGCAGCCGGAGCGTCCGCCTGAGCCCCGCTGCGGGTCCGCTGCCAGGGCGGGGTGTCGCCGCCCGGCTCGGCCGCGTGGGCGCCGCCACCCGATCCGGTGGCCGGCCCGTTATTGCTCGCGGGTCCGTCACCGGTACGGGTGTATCCCGGCTCGTTCGGGGAACTCACCTGGCGGCTCCTTCAATCAGGGCGGCTGGGGACAGTCGCAGCACTACGTCTCGTCGGTCTCGGTCTCGGTCACGGCGTCGACCTCGGTGTCGGTCTCGTCGCCACCTTCGGCCTCTTCGGCGTTGCGCGCGACGGCAATCAGTGTGTCGCCCTCACCCAGGTTCATCAACCGCACACCCTTGGTCTGCCGTCCGGCCTTGCGCACCTGACGTGCCGCGGTCCGGATGACACCACCGCCGGAAGTGATGGCGTACAACTCGGTGTCGTCATCGACGATCAACGCACCGACCAGACTGCCACGCTTCGGGTCGTACTGGATCGTGAGGATGCCCTTGCCGCCGCGGCCCTGTGCCGTGTACTCGTCGATGGCCGTCCGCTTGGCGTAACCACCCGCGGTCGCGACCAACAGGTAGGTGTCCGGCACGACGACGTTGAGCGACAGCAAACGGTCGTCCTCGTTGAAGCGCATGCCCTGCACACCCGAGGTGGCGCGACCCATCGGCCGCAGCGCCTCATCGGTCGCGGAGAACCGGATGGACTGGCCGTTGGCGGACACCAGCAGCAGGTCCTCTTCGGCGGAGCACAGCACGGCACCGACGAGTTCGTCGCCGTCGCGCAGGTTGATCGCGACGATGCCGCCGGAGCGGTTCGAATCGAAGTCGGCCAGCTTGGACTTCTTCACCAGACCGTTACGGGTGGCGAGCACCAGATAGGGCGCGTCCTCGTAGCTCTTGATCTGGATGACCTGGGCGATGCGCTCCTCCGGCTGGAAGGCCAGCAGGTTCGCCACATGCTGGCCGCGCGCGGTCCGGGAGGCCTCGGGCAGGTCATACGCCTTGGCCCGGTACACCCGGCCCTGCGTGGTGAAGAACAGGATCCAGTCGTGCGTCGAGCACACGAAGAAGTGGTTGACGATGTCGTCCTGCTTCAGCCCGGCGCCCTGCACGCCCTTACCGCCGCGCTTCTGACTGCGGTAGAGGTCGGTCTTGGTGCGCTTGGCGTAGCCGGTCTCGGTGATGGTGACGACGACGTCCTCGCGCTGGATCAGGTCCTCGTCGGTGACGTCACCGTCGGCCGCGATGATCCGGGTACGACGGTCGTCGCCGTACTTGTCGGCGATCTCGTTGAGCTCGTCGCGGACGATGGCGCGCTGCCGCTCGGGCTTGGCGAGAATGTCCTCGAGGTCGGCGATCTCGGCCTCGATCTTGGCGAGGTCGTCGACGATGCGCTGACGTTCCAGGGCGGCCAGACGACGCAGCTGCATGTCGAGGATGGCCTGGGCCTGGATCTCGTCGACTTCGAGCAGCTCCATCAAGCCGGTCCGGGCGGCGTCGGCGTTGGCCGACGCGCGGATCAGCGCGATGACCTCATCAAGGGCGTCAAGGGCTTTCACCAGACCGCGCAAGATGTGGGCACGTTCGTTGGCCTTGCGGAGCCGGTACCGCGTGCGCCGGACGATGACGTCGAGCTGATGGGCGACGTAGTAGCGGATCATCTGGTCCAGCCGCAGGGTGCGCGGCACACCGTCGACGATCGACAGCATGTTGGCACCGAAGCTGGTCTGCAGCTGGGTGTGCTTGTAGAGGTTGTTCAGCACCACCTTGGCGACGGCGTCGCGCTTGAGGTCGACGACGATCCGCAGACCCACGCGGTCACTGGACTGGTCCTCGATGTTCGAGATGCCGCCGATCTTGCCGTCGCGCACCTGCTCGGCGATCGAGGTGATGAAGTTGTCGTGGTTGACCTGGTACGGCAGCTCGGTGATGACGAGCGAGTTGCGGCCCTTGGCGTCTTCCTCGATCTCGACGACGCCGCGCATGCGGATCGAACCGCGACCGGTCTTGTAGGTGTCGGAGATGCCCTGGGATCCGACGATCAGGCCGTGGGTGGGGAAGTCCGGGCCCTTGACCCGCTCCATCACCGCTTCGAGGGTCGTCTCCTCGTCGGCTTCGTGGTTCTCCAGGCACCAGTACACGGCCTCGGCGAGTTCGCGGAGGTTGTGCGGCGGGATGTTGGTGGCCATACCGACGGCGATACCGCCGGAGCCGTTGGCCAGCAGGTTCGGGAACCGGCTGGGCAGGACGGTCGGCTCTTGCACGCGACCGTCGTAGTTGGGGATGAAATCGACTGTCTCCTCGTCGATTTCACGCAGCATCTCCATGGCCAGCGGGGTGAGCCGGGCCTCGGTGTAACGCATGGCGGCCGCGGGGTCGTTACCCGGCGAGCCGAAGTTGCCCTGTCCGTCGACCAGCGGGTAGCGCAGCGACCACGGCTGGGCCATGCGGACCAGGGTGTCGTAGATCGAGGCGTCACCGTGCGGGTGGTAGTTACCCATGGTCTCGGCGACCGAACGCGCCGACTTGGCGTGCGAGCGGTCCGGCCGGAACCCGGAGTCGTACATGGCGTAGAGCACGCGGCGGTGCACGGGCTTGAGGCCGTCACGGACCTCGGGGAGGGCGCGGCCCACGATGACGCTCATCGCGTAATCGATGTAGCTGCGCTGCATCTCCTGCTGGATGTCGACCGGTTCGATCCGATCGCCTTCGGGAGGCAGGGTGTCGGTCATCGAATTCCTTCTGCGGATTGTTTCACGTTAAACATCGATTTTCAGCGGCCGAGCTGGGCCGGATTCGCAGCGCTTCGCGCGGGCTGATTGCTAAACATCAAGGAAGCGAACATCTTTCGCGTTCCGGGTGATGAAGCTGCGGCGCGCCTCGACGTCCTCGCCCATCAGGATCGAGAACAGTTCGTCGGCGGCCGCGGCGTCGTCGAGGGTGACTTGGCGCAGCACCCGGATGGACGGATCCATGGTGGTTTCCCACAGTTCCTTGGCGTCCATCTCACCCAGACCCTTGTAGCGCTGGATGCCGTCGTCGGTGTTGATGCGCTTGCCGGCCTTCTTGCCGGCCTCGAGCAGGCCGTCGCGCTCGCGGTCCGAGTACGCGAATTCCGGTTCGCTGCGTTGCCATTTCAGCTTGTACAGCGGCGGCTGAGCCAGGAAGATATGGCCGTTTTCCACCAGCGGCTTCATGAAGCGGAACAGCAAGGTCAGCAGCAGTGTCGAGATGTGCTGGCCGTCGACGTCGGCGTCGGCCATCAGCACGATCTTGTGATACCGCAGCTTGGAGATGTCGAACTCGTCGTGGATACCGGTGCCCAGGGCCGTGATGATGGCCTGGACCTCGTTGTTCTTCAGCACGCGGTCGATGCGGGCCTTCTCGACGTTGATGATCTTGCCGCGCAGCGGCAGGATCGCCTGGAACATCGAGTCGCGGCCACTCTTGGCCGAGCCACCGGCCGAATCGCCCTCCACCACATACAGTTCCGACTTCGTCGGGTCGGTGGAGCGGCAGTCGGCCAGCTTGCCGGGCAGACCACCGATGTCGGTCGCGCTCTTGCGGCGCACCAGCTCCCGCGCCTTACGCGCGGCGACACGGGCCTGCGCCGACGAAACCGCCTTGTTGACAACCGTTTTGGCCTCGGCTGGGTTGGCCTCGAACCAGTGGGTCAGCTGCTCGTTACAGATCTTCTGCACGAACGACTTGACCTCGGTGTTGCCCAGCTTGGTCTTGGTCTGGCCCTCGAACTGGGGCTGACGGACCTTCACCGAGACCACCGCCGCCAGACCTTCACGGATGTCGTCACCCGTGAGGTTGGCTTCCTTCTCCTTCAGCAGCTTCTTGTCGCGCGCGTACTTGTTGACCACCGTCGTCAGCGCGGCGCGGAAACCTTCTTCGTGCGTACCACCCTCATGCGTGTTGATGGTGTTGGCGAAGGTGTGCACCGACTCGGAGTAACCGGCGTTCCACTGCATGGCGATCTCGACCTCGTGGCCGTCACCCTTGCCACCGAAGTCGATGATGCTCTGCTGGATGGCGCTCTTGGTCCGGTTGATGTGCTTGACGAAGTCGACCAGGCCGTCGGGGTAGTGGAAGGTCCGATGCTTGACCTTCTGCGGGGCGGCGGCTTCGGCGGCCTGCTCCTCGGCGGACTTGGGCGCCTCGGCGTGATCGCTGACGACCTCGTCGACCACCGCGGCAGCGGCGACGCGCTCGTCGGTCAGCTCGATGGTCAGGCCCTTGTTCAGGAACGCCATCTCCTGCAGGCGGCGGGCGATGGTCTCGAAGTCGTAGACCGTGGTCTCGAAGATGTCCGGGTCGGCCCAGAAGCGGATGGTCGTACCGGTCTTCTTGGACGGCTCGCCCTTGCGCAGTGTGCCGGGGACGGACTTGTCATAGGTCTGGTGCCATTCGAAGCCGTCCTTGTGGATGTCGGCCTCGAGCCGCGTCGACAGGGCGTTCACCACCGAGACGCCGACGCCGTGCAGACCACCGGACACCTGGTAGGCGCCCTCTTCGAACTTGCCTCCGGCGTGCAGCACCGTCATGACGACGTCGACGGTCGGGATACCGGTGGCGTGCATCGCGACGGGGATACCGCGGCCGTCGTCAGTGACCTGGACGCCGCCGTCCTCGAGGATGCGGACGTCGACCTTGGTCGCGAAACCGGCCATCGCCTCGTCGACCGCGTTGTCCACAACTTCCCAGATCAGGTGGTGCAGACCGCGTTCGCCGGTGGAGCCGATGTACATGCCGGGACGCTTGCGGACCGCTTCCAGACCTTCGAGGACCTTGATCGAATCGGCACCGTACTCAGCCGGCGCATCCTTCTTTTGGGCAGCCACGTCGGACGCGTCTCCTTGGGGTTCGAGGGGGCGGTGAGGACACCGCTCTCAGATCTGTCGACAGTCTACCGGTAGGTACGGACGGCACTGACTTTCTGACAGCGTTTTGACACGTCTGTTCGCGCCGTGCGGGGAATTTCTCGGGTGATGTCGCGTCCGGACGCTCCAGGGGCGTCATCTGAGACTCATCGGCGCGCTGAGCGACGCCCGGTTTTGGCCTCAGCCGAAGGTGTCGCGCGGTCCGCGGGCGCCGAAATTGCGCGGGCCCTTCTGCCACGTCGGGCCCGACGGGCCCAGGATCTTCAGCGACGTGACGACACCGTCGCCGACGGACGCGGCGATCTTGGCCAAGATCTGCGACTGCACCATCCGCAGCTGCGTCGCCCAGGCCGTCGATTCGGCCGTCACCGTCAGCACGCCGTCGCGCAGCGACGTGGGAGAGGCGTGCTCGGCGATCTGGTCGCCGACGACCGTCGACCACTGGCCGAACACCGATCCTTCGGCCATTCGGCCCGACCAGCCCCGGCTGCGGGCCAGGTCCATGGTCGCCGAACCCAGCAACTGCGGGTCCCGGCGATCGGGCCCGGGCCCGGACCAGGTGCGACGACCACCGCCGCGGCGGGCCTTCGAGACCGGCGCATTACGGCCGCGACCGACATCTTTTCCTTGACTGCGGGCCGCGCCGCGGGCTTCCTCCAGCGTGCGGCGCACCAGATCCATACCCTTGAGATGGGCCAGATGCGGTGGCGGGAAAGCACTTTCGGGCACGTCAGGATTCTGAGGCTCCTCGCTGCTCGGTCGTTGATTCGCTCCGCAAGCGTCGCTCATGCGTCCACCACCGAAATCCGCCCGCCGTCGTCGTCACGCATCACCACATTGACCCGGGTGCCGTCCCAGTCCTGGGGAATGTCGTCGGGCACCGCCGCGGTGACCAAAACCTGCTCCGCCGATTGTGCCACGTCGGCGAGCGCCCGCCGGCGTGCCGAATCGAGTTCGGCGAACACGTCGTCGAGGAGCAGCACCGGGTCGGTGCCGTCGGTCCGCAGCAGTTCGTATGCGCCCAACCGCAGCGCCAACGCCATCGACCACGATTCCCCGTGGCTGGCAAAACCTTTCGCGAGCTGGTCTCCGAGGCGCAGTTCGAGGTCATCGCGGTGCGGACCGACCAGGCAGACGCCGCGCTCGAGTTCGGCGGACCGGCGGCGGGCGAGTTCGTCGAGCAGCGCGCTCTGGTAGGCCGCGACATCGACCGACCCGGTACCGGCCTGTTCTTCGACGGCCTCGACCGAACTGCGGTAGCGGACCGATGCGGGCCGCGACGCCGGTGCCAGCAGGTGATAAGCCTTGGTGATCTCCGGGTGCAATTCGTTGATCAGGTTCACGCGGGCGGCGATCAGCTCGGCGCCGTGGGCGGCCAGATGACCGTCCCAGACATCGAGGGTCTCGAGCGCGCCGGCATCCGCACCACGAAAACGGCTGGCGCCCGCGGATTTCAGTAGCGCGGTGCGCTGGCGCACCACTTTCTCGTAATCCGCCCGTACCCCACCGAGCCGCGGTCGCCGGGTGCTGGCGAGTTCGTCGAGGTACCGCCGGCGTTCCCCCGGATCGCCGCGGACCAACGACAGATCCTCCGGGGCGAACAACACCGCCCGCAGGGCGCCGAGAATTTCGCGCGCGGACCGGACGGGGGAGCGGTTCAGCCGCGCCTTGTTGGCCCGGCCGGCGGTGATGTCGAGATCGACCGCCAGCTCCCGGCCGTCGTTGACCACGATGGTGGAGACGACGGCGCGGTCACACCCGGACCGGATGAGCGGGGCGTCCGAGGCCACCCGGTGGGACCCGAGCGTGGCGGTATACCACAGGGCCTCAACGATATTGGTCTTGCCGAAACCGTTCTGGCCGACGAACACGGTCCGACCCGGTGCCAATTCCAGGTCTAGCCGCGGCCACGACCGGAAGTCGGTCAGACTGAGCTGTCGAACGAACACCTAGCCGGACTTACTGACCCTCTGGACGGCGTGGCCACCGAACTGATTACGAAGTGCCGCAACGGCTTTCATGGTCGGCGAGTCATCCTGCCGGGACAGGAACCGGGCGAACAGCGACGCTGCGATGCTCGGTACCGGCACCCGCAGCCGGATGGCTTCCTCGACCGTCCAGCGGCCTTCACCGGAATCCTCGGTGTAGCCGCTGATGTCGGCCAGCTGGGGATCTTCCTTGAGCGCCTTGGCCAGCAGCTGCTGCAGCCACGACCGCACGACGGTGCCGTTGGTCCAGGCCTGATACACCGCCTGCGGGTCCTTGATCAGGTCCGACGCGGCCAGCATCTCGTAACCCTCGCCGTAGGCCGTCATCAGCGCGTACTCCACGCCGTTGTGCACCATCTTGGCGAAGTGGCCGGCGCCGACCGGGCCGGCGTGGACGAAGCCGTCGGCGAGATCTCCCTCGGGCCGCAGCGTCTCGAAGATCGGCATGACGCGCGCGACGTCGTCGTCACTGCCGCCGACCATCAGGCCATAGCCTTCGGTCAGGCCCCAGACGCCACCGGAAACCCCGGCATCGATGAAGCCGATTCCCTTGTCCGCCAACAACTTTGCATGCACGGCGTCCTCGGTGTAGCGCGAGTTGCCGCCGTCGATCACCAGGTCACCGGAGCTGAGCACCTCGGCGAGATCCTCGATGGTCTCGCGGGTGATCTCACCCGAGGGCACCATGACCCACACCACGCGCGGCGCCGTTAGCTGCTCGGCGAGCGCAGCGAGCGACGGCACGTCGCTGACTTCCGGCCGCGGGTCGTACCCGATGACTTCGTGGCCGCCACCGCGCAGACGCTCGCGCATGTTGAAGCCCATTTTTCCGAGGCCGATCAACCCCAGCTGCATCAGTGCTTCCTCCGCTGTTGTGTTCCGGTCAGCCCGGCAGGCGCACCGGCATCAGCAAGTACACGTAGTCGGTGTCCCCGGCGGGGAACGGACCGGATCCCGAGTACTGATTCTCCCCGGCGGGCCGCAACACTGCAGGCTTGCTGGGCGTCGTGAACCCGAACGTCACACGATCGGCATGTAAAGAACCCAGCCCGTCGGTCAGGTAGGTCGGGTTGAAGGCGATCGTCAGTGGCTCACCGTAGAACTCGACCGGCAGGTCTTCCTCGGCGCGACCGACGTCGTCGGCACCGGCCGACAGGCGCAGGATGTCGTCTGCGAACTCCATGCGGACCTGGGCGCCACGATCGGCGACCAGCGCGACACGCTTGATGGCCTCGGCCAGCTCGGCGACACCGATGGTGGCCACCGCGGTGTGCTCAGCCGGCAGCAGCTGACGGAATTTCGGGAACTCGGCGTCGAGCAGGCGCGTGGTCGTGCGCTTGCCATTGCTGCGGATACCCAGCATGCCGTCCTTGCCGACGGCCTGACCGGCACCCAGCGACAGGTGCACCTCGGTGCCGTCGGATCCCGACTTGGCGGACTCGGCCAGCGTCTTCGCCGGAACCAGCACGGCCGCTTCGAGATCCGGCACTGCCGAGTTCCAGGTGAGTTCACGGACCGCGAGCCGGAAGCGGTCGGTGGCAGCCAGGACGACCTTCTCACCCGAGATCTCGACGCGCACACCGGTGAGCATCGGCAGGGTGTCGTCGCGGCCGGCGGCGACGGCCACCTGACCGATGGCCTCGGCGAAGACGTTGGCGGGCACGATGCCGGTCTCATCCGGGAGTGCCGGCAGCGCCGGGTAATCCTCGACCGCCATGGTCGGCAGGGAGAAGCGGGCGCTACCGCAGCTCAGCGCCACGCGGGTGCCTTCGACGCTGAGTTCCACCGGCTTGGCCGGCAGCGCGCGGGTGATGTCCGAGAGCAGCTTGCCCGACACCAAAACGCTTCCGGGAGAAGAGATTTCCGCCGCGACGCGAACTTCGGCCGACACCTCGTAGTCGTATCCGGAGATGGTGAGACCGTCGTCGGAGCCGGTCAGCAGCACACCGGCGAGGACCGGGTTCAGTGGCCGGGACGGCAGGATCCGCGCCACCCAGGCCACGGCGTCGGCGAAGTCTTCCCGAACGAGACGGAACTTCAAATCGGTCAGACCGGCTGTTGTCGCCACGTCCATAGCGTCCCTTCGCTGTTACCCCACCACGCTTGCCTGCCGGATCCCGCCGTGAGGCGTGAACAACACGCATCGGCGTTGGTTCCGGCTATCGAAGAACACCGTAGAGCGTTCCGCGTGAAGTTGAAAGCTAAACGATCAGCCCGGAGAGCTCGTGACGACCCCCGGAAGGCCGTCGGGATCCGGTTGTCCACCGGGAGTTTCCCCAACGGACTGCTTTTAGAAGAAGATCTAGAGAGATCTAAAGGTATTAGTAATAGGGGCTGTGCACGCTGTGGATGGATCCACGGAGTTGCTGGTCCGGGCCTCACCGGCGGGATCCGGGGCTGTGCGCAGACTGTGCACGCGCCGTTAATCCAATCCGTGTATTTGTGGAGCGATCCGGCCGTGTGGATTGTTCTGAGCTAAATCCCAGGGTTTATCCCATGTAGTACACAGCGCTGTGCACACCCCGTTGTGTGACTGGAGGTGCTCGTGATGCCAAAAAATCTTTTTTGAGATTCTGGTCGTCGGGGCACAAAACACGCTGGATCCGGGGGATCCGCGGCTCGAGTACCCCACTCACGGCCCGACAAAACAACATCGGCCCGCAGGCGTGAGTGCCTGCGGGCCGATGTCACAAGGACAGATTCAGTGCTTGGAACGCTGCCGGATCCGGGTGGTGAGTTCCTTGACGTGATCGAAAACTTCACGCCGCGAAGCCATTTCCTTCTTGATCTTGCGCTCGGCGTACATCACCGTGGTGTGGTCGCGGCCGAAGGCCTGCCCGATCCGCGGCAAGGACAGGTCCGTGAGCTCCCGGCACAGATACATGGCGATCTGCCGGGAGAGGGCGACGGCGCGGGTCTTACCGGGGCCGCGGAGCTCCTCCACGGTGGTCTCGAAGTACTCGGCCGTGGCCGCCATGATCGTGGCGATGCTGATCTGGGTGGTGCCGGCGTCGGCGATGAGATCTCGCAGCACGATCTCGGCCAGAGACTTGTCGATCATCGTCTTGTTCAGCGACGCGAACGCCGTCACACGGATCAACGCACCCTCGAGCTCGCGGATGTTGCGATCGATGCGGCTGGCGATGAGTTCGAGCACGTCGTCCGGCACATCCAGGCGGTCCATCTGCGCCTTCTTGCGCAGGATCGCGATGCGGGTCTCCAGCTCGGGCGGCTGAACGTCGGTGATCAGACCCCATTCGAACCGGGTCCGCAGCCGGTCTTCCAGCGTCGCAAGCTGTTTCGGCGGCCGGTCCGACGAGATGACGATCTGCTTGTTGGCGTTGTGCAGCGTATTGAAGGTGTGGAAGAACTCTTCCTGAGTGCTTTCCTTGCCTTCGATGAACTGGATGTCGTCGACCAGCAGGACGTCGATGTCGCGGAAGCTGCGCTTGAACGACGCGGTCCGGTCGTCACGCAACGAGTTGATGAAGTCGTTGGTGAACTGCTCGGTCGAGACGTACTTGACCCGCATGCCGGGGAACAGCTTCTGCGCGTAGTTACCGGCCGCGTGCAGCAGGTGCGTCTTGCCCAGACCTGATTCACCCCAGATGAACAGCGGGTTGTAGGCGCGGGCCGGCGCTTCGGCGATGGCCAGCGTTGCGGCGTGCGCGAACCGGTTCGAGGCGCCGATGACAAAGGTGTCGAAGGTGTAGCGCCGGTTGAGGCTCAGATCGGCCGATTCGTCCGCGGGCGGCCGGTTGAAGTACCGGGGCCAGGTCTCTTCGGCACTGGACAGCTCTTCGGCGTCGTCGTCCAGGTCGTCGGCGGCGGTGACCGGTTCAGGTTCCGGCGTCTCGGCGTCGGGGGTTTCGGTGGCCGCCGGCCGGTCGTCGGTCTCCGGGACGGCGATACGAACACCCAGGTCGACGCGCTGTCCGAGGTGTCGGCTCAGCGCGGCGATGATCGGTTCACGCAGGTGCCGCTCGATCTCGTTCTGCACGAACTGGGTGGGGACCGACAGCAATGCGAAACCTTCGGTCAGCACCAGCGGCTGAACCATGCGCAACCAGGCCCGTTGTTGGGCGGTCAGCGTCGTGGTGCCGCCGAGGTCACCGTTGAGTTCGGCGACCACGCTTTTCCAGATGTCGGTGAACGATGCACTGGGGTTAGCGGTCAACGACTACTACCCCCTCGGAACCGCCTGACCGGCGGCTCAATAAAACGACGACAATCTGTCCACATAGTTATCCACAGACTGTGGACAAAGTAGGAGAGTGCCGTCGTGCTCGTGTTTTGCATGCAGGAAGCCCGCGCGCTGAGGCTCGTCACAGGAACGTCTGTGGGCTCGTAGCGTCGGGACCTCTCTGGCTTGTTGTCTGGCGCCGTCGTGCAACGGCATTGGCAGAAGCTAACAAGTTTTCTGTTCGTCCGCCAACCGTTCGGCAACATTGGTTCGAGGTTCTTGGGCGTGTCGGCTTGCCACGTTGCGAGTGGGACAACTGTGACGAACTGATGTGGGATCCACCTCACTTCTCGCTACGAAGCGGTAACGGTTCCTGACGTGCGACAGCGAGGTTTGACCCGGAGAATTCAGATCAGTACCCTCGAACAGTCGCCCACACGTGGCGATACGGCTGCGACCGGGGAAGTTCTGCCACGAACTTCGATCGGTACCGCGCCGGCTAGCAAGCAAGATGCGTGCGCTTACCAGCGACGACCGTGCCCACCGGCATGACTCGTTCATGTCGGTGGCGAGTGCGGGCGTCACATAGTTGAGGAGATACAGCCGTGGCCAAGGGCAAGCGGACTTTCCAGCCGAACAACCGCCGTCGGGCTCGTGTGCACGGCTTCCGTCTGCGCATGCGGACCCGTGCCGGCCGCGCCATCGTGTCGGCACGTCGCGGCAAGGGCCGTCGCTCTCTCACTGCGTGACCTGACGCAGGATCGAAGCACCGTGCTTCCGGCTCGTAACCGGATGACGCGCTCGACAGACTTTCGAGTCACCGTGAGCCGCGGTGTGCGTTCGGCGCAACGGGATCTCGTGGTGCATTCACTGGCACCACGAGATTTTGGCGATGCCGATTCAAACACCGCGGATGCGCCGAAAGTCGGTCTCGTCGTAGGTAAATCGGTCGGCAACGCCGTCCAGCGCCACCGCGTGTCCCGTCAGCTTCGTCATGCCAGCCGGGATCTGCTGCCCGAGTTGCAGTCCGGTGAGCTGCTGGTGATCCGGGCCCTGCCCGGCAGTCGCGAGGCCGCCACCGCCACGCTGCAGGACGAATTGCGAGTCGCAGTGCAGCGCGCTCATGCGAAGTCCGGATCCCGGCCATGAGTCAGCGGCTGGCCCGCGGGCTGATCTTTCTCATCGAGCTGTACCGCAACATGGTGTCGCCGATGCGTCTGCCCAGCTGCCGGTTCAGCCCCACCTGTAGCCAGTACGCCGTCGAGGCACTCACCGAACACGGATTGTTCCGCGGTTGTTGGCTGACGACAGTTCGGCTGGCCAAGTGTGGCCCGTGGCATCACGGGGGATGGGACCCCATCCCCGAAAGACGGTCCGCGGCAACCGCCGCGCAGTCAAGGAGCGATTCGCTTGTCTTTTAACTGGTTCAGTCTGGACTACATCTATTACCCGGTATCGGGGATCATGTGGCTCTGGTACAAGCTTTTCGGCGCGATCCTGGGTGCGGAGAATTTCTTCGCCTGGGGCCTGTCGGTGATGTTCCTGGTGTTCACCCTGCGTGCCATCCTGTACCGGCCGTTCGTCCGCCAGATCGAGACCACCCGGCAGATGCAGGAACTGCAGCCCCAGATCAAGGAACTGCAGAAGAAGTACGGCAAGGATCGCCAGCGGCTCGCACTCGAGATGCAGAAGCTGCAGAGCGAGCACGGTTTCAACCCGCTCCTTGGCTGTCTGCCGATGCTGGCGCAGATTCCGGTGTTCCTGGGTCTGTTCCACGTGCTGCGCTCGTTCAACCGGACTGAGGGCGCCGGCATGGGGATCGGTGCGCAGGCGCTGTCCCTCGAGGAGAACCGGACGACCGGCAACTACTTCTTCAGCGCCACCGACGTCGCGCACTTCCTGAACACGGATCTGTTCGGTGCGCCGTTGGGCGCCACCATGATTCAGACCGGTGAGAGCCTCAAGGCGTTCGCGCACTTCGACCGCATGTCGGTCATCCTCGTCGGCATTCCGCTGATGATCATCTCGGGTATCGCGACCCACATGAACAGCCGTGCCTCGGTGGCCCGGCAGAGTCTGGAAGCCCAGCAGAACCCGCAGACCCAGCTGATGAACAAGCTGGCGCTGTACGTGTTCCCGTTGGGCGTCGTGGTGTCCGGCCCGTTCCTGCCGATCGCCATCCTCATGTACTGGGTGGCCAACAACATCTGGACCTACGGTCAGCAGCACGTGGTGTTCAACCGGATCGAGAAGCGTGAGGCGGAGGAGAAGGAGCAGGCGATCGCACGCCGGTCGGCCAATGCTCCGGCACCCGGTGTGAAACCGAACCGGAACAAGAAGGGCAATCCGCCGGCCGCCCCGGCCAGCGCCGGTACCGACGTCGAACAGACCGCTACGGAGCTCGACGGCACTGAATCCGATTCCGCTGGCTCGAAGCCGGCCCCGGGCGCCAAGCCCAACAAGAAGAAGCGTTGACCGGTCAGAGGGTAAAGACCCTGAGCGACGGCCGGTGCAAGAGGGAGAAGGCAGGGATATGACAGACACAGAAACGCAGGCGGAGGCCCCGGCCCCGACGACGGCCGAGGCCGCTCCTGCAAGCAAGAACGACGATCTCGAGGAGCGCCTGGTCGCCGAGGGCGAGATCGCCGGTGACTACCTCGAGGAGCTCCTCGATCTGCTGGACTTCGATGGCGACATCGATCTGGATGTCGAAGGCGACCGCGCGGTCGTCAGCATCGACGGCGGCAACGATCTGAGCAAGCTGGTGGGGCGCAAGGGCGAGGTGCTGGACGCGCTCCAGGAGCTGACCCGGTTGGCTGTGCACCAGAAGACCGGCGAACGCAGCCGGCTGATGCTGGACATCGCCCGGTGGCGTCGGCAGCGGCGTGATGAACTGGCCGCGCTGGGCAAGAAGGTCGCCGAGCGGGTGCTGGCGTCGGGTGAGCGTGAAGAGCTGTCGCCGATGACGCCGTTCGAGCGCAAGATCGTGCACGACGCCGTGGCAGCCGTGGACGGCGTCCACAGCGAGAGCGAGGGCGTCGAGCCGTCGCGCCGGGTGGTTGTTCTGCTCGATTGAGCACTCTAATTACATCGATGTTGTTCGTCGGCGGCGAGCTGGCGGGGAAAGTGGAGGCTGTTTCACGTGAAACATGGTGAAGCCCCATCCCCACCGGCCGCCGCCGTCGACGTTTTTGGTGATCGGGCCGAGCTGGCGCACTGCTATGCGGAGATCCTCGCCGGCGATGGAATCGAGCGCGGGCTCATCGGCCCGTCGGAAGTGGGCCGGTTGTGGGACCGTCACGTGATGAATTGCGCCGCTATAGGCGAGTTGGTCTCCAGCGGTGAACGAATCGGCGATATCGGCAGTGGGGCCGGCCTTCCGGGCATCCCGTTGGCGTTGGCGCGGCCCGATGTTCACGTGGTCCTGATCGAGCCGCTGCTGCGCCGGGCGGACTTCCTTCGCGAAGTCGTCACCGAACTCGGGATCGACGTGACGGTGATTCGGGGTCGCGCCGAGGAGCGTACGGTCCGGGCCGAAGCTGGGGAGCTGGATGTCGTCACCTCCCGCGCGGTGGCTGCCCTCGACAAGCTGGCCAAGTGGAGCCTGCCCCTCCTCAAGGTCGACGGCCGGATGCTGGCTCTCAAGGGGGAGCGGGCGGCCGACGAGATCGTCGAACACCGTCGGGCACTCAACTCACTCGGTGCTGTGGACGTAAGGGTGGTGAAATGTGGCGTGAACTATTTGACTCCGCCCGCAACCGTGGTCGTGGCGAAGCGCGGAGCCAAGCGCGCGGCAACCGGTCGACCGGCCAAGAATCGACGATGACATCGTCGGCCCGGGGGAACGACAAGTCGGCCGAAGTTTCGGAAGTGGCCGACCCGGCCGCGACATCAGGAAAGGCAGTGAGCGATGCCAGAGGCGAGCGAAGCGACGGGAACACTGATGTTTCACGTGAAACGTGGCCAAGCGTGACGATGGATACGCCGATCGGGGCGGAAGCCGAACGCGCGGTTCAGATCCTTCACGGCGCCAAGGGACAGCAGCTGCCACGCCCGACGCACCAGCGGGTGTTCACCATCGCCAACCAGAAGGGCGGCGTCGGCAAGACCACCACTGCGGTCAACATGGCGGCGGCCCTGGCCCTGCAGGGGCTCAACGTTCTGGTCATCGATCTGGACCCCCAGGGCAACGCCAGCACCGCGCTGGGCATCGAACACCGGCCGGGCACCGCCTCGTCGTACGAGGTGTTGATCGGGGAGATCACCCTCGAGAGCGCGCTGCAACGCAGCCCGCACAACGAGCGCCTCTACTGCGTCCCGGCGACCATCGACCTGGCCGGCGCCGAGATCGAATTGGTCAGCATGGTGGCACGTGAAACCCGGCTGCGGAACGCGCTCGCGACGCTCAAAGACCACAACTTCGACTACGTCTTCATCGACTGCCCGCCGTCGTTGGGTCTGCTGACCATCAACGCGCTCGTGGCGGCGCCGGAAGTGCTGATACCGATTCAGTGCGAGTACTACGCGCTGGAGGGTGTGGGTCAACTCCTGCGCAACATCGAGATGGTCAAGGCGCACCTCAATCCCCAGCTGGACGTCACGACCGTCGTCCTCACGATGTACGACGGCCGCACCAAACTCGCCGACCAGGTCGCGATGGACGTCCGGGACCACTTTGGCGATAAGGTTTTGCGGACCGTCATCCCACGTAGCGTCAAGGTTTCCGAGGCACCGGGGTACGGCATGACGATCCTGGATTACGACCCGGGATCACGTGGAGCAATGAGCTATCTGGACGCCAGCCGTGAACTCGCCCAACGTGGCGAGTCGGGAGTGAGGAAGTAACGATGTCGCAGCCGAAGAAGCGCAGCGGACTCGGACGGGGGCTGGCGGCACTCATCCCGACCGGTGCCCCCGAGGATGGGCAGCAGGACACGTCGCTGCGGATGGGGTCTGCGGCTGCCGACGTGTTGATCGGTGGCGGTCCGACCGGTCCGGTCAATGGAGCAGTGGCTACTGATTCGGCCGCGGCGGCCAGGGCCGAAGCCGAGGCGATCGGCGCGGTGTACCGCGAGATCGAGCCGTCGGCGATTCAGCCGAACCCGCGCCAGCCGCGCAGCGTCTTCGATGCCGACGCGCTCGCGGAACTGGTGCACTCCATCCGCGAGTTCGGGCTCATGCAGCCCATCGTGGTGCGGGAGCTGAGCCAGCCGTCCGGGCCGCACCGCTACCAGCTGATCATGGGTGAGCGTCGGTGGCGCGCCTCGCAGGAGGCCGGCCTGACGGCCATTCCGGCGATCGTCCGCGAGACCGCCGACGACAACATGCTGCGCGATGCGCTGCTCGAGAACATCCACCGGGTCCAGCTGAACCCGCTCGAAGAGGCGTCGGCCTACCAGCAGCTGCTGGAGGAGTTCGACGTCACCCACGAGGAACTGGCGACGCGCATCGGTCGGTCGCGTCCGGTGATCACAAACATGATCCGTCTGCTGAAGCTGCCCATCGCGGTGCAGCGTCGCGTTGCCGCCGGCGTGCTGTCGGCCGGCCACGCCCGGGCCCTGCTGGCGCTCGATGGCGGACCGGAGAAGCAGGAGGAGCTCGCCGCCCGCATCGTGGCGGAGGGCCTGTCCGTCCGTGCCACCGAGGAAGCGGTCACCCTGGCCAACCGCGACGGTGACAAGCCGACGCCGGCACCCAAGCGCAAGCCGATCCAGATGCCCGGCCTGCAGGATGTGGCCGAGCAGCTCTCGACCGCGTTCGACACGAAGGTCACCGTGAGCCTCGGCAAGCGCAAGGGCAAGATCGTCGTCGAGTTCGGCTCGGTCGACGACCTCCAGCGCATCGTCGAACTGATGAAGACGGAACAAGGCTAACCGACCCGATTTTGGGTCTGCGACAACCCGACCAGGGACAAGGCCCCGTTACGTCACTGTGACGGTGACGTTTGTGGGGCGTGCGGGACGGGGAGGGGAACCGCGATGTTTCACGTGGAACAGTTGAGCGTTCGGTCGCCCTCGATCCCGACTGAACAAATCGAGTCGACGGCGCCGGCGTCTCTTATCCTGGAAGAGCAGCCTGATCCGATCGGGTGGACGACGGGAGTCTGGTGAGTTCACGAATCACGCCGCTGCGCCTCGAATCGTTCGAGCGACTGCCGAAGCACGCGCGGCGCTGTGTCTTCTGGGAAGTCGATCCGTCGGCACTCGGCGACAGCGACCACCTCAGCGACCCCGAGTTCGAGAAGGAAGCATGGCTGTCGATGGTCATGCTCGAGTGGGGATCGTGCGGACAGTTGGCGGTCGCCTGCGACCCGGACCGCGCCGAGGACCCCAACGACGACGCGCCCTGTCTGGGCTACGCGTTCTATGCACCGCCGCGTGCCGTGCCCCGGGCGGGGCGCTTTCCCACCGGACCGGTCAGCCCCGACGCGGTTCTGCTCACGTCGATCGGTGTCGACTGTCCTGACGACGGTGATGGGCTGTCGCGTCACTTGATCGCCGCCGTCGTTGCCGATCTGGTTCGTCGTGGTGTGCGCGCGCTGGAGGCATTCGGGCGCACCAGCGAAGTGGCCCAGCTGAGTGGCACGCAGGCCTGTCCGGAGGAGTTGGCGGCGACGGTCGAAGCATTCGGCGAGTGTGCGGTCGATCAGTGCGTCATCGAGGCCGACTTCCTTCAGGACAACGGCTTCGAGATCGTCGCGCCGCATCCCTACTTCCCGCGACTGCGGCTGGAACTTGAGCAGGGGCTCGGCTGGAAAGCTGATGTCGAAGCGGCGCTGGAGCGACTGCTGGAGAGCAGTGCGTTGCAGCAGCCCGTCGGGGCGGTCGCCAGCCCCGCGCTGTGGACGCCGCTCACCGGTCGATAGGGGAGCGGGCCTCCACGGTGAACACACGTGGCTGACGCTCCGTCGAAGCCCGACGACTGCGGACTGCTCGATGTCGGCGACGGCAACCGGATGTACTGGGAGACCCGCGGCAATCCCGTCGGCGAGCCGGTTCTGATCGTCCAAGGCGGCCCGGGCGCCGGCAGGTCACGCAACGCCCACAGGCAGTTCGACCCGGAGCGCTTCCGCATCGTGGCGTTCGATCAACGTGGATGCGGTGACAGCGTGCCGAGCGCCGCGGACCCGTCGACCGACATGTCGTGCAATACGACTGAGCATCTGCTCGCCGATATGGAGGCGCTGCGCCGTCATCTCGGGATCGATCGCTGGCTGCTGTACGGCGGCTCCTGGGCGTCCACGTTGATCCTCGCGTACGCCCAACGGCATCCGGATCGGGTGCTCGGCGTCGTGCTGATCGGCGTGACGATGACGCGGCCGCAGGAGGTCGACTGGCTGTACCACGGGCTACGGCTCGTTCGTCCTGCGGAGTGGCAGCGCTTCCGCGACGGCGTACCGGAGGGAGACCGGGACGGGAATCTCGTCGAGGCCTACTGCCGGCTGATGGAGCACCCGGACGCCGCCGTGCGAGAGCGGGCGGCGCGGGACTGGTGTGCGTGGGAAGACGCTGCGATCGCCCACGAGGCGTTGGGGAAGCCGGGGCAGTACTCGGCGAAGATCGACGCCGGCCGGCTGGCCTTCGTTCGGATCTGCACGCACTACTTCGCGCACACGGCGTGGCTGGAGGACGGCCAACTGCTGCAGGATGCGCATCGATTGGACGGCATTCCCGGCGTGCTGATCCACGGCCGCCTCGACCTCTCAGCGCCCGTCCGGACGGCGTGGGAACTCGCTCAGGCGTGGCCGGACGCCGAGCTCCGGATCATCGAAGACTCGGGCCACACGGGCAGCCCGGCCATGGCGGCGGCGATCGCAGACGCCGTCGAACGGTTCACTCCGCCGCGGAACTGACGCGGCGGTTCCACGTGAAACATCGGCCAATCCGGCGGAAGTCCGCGGGGCCCGCGACACTGGCAGCGGCCGCGCCCTCGGCACTCCACACCGGAATCGTGCGGTGACACGGGGGAGCTTCGTCATCGCACTCGGATGCGCCTCGGTTGCGGGTTGCGTGCTGGACTCACACCGGCGCAAGACGGATGCTCACGGAGGAGAGCGTCGGCCCGACCATCGAGCCGCATCGCGCGGCTCCCGTGTCCGGCCGGCGAGCATCATCGTGCGCCCGACTGAGGCGCCGGAGGTGCGCGGCGTCCTGACGCCCAGCCGGCCCTCGCCTGTCCGGAGGCGGTGCCGCGGGGCAGACCCCGGCCGGCGGTCTATGTAGCTGTCGCGATGGTCGGCGGGTGGGAGTCAGGTATGTCGGCCGCACACCGGCCACCCACGCCGCCGCTGTGTTGCCGCACGCCGGGCCGGACTGCCCGACAACTACGCCGTTCCCTAACCGACACATGGCTGCGATTGATCCGAGACACGAGGCAAGCGTCTTGTCGTGGTCCGCGAAGGCAGCCCGCACGTCCTCGATGCGAGTGACTTCGGCGCTGCAATTGCGCGGTGCGGGATCGGGCGCCGTTGGCGTGCGCGGCGAAGCGGTGTTGCCGAGAGCACCGTTGACTGGCGCAGCCCGGCTTGAGATCGAAGCTGCGCGCCAGTGCGGGGCAGGGGAGGAGGAGAAGCCGAATGCAGCACCCTGACGCATTCACACCGAGTGAGTTGGCTCGGCGGCGGCCTACTGGCCGTCCAGCAGTTGGACGATGCGTGCGCGGCGGAGGTTCAGGTCGCCGATGCGGGTGTCCATCTCGGCCAGTGTCTGTCTGATGGCGGCGGCGATGGCCGGGCACATGTCGACCGCGCTGCCGTCGATGCAGGGCAGCAATTGGCGAATGGTGCGTACGCCGAAACCGGTGTCGATCAACATCCGGATCCGGCGCACATCTTCCACGGTGTCGGCGTGGTAGTCGCGGTAGCCGTTGGACCGGCGCTGCGGTGCGATCAGACCCTGAGCCTCGTAGTAGCGCAGCGACCTGACCGAACTGCCGGTTGCCGCCGCTACTTCACCGATCCGCACGCGAGCTCCTCCTGGGTTGACCTTGACGCTGATGTCAGGGTTTAACTTCGCCGCATGCCCAACGATTCCCTGCTTTCCACGCTGACGGTCACCCACGTCGGCTCCGGCCCTGCCCTGCTTCTCGCGCACGGAGCAGGGGGCGGCGTCGCGCTGAATTTCGGCCAACTCATGGAAGAGATGGCCGGCGAGCGAACGCTGATCGGCGTGGACTATCCGGGTTCGGGAGGCAGTCCCTTGACGGCGGATTCCTACCGCATTGACGATCTGGCTGACGCGATCGTTGACGCCGGGCGCGCGGCCGGCTTCGACCGGTTCCCCATCCTCGGGCTATCGCTGGGTTCGGCGGTAGCAATCACCGCGGCACTGCGTCATCCCGAGGCCGTCAGCGCCTTGGTCCTGACGGTGGGCTTCGCGCACGCCGATCCGCAGTTGCGGTTGGTTGTCGACGTCTGGCGCTATCTGGCCGCGCACGACCGCGACATCCTGGCGCGGTTCCTGACAGCAGTGTCGTCGCCGTCGGCGTTCGACGAGGCCGGCAATCTCGACGAGATTGTGGCCAACGTCCGCGCGAGCATTCCGGTCGGCAGTCCGCAGCAGGCTGCGCTGGCCGCCGAGGTCGACCTCCGCGACCGCCTCGCGGAGGTCGCGATCCCGACGTTGGTCGTGGCGGCGGGCGTGGACCGCATCGTGCAGCCGTCCTCGACTCGCGCTCTGGCAGCAGGCATTCCTGGCTCGGTCCTGATGGAATATCCAGACGCCGGTCACATCTTCACACCGGACGAGGGGCGGACATGGATCTCCGATATCCGGAAGTTTCTGCTGGCGCACAAGCTGTGACGGACAGGTGGCACTGGCGGGTGGCGGTACTGTCTGCCGCCGCCTTCGTCTACCTCGCCGCAGAGATGTTTCCGGTCGGCGTCGTCCCGCAGATCGCCGACGGACTGCACACGACAGTGCCCGCTGCGGGGCTGTTGGTAGGCGTGTACGCGGTGGCTGCCGGCGCGGCAATCATCCCGGTGGCTTTGGCCACCCGTCGCGTCGAGCATCGCGTCATGCTCACCGCTGCCTTGGCTTCGCTGTCGTTGTCGCAACTGCTGCTGGCCGTCGCTCCGACGCCCGGGTGGGCACTCTTCGCCCGGGTCGTCGGCGCGATTTTGCATGGTTCGGTGTGGTCTCTGGCTCCGGTGCTTGCCAGTGCCCTCGCACCAGCCGGACGTGCGGGGCAGGCGACCGCGCTGGTGTTCGTCGGGGCAGCGCTGGGGTTGGCTGCGGGATCCCCGCTCACTACGCAGCTTTCCCTACTCATCGGGTGGAGAGCCGCGTCTCTGGTGCTGGCGGTGCTCGCCTTGATCTTGGCGGTGGCTATTGCGGTGCTGGTTCCCCGCCATAGCGGTCGTACCGTGGCGGCGCCGACCGCCGGCCGATCCGGAGAGCCGCACACTGTCGCAGCGGTCTGTGTCCTGACGCTGCTAGTGGTGACCGCCGCCTATGCGCCGTATTCTTTCATCACGGTGTTGGCCGGCGACATCGGGATCTCGGCCACCGGCGTCCCGGTTCTGCTCCTGGGCTATGGCGGCGCCGCGCTGACTGCGGTCGTCATCGCCGGGCGGTTGCTCGATCGACACCGCTACGCGGTCGTGGTCGCGGCCCTGACGGGTCTGCTGATTGCATTCGCGACGCTGAGCCTGACCGGCTCGCGCGGGTTGTTCGTCGCGGCGGTTCTGTTGTGGGGAGCCGCCTTTGCGTGTTGGGCGCCGGCGATGCAGACGATCCTCATCAAGCGTTGCCCCAACGCCGCTTTCGCGTCGTATCTCTACGTGCTGGCGTTTCAAGTCGGGATCTTCTCCGGCGCCTGGGCGGGATCGCAGCTCGTGGCCTCAGACGCGGCGGCATCACTGACGGTGCTCGCGCTGATCGGTATCGGGTGCGCGTCACCGGTGGCCGTGTTGGCCCGACGGTGGTTGTGAGCGCCGGAGAAACGAGCGACATGAACGGAGCTCCAAGTCGGAACACCCCGCCACTGGGGCCCGAATCACGATGACCCAGGACCAACCGGAACAAGCGTCACGTGACGCTCATGCCGCAGTCGCCCTTGCGGTCGAAATCGGGCCGCGGCCGGCGTTCCGGGGACGTCTGGCGACCGGCGCTTCCTGGTCCACCACGCGGGCCATGAGGCGTCAGTGGCGGCCCATGCGGGGACGACGCTGGGGGAGACGGAGTTCGGGCCGGCACGAGTGAGCGGAGCCCGCTAGACCGCCGTCTCGGCGATGCCGACCAGAACTGCGATGACTTCCGGCAGCGGTCGGGTCGTGTCGATCTCGTGCGTGGCCGACTGCCGCAGTAGCGGTTCGACCTCTGCGATGTCGGCCAGGATCCGGGCGCGCTCATCGGCGCTCTTGCCGAAGGGGTTGTTCGTGCGCCGCCGCAACCTGTCCAACACGACTTCGGTTGGGGCGGTGAGGAGTACAACCGCGTCGAACCGGTCGTAGAAGCGCCACTGATTGGCCACGGTGCCCTGAACGAACAAGGGCGCATCGCGCCGTTGGTTCAGCAGCGCGTCGATCAGAGGTTCGCGCCAGAGTGGCTCGCCGTCGACGACTTCGATCCAGTCACCGTCGTCGGTATCGACGGTGACATAACCCCGTTCAGCAAGGCCGCACAGTGCCGTCGACTTACCGACCCCGGACATGCCCGTCACGAGAATTGCGGCGTCGCCACTCATACCGACTGATTCAACCAGCCCGCGCACCGAAATACGGTGACGTGCATGACGAAAACGCTGAGGGGAGAAGGGCTAGGCGCCGGCCTGGCCGGCTTGCTCGACCGACATCTCGTGGGCCAGCAGCTCGGCGAACGTGAAAGTGCCTGTGGGACGGTCGTTCTTGCCCAACAGGTACAGCCGCTTCACCGCCGCGAGGATGCCTTCGGCGATCGAGTCGCGGTGACCGGGAGAGGTCAGCAGCTCACGGTCGTGCGGGCTGCTCACGTAGCCGATGTCGACCTGCACCGTGGGCATCCGGGTGAGCCGCAGCAGGTCCCAGGTCCGGCCGTGGGTCCGGCAGTCGCGTAAACCGCTGCGCGCCACGACTTCCCGCTGAATGAAGTCGGCGAGGTTGCGGCCGATGGTGGACACCGAACCGTGCGAGTTGCCGAAGTAGAACGAGGCGACGCCGTTGGCCGCGGGGCTGGGCAGACTGGCGCACCGCAGGCTGATCATCAGATCGGCGCCGACCGCGTTGGCCGTCGCGGCCCGCTCGGCATCGGCCGGGCTACCGCTGACGGGGCGCGACAGGAACGTGTCCATGCCGATGGCCGTCATGCGGCCTTCCAACCGGCTGGCGAGATCCCACAGGACGTCGGCTTCACTGACCGGGCCGGATCGGCTGGTCATGATGAGCCCGCGATCGTCGCCGCCGCGGCCCGGATCGATGATGATCCGCTTTCCGGTCAGGCGGGGGCCGCTGCGCCGGACGAGTTCCTCTTCGCGGATGGCGTGCGGCGAACCGCCGGTGACCCGCGAACCCAGGAAGTACAGGGAGCGCAACGTCTCCGGACCGCAGATGCCGTCGGGGAACATGCCGTACTCACGCTGGTACGACATCAAGCCGTTGTGGGTCTGCAAGCCGAAATGACCATCGACGAGACCGGTGTAGAAACCGAGATCCTGCAGCCGGGACTGCAGGGTGGCGACGTCGTCGCCATACATCGGGGCGCCGAACTGGTGCGACAGCGTGCGCGCCCCCAGTCGGTACGAGGCCTCTTTCAGCGCGCGGTACGTCGCCTCGCCGACCATGCCGTCGACGAGCAGTCCACGCTGCTGCTGGAATGCACGCACGGCCTGGTCGAGATCCTCGTCGAAGAGGTCGAGCGCGACGTGCTTGCCGGTGGTGAGATCCGCGTCGGGACTGTCCAGCAGTCCCAGGGCGGCCAGTGCGGCCCGAATCTCGGTGACCGAACCTCCCCGGTCACCGCGACGCAGTATCGACATTCCTGGCCTTTCAATCACGGACGCCAGGCGGGCGGACAGCTGCGCACTGGCGGGACGCCTGGACCCATTGTCGCAGACGCTCCTCAGGATTCCGCAACTTCACAGGCAGCAGCGGTGCGACCCGCCGAATCCGGCGGGTCGCAGCCACTGATGCGATCAGAGTTCGTCTGCGATTTCGCGCAGCAGGGCGGCCTTGCCCTTGGCGCCGACGATGCGCTTCACCGGCTCGCCGTCCTTGAACAGGATCAGCGTCGGGATCGAGACGACGTTGAAGCTGCGGGCGGTCTCGGGGTTGGCGTCGACGTCGAGCTTGGCGATCGTCAGCTCGCCGGCCTTCTCGCCGGCCAGTTCCTCGAGCACCGGGGCGATCATCTTGCACGGTCCGCACCAGGTCGCCCAGAAGTCGACCAGCACCGGGGTGCCGCTCTTGATGACGTCGCTGTCGAACGAACCGTCGGTGACGGTCAGCGTTGCGCTGCCCTCGCTCATGTACTGCTCCTCTCGGGTGAACTCTGTGGGGGAAGGACGATCAGCCGTGGTGCTCGGCGAGCCAGCGCTCGGCGTCGATGGCCGCCGCACAGCCGCTGCCGGCCGCGGTGATGGCCTGCCGGTAGGTGTGGTCGACCAGATCGCCGGCGGCGAACACGCCGTCGAGCGACGTGTTGGTGGTGCGGCCCTGCACCTGCACGTAGCCCTCGTCGTCGAGATCGACGAGACCGCGCACCAGCCCAGACCGCGGGTCATGGCCGATGGCGACGAACACGCCGGTGACCGGGAGCTTGCTCTCCTCGCCGGTGACGGTGTTGCGCAGCAGCAGCCCGCTGACCTTCGAATCACCTTCCACCGCAACAACTTCGGTGTTGGTGACGAACGTGATCTTCTCGTTGGCCTGGGCGCGCTCCAGCATGATCCGCGAGGCGCGGAACTCGTCCCGGCGGTGGATCAGCGTCACCGAGCGGGCGAAGCGCGTCAGGAACGTCGCCTCCTCCATGGCGGAGTCGCCGCCGCCGATGACCGCGATGTCCTGGTCGCGGAAGAAGAAACCGTCACAGGTGGCGCAGGTGCTCACGCCCTGGCCGATCAGCTCCTGCTCGCCCGGCACACCGAGGTGGCGGGCAGCGGCACCCATCGCGAGGATGACGGCGCGGGCCTGGTAGGTCTCGCCGTCGACCGTGACGGTCTTGACGGGTCCGTCGAGGGATACCGCCTCGACGTCCTCCATGCGCAGGTCGGCGCCGAACCGCAGCGCCTGCTCGCGCATCTCCTCCATGAGCTCGGGGCCGGTGATGCCTTCCTTGAAGCCCGGGTAGTTCTCCACCTCAGTGGTGGTCATCAACGCACCACCGAACTGGACACCCTCGAAAACCAGCGGCTTGAGCTGGGCGCGAGCCGTGTACACCGCAGCGGTGTAGCCGGCCGGCCCGGAGCCGATGATGATCACGTCGTGCACGGTGTCTTGGGTGGTCATGGCCGCCTTTCATCTGGCTCTGGTCAGGCTCATACCTGGTCGGCCTGCTGCCAGAGTCGGTACGCCTATAACACCAGGGTAAGTGCCGGTGTTCCCGGCCGTTGGGCGGGCTCCGGGGCGGTCAGCGGCGCGATTGCGTCGGCGGGTCCGGAGCATCGGAGATGACGGCGTCGGCGGCCAGGCCGGCGTCGCTCGAATTGCAGCCGGGAGACACCACCAGGGCCATCACAGCGCCGTCGTCGGCCTTGGGGAGCAGCAGGAGCACCTGGGCGCGGTCGCGCATGGTCAGGGTGGCGGCGCCGAGCACCGACGTGGTGGGGGAGTAACCGAGCCCCGCCAGACAGGACCGCAGGCGATCCGGTGCGGCGAGGGCCCCCAGCTCGGGCGGCCGGTTCCGCAGACTCAGAATCTGCCGGTCCGGCCAGGGCATCCCGGCCTGGCGCTGGACGGTCAGTGACGCGGCCTTGGGGCCGGCGGAGGTCCGGGCTGGTTCGTCGGACCCGGTGAACACCACGACAGCGCCGATGCCGACCGCGACGAGCCCGGCGACGGCACCCGCGACGACGGCGGGCCGCACCGTACGTGCGCCGTGGCCGGCCGAGCGGCCGGGGACGACGGTGTGGCGCGGCCCGGGGCCGGCAGCGCGCAGCGCGGACCCGATGCGGGCGGTGGCTTCGGCGGGAAGGTCGCTCGCGGTGGTGTCCTCCGCCAGGTCGTGGACGTCGCGGCGGACCTGTTCGAGCGCGGCGTACCGACGTGCGAGCGCCGGATCGTCGCGGATGCGCCGGCGCAGTTCGGCCGCTGTGGCGTCGTCGAGCAGCCCTGCCTGTAGGTCGGCCAGTAGCTCGAGGGAGACGGACTCGTCGGCCTGGTCGTCGTCCACCTGCCGAAGCCTAATCCGGTCGCCGCACAGACCCGCGGTACGCCGTCCCGGGTGCACGGCGCGAAAACGTCACGTGACCGGTCCCCGTCAGTCGACGAGATGGGCGAGCGACTGGGCGAGTTTCGCGCGCGCCCGCGCGCAGCGGCTCTTCACAGTGCCCTCGGCGATACCCAGCATCGCCGCGGTCTCGGCGACCGAATAGCCCTGCATGTCGACGGCGACCACCGCCGCCCGCTGTTCGACCGGCAGTCGCAGCAGCGCCCGCTCGATGACGATGGTGGTCTCGATCCGGTGTGCGGGGTCCGCGGTCTGGCAGGTGGCGTCGCTGAGCTCTTCGGCACGTCGAAACTTGTTGTGACGCAACCGGTCCAGGCACGAGTTCACCACGATGCGGCACAGCCAGCTGCGCACCGAACTGTCGTGGCGGAACCGCGGGGCGTGCCGGTGGGCTTTGAACAGCGCGTCCTGCAGGGCGTCCAGAGCATCCTGCGGGTCGTGGCTCGTCAGGCGGGCGAGCCGGTACAGCTGGTGGCGGTGTCGATGGAACAGCTCCTCGAACGCGTACCGCTCACCGGCAATGTGTGCCGCGAGCAATTCTGCGTCTGACGCGTCCGACTGTGGCCCCCCGAAACTCCCCACTTCCGAACCATAAATCGGGTCCGGGAACGCACCCGACGCGAATTGGCCGTCATTGTCCTGACCTGCACAGATAGCGTGTCCAGGCCTGTGGATAACTTACGCGGCAGCCTTCACGACGACGTTGGAGATGTCGGTCTTGCTCTTGCCGTCGACGGTCCCCAGCGTGGAGATCCAGATCAGCAGATGCTGCGTCGGCTGCGCGTTGCTGATCGTGATGGTGTTGGAGCCCGTCTTCATGGTCGCCGGCTGCGTCAGCACCGTCGTGGCATCGAGCGAGGACGGGTTGGCGGATTGCGCCGACCGAATCTGGATCGCGGTGCCGGTACTGGTCAGGTTGAGGCTCACCGACGCGACCGTGGTCGCCTGGGGCAGGTTCAGCATGAGGCCGACGCCGCTCTTGAAACCGGGGAACGGTGTGGGGTCGGTGTAGACATCGGTCGACCAGGCATCACCTGAGGCGCCGGTGATGGCCTTGCCCGCGGTCTCCGGGGAGTCCGCGCCACCGCCGGGCGAAAACACGGTCACACCAACGGGTTTCACCACATTGCCGGGCGTCGGCGCACCGCTCGTGGTCGGGCGCTGGCTGTTGAGGCCGAGCTGCTGCTTGTCCAGGCCGCCACCGACGTCACCGAAGATGCCCTTGAGCACCGACGCCAGCACCAGCAGCGCCACGAGCAGGATGGCCCCACCGACCCCCACCCCGATCAGCAATGCCTTGCGCCGCTTGGCGGCCGCTTCGAGTTCCGCCGCGTCCTCGGAGTCCGGGCCCTGCGAGCTGTCGACGGGCTCGAGCAGTTCCGTGGTGTCCGCCACCGTGGTGGCCTGCTGCAGCAGGTTCAACAGCGTTGGGGCCGAACGGATTCCGCCACCTTCCTGCACGGCGCGGGCGGCTGCGGCGGAGATCTGGAAGGGGATGGTCCCGTCGACCGCGCGGGGTTCGACGGGCTGGCCCGCGCTGTTCTGCGTCGCGGGCAGCATGCCGCTGAGCGCGCCGGACTCGGGCAGCGGCCACCGGTTGACCAGCAGCGCGTACAGCGTCGCGCCGACGCCGCGGATGTCGTCCTCAGGGGTGGCCGACGGCAGCGTGCCGGGGAAGGCGAGCACTACGTCGCCCTCGATGCTGACCCGGATTCGGCCGGGGTGATCGATCGACAACGCGACGCCGGCCCGGTGCGCGGATTCGGCCGTCGACGCCAGGGACTGGATGGCACGGGCGCCGCCCATCGGGGACGGTTCCGTCGCGGCGACCTCGGCGAGCGAACCGCCGCGGATCCATTCGCTGACCACCAGGCCGCCGTGGCCGAGCCGGGTGACATCCAGGATCCGGGCCAGGCCGGGTCCCTCGATGTGGCTCAGTTTGCTTGTCCGGGTGAGGATTTCCTGGACCATCGACTGCGGCAGCTCGCCGTCATGGTCGATGAACGTGAGCGCGACCTGGCGGTCGAGCGCGATGTCGAGGGCGTGCCAGAACTGCAGATCCGGGGGACCGCCGTGGAAGACGAGCAGACGGTAGCGGCCGTCGGCGACGACCGCGCCGGCCCGCAAGGCGACGTCGTCGCTGCCGCCCGACGTATCCGAGATGGGGGCGGATCCCTGGTCCGCGGGTGCGTCGGTCACCGCAAATCCTTTCCGAAGCCCGCCCGTGGTACCACTTCCCCGGTATGCCCCGCCAGTGGCGGACGCGCCGGGCCGCGGTGGTACCGGTGATGAAATGCCGTGTCCAGGGTACGGGACCGAGGTTCGTCCGGAGTCCGGTACAGCCGAGCTGACCTGGACTGCGGGGGTCGGTGCGGGGCCGCCGCGGCCCAGCCGGCGCTTCACGAAAGCCACTGCGGCCAGCGCGTCGGGCACCTTGGCGGCCACGAGCACCGTCACGATCACCGGGAGCATGATCACGCCGAGCAGAACCAGGCGCAGCAACGATCCGGCGGCGCCGCCGTGCTCGGTCAGCCGCTCGAACCCCAGCAGTTTGTCGGCGAGATAGGCGAGCAGCCCCGATCCCAGTGAGGCGCAGACGGTCACCAGGATCGTCCGGATCACCGGCAGCTCGATCATCCGGCCGCGCGGCGGCCGCAGCGCGGAGCGCAACAACACGTAGCCGACGGTCGCACCGGCGAGGAAGCCCAAGCCGTTGGCCAGGCCGAGATAGCCGGCCACGAGTTCCCGGTCGTCGGTCAGGTGCGGCGCGATCAGCGAGCCGGCGATCTTCACCACGGTGATCACGACGATCACGACGATCGGGATCCAGGGCTGTTCGCGGGCGTAGAACACCCGGAGTTCCAGCAGCAGCATGGAATACGGGATCAGGGTGAACGCCGACAGCGTGATGGCCATGCCGAGATAGCCGGCGTCGGTGGCCCCGAAGTTGCCGTACGCGAACAGGGCGTTGCCGATGGCGGGACCGCCGACGGTCATGAAGGCGACGATCGGGATGAGCGTCACCATGGTCAGCCGGGTGGCCAGCGAGAAGTCGGCGAGCACCGCGGGGTTGTCGTTCGCGGCGGCGTTGCGGGACAGCCGGGGCATCACGACGGTCAGCACCGTCACGCCGATCATGCCGAAGGGCAGCTGCAGCAGCAGCCAGGCGTAGTTGTAGATCGCCGGGCCGGAAGCGGCTGCGTGGCTGGCGATCTCGTTGCCGACGATCAGCCCGATCTGGCTGATCAGGACGTACAGCATCATGGCGACGGCCATGGTGCCGAACTTCTTGAGCCGGTCGTCGATGCCCCACAGCGGCCGCAGGTCGACGCGATGTTGGCGCAGGGAGTACAGCAGGATCCCGGCCTGGGCCACGACGCCGAGTGTGGTGCCGATGCCGAGCACCAGCAGCTTGGCGTTGCCCATCTCGACGGGATCGATCGAGAGTTCGCCCGGGACAAGCACATACACGCCGAGCGTGATGATCGCGACCACGTTGTTGAGCACCGGCGCCCACGCCGGCGGCCCGAACACGTTGCGGTTGTTCAGGATTGCCATGTAGACCGCGGTCAACCCGTAGAAGATGATCTGGGGCAGCAGCAGATACGCGAAGGCGGTGGTGAGTGGCTCGTTGACCTGCGGGTCACTGCCCAGCATCAGCCGCACCAGCAGCGGTGCCGCCGCGACCGACAGCACCGTCGTCAGCAGCAGTAGCGCGGTGGCCAGCGTGACCAGCCGCCGCACGAACGCGGCACCACCGTCGGCGTCGTCCCGTTCGGCCCGCGCCAGCACCGGCACGAAGATCGCGGTGAACGTCGCCTCCAGCACCAGGGCCGCCACCATGTTCGGCAGCTGGTTGGCGACGGTGAACGAACTCGACAGGGCCGCACCGAGAATCGCGGCGAGCAGCACGATCCGCAGGAACCCGGTGATACGGCTGACCAGCGTGGCGAAGGCCATGCCCCAGGACCGGGAGACGACGGCGGCGTCGGACAGCTCGGCCCGCCGGGGCGGTGCCTGGGGTGCCCGGGGTGCCTGAGGCCGGGGACTGCGCGGCGCGCTCATGAGTCCTCCGGGGCGTGGGCGATGGCGGTGTCGAGTGGATCGGGCCGGATGGGCCGGCTGTGGTGCGGGCGGTCCAGATCGGCGCGGTCGGGCTGACCGCGGAACCGGTGCCACAGCCGCCGGCCGGCCAGCAGGAACAGCACCGCGCCGGCGGACAGCGTGATGAAGAACAGCACCTTGCCGTAGGCGTTGGAATGCACCGACAGCCGGACCGGCTCGCCGAGCGTCAGACCGTTGACCGTGCGCAGGGAGACATCGACCGCGACGCGCTGGGTGAAATGCACCTCGATCGGTACCCGCAGCGGCAGGTAGCCCGGCGGCAGTTCGATCTCACCCATGTCGGTGACGGTCATGCCCGGTGGCGCGTCGATGACCAGCCGTACCCGGATCGGCACCGGCAGGTCGTTGCGCAGGGCCAGGGGGAGGGGACTGCGTTCGGTGGCCAGCGTGTACGAGCCGCCGGGGTTGACGACGGTGACGCCGTGGAACAGGTCGTCCATCGTGCGCTGCGTGGTGCTGACGCGCTCCTGGGCCAGGGCTTCGCGGACGGTCGGCGGTACCGACTGCGTCAGCGCCCGCAGCATGTCCTCCCGCAGCGGCGCCGTGTACTGGTCGCCCGTCAGCCCCGTCTGGGTGTTGACGGTGAGCGCGGCGGTCAGGCCCCAGATCCGTTCCATGGTGGTCGAGATCTGGCTGGTGATGCCGTCTCCGTAGCGGGCCTTGGGGTTGCCGGTGCCGTTGTCCGGCGGGGTGGCCGACTGCGTCGGCGGCAGTGCCTGCGCGTCGGCGATCACCGCGGGCATCGGGCGGGCGACGGCCAGGCCGGAGTGGATCGCCGTGGCGACCGACGTCAGGATCGCCTGGGCGTCGTCGGGCGTCACGTCCCACGCCAGCGGCGGCATCAGGATCTGGTTTCGCGGTTGCGCGTCGGGCTGCAGGCCACGCCACAGCACTGAGGCGATGGCGTCCTGGCGCCGCGCCACCTGCGAGTCGTGGTTGAGCGGTACCCGCAGCGAGGTGTCCAGGTACCCGGGTGAGATCGGGGTGCGGCCCGCGCCGGCCAGGGCCGCGGCGACGCACGGGTCGAACGGCGCCACGGTCACTTTGTCGCTGTAGCGGACGGGCGCGGTGTCGGCGGGATTCGCGGCGTCGTCGGCGGTGATGGGCGCCGCGGCGATCGCGACGGTCGGTTCGGGCTGCGCCGACAGCAGCCGTACCGCCGGGCCCGTGAGCGGGCCGTCACCGACGACCGTCGCGCCGCGCAGGGACTGGATGCCGAGCAGCTGGTTGACGATGGGCCCGGCATCGGTGGTGGCGGTGGTGTTCAGGGCGGCGTCGCCCACGCGCTGCAGCGCGCGCAGGTCGGCCTGGGCGTACACCGTCGGGGTGACACACACCCGTTGGGCGAGCTGCCGCAGCCTGTTGAGCCACTCGGTCGCGGCCTGCTGGCCGGTGCCCGGGTGGGTGGGCGAGTTGAGGCCGGCCTCCGGGTCGTCGGTCACGACGTAGCCGCCGCTCATCGCGTTGACGGTGATCAGCAGGTCGGGGTCGACGGCCAGGCACATGGCTCCCCGCATGAGGCCGCCGGGATCCACCTGGTCGTTGGTGGCGAAGTCCGCCGCGGCCAGCAGGGTGTCGAGGCGGCCGCCGTTGGCCAGGGACGTGGCGAGGTCGTCGTCGGCGAGGCGCGCCGGTTCGGTGCGTCCGGGGATGCCGGCCGCCAGGTGCGGACGGTCGGCGAGCGGCCACAGCAGGGTCAGCGCGACAGGGCGTGCCGTGTCGGGTGGTACGACGGCGTCGATCGGCTGCTGGCCACTGCCGCTGCCCACGGCGGCCGGGGTGGCCGGCACGCCGAGCACCGGCAGTAGGAAGCGGGCGTCGTCGAGCCGGGCGGCCGAGCCGTAGTCGGGGGTGCCGTTGACGTTGACGAGCAGCGGGTACACACCGGGGTGATCGATGCCCAGGGCGGGATGCTCGGCGGACCGCACCGGATACGCCAGCCGGAACGGCACACTCTGTCCGCGCGCCAGATCCTGCGACACCGTGGTGAAGTCGCCGACGGCGGAGAAGTCGGTCGGCTCCCCGGCCAGCGTCGTCCGCAGCCCGGACGACGACGTCACCGCGGCCGCGTGCTCGAGGCGCACCATGACGTCGTGCACCGGGCGGTCACCGACATTGGTGACGGTGCCGCTGACCGTCACCACCGGCTCACTGGTGGTGGTCACGACGTCGGGAGTGACGTGGTCGATGCGCAGCTGCAGGAACGTCGCCCCGCCCGGTTCGCCTGCCGACGATTGCGGCGTGATCGGGGCGGTGAGCAACAGCAACAGGGCGGTGACTGCCAGGACGCGCAGGAGAACTGTCGAGGCCGCCAACCTGACCTTCACGACCCGGGTCCGCAGCCGTTCGCGCGGCGGCCGGGTTGGGTATGGGCGGAGTCGTCGGTGCGATGGTTCCGCGTGCGGGAATGGGTCTGTGGGCGGCGGCGCGGCGCGGTGCGCGGCAGCGGCGGCAGGGCGCCCGGTCCATCGGTGTGCAGTTTGTCGATCAGTTCGCCGGCCACCTCGGCGAGCTTGCGCTCGTCGGCGTAGGCCAGGCGGGACGGCAGCTCCCGAAGCGGCACCCACGCCACTTCGGTGACCTCGACGTCGTCGTCGGAGAGTTCACCGCCCAGGAATCGCATCAGGTAATGGTGCACTGTCTTGTGCACGCGCCGACCCTCGGTCACGAACCAGTAGTCGATGCTGCCGAGCGCGGCCAGCACGCTGCCCTGCAGCCCGGTCTCCTCGGCGACCTCACGGATGGCGGTCTGTTCGGCCGTCTCGCCGAGTTCGATGTGCCCCTTGGGCAGTGACCACAGCATGCGGCCACGACGGTCGATGCGGCCGATGAGGGCCGCCTTCTGGGTGTCCTTGGGGCCGTCGAGGCCGTCGATCACCAGCCCGCCGGCCGATGTTTCGTGGACGGTGCGCAGCCGGTCGTTGTTCGACTTGCGGGCAGCCGGGGTGGCGGGAGCCGCCGCCGGGACTGCTTGTGCGGTGCCGTTGCGGGGCGCGGCTGCCGAATCGGTGTCGGTGGCCTGGGTGTTGTCGCTGGGCGGACCTGCCGAGCGTCGACCGCGACGTCGCCCGCGGCGTCGTCGTGGTTTGGCACGCTCGCCTTCCGACACCCAAGCGATAGTAGCTGCTCAGGTTGGGCGCCCTGTCCCCACTCGCCGGTCAGTGGCCCAGTTGTGACCGTGCCGCGATGGTCGGTACCAAACCGCGGGGTGGGCGCATTAGGCTCATCGGACGTGCCGAACGAAGCAAGTACCGATGCCGCGTTGCTGACCGCTGCCGCGGTCGCACTGAACAAGCATGCGGGTTTGCTCGTAGACCTGGGGCGGGTATTCGCCGCCGCGGGTCACGACCTGTACCTGGTGGGCGGCAGTGTGCGCGACGCGCTGCTGGGCCGTGAGCTGAACGACCTGGACTTCACCACCGACGCCCGTCCGGCCGAGTTGCAGAAGATGCTGCGCGGCTGGGCAGAAGCGTTGTGGGACACCGGGATCGAATTCGGGACCATCGGGGCGGCCAAGTATGGGCAGCGCATCGAGATCACCACCTTCCGCGCCGACAGCTACGACCAGGTGTCCCGCAACCCCGAGGTGGTGTTCGGCGACCGGCTCGAGGACGACCTGGTGCGCCGGGACTTCACCGTGAACGCCATGGCAGTCCGGATCAACCCGGACCTGCCCGGCGGCATCGGTGAGTTCCACGATCCACTCGGTGGGCTCGCCGCACTCGCCGACAAGGTGCTCGACACCCCGTCGGCGCCGCAGGTGTCGTTCGGTGACGATCCGCTGCGGATGTTGCGGGCGGCCCGCTTCGTCTCACAGCTGGGGTTCTCGGTGGCGCCGCGCGTGCTCGAGGCCCTGCTCGAGATGGCGCCGCAGCTGGGCCGGATCACCGCCGAGCGCGTGGCCGCCGAGCTCGACAAGCTGATGCTCGGCGCCGATCCCATGGCCGGCGTGGATTTGATGGTGCAGACCGGACTGGGCGATGTCGTGCTGCCCGAGGTCGGTGCGATGCGGATGGCGATCGACGAACACCACCAGCACAAGGACGTGTACCACCACTCGCTGACGGTGCTGCGGCAGGCGATCGACCTCGAGGACGAGGGCCCGGATCTGGTGCTGCGCTGGGCGGCGCTGCTGCACGACATCGGCAAGCCTGACACCCGCCGCCACGAGCCCGACGGGGGCGTCAGCTTCCACCACCACGAGGTGGTCGGCGCCAAGATGACGCGCAAGCGGATGCGCGCGCTGAAGTACTCCAAGCAGATGGTCGACGACGTCTCGCAGCTGGTGTATCTGCACCTGCGGTTCCACGGCTACGCCGACGACAAGGGCACCGGCCAGTGGACGGACTCGGCCGTGCGGCGGTACGTCACCGACGCCGGGCCGCTGCTGAGCCGGTTGCACAAGCTGGTGCGCGCGGACTGCACGACCCGCAACCGTCGTCGGGCGGCGCGGTTGCAGGCCAACTACGACGGTCTCGAGCGACGCATCGAGGAGCTGGCCGCGAAAGAGGATCTGGCCCGGGTGCGGCCGGACCTGGACGGCAACGAGATCATGACGCTGCTCGGCATCCCGGCCGGCCCGCAGGTCGGCGAGGCGTGGCGGTTCCTCAAGGAGCTGCGGCTGGACCGCGGCCCGCTGAGCCACGACGAGGCCGTCGCCGAATTGCAGAAATGGTGGAACGCCAGAGGCTGATCAGCCGTCCATTCAGGTATGGACTATTGCCTGAGTGACGGGGACGGGTCGGCGTCGTGGTGGCCGGGGGAGCCGGCGGTGGACGCCGACGGCGACGGCACGCTGGACGGCGTGCGGCTCGATGTGGACGGCGACGGATTGTTCGACGATGCGCTGGCCGACTTCGACGGGGACGGCCGGGCCGACCATGCCGTGATCGATGTCGACGGTGCGCGCCGGTCGTTCACCGACGACGGGTCGGGTACCTGGGCGGTGGGCTCGGGGCTGCGGTGGTTCGGTCTGGACGGCACCGAGCAGAGCGGGGGAGCGGTCGTCGACTTCGACGGTGACGGCGCGGCCGACGACCGGCTGATCGATGCCGATGGCAACGGGCTCGCGGACCGGGTGCTGGCCGGGCCGGTGGCCTACGCGGACACCGACGGTGACGGGCGATGGGATGTGCAGCTGTCAGACGCCGACGGAGACGGTACGGCCGACGCGGCGGGCGTGGTGGCGCGCGGTTAGTCCACTGCCCGAGAAGGACCAAATGGCTGTGCGTCGCCTCGCGTGACGACCATTTGGTCCCTTTCGGTGAGCCGGCGCGAGCTCAGTTCCGGCCGGCTCCGGGCGGCCCGGCGAAGGCCTGGGCGATGGTCAGCCATTTCTGGGCGTCATCGCCGACGGCCTTGACGTCGAGTTCCCGCAGCGGCCGCCGCTGCGTGACCAGGAGACAGAAGTCCTCGGCCGAGCCGGTGACCCGCTGTGCGGCGTCGTCCGGACCCCAGGTCCACACCGACCCGTCGGGGGCGGAAAGTTCCACGTGAAACACGTCGGCCGGCGGAGTCAGCTCGTGGAGCGTGAATGCGAAATCCCTTGTCCGAACGCCGATGTGCGCGATCGACTTGAGCCGGGCCGTCGGCTCACGCCGGACCCCGAGCGTGTCGGCGACGTCAGCGCCGTGCGCCCAGGTCTCCATCAGCCGGGCGCTCGCCATGGACGCGGCGCTCATCGGCGGGCCGAACCACGGCAGCTTGCGGCCGTCGGCAACACCTTCCAATGCGTCGTGCAGCGTGGTCCGGGTGGCGCGCCACTGCGCCAGCATCTCTGCCGGCGGCGTCTGCGCGAGTTCTTCGGCCGCCACGTCGACGAAGCCGAGCGGGTTCTTCCACGCCTCGGTGAGCGTCGCGGCGAAGGCTTCCTCGTCGGTCACCGCCAGCACCGACACCTGGTCGGTCCACCACAGATGCGCGATCTGATGGGCGATGGTCCAGCCTTCGGCCGGGGTCGCAGTGGCCCACTCGGCGGGTGGCAGGTCGGCGACCAGACGGTCCAGGTCGTCACTTTCGGCACGCAGATCGGCGATGACACCGGCAGCAGCATTGGGGGCCATGGCAGCACCCTAGACGGTACCGCTGGTTCTGCTGCGCTTGCCCAGCGTCGCGTGCAGGGCCATGCCCACGAGGTAGACGACGGAGCCGGCGGCCATCAGTGCCGACGACTTGCCGTCGTCCGGGATTACGGCCGCCGATACCGTGATCGCGACGATGAACGCCATCCAGAACAGCGCGTCCTGGACGGCGAACACGTGCCCACGCAGGGCGTCGTCGACGTCGAGCTGCATCGCCGAGTCGGCGCACAACTTGACCACCTGCCCGGCCGTGCCCAGCACCAGACTGCAGGCGATCAGGACCGGTATCTGCAGGCCGACGCCCGCGAGCTGAACCACTGCCGCGACGGCGAGCGCGCCGTTGGCGGTTGCATAGCGACCCCAGCGGCGTACCGCGGCCGGCATGACGACGTTGCCCAGGAACGACCCGAGGCCCGCGGCGGCGACGAACACGACGGTCACCGCGAACCCGGCGACGTGTTCGCCGCCGCCATGCCGGACGATCACCAGCACCATCAGGGTGTTGATGCCGAACACCATCCGGTGGGCCGCCAGACCGGTGAGGGTGGCCGTCACGGTCGGCACATTCGCCACCGACCGGAGTCCGTAGACCCAGCCGGTGATGACGGCGTAGGCGACCGAACCGTGGACGGCGCGGGCGCTGTCGTCAGGGCCCAGGAGGTGGCGATGGAAGCGCACCGACAGCCACAGCGCCACCGCGACGGCCACCGCTGCCAGCCAGATCACCACGGCCGAGCTGGTGTCGCCCGCGCCCAGCAGCCAGCGGGGCAGCAGCATCACGTTGGCGCCCACGAACGCCGACACCGCTCCGCACGCGGTGGCCACCGAGTTCATCGACACGACGTGTTCGGTGGGCACGACATGTGGCAGTGCGGCCGACAGTCCGGAGGAGACGAAGCGGGTGAAGCCGTTGACGATCAAGGCGCCGAACAGGATCCACTGGTCGGACGCGGCGTTGGCCAGCAGCGCGCCGACGCAGATCATCACCAGCAGCCGGCCGAGGTTGGCGACGATGAGCACCTGCCGGCGGTCCCAGCGGTCGAGCAACGCGCCGGCAAACGGACCCAGCAGTGAGTACGGCAGGTACAGCGCGGCGAAGGCACCGGCGATGGCCAGCGGGGTGGCCTGGCGTTCCGGGCTGAACAGCAGGCCGCCCACCAGGCCGGCCTGGAAGAGTCCGTCGCCGAACTGGCTGACCGCACGCAGTTCCAGCAGCCGGCGGAAGTCCGGCAGGGCCTGCACCGCATGCAGGACGACGTGATGGGGACGGCGGGCGGTCACTGGGATATTCGTGTCCTGATTTGAGAGTGCCGGGCGTGGTTGAAGCGACCCGCTCCACAGTACAAATATCCCGGCGGGCCGTGTGCGTTGGTCACGGCGACGGCTCTCAAGTGCCATTATGGAGGGCGTGGCGCAGTCAGAGGAACCGGAGGATTACCGCGATTTCGCTCCCGCCTCGCACCGGATTCGGGCGGGGACACTGCTGCTCGCCAACACCGACCTGCTGGAGCCGACGTTCCGGCGCAGCGTCATCTACATCGTTGAGCACAACTCCGGTGGCACGCTCGGCGTCGTCCTGAACCGGCCCAGCGAGACGGCCGTCTACAACGTGCTGCCGCAGTGGGCGAAGCTCGCGAAGAAACCCAAGTCGATGTTCATCGGCGGTCCGGTGAAACGCGATTCCGCGCTGTGCCTGGCGACCATGAAGGTCGGCGTCGACGCGTCGTCGGTGCCGGGGCTGCGACATGTGCAGGGCCGCATCGCGATGGTCGACCTGGACGCCGACCCCGAGGACATCGAAGGCGCCGTCGAGGGCGTGCGGATTTACGCCGGCTACTCGGGATGGTCGGTGGGTCAGCTCGACGGTGAGATCGAGCGCGACGACTGGATCGTCCTGTCTGCGCTGCCGTCGGACGTCCTCGTGGAACCGCGGGTGGATCTGTGGTCGCGGGTGCTACGCCGTCAGCCGATGCCCATGGCGATGCTGGCGACGCACCCGATCGATGTGAGCCGTAACTAACCGGCGAAATCAGCTGCAGGACAGCGTGCAGCTGGCGCAGCTGCCGGCGCAGCCGTCACCGGCGGGCGCGTTCTCCCGGGCCATCATGGCGGCCCCGGCCTTGGCGCCCTGGTAGCAGCCGGCGGCGAAGGTGCCGACGGCGCCGATGACGCAGACCATCAACACCATCACCCCGGTGCTGCGCGGTGCGACGAGCGCGACGGCACCACCGGCGGCGAGCATCGCGGCCGTCGCGAGTTGGATCGGTGCCACCGAGCGCAGCACGCGCGGCACGGTGTCGGTCGATGGGGGGCGGCTCAGCGACCAGGCGCCGACGCCCGCGGTCACCACGGCCGCGCACAGGCACAGCACCGCGGCGATCAGCATGCGTCTCAGGATAGGGGCGGCCGGGCGGCCGCTCCAAACCGGTGACCGGTCAGCGGCCGAGGCCGGGGATCGACGCGGTGAGCGGTACGGCCCCGGCGGCGTGCGGCGCGACGGCGGCCGGTGCCGGGACCATCGGCGCGGCCGGAGCCGGTGCGACGGGCGCGGGCACAGCAGCCGGTGCAGGTGCTGCGGCCGGTGCGGGGACGGCGGCCGGCGCCGGCGCTGCGGCCGGTGCACCCGGTGTGCTGATCTTGAAGCCGTTGACGATGGCGTCGGTGGCGTTGCCGGACGCGACGGTCACCTGGGCACTCGTGGTCACCGACAGCGTCACCAGGTAGCGGTCGGCACCCGACGTCGCGATTACGTGCCGCCGAGAGGTGTTCAGCGTCAGGTTGTTCTCGCGGTACGTGCCTTCGATGATCGACGACGGCATGCCATAGAAATCAGCCATCGAACCGTCGGTGGACCGCCACGCGACCTGCTGCTGGCTGTCGATGAAGCCGTGGCTGATGGCTTCGCGCGGGTCGAAGTCGCCGACGAGCTTGTAGACCTGCAGCGCGGCGTTCGAGGTGTAGAGGCCGTCGCCGCCGACGCGGTCGGCGATCACGGCGAAGGCGTCGGGCACGTTCGGGTCGGGCACCGCGGCCCAGCCCGGCGGCACCGGCAGGACGATGTTCAGCGCGGTGAAGCCGGCGGCTGTCTGCCGCTGCATGGCGACGTTGTGGGCGCGGAAGAACTCGGCGATGGTGCCCGAGGCGGCCGGGGCGATGGCGGGTGTGGGCGGCGGCGCCGGGGCGATGACCGGCTGCGCCACCGCGGGCTGGGGAAGTGTGGCCGGCTGGGGTACGGCGGCGGGCTGACCTGCGGGGATGAACGCGGGTCCGGCCGGCTGGGCCGCAGCCACCGGCGCCGGGGCGGCCTGCACCGTGACCGTCTGGGTCACCGTGGCGGGTGCCGGGAGGACGGGCTGGGGCGGCAGGGGATCGGCGGATGCGGTGTTGCCTGCGAAGCCGACGACGCCCGCCAGGCCCGCGGCGACACCTCCTGCCAGAAGCCGCCAGTGGCGGGCGTTCTCGAACATGTGGCGTCGGTCCTTCCGCTTCACTTCTGTCTCACGCGTTGCACTGGTGCCGACTGTAGGTAGGTATGTGCGGTGCCCACCAGATCCGGCGCGCACCTGCAACCGTGCTCTGACCGCACTGCAACGGAACCGAGACCAACGCCGATCGGCTGGCGTGATGCAGGTCGCGCCGGGGGTGTTGACTACCCTGTGCACGTGAGCGATTCCCCGAATGCGCAGGCAGGCGTGCGTCCCGAGGCGGCCGTGGCCGTCGACGCCGACAGCCCGCAGCACCGTTACACGGCCGAACTCGCCGGCCGCATCGAGGCCGACTGGCAGCAGGTGTGGACGGACCGCGGCACTTTCAACGTGCCGAATCCCGTCGGCTCGCTCGCACCCACCGACGGCGCGCCGGTGCCGGCGGACAAGATGTTCGTGCAGGACATGTTCCCGTACCCCTCGGGCGACGGCCTGCACGTCGGGCACCCGCTCGGCTACATCGCCACCGACGTGTACGCGCGCTACTTCCGCATGACGGGCCGCAATGTCCTGCACGCCCTGGGCTTCGACGCCTTCGGCCTGCCTGCCGAGCAGTACGCGGTCCAGACGGGCACGCACCCGCGCACCCGGACCGAGGCCAACATCGTCAACTTCCGGCGGCAGCTGGGACGGTTGGGCCTGGGCCACGACTCGCGCCGCAGCTTCGCCACCACCGACACCGACTTCTACAAGTGGACGCAGTGGATCTTCCTGCAGATCTACAACGCCTGGTTCGACGCGGCGCAGCAGAAGGCCCGGCCCGTCGCCGAGCTCATCGCCGAATTCGATTCCGGCGCAAGGGCTCTCGATGACGGCCGGAACTGGTCGGCGCTGACTGCCGCCGAACGTGCCGAGGTCGTCGACTCCTACCGCCTGGTGTACCGCTCCGACTCGATGGTCAACTGGTGCCCGGGTCTGGGCACCGTGCTGGCCAACGAAGAGGTGACCTCCGACGGGCGCAGCGAGCGCGGCAACTTCCCGGTGTTCCGGAAGCGGTTGCGGCAGTGGATGATGCGCATCACCGCGTACTCCGACCGGCTGCTCGAGGACCTGGACGTGCTGGACTGGCCCGACAAGGTCAAGGCCATGCAGCGCAACTGGATCGGCCGCTCCGTCGGTGCGGAGGTGCTGTTCTCCGCGGGGGACGCCGACATCGAGGTCTTCACCACTCGCCCGGACACGCTGTTCGGCGCGACCTACCTGGTGCTGGCTCCCGAGCACGACCTGGTGGATTCGCTGCTGGCCGGTTCCTGGCCCGCCGACATCGACGACCGGTGGACCTACGGAGAGGCCACACCGGCCGAGGCGGTCGCCGCCTACCGCGCCGCCATCGCCGCGAAGTCCGACCTGGAGCGCCAGGAGAACAAGACCAAGACCGGTGTCTTCACCGGCGCCTACGCCACGAATCCGGTGAACGGACAACAGGTTCCGATCTTCATCGCCGACTACGTGCTGGCCGGCTACGGCACCGGCGCCATCATGGCGGTGCCCGGCCACGACCAGCGCGACTGGGAGTTCGCGACGGCGTTCGGCCTGCCCATCGTGGAAGTCATTGCCGGCGGCGATCTTTCGGAGTCCGCGTACACGGGCGACGGCGCAGTGGTCAACTCCGATTACCTCGACGGACTGAACGTCGCCGACGCCAAGGCCGCCGTCACCGAGAAGCTGATCGCGGACGGCCGCGGCCAGGCCCGCGTCGAATTCAAACTGCGGGACTGGCTTTTCGCACGCCAGCGGTACTGGGGCGAGCCGTTCCCGATCGTCTACGACGCCGACGGCCGCGCCCACCCGCTGCCGGATTCGGCACTGCCCGTGGAACTTCCGGACGTACCCGACTACTCGCCGGTGCTGTTCGACCCGGACAACGCCGACAGCGAGCCGTCGCCGCCGCTGAACAAGGCCACCGAGTGGGTGCACGTCGAGCTCGATCTGGGCGACGGGCTGCAGTCCTACACCCGCGACACCAACGTCATGCCGCAGTGGGCCGGCAGCTCCTGGTACGAGCTGCGCTACGCCGACCCACACAACTCGGAAACGTTCTGCGCCAAGGAGAACGAGGCCTACTGGATGGGCCCGCGGCCCGAGATCTACGGCGCCGGCGATCCCGGTGGCGTCGACCTGTACGTCGGCGGCGTCGAGCACGCGGTCCTGCACCTGCTGTACTCGCGGTTCTGGCACAAGGTGCTGTTCGACCTCGGCCACGTGTCGTCGCGCGAACCGTACCGGCGCCTCGTCAACCAGGGCTACATCCAGGCGTTCGCCTACACCGACTCCCGCGGCACCTATGTGCCGGCGGCGGAAGTCGCCCCGCGCGAAGGCAAGTTCTTCTGGACGGGCCCGGACGGTGAGATCGAGGTCAACCAGGAGTTCGGCAAGATCGGCAAGAGCCTGAAGAACTCCGTCTCGCCCGACGAGATTTGCGAGGAGTACGGCGCGGACACCCTGCGCGTCTACGAGATGTCGATGGGTCCGCTGGAGGCATCCCGGCCCTGGGCGACCAAGGACGTCGTCGGCGCGCACCGGTTCCTGCAGCGGGTGTGGCGCGTCGTCGTCGACGAAACCACCGGTGCACCAAGGGTTTCGGACGACGCGGTCTCCGAGGAGACGCTCAAGCAGCTGCACAAGACCATCGCCGGTGTGAACGAGGACTACGCGGCGCTGCGCAACAACACCGCCGCCGCCAAGCTCATCGAGTACACCAACCACCTGACCAAGGAGGGCGTCACCGCTCGCGCTGCGGTCGAACCGCTGGTGCTGATGGTCGCGCCGCTGGCGCCGCACCTGGCCGAGGAGTTGTGGCGCCGTCTGGGCAGCGAGAAGTCGCTGGCGCACGGCCCGTTCCCGGTCGCCGACGAGCGCTACCTGGTCGACGACACCGTCGAGTACCCGGTGCAGGTCAACGGCAAGGTGCGCGGCAAGATCGTCGTCGCCGCCGATGCCGACAAGGCCACGCTGGAAGCCGCGGCCCTGGCCGACGAGAAGGTGCAGGCCTTCCTGGCCGGCGCCACGCCCAAGAAGGTCATCGTGGTGCCCGGCCGGCTGGTCAACATCGTCGCCTAACCAGGGATTTGTGCACGATTTTTCGCGCTGACCGCGGAAAATCGTGCACAAATCGCGAGGACCGCGCCGATGAGGGCCAGCGTCATGGTCACCAGGGTGGGAACCGCGATACCGGGAAAGCCGAGCGAGGCGAAGCCCACCAGGCCGCTCAACGCCGCGATGGCGAGCAGCGTCACGGGCAGGATCCAGCGTCGGCGGACGAGGCGCAGCACGCCGGGCGGCAGCCGCTTCGTCTGTTCACGGTCGAGCCACAGGACCCCCGCGCCGCCGATGATCGCCAGCACTGTCTCGACGACAGCGGCGATGTTGTGGCCTGCCGCGTTGAGGAATGGCAGCCACACTGCCCAGAACGCGAACGCGGCAACCGTAACCATCGATGTCCTCCGCGCGATGCCGCGGGCGAGTTGATTGGCGTCGACCATGCCGGAGTCGATCGCGGCCAGCGCCAGTGTGGCGTCGACCGATTGCACATAGCGGAAGCGCATCCGGGCGACTTCGGCGGCGACGGCGTGGGTGTGCGGGTTGCCGGGGTCCAGGCGCAGCCCCTCGAGAAGATGGGCATCCGCGCGACGTAGCGGTCCGCGCCGTCGCACAAAGTGGAACAGCCAGATGATGGCCATGACGAACAGCGCGAGGCCTCGGGACAGCAGCACGATCAGCACTGCCCACACCGGATTCGGGCGATAGAACCGCACGCGGTCGATCTCGACGAGTGCCTGTGCCAGCGGTCCCAGCGGCGAAGCGGGCGCAACGGCGCGGATGGACTCCGCCGTTGATTGTGCGTATGCCCGTTGATTCGACCTCAGATAGGCGCGGGTCAGCGTGTACCGGTAGTTGACGTCATTGGGGTCCAATTGCGCTGCCGCATAAGCTGATTGAACAGCCTCCTGTGGGTTTCCCGCGCCGCTGAGGATGGCGCGCGCATGGACCGACAGGACCCAGGGCTGGCGCGGGTCGATGCTCAGCGACCGTTCGGCCCAACCCCGGGCATCGGTGGAGAAGCCCTGTGCCTCCATCGCAATGGCCAGCATTCCCAACAGGGTTGGATTGTTGGGGTCGTGGCGCAGTGCTTCGATGGCCGCTTGCTCGGCTTCGCTGTTGCGGTCGAGCTCGAGAAGTATCCGCACCTTCTCGACGGCTTCAGCGTTGGACGACGTCATCGGCGCCGCTTGCGGCCGTGGAGGTATTGCTCGAGTTCGCCGAACTCTTCCCGGTTCTCGGCGAATGCGACGTAGTTCTGGGCCAGGCTGAACCACGCCCCGGTGCTGGGTGGGGTATCCCGCAGCGCGGCTTCGAGGTGATTCTGGGTCACCGGTTGGGTGGCGCCCCGTCGCACCGACTCATGTAGCGCGAATTCGACTGCGCGGCGGCACAATCCGGCAAGATCGGCCCCGGAATAGCCGTCGGTGCGTGCGGCGATCCGCGCCAGGTCGAGCGGGCCGGTCGGGCTGTGCCGGAGGTGATGGGCGAGGATGGCCTGCCGGGCTGGTTGGTCGGGCGGCAGCACCAGCACCTTGCGGTCGAAGCGTCCGGGGCGGAGCAGGGCCGGGTCGATGTCCCAGACCTGGTTCGTTGCGCCGAGGACCAGCAGCCCTTCGTTGTCGCTGGCGGCCCCGTCCAGCTCGAGGAGCAACTGGTTGACGATGCTGCGGATGTAGCTCGACGTCTGTGCCCGCTTGTGGCCCAGCGCGTCCAGCTCGTCGATGAACAGCACGGTCGGCCGCAGCTGCCGGGCCTCGTCGAAAACGTTCTTGATGTTGCGCTCGCTGTTGCCGAGCCACTTGTCCAGGACGTCGGCGATTCCGACGTGGATGAAGTACAGGCCCAGTTCGCCGGCGAGCGACTTGGCCAGGAACGTCTTGCCGCAGCCGGGAGGCCCCCACAGGAGCATGCTGGACCGCAGCGTGTGCCCGAATGATCGGCGCAGTTCCTCGTTGCGCATGGGTTCGAGGAAACCCATCCGGAGGCGCTCTTTGACGTCCTCCATCCCCGCCACGTCGGCGAGTGTCAGCTCGGGCCGCACGATGTCGATGAGGTCGCTGGCGGAGATGACGTCGTCGTCGTCCTCGGTGGTGGCCCACGCCGGTTCATGCGACGGACTGGCCGGTGGAGCCGGCGGTACCGGGGGAGCTGGCGGAGTCGGTGGAGCCGGGGGCGCGGCTGGCGGAGTCACGGGCGGGTCGACGGGTGGCAGCCCGAACTGACTGAGCGCCTTGGCCTTTCGCCCAAGAGCATCGGCGTCGTCGGGAGACTGCTGGAGCAGCACTTCGCAGTGGCCGAGTGCCGCGGCGTGTTGGCCGTCATCGAGCAGCAGGTCGACGAGGTGCAGACGCAGCGCGCGGTTGGCGGGGTCGGCACGTACCGCGCGGTCGATCGCGGCGAGCACTTGTGGGTCTACGGCCATGTGGCCATCCTCTCCAATACCGAGCCGCACGTCAGCGCGGGCGAATGATCACCTCGTGCTGGTGGGCGTCGTCCGGGGTGGCCACGATCTGCGCGATCACCTGCGCGACGGTCGAGGGCTTCAAGAACCGCGCCGGGTCGTAGTCGCCGCCCTCGTAGGCCACGAGGTTCCACTGCATGTCGGTGTCGATGCGGCCGGGGTACACCGTCGTCACCCGCAGCGCCGGTTCGTCGGTGCGCAGGGCATCGGCGAAACCCCGCAGCGCGAACTTGCTGGCCGCGTACGACGCCAGGCCGGGGGAGGGGCTGCGTCCGGCGCCGGAGTTCACGAAGATCACCTGGCCCCGGGCCGCCCGCAATGCCGGCAGCAGCGGCAGCGTAAGTCCCACGGCGCCAAGCACATTCACTTCCATGGTGGCCCGCCACTCCTCGATCGAGGATTCGCCGACCCGGCCCGGGTACGCGACGCCGGCGTTGTGGACCAGTACGTCGAGTTCGACGATCGGCTCGACCGTCGCCTCGACGCCCTCGTAGTCGGTGAGGTCCATGGGCCACGTGGTCGCGCCCAGACGCTCGGCGACGGCGTCGAGTTCGGCCGTCGGCCGGCCGGCCAGGAACAGCGTGTGGGTCGGCGCGAGGGCTTCGGCGATGGCCATTCCGAGGCCCCGGGAAGCGCCCGTGATCATTGCGGTCGGCATGGCGTGAGCCTACCGATCAGCGAATCCCCGGGCCGCGACGCACAATGGACAGCGATGCCACCCGACCACAGCTTCGCGCCCACCCAGCTCTCGGCCCGCGCCGCCTACCTGCTGCGCGGTAATGACCTGGGCGTCATGACGACGGCCGCGCCGTTGCTGTACCCGCACATGTGGAGCTGGGATGCCGCGTTCGTGTCGATCGGTCTGGCGTCGCTGACGGTCGAGCGCGCCGTCGTCGAGCTGGACACCCTGCTGTCGGCGCAGTGGGCCAACGGCATGATCCCGCACATCGTGTTCGCCAACGGGGTCGACGGCTACTTCCCGGGGCCGGCGCGGTGGGAGACCTCCAGCCTGGCCGTCAACGCGCCGCGCAACCGGGACACCTCCGGCATCACCCAGCCGCCCGTGCATGCCATTGCGGTGCAACGGATTCTGGATCACGCCCGGACCCGGGGGCGCTCCACCCGGGTGGTCGCCGAGGCGTTCCTGGACCGGCGGTGGGACGACCTGGTGCGCTGGCACCGCTGGCTGGCCGAGGCGCGTGACCCACAGGAACACGGCCGGGTGACGCTGTACCACGGCTGGGAGTCCGGCATGGACAACTCACCGAGGTGGGATAGCGCGTACGCCAACGTGATTCCGGGTGCGGTGCCCGAGTATCAGCGTGAGGACAACGCGATCATCACCGACACCAGCCAGCGTCCGTCCGACGTCGAGTACGACCGGTACCTGTGGCTGCTGGAGGAGATGAAGTCCGTCCGGTACGACGACGCGCTGCTGCCGAAGGTCATGAGCTTCCAGGTCGAAGACGTTTTCGTCTCGGCCATCCTGTCGGTGGCGTGCACGGTCCTGGCCGAGATCGGTGAGGACTACAAACGTCCGAATTCCGATGTGCGCGAACTCTATTCGTGGGCCGAGCGGTTCCGGCAGGGCGTGGTGGCGACCAGCGACGAGCGCACCGGCGCGGCGCGGGACTTCGACCTGCGGGCCGGCAAGTGGATTCCGAGTGAGACGGTGGCGCAGTTCGCGCCGTTGCTCTGCGGCGGTCTGCCGCATGACCGTGAACGGGCGCTGCTGCGCCTGCTGGAGGGGCCGCGGTTCTGCGCGCACCCCGACCTCAAGTACCCGCTGATCCCGTCGACGTCACCGGTGTCCCGCGATTTCCGTCCGCGCGAGTACTGGCGCGGCCCGGTGTGGCCGGTGATGACGTGGCTCTTCTCGTGGTGTTTCGCGCGCCGCGGCTGGTCCGAGCGCGCGTCGATCCTGCGGCGGGAAGGCTTGCGGCAGGCCAGCGACGGCACGTTCGCCGAATACTACGAACCGTTCACCGGGGAACCGCTCGGCAGCATGCAGCAGTCGTGGACCGCCGCCGCCGTGCTCGACTGGCTGGGGTGACCCCGACCTAGTCGTCGCTGCTGGTGGTCAGCTTCTCCAGCGGCCCAAGGGCCTTGGCGATGTGGTCGATGTCCTCGGGCGTCAGGTTGGCCATCATCGCGATCAGCACCTTCCGGCGGGCCTCGAGGGCCTCACGGTGCTGCACGAGTCCGCGCGGCGTCACATTGACCAGCACGGCGCGCAGATCCGATGGGTCACGCGAACGCTTGACCAGACCCAGCTTCTCCAACCGCCGGATCGCCACCGTGGTGGTGGGGGTGCGGACGCGTTCGTGGGCGGCCAGCTCCGTCATCCGGATGGGGCCACGATCCAGCAGCGTCAGCAGGATGGACAGCTGCGCCAGGGTCAGATCGGCGCCGGCTTCGGCGTCCTTCGGGATCTCGACGCGTCGGCGCATCACGTTGAACAGCTTGGAGAGGACCTGTTGCAGGTCTCCTGCAAGGTCCGCGACCTGCGGCTCCGTCGACGACATAGTTCGATAGTCTAACGTGTATGCCGGATACTGGTCGGCATTAGACAACCTGCGCCAGAAATTGACGTAAACGTTGAGTTTCCGCGGATTCGAAGATCTGCTCGGGGGTTCCGGTCTCGATCACCCGGCCGTCATCCATGAACACCACCGAATCCGCCGCTGACCGGGCGAAACCCATCTCGTGAGTGACCACCACCATGGTCATGCCGTCCGCCCCGAGTTCGCTGATGAGCGCCAGGATGCCCTTGACCAATTCGGGATCCAGCGCCGACGTGGCCTCGTCGAAGAACATCACCTGGGGGCTCATGGCGAGCGCGCGGGCGATCGCGACACGTTGCTGTTGCCCACCGGACAGGGTTGCTGGGCGCACGTCGGCCTTGTGTTTGAGCCCGACCCGCTCGAGCAGTTGCAGCCCGAGTTCGCGGGCCGCCGCGGCGTCCAGGCCCTTCAGTTTGCGGGGCCCCAGCGTGACGTTCTCCAGCACCGTCCGGTGCGGGAACAGGTTGAAATGCTGGAACACCATGCCGATCCGCTGGCGCAGCTGATCGGGGTTGTCCTTCAGGACCGACCGCCCGTCGAGCAGGATGTCGCCGCGGTCCGGTTCGTACAACCGGTTCAGGGTGCGCAGCAGCGTCGACTTGCCCGAGCCCGACGGCCCGATGACCGCCGTCGTGGTGCCGGCCGGCACGTCGAGGTCGACGCCGCGCAACACCGTGTTGGCGTCGAACGACAGGTGAATATCCTTGGCGGCCAAGGAGACTGCCTGTGGGGTGGTCATATGATCTCCTGGGTCGCGACCTCGGCTGCGACGGGCTTGCCCTTGCTCAGTCGCCGGTCGATGTAGTTGACCAGATGGGTCAGCGGGACGGTCAGGGCCAGATAGAACAAGCCGGCAGCGACCAGCGGAGACAGGTTACCGGTCTGCGCGTTGAGGTCGCGGCCCACCTGGAACAGCTCCCGCTGGCTGGCGATCAACCCGAGGAAGTACACCAGCGACGACGCCTTCAGCAGCGAGATGAACTGGTTCATCAGCGCCGGCAGCACCCGGCGAACCCCCTGCGGCACCACCACCAGGCGCATCGACGCCGGATAGCCGAAGCCCAGCGCGCGCGAGGCCTCGAGCTGGCCGGCGTCCACACTCTGGATACCGGAGCGCAGAATCTCACCGATGTACGCGCCGGCCATCAGGCCCAGCGCGGCAATTCCCAAGGGGTACGGGTTGTTTCCCGTCAGCGAGCCGACGACCGGCCCGATGCCCAGCCCGATCACCAGGATGATCACCACTTCGGGCAGGCCGCGGAAGATGTCGGTGTACACCCGGGCCGGCCACCGCAGCCAGCGCGACCGGGAGATGCCGGCGATGGCCAGCGCCATGCCGATGATGAGGCCGATGACGCTCGCGCTGATGGTCAGGATCAGTGTGTTCGGCAGGCCCGTCTTGAACAGATCGGGGATGGCCTGCCGGTACAGGCGCCAGTCCAGGAACGCGTCTTTCAGTTGCGAGAGCGTGGATTTCGGCGCGGGACCGGCCGACGGGGCCGCTGACGCGTGAGACGCGGCGATGGCGTTGAAGTCGGGCAGCTGCGGTGCGGGTGCGGCCTTTGATCCGGGCTTCCAGCCCGGCGGCAGGGCCCGCGGCACCCAGTCGGCGTAGAGCCGCGCCCAGGTGCCGTCGGCGATCACCGCGTCGAGCCCCGCGTTGAGGGCGTCGACCAGCGGCTTGTTCTCCTTGGCGACCGCGTAGGCCACGAAATTGTCCAAGCTGAAGGTGTTTTCGACGATGCGCGCCGGGTCGCCCGGTTGCACGGTGCCGGAGGCCTGCTGCGACGGCGCCACCCAGGCGTCGAGCTGCCGGGTCTTGATGTTGGCGTACACGGTGGCGTAGTCCGGGAACTTCACCGGTTCCAGGTGCAGGGTGTCGACGACGTAGGCCTCCTGCACGGTGCCCTGCACGACGCCGATACGCTGCCCGGCTTTCAGCGCGCCGAACCCGTTGATGGCCGATCCGGTCGGCACGACGAGCGAAAAGTAGCCGAAGTCATAGCCATTGGTGAACCCGACGGTGCGGCGCCGGGCGTCGGTGGTGGTGATCGATGATGATCCGACGTCGAAGCGGCGGGACGCGACCTGCGCCAGCAGGCCGGCGAAGTCGGTGCCGACGAAGTTGACGCGCAGGCCGATCTTCTCGGCGATGGCCCGCAGCAGCTCGTTGTCGAATCCGGTGAACTGGCCGCTGGAGTTGATACAGATGCTCGGCGGGGCATCGGACAGTGTGCCGACGGTCAGCACTCCCGGCGTGCCGAGCCCCAAGGTGTCGGGCCGCACCGTCGAAAGCGGTTGGGTGCCAGGTGTCGTGTATTTGTCGGTGCCGTCGCCTTGGGCGGCGGTGGCCAGGTTGGTGGGCAGGGCACTGGCGCTCTGCACGCCCGGTGGCGCGCACTGGTCCGTGGTGGCGCGGGCCGGGACGCCCACGCTCAGCGAGCCGACCAGGAGTGCCACCAGTATCGCTACCGTCGCACGCAGGAAAGAGGTCACGCAGGTCAACCTAGCCGGTACCCGGCCGAATGCAGCGGCTTCAGCTCGCCGGGAATTCATCCGGCCGGGCAGCCCCCACTACTGGGTGTCGCGCCACCGGACCAGCGTCTCGGCGTCGGTCAGGTCGTAGTCGGGCCCGTTGACGCCCACCGTCAGCAATGAAACACCGAGCGCGGTAAGGGCTTCGGCGTTGGCGATCAGGCCGTCGCCGCTGTTGTCGACGCCGGCCGAGCGGACGATGGTGCTCGGGTCGCGTCCGATGTCGGCGCAGTGCCGGTCCAGCACGGCGGCCTTCTCCGGGTAGGTCGCCGCCGTGGTGAAGCTGTGCCACATCTGCGCGTACTGCGCGACGAGCCGCAGCGTCTTACGCTCGCCCTGCCCGCCGATCAGTACCGGGATCTCGCGCACCGGCTGTGGGTTGAGCTTGCCGAGCCGCGAGACGATGCGCGGCATGGCCGCCGCCAAGTCGTCGAGTCTGCTTCCGGCCGTACCGAATTCGTAGCCGTACTCGTCGTAGTCCTTCTCTTTCCAACCTGATCCGATGCCCAGGATCAACCGCCCGTCGGAGATGTTGTCGACGGTCCGCGCCATGTCGGCCAGCAGTTCCGGGTTGCGGTACGAGTTACAGGTGACCAGCGCGCCGATCTCGATGCGCGACGTCTGCTCGGCCCAGGCGCCCAGCATGGTCCAGCATTCGTAGTGGGCGCCGTCGGGGTCGCCGTACAGCGGGAAGAAGTGGTCCCAGTTGAAGGCGACGTCGACGCCGAGGTCCTCGGCGCGCCGGACCGCGTCGCGGATGAAGCCGTAGTTGGAGGAGTGCTGGGGCTGCAGTTGAACCCCGATGCGAATGGGAAGGGTCATGACCCCACGCTAACCGCCGAGGACGCCTCGCAGGATTTCGACGAGCGCGGCCGGCTGATCGCCCTGCACGGAATGCCCGGAATCGGCGACTACGTGGGTCTGCCGGAAACCCGGCGCGCCGGCCGCGAAGGCGGCGGCATCGTCGTCGTGGACGAAGTACGACTTGGCGCCGCGCACGAGCGTGGTCGGCATGGTGATCGACGGGACGTCATCCCAAAGCCCGGCAAAACCGTCGCCGACGCGTATCGCGTCGTACCGCCACGTCCAGGTGCCGTCGTCGAGTTGCTTGGCGTTGTGAAACACACCGCGCCGCAACGAGTTCCGGCTGCGGTGCGGTGACGCCGCGACGGTGACGTCGAGCATCGCCTGGAAACTCGGGAAGCTCCGGTCACCCTTCACCAGCGCGACGGCGCCCAGCTGCGCCTGCGTCATCTGCTCGTGGCGCTCGGGGGCCGACGGCGTGACGTCGACCAGTACCAGCTCGGGCACCAGGGCCGGCTCGGTTGCCGCGATGCGCAGCGCCGTCAGCCCGCCGAGGGACATGCCGACCACCAGCCGGGCATCGGGGGCGTGCGTCCGCAGCACCGGCCGCAGCGTTTCCGCGTTGAGCTTGGGACCGTAGTCCCCGTCCTCGCGCCACGCCGACCGCCCGTGCCCGGGCAGGTCGATGGCCAGCGCCGGGACCCCGAGACCCAGGATGACGGTGTCCCAGGTGTGGGCGTTCTGCCCACCGCCGTGCAGGAACACCACCTCAGGTGCCGCGACGCCCCACTTCAGCATGCTGATCGGGCCGTCGTCGAGCCGCGACACCGTCGGCAGCGGACCGTCGGCCCCGATCTGCTCGGCGTTCTCGGGCAGCAGCGCGAACTCGTCGAGCGTCAGCAGGTCGTCGTCAGAAATCTCCTGGGCCACGTCTTCGGACACTACGCCCGAGCCGTGGAGCGCTCAGCTGCCGACCGGTGCGGTGGTCCGGATCAGGTGATCGAACGCCGACAGGGCTGCGGTGGCACCGGCGCCGGCGGCGATGACGATCTGCTTGAACGGCACCGTCGTGCAGTCGCCGGCGGCGAACACACCGGGGACCGATGTCTGGCCGCGCTCGTCGATGACGATCTCGCCGCGCTTGGACAGCTCGACGCTGCCCTCGAGCCACTCGGTGTTGGGCAGCAGGCCGATCTGGACGAAGACGCCCTGCAGGTCGAGCTGGTGCGACTCGCCGGTGGTGCGGTCCTGGTAGGTCAGGCCGGTCACCTGGTCGCCGTCGCCGAGGACCTCGGTGGTCAGCGTGCTCAGCAGGATGTCGACGTTCGGCAGGCTGCGCAGCTTGCGCTGCAGCACCTCGTCGGCGCGCAGCACCGAGTCGAACTCGATGAGCGTCACGTGCGAGACGACGCCGGCGAGGTCGATCGCGGCCTCCACGCCGGAGTTGCCGCCGCCGACGACGGCGACGCGCTTGCCCTTGAACAGCGGTCCGTCGCAGTGCGGGCAGTAGGTGACGCCCTTGTTGCGGTACTCGGCCTCACCCGGCACGTCCATCGCGCGCCAGCGGGCACCGGTGGACAGGATGACGGTGCGGGCCGTCAGCGAGGCGCCGCTCTCCAGCGAGATCTCGATGAGACCGCCCTCGTCGAGCGCCGGCAGCAGCTTCGCGCCGCGCTGCGTCTTCATGACGTCGACGTCGTACTCGTTGACGTGAGCTTCCAGCGCGGCGGCGTACTTCGGCCCCTCGGTGTGCGGGACGGAGATGTAGTTCTCGATCGACATGGTGTCCAGCACCTGGCCGCCGAAGCGCTCGGCGACCACGCCGGTGCGAATTCCCTTGCGGGCGGCGTAGATTGCGGCCGCGGCGCCCGCGGGACCACCGCCGACGACCAGCACGTCGAAGGGCTCCTTCTCGGCGATCGCCTCGGCGGTGCGCTGTGCGGCGCCGACGTCGACCTTGCCGATGATCTGCTCGAGGGTCATGCGGCCCGAGTCGAACACTTCACCGTTGAGGAAGACGGTGGGGACAGCCAGCACCTTGCGCTGTTCGACCTCGTTCTTGAACAGCGCGCCGTCGATGGCGACGTGGCTGATGCGGGGGTTGAGGATCGCCATCAGGTTCAGCGCCTGCACCACGTCGGGGCAGTTCTGGCAGGACAGCGAGAAGTAGGTCTCGAAGTGCAGGTCGGCGTCGAGGTTCCGGACCTGCTCGAGCAGTTCGGGGGCTTCCTTCGACGGGTATCCGCCGACCTGCAGCAGGGCCAGGGCCAGCGACGAGAATTCGTGGCCCAGCGGGATGCCGGCGAAGCGGACCTCGACGTCGGTGCCGGTGCGGCGGATGGCGAACGACGGCCGACGGGCGTCGTCGTCGGTGCGCGCGTAGGTGATCTTGTCCGACATCGCCGCGATCTCGGTGAGCAGTTCGGCGAGCTCGGCGGACTTGGGACCGTCGTCGAGGGAGGACACCAGCTCGATCGGCACGGTCAGCCGCTCCAGCAGGGACTTCAATTGGCCGGCGAGTGAGGTGTCGAGCATGCGGATCAACTCCATCGAGGATAGGAATGGCTGGGCCGTTCGCGGCCCGAAAGATGTTGGGGTGAAGCAGTTCTGGGGGGCGGTACGGGCCGGGCGAACCGGGCCCGTACCGCCATCAGCAGAGCGGAACTAGATCTTGCCGACGAGTTCCAGCGACGGGGCCAGGGTCTCTTCGCCCTCTTCCCACTTGGCCGGGCAGACCTCGCCCGGGTGGTTGCGCACGTACTGGGCAGCCTTGACCTTGCGGACCAGCTCGGCGGCGTTGCGGCCGATGCCCTCGGCGGTGACCTCGGTGAACTGGACGACGCCGTCGGGGTCGACCAGGAAGGTGCCGCGGTCGGCCAGGCCCTGGTCTTCACGGAGCACCTCGAAGTTGGTGCTGATCTGCAGGGTCGGGTCACCGATCATGGCGTACTGGATCTTGCCGATGGTGTCGGACGAGTCGTGCCACGCCTTGTGGGTGAAGTGGGTGTCGGTGGAGACCGAGAACACCTCGACGCCGAGGCGCTGCAGCTCCTCGTAGTGGTCGGCGAGGTCGCCGAGCTCGGTCGGGCAGACGAAGGTGAAGTCGGCCGGGTAGAAGAAGAAGATGGCCCACTTGCCCTGGATGTCGGCGTCCGACACGGGGATGAAGGTGCCGTTCTTGTATGCGGTCGCGGAGAACGGCTTGATCTGCTTGTTGATCAGGGCCACGAGAACCTCTCTTCGGGTCTGTCGGATGTCTCTTACGAGTACCCACCTTAGCCGCTTTTTTTGGACTCAATCCAGTTTAAAATGCGGTTGTGGCCAGTCTCACAACATCGGTCCCGGTCGCCCCGTGGCCTCAAACACAAAGTGGGCGACCAGGTTTCACCTGGCCGCCCACTCTGACGTCGATAATTACCCCTCGATGAAGGCTTCCAGCTGCGTGCGGGCGAGGTCGTCGGCGACCTGCACCGGCGGGCTCTTCATCAGGTAGGCCGAGGCCGGCAGGATCGGGCCGCCGAGGCCGCGGTCCTTGGCGATCTTGGCGGCGCGCACGGCGTCGATGATGATGCCGGCCGAGTTGGGGGAGTCCCACACCTCGAGCTTGTACTCGAGGTTCAGCGGCACGTCACCGAAGGCGCGGCCCTCGAGGCGCACGTACGCCCACTTGCGGTCGTCGAGCCAGGCGACGTAGTCCGACGGGCCGATGTGCACGTTCTTGTCGTAGACCTTGTCGGCCAGCGAGCCGGTCAGGTTCGAGGTGACGGCCTGCGTCTTCGAGACCTTCTTGGACTCCAGGCGCTCGCGCTCGAGCATGTTCTTGAAGTCCATGTTGCCGCCGACGTTCAGCTGGTAGGTGCGGTCCAGGGTGACGCCGCGGTCCTCGAACAGCTTGGCCATCACGCGGTGGGTGATGGTGGCACCGACCTGGCTCTTGATGTCGTCGCCGACGATCGGCACGCCGGCGTCCTCGAACTTCTTGGCCCACACCGGGTCCGAAGCGATGAACACGGGCAGGGCGTTGACGAATGCGACCTTGGCGTCGATGGCGCACTGGGCGTAGAACTTGTCGGCCTCTTCGGAACCGACGGGCAGGTAGGAGACCAGGACGTCGACGTTCGCGTCCTTGAGGGCCTTGACCACGTCGACCGGGTCGGTGTCGGAGACCTCGATGGTGTCGGCGTAGTACTTGCCGATGCCGTCGAGGGTCGGGCCGCGCTGCACGATGACGTCGCTCGGCGGCACGTCGGCGATCTTGATGGTGTTGTTCTCGGAGGCGAAGATGGCCTCGGAGAGGTCGAAGCCGACCTTCTTGGCGTCCACGTCGAACGCGGCCACGAACTTCACGTCGCGGACGTGGTACGGGCCGAACTTCACGTGCATCAGACCCGGCACCGTTGAGTTCGCATCGGCGTCCTGGTAGTACTGCACGCCCTGGACGAGCGACGCCGCGCAGTTGCCTACGCCGACGATTGCGACCCGAACCTCATTCGACTCAGACATGTGACGGTCTCCTTTTCCTACTCTTTCAGTGCGTTCGCCGTGGGCGGGTGCGCTCAGGTTTGGTCGGCGTGGCCTTGTGACGGCGGCGCCGTCGGTCCGGCAGTTGCCACGCGCTCGGCAGCAATCAGCTCGTTGAGCCATTTCACTTCGCGTTCACTGGACTCGAGCCCGAGCTGATGCAGCTGCCGGGTGTAGCGGTCGAGTGAACTGCTGGCCCGTGCGATCGCCTCGCGCAGACCTTCGCGACGTTCCTCGACCTGACGGCGCCGCCCTTCCAGGATTCGCATCCTGGCTTCGGCGGGAGTCCGGTTGAAGAACGCCAAGTGCACACCGAATCCGTCATCGGTGTAGTTCTGTGGGCCGGTGTCCGCGACGAGTTCGGTGAACCGTTGCTTGCCGGCGTCGGTGAGTTGGTAGACGCGACGCGCGCGACGCACCTTCGTCGAACCGAGCGGTGCCGCGTCTTCGACGATCAGGCCGTCGGCCTGCATGCGACGCAACGCCGGGTACAACGAGCCGTACGAGAACGCCCGGAACGCGCCGAGCAGTCCGGTCAGCCGTTTGCGCAGCTCGTAGCCGTGCATAGGGGACTCCAGCAGAAGCCCCAGGATGGCCAGCTCCAGCACAGTGTCACCTCCCCGACATTAATTGACGACATCGCATATTGAGCGCTAGGACGCTTCAACACCTCGCGCAATAGTATCGCGCCGATATATACGCGGCCAATCGAGCCGCATACGGAGATGAACGACATTCGATGCGGCCGTCAACACCGGCCGAACACGGGGCGAATCAGCTGGGGTAGCTGATGCGCTTGGTGTTGCCTTCGGCATCCAGCTCGATGTAGCCGCTGTTGTTGAACTTCCCGGACACATAGATCGAGATCGCGGCGCTGTCCGGCGGGGCGGTGATGTCCTTGCTGGCCTTGATGTCGATGTAGACGGTGTTGATCTCGTTGCGCTTGATACCCAGGGTCTCCGGGGCGCCGTGCAGAATGCCTGCGATCTTCTCGACGTCGAACTTGCCCAGGTCGACGACGCGCTCGTCACTGCTGACCGTTGTGGTGTCGGGGTCGTCCCAGCCGCCGCGGTAGTCGTACCGCAGCACGCGACGCGGCTCGGCCGGGTCGGGACGTTCCAGGATCGCGTAGTCCGAATAGATCGAGAGCTCGTAGCCGGTGGTGTCGCCGAACTTCTTCTTCATCTGGGTGAACAACCCGGTCAGCCCGCCGAGCGACTGCAGCTGGCGCGGCGGGGTCAGCACCAGGGGAGCGACGCCGTCGGGCTTGGCACCCGGGTCCTCCGCGGCGGTCAGCGGGGACTGGCCGGGCGCGGCGTAGATACCCCAACCGATCGCGACGCCGACGACGAGCATCACCGCGGCGCCGGCGGCCAGGATGCCCCAACCCGTCGTGCGGACGGGCCGACCGGCGCCGGTCTTCAAGTTGGGCAGCTTGACCGACGCGTTCGCGGTCTGCAGATCGGTCACCAGCGAGCGCAGTTCTCCGAGGGTGACGGCCTTGGTGGCCGCCGCGACGCGCTGCCGGTGCTCCTCGGCGGACAGCTGGCCGTCGGCCAGTGCCGTGTCCAGAATCTGGCAGGTGTCGTTGCGGTCGCTGTCTTTCGCCCGGGTCGCTGCGGTGGCCACCGGGAAAGCGTAAAGGTCAGGTGGCGCGCCTGCGTGAGCCCGGCCACAAGCCCTTTTGCCACCGCACCTATCGAGCCGGCCACAACCCGGCTACATGCGTGCCATCACGCATCGGCGTTCAGGTGCCCGACGTACTCTGGTCAACGTGCGATTGCAGCGGCAGGTGGTCGACTATGCGCTCCGGCGCAGGTCGCTGCTGGCCGAGGTCTATTCGGGGCGCACCGGCGTCACCGAGGTTTGTGATGCCAACCCCTACCTGCTGCGCGCAGCAAAATTTCATGGTCGTACCAGTTCGGTGATGTGCCCGATCTGCCGGAAGGAACCACTGACATTGGTGTCGTGGGTGTTCGGTGATCATCTCGGAGCGGTGTCGGGTTCGGCCCGCAGCACCGAGGAGCTCGTCCTGCTGGCCGCCAAGTTCGACGAATTCGCGGTTCACGTGGTGGAGGTATGCCGCACTTGCAGTTGGAATCATTTGGTCAAGTCATATGTATTAGGGACGCCGAGTCCCCCGAAGGCGGCGAAGCCTCGCGGCACCCGTGCGGCGCGCTCGAAAGCGCGCACCGCCAGTGAGTGACGGAGTGGGCGGGGCTGGGCGCCACAGCCGATCGGACAAGGACGCGACCAGAGGACCGGGCGCCGGCGCACCGCAAGGACGCCCGGGACCCGTGCCGCCGGATGACCGGCGCACGATGATCCTGCCGCCGGTCGGTAAGGCCGACGATCCGCGGCTGCGCGATCCGATCGACGCCGTGAAGGCCGCGCTCGACGGCACCAAGCGGCCGGGCCAGCCCCCGATGAGCGCGAGCGCGGGCATGAACCCGCCGCCGAAGTCGCCGCCGCCACCACCCCCGCGGACCGGTGGCGGCAAGTCCGGCGGTCCACAGTTGCCGCAGTTCAAGTGGAACTGGAAGGTGTTCCGCCGGTTCTGTTACGCGGGCGCCGTGGTGCTGCTGGTGCTGCCGATCGTCACGTTCGCGATGGCGTACCTCATCGTCGACATCCCCAAGCCGGGCGACATCCGCACCAACCAGGTGTCGACCATCCTGGCCAGCGACGGCACCGAGCTCGCGAAGTTCGTGCCGCCGGAAGGCAACCGGGTCGACGTCAACATCGACCAGATCCCGGTGCACGTCCGCAACGCGGTGATGGCCGCCGAGGACCGGGACTTCTACACCAACCCGGGCTTCTCGTTCTCCGGCTTCGCGCGGGCGTTCAAGAACAACATCTTCGGCGGCGACCTGCAGGGCGGGTCGACCATCACGCAGCAGTACGTGAAGAACGCGTTGGTCGGTGACGCCCGCTCCGGCGTGGGTGGCTTGGTCCGCAAGGCCAAGGAACTGGTGATCGCCACCAAGATGTCGCGGCAGTGGTCGAAAGACGAAGTGCTGCAGGCGTACCTGAACATCATCTATTTCGGCCGCGGCACCTACGGCATCGGCGCGGCGTCGAAGGCGTACTTCGGCAAACCCGTCGAGCAGCTCGACGTGGCCGAGGGGGCGCTGCTCGCAGCACTGATCCAGCGGCCGTCGACCCTGGACCCGGCCGTCGACCCGGAGGGCGCCGCCGAGCGCTGGAACTGGGTGCTCGACGGCATGGTGACCATGGGCGCGCTGTCCAAGGAGGACCGCGCACAGCAGAAGTTCCCGGCCACCGTCCCGCCTGAGCAGGCCCGGCAGCAGAACCAGACCGAGGGTCCCAACGGATTGATCCAGCGGCAGGTGATGAAGGAGCTGCAGAGCATCTTCAACATCAACGAGCAGGCGCTGAACACCGAGGGGCTGCAGGTCACCACGACCATCGACCCGAAGGCGCAGTCGGCGGCCGAGGACGCGGTGTCGAAATATCTGGACGGCCAGGCCGACGACATGCGAGCCGCGGTGGTGTCGGTCGACCCGCACACCGGTGGCATCAAGGCGTATTACGGCGGCTCCGACGCCAACGGCTTCGACTTCGCGCAGGCCGGTCTGCCGACGGGTTCGTCGTTCAAGGTCTTCGCGTTGGTCGCGGCGCTGGAGCAGGGGATCGGGCTGGGGTACCAGGTCGACAGCTCGCCGGTGACGGTCAACGGCATCAACATCACCAACGTCGAAGGTGAGGGCTGCGGTACCTGCAGCATCGCCGAGGCGCTCAAGCGGTCGCTGAACACCAGCTACTACCGGTTGATGCTCAAGCTCAAGCACGGCGCGCAGGACGTCGCGGACGCCGCGCACAAGGCCGGTGTCGCCGACAGCTTCCCGGGCGTCGAGCACACGCTGTCCGAGGACGGCAAGGGCGGCCCGCCCAACAACGGTGTCGTGTTGGGCCAGTACCAGAGCCGTGCGCTGGACATGGCGTCCGCGTACGCGACGCTGGCGGCGTCCGGCGAGTACCACAAGCCGCACTTCGTGCAGAAGGTCGTCAACGGCGACGGGCAGGTGCTGTTCGACGCGGCGTCCCAGGACAACTCGGGTGAGCAACGGATTCCGAAGGCCGTCGCCGACAATGTGACCTCGGCGATGCAGCCCATCGCCGGATACTCACGCGGCCACAACCTGGCCGGCGGCCGGCCGTCCGCGGCCAAGACCGGCACGGTGCAGCTGGGCGACACCGGCGCCAACCGCGACGCGTGGATGGTCGGCTACACGCCGTCGCTGTCCACCGCGGTGTGGGTCGGTACGACGGCCGGGACGCAGCCGCTGGTGAACAAGGGCGGCGGACCGGTGTACGGCTCGGGCCTGCCGTCGGACATCTGGAAGTCGACGATGGACGGTGCGCTGAAGGGCACCGACAACGAGTCGTTCCCCAAGCCGACCGCCATCGGCGGGTACGCGGGCGTGCCGCAGGCGCCGCCGGTGGTCAAGCCGCCGGCGCCGGATGATCAGCAGGGTCCGCCGCCGGGCGCACCGACCGAGACGGTGGTCCAGCCGACGCTCGTCGTGGCGCCGGGCATCACGATTCCGTTCGGCCCGCCGACCACCATGCAGGTTGCCCCGCACCAGGATGTGCCGCCTCCGGGTGGTGGTGACCCGAACCAGCCTGGCCCCCCGCCGCCGCCGTGACGGTCGACGAACCAGACGAGTCCGGCGTCCCGACGGTCTCGCCGGCCCGGCTCGCCCGGGACCTGCGCAGCGCCGACGATCGCGACCTGCCCAGCCGGACCGACGTCATGGGTGCGGCGCTGTCCGGTGTCGTGGGCGGGCCGGTGGGCCGGCACGCGATGATCGGGCGGGCACCGTTCCTCACTCCGTTCCGGGTGCTGCTGATCATCGCGCTGGTGTTCCTCGGGCTGGGCTACACCACCAAGGCGCCGTGCCTGGTGACGACGGGCACAGGCACCGCCGATCAGCGTGTCGCCAACTGGCAGAACCAGCGCGCCTACTACGAGTTCTGCTACTCGGACACCGTGCCGCTGTACACCGCGGAGCTGCTGAACCTGGGCAAGTTCCCATACAAGTCGAGCTGGATCGAAACCGACAGCGCGCAGAAGCCGCGCGTCCAGTACGACGGCACCCGGGCGATTCGCTACATGGAGTATCCGGTGCTGACCGGCATGTACCAGTACGCGTCCATGTCGGTGGCCAAGACGTACACGGCGCTGTCCAAGCTGGTCCGGATGCCGGTGGTCGCCGAGGTGATCATGTTCTTCAACATCTCGGCGTTCGGGCTCGCGCTGGCCTGGATGGCCACCGTCTGGGCGACCATGCTCATGTCCGGGCGGCGGCCGTGGGACGCCGCGGTGGTGGCCGGGTCGCCGATCCTGATCTTCCAGGCATTCACCAACTTCGACGCCCTCGCGACGGCCTGTGCGGCCGGCGCCATGCTGGCCTGGTCGCGCCGAAAACCCGTGGTGGCCGGCGTGCTCATCGGGGTCGGCGTGGCCCTGAAGTTGTATCCGTTGCTGCTGCTGATCCCGCTGGCGATGCTCGCGGTGCGGACCGGCAAGTGGCGGCCGGTGGCCAAGACCGCGATCACCGCGCTCGTCACGTGGATCGCGGTGAACCTGCCGATCATGGTGATGTTCCCGCGTGGGTGGTCGGAGTTCTTCCGGCTCAACACCCGCCGCGGCGACGACATGGACTCGCTCTACAACGTCGTGAAGTCCTTCACCGGCTGGGGCGGTTTCGACACCAACCTCGGATTCTGGGAACCGCCGACGGTACTCAACACCGTCACCGCGGTGCTGTTCGTCTTGTGCTGCGCGGCAATCGCTTACGTCGCGTGGACGGCGCCGCAGCGGCCGCGGCTGGCGCAGCTGGCGTTCCTGGTCGTCGCGGCGTTCCTGCTGACCAACAAGGTGTGGAGCCCGCAGTACTCGCTGTGGCTGGTGCCGCTGGCCGCCCTGGCGCTGCCGCATCGCCGAATCCTGTTGGCCTGGATGACCATCGATGCGCTGATCTGGATTCCGCGGATGCTGTACCTGTACGGCGACCCCAAGCTCGGACTACCCGAACAGTTCTTCACCACGACCGTGCTGCTGCGCGATATCGCGGTGATCGGCCTGTGCGCGTTGGTGATTCGGGCCATCTACCGACCCGAGGTGGATCTGGTCCGCTGGGGTGGCCGCGTGGACGATCCGTCGGGCGGCGTGTTCGACGAGGCCGACGACAACCCGCCGCGCTGGTTGCCCGCCCGGTTGCGGCCCCGCCCGATCGCCGTCGCCGAGCCCGATCCGGACCCCGAACCGGAGCTCGCGCCCACGGCATAAATGAGCTGCGTTCCGTCGCGCGCGGTGGCAGGGTCGGAGGCGTGACCGATCTGACCTTTTCTGATTCCGTCGTCGTCGACGCCGATCCCGAGACGCTCTACGCCCTGGTCTCCGACGTGACCAACATGGGTAAGTGGAGCCCGCAGTGCAAAGAGTGCTGGTGGGAGGACGAGGACGGCGGCCCGGTGGCCGGCGCCTGGTTCAAGGGCCGCAACGAAACCGCCGATCGGACCTGGGAGACCCGCAGCCAGGTGGTCGTCGCCGAGCCCGGCCGCGAGTTCTTCTGGGAGGTCAACGGCGGCTGGGTGCGCTGGGGCTTCACGCTCGATCCCGTCGACGGCGGCAGCACCCGACTGACGCAGTCGTGGGAGTTCCTGCCGGCCGGTATCGAGGGCTTCCACGGGCGTTGGGGCGACGACGCCGAGGCGCAGATCGCGCTCCGCACGAAGTACGCGAAGGAAGGCATCCCGGTGACACTGGCCGCGATCAAGAAGAGCGCCGAGGCCTAGGTTCTTTCGCGGCCGCTGCCGCACGCCGCTGCCGCCGCCGCGAGCGTGCGCACAGACTGCGCAAGTCGCCGGTGCGGCGCGCTGGCTGCACGTTCGCCGCGTCCGCTGGCTCTCTCCCTTGGCAACTTCGATCTGGAGCCGTCAACTTGCCTTGACGGTCAATGAAAGTTGACGGCCCGGGATCGAACATGTCGGGGAGGGCTGGCCCGGCTTACCCCTGATACGGCGACGCATATTGCGGAAAATACGGTGGCGCAACCCGCTCCGCCTGTATCCACGCGGTGGTTGACGGCAGCAGCACCAGAACCATCGTGGCGATCGGGAATGCCAGGCCGACAAAGGCGCTGACGGCACTTTCGGGTGAGGTCCAGTCGCCCGACGTCACGGCGGTGGTGAAGACGAAGGTCATCAGGTTGCTCACGATGGCCACCGCACATCCACTGACCACGAGCCACCGGCCGAGCATCTTGCGGCGAAAGAGCAGCACCGCGCCGGCGATGAGCAATGCGCTAAGCACCATGCCGAGCACGAGCCCGATGATCACCGTGGCGACCATTCCGATGGCAAGGAAGCCGAAGATGCTGTCGAGGAGTTCGAGATCGGAACGGTCGAAGTTGCTGCCGATCGACGCGATGACGATCAGAAAGAACAGCGAGACGGCGGTGACGCCGAGGCTGAGCAATCCGCCCAGCGCCGCCAGCACGCCGGCGGTGATCGCCGTGCCGCCGCTCGGCTGGGCCGGTGTCGTCGGCGGGGCGGGGTAGGCGCCTGGCTGCGGGTACTGCGGGTACGTCATGTTTTCCCTCTCGCGCCGGGTTGGTCCACTCAGCCCTGGTACGGCGGGTACTGCGGAAAATACTGCGGCGCAACGGGATTTTGCTTGGCCCGAATCCATGCCACTGTCGATGGTCGCAGGGCCAACACGATCGTCAGGATCGGGAAGAGCAGGCCCAGGAAACCAAGTCGGGGGCCACCCTCGTACTCCGAGATGGCGTTATGCAACCCGTAGCTGATCACGGTCCCGCCGATGACCAGTACGCATCCGGCGGTGATGAGCCAGCGACTGGGCATCTTCCGCATGAACAACATCGCCGCGCCCACGATGAGCAACATGGCGGCGACCAAGCCCGACCCGATGAAGATGATTGCGAGTGCGTACGTCCCGCCGGGGAAGGAAGCGGCGGACTCACTTCTGATCCGGGCGATCGCGGAGAAACCGGCTAGCGCCATGCCGCCGTTCGCAAGGCCGCCCAGGATCGACAGGACTGCCGCACCGATCGCTGTGCCACCATTCGGTGAAGCCGGTGGCATCGGCGGGTACCCGCCCGGATAACCAACCGGCGGCGGGTATCCCTGCTGGTAGACGGGCTGGGGCGGATAACCCTGACCCTGTGGATAACCCGGTTGCTGCGGGTACCCGGGTTGCCCGGGAAAACCCTGACCCTGTGGATAACCCGGCTGCTGCGGGTACCCGGGTTGCCCGGGAAAACCCTGGCCATAGGGCCCCTGCGGATACGTCATGCGTCCCCCTCGCTCAGCCCTGAGGCGGCGGATAGTACGGATACGGCTGTGGCGCAAAGAGATTCCGCTTGGCGCGTATCCATCGGCCGGTCGAGGGCAGGAAAGTCAACACCACGGTCGTCACTGAGAAGATCACGATCGGGAGGGTGATCACCGCCCCTACGGCGCTATCCCCGTCCGCATTTGCGCCCAGGAAGGCTCCCAGTCCGAACGCGAAGATGGGCACACATCCAATGCCGATGAGCCAGCGACTGGCCGGCTTGCGCGACAGCAGCATGAAGCCCCCGGCCAGGATGAGCAGACCGCCGACGACCGAGATCCCAAGGAACAGGTGGCCGACGTGTGCCGGAGATCGCGTGGCGAAGGGGCCCGGTTCTTTCGTGAGGGACTCCACCAAGGCCATGGCGCCGAGGCAGCCATGCAGCAGTCCGCCCATGATCGCCAGCACGCCCGCGATGACTCCACCGATCCCGCCAGTCGACGCGGGCGGCAGGGGTGCGGGCGAAAAACCGCCCGGATACGCACCCGGATACCCACCTGTCTGCGGGTATCCCTGCTGGTAGGCGGGCTGGGGCGGATAACCCGGTGGATAACCCGGCTGCTGCGGGTAGCCGGGCTGCCCCGGATACCCCTGGCCGTACGGCCCCTGCGGATACGTCATGCGTCCCCCTCGCCGACAATGATCGTCCACCCAGCCTAGCGATCTTGACGCCTCCGTCAGGACGCCTCTTCTGGGTGCCGATTTCGCAGCTCAGGGGCTCTTCGGGTAACCTAACCCGGTTGCCGACGCAGGCGACCCTCCTGCCACGGAACACGCCGTGGCCGATACGACCATAGGAGGTGATGGGTTCCACATGCGTCCATACGAAATCATGGTCATTCTCGACCCCACACTTGACGAGCGCACCGTAGCTCCGTCGCTGGAGACGTTCCTGAACGTCGTCCGCAAAGACGGCGGCAGCGTCGAAAAGGTGGACATCTGGGGCCGTCGCCGGCTGGCTTACGAGATCGCCAAGCACGGTGAAGGCATCTACGCGGTTGTCGACCTGAAGGCCGAACCGGCCACGGTCAACGAGCTCGACCGTCAGCTGAACCTGAACGAGTCGGTGTTGCGTACCAAGGTCCTGCGGACCGACAAGCACTAGAAGCACCGAAGCTCTGCGGATTTGTCGCGGGCCTTGCGTAGGCTCGCGCCTAATTCACCCAATCCGTCCCAGGAGGATCTCGTGGCTGGTGACACCACCATCACCGTTATCGGAAACCTGACCGCTGACCCGGAGCTGCGTTTCACGCCGTCCGGTGCTGCTGTTGCGAACTTCACCGTGGCCTCGACGCCGCGGATGTTCGACCGGCAGAGCAATGAGTGGAAGGACGGGGAGGCGCTGTTCCTCCGCTGCAACATCTGGCGCGAGGCGGCCGAGAACGTCGCCGAGAGCCTGACCCGGGGGTCGCGTGTCATCGTGACCGGCCGGCTGAAGCAGCGCTCGTTCGAGACCCGCGAGGGTGAGAAGCGCACCGTGATGGAGGTCGAGGTCGACGAGATCGGCCCGTCCCTGCGGTACGCGACGGCGAAGGTGAACAAGGCCAACCGCAGTGGCGGCGGCGGTGGCGGCTTCGGCGGCGGCGGGGGTTCCCGTCAGTCCGCTGGTGGCGGCGCTCCGGCCGACGACCCGTGGGGCAGCGCCCCGGCATCGGGTTCGTTCGGCGGCGCCGACGACGAGCCGCCCTTCTGATCCACGTAATTGGCTGGGCAACCAGCTAGACCCAGAAAGAGAAAGACATGGCCAAGGCCACCAAGCGGCGTCCGGCGCCGGAAAAGCCGGTCAAGACCCGCAAGTGCGTGTTCTGCTCCAAGAAGGCGCAGACCATCGATTACAAGGACACCGGACTGCTCCGGACCTACATCAGCGAGCGCGGCAAGATCCGTGCCCGTCGCGTCACCGGTAACTGCGTGCAGCACCAGCGCGACATCGCCATCGCCGTGAAGAACGCCCGCGAGGTTGCGTTGCTCCCGTTCAGCTCGTCGACTCGATAGGGAGGACTGAGAAACATGAAGCTCATTCTGACCACTGAGGTCGACCACCTGGGTTCGGCCGGCGACACCGTTGAGGTTCGCGACGGCTACGGCCGTAACTACCTGCTGCCCCGCGGCCTGGCCATCGTGGCCACCCGTGGTGCCGAGCGTCAGGCCAACGAGATCCGTCGCGCGCGCGACGCCAAGACGGTTCGCGACCTGGACCACGCCAACGAGCTGAAGCAGGCGATCGAGGCCCTCGGCCCCGTGTCGCTGGCTGTCAAGGCCGGTGCCGACAGCGGCAAGCTGTTCGGTTCCGTGACCGCGGGCGACGTCGTCGCCGCGATCAAGAAGGCCGGTGGCCCGAACCTCGACAAGCGCACCGTCGAGCTGCCCAAGACGCACATCAAGTCGGTCGGCACCCACAAGATCGCGGTGCGTCTGCACCCGTCGGTCAACGTGCCGGTGTCGCTGGCTGTCATCGCCGGATAGGCACGCGATAGCTCAAACAGCAGAACGCCCGGGTGGAGTCAATCTTTGACTTCGCCCGGGCGTTTTCTGTTGACAGCGGGCGAATATTTTCAGCCAATCTGCAAACAGTGATCTACGCCGGCTGTTAACCTACGCGGCCCTATTCCGCCACGCGTACGCAACACAACACGCCCGAGATGGCTACCCGGCACGACACGCCGCACCAATTCTCATACACAGGCTCACAGGCGATATATAGGCCCTTGACCTGCAAGGTTGGGAATTTACCCGGGAGTATTCCACAAGTTCTCCCCAACCCGTCAACATCGTTGTCCACGTCTTTCCACATTTCATCCCCAGGGTTATCAACAGGGGTGGTTTCGGGAGGCTCCAGCAACGCCTAACGTGATGCGTCGCGCGTCAGGTGCACGGGCTCGCGGGCCCGGTCTGTCGGCGGGGTGAAGTACGGTCACAAGTAGCTCGTTCGAACATACGTTTCATATCGATTTCGGGGAGGAGGAGCGCTTCGTGGCTGTCGCTGACGACCTGGGTCGTTCCGACATGGAGGAGCCGCCCAGCGAGGATTTCGGCCGTCAACCGCCGCAGGACATGGCTGCCGAGCAGTCCGTCCTGGGTGGCATGTTGCTGTCCAAGGACGCGGTCGCCGACGTCCTGGAGCGCCTGCGGCCCGGCGACTTCTACCGCCCTGCGCACCAGAACATCTACGACGCGATCCTCGACCTGTACGGCCGCGGGGAGCCCGCTGACGCCGTCACGGTCGCCGCGGAGCTCGATCGCCGCGGGCTGCTCAAGCGCATCGGTGGCGCGCCGTACCTGCACACCCTGATCTCCACCGTGCCCACCGCCGCCAACGCCGGCTTCTACGCCGGCATCGTGGCGGAGAAGGCCACGCTGCGCCGCCTCGTCGAGGCCGGCACGCGCGTCGTGCAGTACGGCTACGCGGGCACTGAAGGCGCTGATGTGGCCGATCTGGTGGACCGTGCGCAGGCCGAGATCTACGACGTCACGCAGACCCGTAGCAGCGAGGACTTCACGGTCCTGGAGGAGCTGCTGCAGCCCACCATGGACGAGATCGACGCCATCGCGTCTCAGGGCGGTATCTCGCGCGGCATCCCGACCGGCTTCACCGAGCTCGACGAGATCACCAACGGTCTGCATCCGGGCCAGATGATCATCGTGGCCGCGCGCCCCGGTGTCGGTAAGGCGCTGGCGCTCGACACGCCGCTGCCCACGCCCGGCGGCTGGACCACCATGGGTGACGTCTCGGTGGGCGACGAGCTGATCGACGCCAACGGCCGGCCCACCCGCGTGGTCGCCGCGACTCCAGTCATGGAGGAGCGGCCCTGCTACGAGATCGACCTGTCCGACGGCACCACCATCGTGGCCGACGCGTCGCACCAGTGGCCGACCGGCCGCGGCATCGTCACCACCGCGACTCTGCGGCCCGGCGCTGACCGCCTCGAGCCGGCGCTGACCGCCGGTGGGCTGGCGGTGCTCACCCGGCCCGTGACGATCACCGATGTGCGCCGGGTGGATTCAGTGCCGGTGCGCTGCGTCGAGGTCGACAATCCCGCCCACCTCTACCTGGCCGGGCGGTCGATGGTGCCCACGCACAACTCGACGATCGGTCTGGACTTCATGCGGTCCTGCTCGATCAAGCACCAGCAGGCCAGCGTCATCTTCTCGCTGGAAATGAGCAAGACCGAGATCGTCATGCGACTGCTCTCGGCCGAAGCCAAGATCAAGCTCGGTGACATGCGCTCGGGCCGTATGAGCGACGACGACTGGACCAAGCTGGCCCGCCGGATGAGCGAGATCTCCGAGGCGCCGCTGTACATCGACGACTCACCGAACCTGACCATGATGGAGATCCGGGCCAAGGCCCGTCGTCTGCACCAGAAGGCCAACCTGCGACTGATCGTCGTGGACTACATGCAGCTGATGACCTCGGGTAAGAAGTTCGAGTCCCGGCAGCAGGAAGTCTCGGAGTTCTCGCGGTCGCTGAAGCTGATGGCCAAGGAACTCGAGGTTCCCGTGGTTGCCATCAGCCAGCTGAACCGTGGTCCCGAACAGCGCACCGACAAGCGCCCGCAGGTGTCGGACCTGCGTGAGTCGGGATCGCTGGAGCAGGACGCCGACATGGTCATGCTGCTGCACCGCCCGGACTCCATCGACCGCGACGACCCGCGTGGTGGTGAAGCCGACATCATCCTGGGCAAGCACCGTAACGGTCCGACCGCGAATATCACTGTGGCACACCAGCTGCACTTCTCGCGGTTTACGAATATGGCGCGGTAGTTTCAGCGGCTGGTGTCGCGATGCAGGGCAGATTGAGAAATACGCATTGCTTGTTAAACAAAGATGCGAGCCAACTGCAGTTGGCTGTTGACCTTATTTTCAACGGATTTGGCGCGCTACTCGTATCGATGTGCACCGATTGATGTGCAGTCAGGTTTTGCCGCCAGATCTGGCTTTGCGCGACCATGAGAAGTCACTAGATGGTCTCGCGTCGTTCGGCCGAATCCATACTGTGCCATTCCTGGTGCTGGACTACTCGGCGGTCGCGTCGACGCTCGGACTGGTGACAGAACTCGTGCGGCGATTGGCGCCCGCGGCGGTGGTCGCGCTCTGGTCGGCCTATAAAACCTTTCACGACCGCCGCGCTGTGGACGAGGTGATCGCCCGCTCACACGCCGACCATGGGGTCGATATCCAGCCGATCATGATGCCGTGGTTGCCTGCGAGGTCAGATAGACCTTTCGCAGGGGTTCGGAGACTGTCCAGACAGTTTCCGTGCCGGCTTTCAGTCGGGCGACGTCGCCGGCTGCGAGATGCAATGGTTTGCTGCTGTCGTCGAATTCTACGACAGCACTTCCAGATAGGACGATGAAGATCTCTTCGGATTCGATGTCGCACATACTGCCGGCGGTCATCTCCCATACCCCAACCTCGACACCGCCGATGCTGCCCAGCACGGTGGATCTGGTCTGGGGGCGCCCGCTGACGGTCTGATCTTCGGAGACGTCGGACGGTTCGAGATGCAGCGTCCCGGCTGCTATGGCGGTGTTGGGCACCAACTGGGTCATCACATGGTTTCCTGGTCTATCGCGCGGTGTCGTCTGCCAGCATGCGCAATCGTTCTTGTGCGGTGGTCGCTCCCCAAATACCGAAGGGTTCGGGTGCTGTCAGCGCGTACTGGCGGCACGTGGGCATCACGGGGCATTGCGCACAGATCTGTTTGGCCTGCTGCTCGCGTCGAGTGAGACGTTGGCCTCTCTCGTCGTCGGGAAAGAACAGCGCGGTCGGGTGATCGCGGCAGTTGGCATCCAGCTGCCAGCTCATGTCCATCTTCGATTTCGCGGGCAGATTGCGTGGCCGTAGCCAGCCGGGCACCGTCAGTCGACTTGTCATGACGCCATCAACGGAACAAACCGGCCGCGTTGCTGAAGGAGACGGTCGGCAGCTCGAGGTGCGCACCTGCGATGCCGCCGATGGCGATGCTGTGCTCGCTGATGACTCGCCTAGTTGCGAACCACGGGCACTCGTCAGTGCCTGGGTGAACTGCGTAATACGGAAAATCGCTGGACTGGATCTGCAACTGAAGGCTGTGCCCCTCGGCGAGCCGATATGCGTTGTCGTCCAATGCCAATCGGACTGTGCCGCCGATCGCCTTGGTCAGAACGACGCGGCCCCAGGAGATCGGGCGGGTGGTTCCGTCGGGATGGACATCTTGGAGCTTCGCGAAGAGATGAGTCGATGGTGATGAGAACTCGACGCTCACCGTCAGAACTGGGCGGCCGGCGAAGTCAACCGGCTCGGCAAGAGGCTCGCTTCGAAACGTCAGCACATCTCGCCGTTCCGCGATCTCGCGTTCGTCGGGGTATGCGGCGAGCAGATACCACACTTCTTCGATCTCGGTCGTCGACGGCACCGGGTGGTCTGGATCATGCTTCCACGTCGCACGGGCCGATGTGGTTGGCGCTACGCGACTCAGCGCCCCGATCTGCTCGTCAGTGTGCGCAAGGTAGAACGTCACTGGAGTGCTCGGGGGCGGATATTCTTCCGACGTCTGCCATCCGACGTTGCCGGCATGCCACCGCGCACGAGGACGCGGCTTGCAAGGCACCACCCCATTGAGGTGTTCGTCGAAGAAGTCGGCGACTTCGCCGCACTCAGCCTCGATCTTCTCGGCGAGTGCACGTTCGTCGATGTATGGGTTGAATTCGTCACCTTTGCCGACATTCTCGAGTTTGAAGCCAGCGTGATCTGCAGACCCTACGTGCAGATAGTGAAGGTTGCGATGCCCGGCCAGTGACCGAAAATAGCGCCAGTCCTTCATTCCCGAAGGAGCAAGCCCTGGGTCATACCAGTTCTGCCAGTGCAGGATCGGGATTTGCGTCGTGTGATAAGGGTGTCGGGCGCCATACGGGTTGTACCAGTCCTCAGCTGCGGCACGTTGAGACTTTTCATCCGCTGAGACGCACTCGCCAACCGCATCGCGCGCGGCCTCGAACACCTTCTCGATGCCAGCAGACCAATCGATTTCCGCGAGATACCCTTTGTTGTCGGTCCAGATCTGAAGAAGGTCGTTGAGCGAAATCAACGACGGCACATCGAGATGCCATCGCCCGCCGATGTGTCCGTCACCCATTTCGATGCCGGTCACTTGTGGTACCGCCGCTTTGATCGCCGGATGCCCGCTTGCGACCGCAGCCCAGGCGGTGAACCCATAGTAGGAGCCTCCGGTGACACCGACATTGCCGTTGGACCATGGCTGCTGGGCGATCCACTCGACGGTGTCATAACCATCGGCAACGTCGAACGCGTACGGCACTGTTTGACCTTCTGAGCGGAATTTGCCGCGAACGTCCTGCGCGACGACGGCGTAGCCGCGTGCACAGTAGTAGTCCGCCTCATACTTCAGTGCGGTGTACCGGCTCGATTTGTCGTACGGGGTCCGGACCAATATTGCCGAATGCTTGGTCGCACCTTCGGGCAGGTAAATGTCGGTGGCAAGGGCGATCCCGTCGCGCATTAGGACCATTTCTTCGGTTGCCCCTTTTGCCACCGGGGCGGGGACCAGGGTTTCAATGATCTTGAAAGCCATCGCTTTTCCTTTCAGTTACGCGCCGGGGTGCTGGCTTCGACAAGCTGCTGTTCCTTAGCTGCGGCGGCTTCATCCGCAGCAGCTTTGGCTTCGCGGCCCGCCGAACTCTGCAGCGAGGCACCCGGATTCGTGGCAGTCGCGTAGCCGCCGTTGCAGTTGAGGTTGAACAACAGTTTCGTGACATGTACCTCTGCGTGCACGAAGGGCGCCGGCTGTGAACTGGTGACAATGCAGTCGTTCTGGGCGAGCTTGTCGCCAGTGCGGGTGGCGATGATCACGGTCTGACCCGCATCGCCTGCCGCCGCGGACGCATCCGCGTAGGTCTGATTGGCGTAGTCATCCGCTGCAGCCACCCCGCCTCCGAACATCGACATCGAAACTGCCACAGTCTTGACGGCGCCAATAACGATGACGTTTCTCACCCGCATTCGCCAGCCCATGCGTGGGGAGACGCGTTGTCGCAGATCGACGCAGTCTGCGTTGGGGCGAAGGAGGGCACCATCGATGGCGACGTCACCGTGATACGAGTGTCTCGCGACGCCAGGCCAGAGTTCGCACCGACCGAACTAGGTTGGTACGTAAGGGTTAGCGCGCCCATCATGATCAGGACGCCGCCGCCGAGCGCTGCCGAGAGGTCCTTCGCCCGGGCGCGAAAACGACCGAAGCCAACGTCATCCATCACTTCTCTCCTTCGTCGAATGTCCGCGGTATGCGGCGGTTGTCGTTGCGACAGCACGCTTTCCACATGGCGACGCCTCATCGGCACGGGGAAGGTCAACTAGCAGTAGTCGTGGTGCACTTGCACGTGCCAGGTGGCCCAGTCGCAGGGGTCAGTGATGTACTGCGGTGTGGCCGAAGACCGTGTACGGGTCACCGGAATGAACGTGACAGAAGTATCTGCCCGCCAACTCTCTGAGCTAACCGAACTGGTCTGGTTTGAGAGGGTCAGCGCGCCCATCGTGACCAGGACGCCGATGCCGAGCCCTGCTGAGAGGGTCTTTGCGTCGCAAAGAAGGCGGCCTAACGTTGATTCACTCACCACTGCACTCCTTCATTGCGCGCGCCCGCGACATGCGGAGCTCGCCATTGCACGGACGTCATGGACATGCCATGTGCGCGATCGACCGCCGGTATGCGCTGCTGATGCCAGGCCACGGGCCTTGAAAGGTCATGTAACCGACGTTCTATAACGAGTGTTACTTTAAACCGAATGTGTGACGTCGGCAATAGCTGGGCCGAAAGCCCTTGCGGCCAGTGTCAGCTCAGTGGTGGGTGACCGTCAGGAATCGAAGCCTAGGCCCACCGCGTCGAGCAGCCGCAGAAGAGCGTTTCGTCGACCCTGCCGGTGATCGGCCCGCTCCAGAGACCAGCGGGTTAGGTTGATCCCGATGCTCGCCAGTGGCTCGGGCGGGAACGGCATCGGTCGCTTGGCCGTCATCTGCAGGCGCGTGCGCGCGGTTGTCTGGCCGGAGAGCAGGTCGAGAAGGACTTCTGCGGCGAATCGCGCGGCACCGACTCCGAGGCCCGTGAAACCCGCCGCGTAGACCACTTTTCCCTGTCGCGCGAGGCCGTAGAACGCCGCGAATCGGGTGCACGTGTCGATCGCGCCTGCCCATCGGTGGGTGAATCGAACGTCGTCCAGTTGTGGAAAAGTGGCAAAGAAATGTGCGGCGAGGGTCGTGAACGTCTCAGGCCGTTCCTCGTAGCGCTCGTTGAGGTTCCCGCCCGCGTGATACACGGCGTCGTAGCCGCCGTAGAGGATTCGGTTGTCTTGAGTGAGCCGGCTGTAGTGGAACTGGTTCGCGAGGTCGGTGAGACCTTGCCGGCCGGCCCAGCGGATCGAATCCATGTGCTGGTTGCTGAGGGGTTCGGTCATCAGAACGTAGTCGTACACGGGGACCGTCATCAGCCTGTTGCGGCGCAGCAGTGAGCGAAACACGTTGGTAGCCAGCACGACCCGGTCGGATTCGACAGCTGCGCGGTCGGTGTGCACGGTGACTGGGCCCGTAGGCGTCGACCTCAGTTCCGCGACCGCAGAGTTCTCGAAGATCTCCACGCCGAGATCGGTTGCGACGCGGGCGAGCTCAGCTGTGAGGCGTGCCGGGTGCACGAGTGCGCACCTGTCGGGCTCGTACGCGCCGCCGAGGAAAAGCGGACTGTTGATCTCGGCTTGGACCGCGCCCCTGTCGAGTTCATGTGCAGCGCCGCGAAGCCACGCCAATTGGTGCTCCTCGACCGCCACGGTCAGCTGGCCGGTTCGTTCCCATTGGCAGTCGAGGCCCAGATCAACGATGTCCCTTTCGAACCCATCGAGATTCTCACGCCCCATCTGTTGAAGCGTGTCGAACTCGGCGGGCCACCGCGTGCGGCCGTTCTCGTCACCGTGGGTTAGGGATGCGTCGCAGAAGCCGCCGTTTCGGCCTGACGCGGCCCAGCCGACCGTTTGCGCCTCGAGGAGGACGACCCGCAGGCCCGGGTTGCGGCGCTTAGCGTGAACGGCGGTCCACAGGCCCAGATAGCCGCCGCCCACGATGGTGAGGTCGGCCTTGGTCCCGGCGGTCAATTGAGGGTAGGGAGACGCATCGGCATCTTCGAGCCAGAACACCGATCGTCGTGTGTCCTTGAGCGAGCGTTGTACGAGTCGCGGATCGGGTGCGTGGCGTTCGTACGCCGTTTGATGGGGCATCACAGTTCGCGCGATTCACGGCGGGCGCGTTCGACGGTGCCGCGCGGTAGCGCGAACGTCCACCAATCAGCGATCATCGCGGCGCTGTCGTCGCCTTCGGCGGTGAACACACATCGGCGAAGTATCTTGTAACCCTTGTCTTTTGGTTCCACGACGAGCGTTTCGAAGGTCGAGAGGACTTTCTGCCCGAAGTGGACCGGTCGGATGAATCGGACTCGGTCAAGTCCGTAATTCAGGCCCCACATGATGTCGGCGTCGGTGGGCGATGCCAGTCGCGCCGCCGCGTCAACCATGCTGAGCAGCAGGAAACCCTCGACGAGCGTTGACGGGAATTCAGGCAACTCCGCGGGGTAGGCCTTGTCGAGCCAGGTGGCCTTCTCGAAGGCTCGATGCTCGTCCTCGCCCAAGACGAAGGGGGCACCTTCGATGATGTGGCCGACCGTGGCGGGAAGGTCGTCAAAACTGTTCTCGCTCATCATGTTTTCTCCCAGTCCTAAACCCGGTCAGGGCCATCGCGATTAAATATGACGGCCGTTACACAACAGGCATGATACATAATTGGAACTACTGTGCGACGCAGAGATATGTGTTACGTTACACAACGAGTGTCATACATCCTCAAGACCAGTACGCATTGGGAGAACGCAGTGACTGACGAGCATCTCTACTGGCAGAGCGCCGCCGAGCTGGGAGCGCTGTATCGCAGCGGCGAGGTGTCCCCGGTCGAAGTGGTCGACGCCGTCTTGGACCGGATGGGGCACGTCGACCCGATCCTCAACATCATGGTCACCACCACGGCGGCGCAGGCGCGCATCGACGCCGAGGAAGCCGAGAAGCGGTTCAAGGCCGGCGACGAGCTTCCCCCGCTATACGGCGTGCCTATGACGGTCAAGGATCTCGCCGAGACGGCGGGTGTGCGCACAACCTATGGCTGCACCGCGCACGCCGACAATGTCCCGGACTTCGACGCCGTCGGATGGGCCCGGTTGAAAGAGCAGGGCGTCATTCTTCTCGGGAAGACCACCACGCCGGAATTCGGTCTCCTCGGAGTGACCGAGAGCAAGCTGACCGGATCCACCAGCACGCCGTGGCGCCCGGGCTACAACGCCGGCGGTTCAAGCGGGGGCGCGGCCGCGGCCGTCGTCGCCGGCGTCGGGCCGATCGCCTGGGGTTCTGATGGCGGAGGTTCGATCCGGGTGCCGGCGTCGCTATGCGGGGCCGTGGGCATCAAGCCGTCAGTGGGGCGCATACCCACGCTCGACAGCGTCGACGGCGACGGAACCGATGGGCCGATCGCCCGTACAGTGCTGGACGCCGCGATGGTGTTCGACGCTACCGTTGGCCACCATCCGGGCGACCGATTCTCGGTACCGCGCGAATCCACGAACTACATCGAGGCGGCTCTGACCCCTGGCGATCTATCCGGAGTCCGGATCGCTGCGTGTTATGACCTGGGCCAAAAGGTACTTGATGCTGAGGTGCGCCGACTATTCACCGAGGCACTCGATGACCTGCGCGCCGCGGGTGCGATGGTCCACGAAACGACAATCGACCTGCCTGACACCACCACCTTCTTCGACCGTATCAATGGTTACGAATACCAGGTCTACGTCGAAGAGTTGCTGACCCAAGGGGTTGAACTCTGGCCCGCCATCGTTGAGATGGCCACGCGCGCCAACGGTGTGACCGGCCGCGAAGTCAGCGACGCGTTCCGGCAGGGAAAGACCGCGATATACAACGCATTCCGTGCGGCGATGAACGGTGCTGACGTATTGGTCTCGCCCACGACCGCAGTTCCGGCATTTCCGCATGGTGGCGACAGGGGTCCAACGCGCCTCTTTGAGGGTCACGGTGAGGAGCATCTGGGAATGCTGATCCACCTCATGACCGAACCACCGAGTCATGCCGGGTTGCCAGCGATCAGTGTGCCCGGCGGATTCACGTCAGAGGGTCTGCCGATCGGGCTGCAGTTCATCGGTCGCCTGTGGGCGGACGCCGAGGTGATCTCGGTTGCGGCGCGGTATCAGCGCGCCACCGGGTGGCACACCCGGCACCCGGACCTCTGATGACGGCTGATTATGCGCTGTCCAACCGGGGCTCCGACCAACGTTGCGCGTTATATACGACCTGTTATATCTTATCCGTTACATCACGATGTTGGCTGAGTCACACTCGGCTGCCCCTCACTCCTGAAGGAGAAAGCATGTATCAATCCTGGCGATCGCGAGGGGTCGCTGTCTCGGCAGCGCTGATCGTTGGCGGCCTGATTGCCGGCTGCGGAGGCGCCAACAACTCCACGTCGTCGCCGGTCGACGCCTCGAAGCTCGTGTCGTCCTTGCCCGCGGCAAAGGGCGACGTCGACAAGGTCACGTGGAACGTCGGGAGCGAGCCGGACACTCTCGATCCACGAAACGCCGTAACTTATGGCTCGGGTCAGATCGTTCGCAACATGTGCGAGGCGCTGTTCAAAATGGACCCCGAGTTCAAGGCGTCCGAGAATTTGGCTTCGTCCTACAAGCAGGTCTCACCCACCGAGTTGAAGCTGACGATCCGTGAGGGCGTGAAGTTCTGGGACGGTAATCCGTTAACCGCCGAGGACGTTGTCTACAGCCTCAAACGCTCCGCGGCCGACGACTCTCAGATCAACTCGGCCTTCCTGTCCGTCAACGACATCACGGCGACGGGCCCGATGGAGGTCACCGTGACCTTCAAGCAGCCAGACTCGGCGTTCCTCGACAACCTGGCAACCCTGTCCGGTGTGGTCATCGAGAAGAGCTGGGCCGAGAAGGCGGGCGACCAGGTGGGCACTTCGACCGGTGGGCTGATGTGTACCGGTCCGTACAAATTTACGAACTGGCGCGCGGGTAGCGGAATTACTATCGAACGCAACGACGCCTACTGGAATCCGGAGTTGAAGCCCAAAACCAAGCAGGTCGACTTCACGTTCGTCTCCGACGACACGGCATTGGCGCAGGCCCTCGAGGCGGGCGAGATCGACGGCGCATACGAGCTTCCCGTCTCAACACTGAGCAAGTTGTCGAGCTCGAAGTCCGGACGCGTTGTATTCGGTCCGTCGACGCAAAGTGCGTCGGTGTATGTCGCGCGTCCGGATGGGCCCCTCAAGGACCAGAAGCTACGAGATGCATTCCAGCGCGTGATCGATCGCGATGCGCTGAGCAAGGTCGTGTTCAACGGGTCCGCTGAACCCACATACACCCAGCTGACGCCGGACACATGGCCGGGCGGCGAACGCCCCATCTATCAGCCGGATTACGACAAGTTCGCAGCTGCCCGCTCGTATGACCTGGACGCAGCGAAGAATCTCGTGTCGGCGTCGACCTATGACGGTCGCCCTCTAGTGCTCGCCATATCAAGCGGGGATCGGGTCGCGTCGCGCGTGGCGCAGCTGTTTCAGCAGCAGGCCAAAGCGATTGGCGTCACGGTCGAAATACAAACCATGCAGCCGCTGGTCTTCGACCAGGCGGGCTACGACGTCACAAAACGCCAGGGCGTCGATCTGATGTACACCACGAACTTCAACGCCCGGCGGAACCCGCTCGAGCTGCTGGATTTCAGCCTGCGTCCGGGCCAGGCATTCAACTACATCGACTACGACGACCCCGCAGTGATCAAACTACTCGACGAGGCCCACTCCACGTTCGATCCGAAGAAGAGTGCAGAGCTGATCGTGCAGGCGCAGAAGATATTCGAGCCAGTGACCGGCATCATCGCGCTGGTATCGGTTCACGAGACGAGCTTCATCAACAACAAGCTCACCGGTGCCCCGACGTCCTTCGCGTACTGGTCGATGCCGCAGATGGCGTATATCGGTGCGACACAATGAGATAACGCGACGGGTTCTCGCAACGGTTTCTGGCGCCGTTGCGACGGTCCTGGTCGCCTCCTTCGTCATCTTCGCCGGGCTCGCGGCGGCACCCGGTGATCCCGTAGCCCAGATCCTCGGCGGAAAGGCAACCGATCAAGCTCGCGCGCAGATGCGCGAGGACCTCGGCCTCAACGACCCATTGCTGGTGCGGTACTGGCACTGGCTGACCGGAGCGGTGCGCGGCGAGTTCGGTACGTCGCTCATCGCGCGTCAGGACGTCGTCAACCTTATCGAGCCGCGATTGATGACCACGCTGCTGCTCGTGGTGATGGCATCGGTGCTGACCGTCGTGATCGGTATCGGATTGGGCACTGTTGGCGGTATCAGCACGCGCGGTCGAGGTGTGATCGCCGCTATGGTGGCCTTAGGCATCGCGGTGCCGAGTTTCGTTGCCGCGAACGCGCTTGTCGGATTGTTCGCTGTAAAGCTCGGCTGGTTTCCGACCTTTGGCAGCGGTAACGGACTGCTTGACAGCATCTGGCACCTCGCCCTGCCATCCCTCGCGCTGTCGGTCGGCTACGGCGCTTACGTGACCCAATTGACGTCGGCCGCCGTCGCGGAGGAGGCCGAGAAGGAGTACGTCATCACTTCACGCGGCAGGGGAGTCCCGCCGGCGATCGTCCTGCGCCACCATACGCTGCGCAACGCAGCGCTGCCGGTGCTGACCGCATCAGGGCTGGCGGTCGCCGGCCTTGTCGCGGGGACGGTCATCGTCGAGGACGCTTTCGCGGTCGACGGCATCGGAGCCCTTCTCGTGCGCAGCATTTCGAGCAAGGACTATCCGGTCGTGATCGCCGTCAGCATGATCATCGTGCTGGTTTTCGTGGTGATCACCACCGCGATCGACTTGGTTCAGGTGGCACTCGATCCGCGCGAAAGGGCCACAGCCGGATGACCGCGATCACCTGGTCAGGGGCCGTCGAGGCGTCCCGGCGGCGGTTCGCCATCATGGGTCAGCAAGCACTGATCGGCTCCTCAGTGCTTGCCGGCCTGTTGGTCCTGCTCGCGGTGATCGGGCCATGGATCGCGCCATATGACCCCGACGCCACCGACGTGCTAGCGACTCGACAAAGCATGAGCAGCCAACACCTGTTGGGCACAGACTCGCTGGGCCGCGACATTCTGTCGCGGGCGCTCACCGGAGCCCGGCTAAGCCTGACCGCGCCCGCGCTCATCGTGGTGACCAGTGCCGTCCTCGGCACCGCGCTGGCGATCTTCAGTGCATGGCATGGCGGATGGGTCGACCGCATGGGAAATCGGGTCCTCAACGTGATGTTCTCCGTGCCAGGCATTCTCGTCGCTGTGCTCGCTTCGGCGGTGTTCGGAGCAGGCTTCTGGGCGCCAGTGCTCGCGCTGGGCATCGTGTACACGCCATATATGGCCCGGGTGGTGCGCAGCGTCGCGATCCGGGAGCGTCAGTGTGGATATGTGGAAAGCCTGCAACTTGCCGACATGTCCTCGTGGCGGATCTGTCTGCGCCACCTTGGGCCGAACGTGATGCCGCTTGTTGTCGCGCAGGCGACCTACGGCTTCGGATCAGCGTTGGCAGACTTCGCTGCGGTGTCGTTCATCGGATTGGGCATTCAGCCGCCTGAATCCGAGTGGGGTGTCATGGTTTCCGACGGTCGCTCGGAGCTTCTCGACGGCGCGATGCTGCAGAGTCTGGTCGCCGGCACGCTGATCATCGTCACCGTCATCGTGTTCAACGTTCTCGGCGCACAACTGTCGAGCCGATCAGGAGGGCGTTGATGAGTTACGATTCGCTTTTCAGCATCCAGGATCTGAAAGTCCTTGTCCGGTATCGAGGTTCGGACCGAACACTGGTGCGCGATGTCACATTGGATGTCGATGCCGCCGAATCGCTCGGCTTGGTGGGTGAATCCGGCTCCGGCAAGTCGCTGACGATCAAGGCCGCGATGCGGTTGCTGCCGAAGAACTCGACCACACACGGCGGCATCGAGTTCGACGGGCGCGATGTGTTGCGGCTCAACCGCCGTGATCTCACGAGGTATCGGTCACGAGACGTCGCGCTCATCCACCAGGATCCGCGCGCACACATCAATCCCACTCGCACGATTGGCCAGTTCATCACCGAGGGTCCCGTACACACCGGGCTGATGACGAAAGAAGAAGCTACCGAGCGAGCTTGCACCCTGATGCGCGACGTAGGCATCTCCGATGCGGATCGGCGGCTGCGCCAGTTCCCGCATCAACTCTCGGGCGGACTGCTGCAGCGGGTGATGATCGTCGCGGCGTTGCTTCCCTCGCCGAGTTTGATCTTCGCCGACGAGCCGACGACCGCCCTGGACGTGACGGTGCAATCCGATGTGATGGCAATCCTTCTCGAGCAGATACGGGATCGGCAGGTCGCGATGGTGTTCGTCACCCACGACCTCGATCTGGCCGCTGCCGTGACCGACCGTCTGGCGGTCATGTACGCCGGATCGATCGTCGAAACCGGTGCCTCGGTAGAGATCTGCGCTCATCCGATGCACCCCTATACGGCCGGGTTGTTGCAGTCCCGCCCGTCGACCACCCAGGTGCGTCGTCTCACAGCGATCCCAGGCCGACCAGTAGCGGCATTCGAAGCCGGCCAAGGCTGCTCGTTCGCACCGCGGTGCCCGTTCGCTGTTGACCGTTGTCGATCGGACGCTCCGTTGCGTCGGGAAGTGCGCGGCCGGACCGTCGCCTGCCACCGGGTAGAGGAAATCATGGATCAGTTACAGGTTTTCGCATCATGACCGCCCGTTCCGGGCGCGAATCCGTGCTCGAGGTCCGCGACTTGTGCAAGACGTTCCACAGCCGCGCCGGAGGCGAACGCGTCGCCCTGAGCGACGTGAGCTTCACCATCGAACGGGGTGCCTGCTTGGCGGTGGTGGGCGAGTCCGGCTCGGGCAAGACCACAGCCGCGCGGATCGTCGCCGGGTTGGAAACCGCGACCGCCGGGACGGTCGAGATTGCGGACCAGTCACGCAAGAGTCGCGGCGTGCAAATGGTCTTTCAGGACCCGTACGGCTCACTGGATCCGAGGCAATCGATCGGCTCAGGTTTGCGGGAACTGCTGCGGTTACACGGAATACGGCGCAAGTCCTATCGACAGGAGCGCGTTACCGAACTGCTGGAGGCCGTCGGACTCGACGAGCGTCATGGCAAGCAATACCCCGAGTCCCTGTCCGGAGGGCAACGTCAGAGGGTCGCCATCGCGCGCGCGCTGGCGCTCGATCCGCGTCTGCTGATCCTCGACGAGGCGGTCTCGGCACTGGACGTCAGTGTGCAGGCCCAGGTGCTCAACCTGTTGGCCGACATCAGGGAGCAGACGTCGATCAGTTATCTGTTCGTATCCCATGACCTCGGCGTCGTTCGCCAGATCAGCGAGACGTGCGTCGTCCTGCGGCATGGACGCGTCGTAGAAGCCGGTCGCACCGCTGACATTCTCGACTCCCCGCAAGAGGACTACACCCGAGCCCTGGTGGATGCCGTCCCGCGACCTGGCTGGACACCGCGCCGCCGCACCGCCTGATCCCGTGCGATGCCAATCGCGTCTAGACGGCAGGACCTCGATATGGCCACATCGTTATACAACGCAGCACACATTACACGTGACTTAAATGAAGGGACCACTGCCCGTGACCGAGACTTTTGGCGTCGACCTGACTGCGCACCAGCAGGCGCTACGGGGAAAGACGCTGCCCGATGCTCTCGAGGCGGCCGCCGCGACCTGGCCGCACAATTTGGCACTTCGTGAAGTCGAGGGGCTGCAGCGATCGCTGACCTGGATTGAGCTGCGCGCCAACGTCAGTGCACTGCGCTCCGGACTGGAGGCCGCGGGTGTCATGCCGGGAGAAAAGGTCGGTGTGCTCATGGCCAACCGGCTGGAGTTCCCCATCGCGTGGCTGGCCACCGCCGAAGCCGGAGCGGCGATCGTTCCACTCAATCCCAAGTACACCCGCCGCGAGATCGACTTCGTGCTGGGCGATGCAGATGCGACGTGGCTAATCGGTACCCACGACCTGATTGATGCCCACGTCGTCGACGGGAGGGTGGGCCCCGTCCCGGTCGAACGTGTCATCGCAGTCGGCGGCAGTCAGCATGCAGTGTTGAACTACGACCAGCTGCTGGACACACCGATCACGGCGCGCCGCACGATGAACAAGCCGTTGGACGTCGTGAACATCCAATTCACTTCGGGCACAACGGGTCTGCCGAAGGGCTGCCTCCTGACTCACGAATACTGGATTGAGTTGGGCATCTTTGGTGCAGCGCTCGACAACGAGGCGATGCGCTTGCTGGCCGACCACCCCTTCTACTACATGCAGAACCAGGCCTACCTCGCGACCGCGATGACCAAGGGCGCAGCGCTGTACATCACCCCGGGGCTGAGCCGTCGCAAGTTCATGGGTTGGCTGCACGATTACCGCATCGACTTCGCCTGGATTGACGAAGATTTGCTCGAGTTTGCCCCCGACCCGCGCGACGGTTCGCTCGCATTGAAACGCGCTCCTGTCTCAGCCATGCCGAGCGCTGCTTATGCACCCATCGAGCAGCGATTCGGGATCAAAGCCCGCGAACTCTATGCCAGCACTGAAATCGGTAACGGCACCGCGACTCCGTACGACCGGGATGATCTCGCCGGCAACGGCTCGATGGGCTTTTGCTTCCCCAACCGAGAATCAAAGGTCATCGACGAGAAGCTTGATGAAGTTCCACCCGGTGTCGCTGGTGAACTGTGTTTCCGCGGGCCAGGGATGATGCTGGGATATCACAATCGACCAGACGTAAACGCAGAGCTGTTCCTCGACGGCGGTTGGTTCCGCACCGGTGACATCGGGGTCAAGGAAGCCGACGGTCAGCACTATTACGTGGGACGCGTGCGCGACATGATCCGTCGCAGCGGAGAGAACATCTCTGCTGCCGAAGTCGAGGCACACCTCGCAGGACTCGCCGGCGTGGCCGCCGTCGCGGCCGTGTCGGTGCCCGATCCTCATCGCGAGGAAGAGGTCAAGGTCATCGTCGTGCGCGAGCCCAGCGCCGATGTCACTGCTGGCGACGTAATCGCTTGGGCGCGAGAAGGACTCGCTCCCTTTAAAGTGCCTCGCTACGTAGAGTTCCGCGACGACCTGCCCTACACTCCGAGCGGCAAGATCCACAAGGCAGCCCTCAAGGGCGAGTCGCACCCGCTGCACAGTGACGTGGTCGACACCCTTGCGTGAGTGTCACGAATCTTTCGTCGGGAGGTCGATCAATTTCAAGAACTGGCCAAGCGCTTCGGTTTGCCGCCGCGCAGTCCATGTCTCTGGATGCTCGATTGCGGTAAGCACCACCCCTGCGGTCCAGAGGCGAATCAGATCGACCGTCGCGTCGATCCGATCCGCCGGAATGAAGTCGGATATCGCAGTCCGGATGAGCTCACGCATGCCAGGATCGATCAGGTCCAGGTTCCTGGCAACAATCGGCTCGACGTTGCGTTGGCTCGCCATTGCGACGCGCGCCCGTTCGAGTGTTGTCGATTCCTCATCGACCGGCAGGAAGTACTGGATGACTGCCTCGAGCCGGTCATGCGGATCCGCGATCGCAGCCAACTCCTGCTGCTTGGACCTGGCGTCGGCGAGCGCGCGCTCGAGCAACGAATCGAGCAAGGATTCGCGACTGGGAAAATAATGCGTCACCAAAGTCGACGACCCGCCCAGCCGTTGGCCCACAGCGCGCAGGCTGAACTTGGCAAATCCACTCTCACCCAGGACTTGCGCCGCCGCGGTCACTATTTCCTCACGACGCGCATCGTGGTCGACGAAAATTGGCATAACGCCATGTTATACAACGATTCGCATATTACTGGTACGCCGGCCAAGCGATGTACTACTTGTCGCCGTCGATGCGCCGTCGGGGATGCGCAGACGCCCGGTGGCGATCTCGTTGTCGGTGACGCATGGCGGCATTGAGTGATTGTGGGTGAAGTTGGCGAACGGCGGGAGCTGCTCAGGTCGGTTTTATGTCGTGACCAGGCGTTATGCAACCTACTTTGACAAGCCTCCGCGACACGCCGAAATTTTGTCAAAGTAGCCAGGCGTGTCTTGTCAATCTTCGTTGCATCTCGACAGCTGGTTGTAGGGCCTCGGCACGCGTGCGCTGCATCGTTAAGCAGCATCAGGAATGTTGCCGAGCGCCTGTAATGCCCTTCGGCGCTAAAACGCGTGTCCGGAGGCGGGTGTTCACGTCCGTGGCTTCTTTTGCACCGCAACAGAATTGGCTGTCGTAAATGTTTCCTGGATCGCCCCGGATCCGGTGTGTGCCGCAACCGACGATCGCGATGACAAGGAGCCCCGCCAACGGCATCCACATGGTGGCGATTGCTGGCCGGATGCGGCCTCAAGACGTATGTCCCGCCGATTCCAGGGCTGCCCATCCCACCGGTGGTCGACCCGGAGCTGGTACACGTTCCCCACAACGACCATCGCCATTAGGAGAAAGATGGCTAGCGGTGAGCCCAAACCGACAGGGAGAAATGACGATTGACACGCGAACGAGTTGCCGCGGCGCTACTGGCGCTGCTGGCTGTGACGGGATGCTCTGATTTCGTGCTGAATCCAATTTCTCCGCAGGAAGCGCGCCGCCAGGTCATTGACGTCTCCCGCCAGGTGGTTACCGACCTGGGTGCCGAGGTGGCTGAGGCGAAGTTCGGGTACGACTCGTGCAACGACTACGGCAAAGCACCGTTCCGAGGTCACGTCAGTATGGGGTTGTGGATGCCTGGGGCCGAGCGGTCCCGTGAAGTGACTCCCGAATCAGTCCTCAGCCGATTGCGGGAACGTGGTTGGCGGACGGATCCTGACTTTCATTCGCACGCTGCCACATTCAAACGCGATGGCGTCGATGTGCAGGTTTGGGTGATACCGCCACCGCTGCCCAATGACCCACCGGTTGCGCACGTCCTCGTTGATGTTCTTGGCGAGTGCCGCGACAATTTCGACCACCGAAGCGACGGGACTGCCACAAAGTCGACCGATGTCAAGGGAGAGCTCACGTCCGGATAGCCTGCGCTGGGCTGTCGGGTAGTGCTGGAGCAACCCTCACTTGGGATTTCGCCACAAAGGCTATCGACATCGCCGACGACAGCCAGGCCACCGCCAAGCGCTCGAATGATGGTGGACCCGCCACGCCTTGTGAAACGCGCGAGCCGGAAGACTCGGTACGGCGGAACAAGCGGCGTACAGGCACCAGTGATGCTGTCCTACTGGCTCTCCGGCGCACCCGACGCAGAATTGATCGAGGTGGCGGTGTTCTTCGTCGCTGAACGTCCCCCGCGTCCAGGTACTAGATCTTCGTTTCTATTCCTGGGACGCGGCTATTTCGCCGAGGGGGACCGCGCCAGGGACAACGTCGGCGGGCCACTAGCGGGCCCGGAACATGCCCATGGACGGGCGCCTGCGTGCGGTTGCCGGCCAGGGACATCACAGCTGTGGCATCGATCGTGACGTAACGAATCAACTCATGCGGTGCCATCTTCTCCGTAGCCGCCCGCATGTCGGCCCACGGAGCTTGACGCTCAACTAGGCCTCGAACGACGTCGTCGTCGAACACGGGCGCAGCGCGTTCGAAACGCGCCCGGAAGTCCGCGAACGGCATTGCGGTGTGGATGTCGAGTCGAGTCATCTCGTGATGAGTCACTTCGACTTTCGCATTGTTCACGATCTGCTCCTTCATCGGACCGAATCAGCTATCCGAAGCGATTTGATTCACTCGGCGTTCGGTCAACCCGTACTCGAATTCGTTGTGTCCCGCTCTGGCTGCCGCGCTTCTCCGCGCCGGGTACACGCAATAGTCGCCTACCGGCGGTCCATGATGCATGAAGTGCACGAGACAGACCGCGGACGGGTGCATGGCGAGATCACAACCCAACTGGCGCTCGGGGTCCCGTATCGCTGGACACCCGTGTCGAGTCCACCTGTGCCCGGGCACTCGAGTTCGTCGATGAAGGTGGAGTGGCCGCTGTGGCCTACCGAAACTTGGCCGGCGATCTGGGGATATCGACCGGAACCATCACCATTCGCGTTGCCCTGAACCTGGGTCGGGGCGTCGGATCACGGTCACGCCGTGGTGAAGTTGCGTTTCATGTCTGCGGCGGCGAATTCGCTGACCGCACGGTCCGCGGCCGTGGTGGTCTCCAGTTGCTTGATGAGTGACTCGAGAGCACGTGCGGGGATAGCGCATGTCAATTCGTCTTCGCGGAGGTTGGTGCGCGTCCGGCTGACCGCGCAGCCGGGGCTCACGGCGACTTGGCCGGCGTAAGCGAGGGGAACTATCACACATTGCGGTTTGCGGGCGAGAACGAGGTCGGGGGCGGCTCCGAGCAGCGTCATGAGCGCAGTCGGTGAAAGTCTGATCAGGATGACGTCGGCGTGTTCGACCTCCACCAGCGGCTGGTAGGTGATCGTTTTGGGCCGGAACGGCAACGCGGCGGCGGCCGTCAGGTCGGCTTCGCCGACCCAGCCGCTGCCGATGAGGGCGGCGGTGTCTGCGCCGCTGGCGGCTTGTTCGAGGGGGATGAGACCGTGTGTATAGCTGCCGACGCTGCAGTTGGAGTGATCGGCGCCGACGGTGTCGATGCGTTGCTGCTGGGCCGGAGCCCAAAAGCAGCATCCGGCAGGTTGTGCTGCAGCCGGCGTCGCGGTAGCGGCGTCATCGGGAGTGTCGAAGCTCATCGCCACTGCTGTCTCGGGGAGGCCGAGGAGCTCGGACAGTCGGCGGGCCAGGTCGGCGAAATTGGTCATGAGCGTGCCTTTCGTTGCTGGACAGGGGATTTGGGCGTGCGGTCAGTTGTAGGTGAGGCGGATCCGATGAGCATCGATGTCGAGATCGATGGCTACCGCGCCGGCGGCTGATCGCCGCCAGGACTGGCACGGGCGGTTGTCAATATCGAGCGAGATTTCCGCACCGTGTGGCAGGTTGTCGACGGTGAACGTCGTCGTGGCTCCCCGCTGTGACGGGGTGGCGGCGAACGTGTCGATTTCGAGGACCCGCCGCGCAACATCGTTGTGGGTACGCCGAATGCCGATCAGCGGGTAGTCGAGGTCCCGCACGGTCGGCTCGTTGTACATGGTGGTGTTCGGGGAGGTGAACACTCGCGACCAGGCCCCGGGTGCCGCGCATTCGATCATCATCATGGTGGCGTTGAGTTGGCCGCGCGGCCATGCGTCGTCGCGGTCGGGCCAGTACGCGAAGCGCGTGTTTTCTTCACCGAAGAATCGCGGTGTGAACTCGCTTTCCGATGTGGCGCGCAGGCGTTCCCATGTGGTCGTGTCGCCGATTTCGCGGGCCATCCACAGGGCGGTGGAGAGCATCTGGGGGTCGTCGGCCAACTGGACGACTGGCACCTTGGGGTTATTCCAGCCCAACTGGCGCATCGCCGATTCGTACAGGTCGATGCCGAGTTGGGGGTCCTGCGGATAGATGTAGTGGAGGAGGCAGAGGGCACTGTAGGCGTTCACCGGGCCGGGGAACGTCATTGTCGCGTTCTCGATGGGGTCGTAGTAGAACGCCACCCATTCGATGCGGCCGCGCCTGTCCCGTCCCATGTAGTGCTTCTTGGCGAACGCGATCCAATCCAGGAACGGTTCGTTGACCGTCGTGTGCAGCAGCGAATCGTAGAGCTTGAGGCCCAGGCCGGCGGCGCTCATGCAGAACGGCCAGATCTTGGTGTTCTCGCAGTGCGCGCCCTGCGGTCTGGCCGATAGCTGGTCGGAGATGAACTGGGCGATCCGCTGGTGCGTCCAGGAGAACCTACGGTTCTGGTAGCCGGAAACGTCGAACGGCGTCGTGTGTGTCGGCTGACCCGACACGTAGTGGCGCATGCCCAACAGCAGGTTCAGCCATCCCCGGTAGAAGAGGTTGCCGTCGCAGCCGACCGGGTCCGGCTGCAGCCCCCACGGCTCGATGCCGTTTCCGGTCCAGCCTGGCAGCGAGTAGCGGCCGCGCAGATGCTCGGGCACCACCATCAGCCATTCGGGTGGATATTTGTCGACGCCCGGGTCGGGTCCGATGAGGGTGTTCCAGTCGACGCCACCCCAGAAGCTCACATAGCGGCGTGCCAGTTCGTCGAGGATGCGGGTATAGCCTTCCCGCCACGCCGGAGTCGCTTCCAGCATCATGGGCAGGACATAACCCATCATGGCCAGGTCGAAGCGCGGGAAAGCGCACATCGGGGGCTCGCTGTAGCGGTCCCACCACGGATGTGGCTCGCCTTCATCCGACCAGTCGTCGTCGGTGGTGGCCTTGTCCCATAAGAACCTCAGCCACCCCACGGATCGGTCGTTGAGCCCCTCCGAGGCTGCCGATGTGTCGGTGTGTCTCGTGTGCGTCAGCGTCATCTCAAGGCTCCATCATGGGTTCATCGGTGCAGGCGCGGACCATCGACAAGGTCGAACGTGCTTTCCACGCGGCCGTCCACCCGGGTTCCAGGCGTACGACCGCGGGTTCGATCACGATTTTCTCCGCACCGCACGCCGCGTCGTCATGGGCGATGTACGCGCCGGGAATGCGGTGACGCGGTCCGGTCACGCGGCCGATCTTGACGAATTTTCGAGTCAGGCCGTAGAACCACAGCAGCACGAAGGCGCTGCCGTGAAGCGTGACCGTGCCGTTGTGCAGGCCGGAGACGATCTTGTCGACCGTGAGCGGAGAGCTGAGCGCGCGCAGCGCTTGCCAACTCGAACTGAGGTGAACCGCACAGTCGGGAGCCTTGGCATGACCGGAATATGTTGCGGCGCGGCGCAACTGCCCGTCGAAAACCCAATACCGAGCCACAGTGTCACCGGCCGACAATTCAAACACCAATGTTCGGGTGATCTGGGAGCGCAGCGATGGCATATACCGAGATCCCTGCGCAATACACTGCCCGAGCACCCACAGCAGTAGTCGCAGTGCCGCATCCGACATCTTCTATCCGTCCGTGACCTTCAGCCCGCTTGTGACGGCCGCTGGTTGCAGATGACGCACCAGGAACTCTGTCTGGTCAGCGACCAATCGCTCGAATGCCTCTCCGAAATAGAACTCGAAATGTCCTGCGGCATAGAGCCGAACATCCCCACGCGGTGCCTGCCGCGCATAACGCTCAGTCGGCGCGGGCGGAGCGACCGAATCGGTTGAACTGATACAGATCAGGATCGGCGCTGCAATATGCTTGGCCGACCGTCCCGGTCGATAGCGGATCAGGCTCATCACACTTCGGGCCGCTGCACGGTTCACCCATGGGTAGCCTTCGGGCAGCAGCGCCAGCATGCCGGGCACCGCATCCGGTGCGGTCATGAGCCCCGGCTGGCCGGGCGCGGCCGCGACGGGGACGCAGACCGGCTCCTTGCCACGGACCGCGGCCAGCACGTCGCGGGCCACGAATCCGAATAGCGTCAAGGATTCGCGCATGCCGAGGGCGCCTGCTGAGGCCAGCCCGTCGGTAAACGGGCATTGGGAGACCGCGGCACGGAGCTCAGGATGGCGCGCGGCGACCGCGATGGCGTGCCCGCCGCCCAACGAGCTTCCCCACACCGCGAGGCGGCTGCGGTCGATTTCAGGAAGTCCGGCGGCGTAGTCGATCGCGGCGTCCCAATCGGCCAGCTGTTTGGCCATCGACAACACCTGGCGTGGTTCCCCGCCGCTATCGCCGAGGTGGCGATAGGTGAAGACGAGCACCGCCAACCCGGCTGCGGCGAATCGCTCGGCGTACGGGGCCAGACCCATCTCCCGGGTGGCTCCCAAACCGTGCCCCATCACCACAACGGGCACCGGGGTGTCCGAACCCGTGGTCGGTAGATACAGCCAGGCCGAGCAGAACGAGTCGCCGGACCGGAATGCCACGTTGCGTCGGCGAAAATTCTTGGGCGCTTGTCGTGCCATGGTGCTACGCCTTTGCCGCGCTGTTGATGGCAGCGCTGCCGTGTGCGAGGGCGGCGTCGTAGCCGCCGGGCCGGTACAGCGGCAACTCACCAGCGTCGGCGGTGTCGCACAAGTAGCGCGACATGATGTCTTGCGCCTGCCGCTGGGGCAGCGAGGCGAGAAATTCGGTTCGTTCGAGGTGCAGGCCCTCGGCCATCGACAGCGATCCACCCACATTCACCGCACGCTTAATCGCGGCGATCGCCTCGGTCGGCCGGGCTGCCAAGTACTTGGCGCGTTCGACGGCCCGGGCGATCAGCTGATCGGCGGGCACGATCTCATCGATCGCCCCAACTTGCAACGCTTCCTCGGCCGGGAAGGGCTTTCCTTCGAGGATCGCCACCAGCGCACGGTGCGCACCGATCAACCGGGGCAGGCGTTGGGTTCCTCCCGCGCCGGGTGGAAAACCAAGCAGCACCTCAAGATGTCCGATGAAGTAGTCGCCCTCGGCCATCAACCGAAGATCACACGCCCAGCACAGCTCTGCGCCCATGCCGAGTGCCGACCCGTTGAGGGCCGCCACGAAGATGGTGGAGCTGGTGGTCATGCGCAGCAACGTCTCGTGCACCCGGTCGAGCTGAACTGCTCCCATCATTGGGGTCTTGCCCGCCAACCATCGGGTGAGTTTGTTGCGGCCGAACTGGTGGGCGACCCTAGACACGACCCTGGTGACGCGGCGCCCCACGGGTGGGATGACCGCTCCGTCCTCCTGCAGCCACTTCAGATCGGCGTGACTGATGAACCGGTCCGGGTGAGAGCCGGTGAACACCACGGCCCGCACGTTGCTATCGCGGTCCGCGCGCTCGACGAGGTCGGCCAGCTCAGGAGCATCATCGCGGCAGAACAATCCCAGGTCATTGCCGACAAAACGGGCCAGGATCACCCCGCCGTCGAGTTCCTCGGTGTGGATGCGCTGTTGAGTGCTCCGCGGGGTGGGCATCATGAACTCCTGGTGTGTAACCTCGTTATAAACTTCGTTATGAGATTAGTGCGCTGCGTCACTTATGGCAATCCCTGGTTGCTAGATGTCGGTTGTTGGGCGGGCGGCAACCGGTAAGCGCCCGTTGATGGTTGTAACCTCGTTTCACGAGATCGAGGTCGGTGAATTGGAGGTGCGCGACTCGGATGCCCAAGGCCAGGAAAGAAACCTCCCCGCGGCTGACGCCCGAGCAAATCGTCGAGCTGCTGGTTGAGGCAGCGACAATGCTGCTCGCCGAAGAGGGGCCGTCAGAGATCAAGGCACGGTCGGTCACCGAGGCCGCAGGGGTGTCCACGACCGCTGTGTACTACCACCTTGGCGGACTGCCCGAACTGTTACAAGCCGTTGTCGACAAGGGCTTTCGCGACCTGAGCGAAGCATTCGCTGCCGTACCCGTCAGCGATGATCCTGTCACCACACTGTTCGAGATGGCACTGGCCACCCGGCAATTCGCCCAGAACAATCCACATCGATACGACTTGATGTTCGGGTTGTCGACTCGCGGTAGTTATCGACCGCCGCAAACCTCGCAGTCCGGCGGAGGTAGGCGATCCGAGGAATTCCAGGCCGCCTACGCCCAGCTGGTCGTGGCCTGCGCCCGGCTGACTCGTAGCGGCCGCGTGCGCACCGACGAAGACCCAGAAGCTGTCGCTTTCCAGCTGTGGAGCTCGGTACATGGATTCGTCACGCTCGAGCTTGGCGGACACTTCGTGCAATTTCGGGATCCAGTCCGCGAGGTCCTGCAGCCGATGATGGTGAACGTCTTCGTCGGACTGGGGGACACCGCCGAATTGGCCGAGGCCTCTCACTCCGATGCGGTCGTGGCGTCGCACGCGAGTGCGTAAACGAGGCCAGACCGCCGTGCTCACGCAACGCGACGTGACCTTATCGCCTCGTCGGGTCTGCTGGTAGCAACCCCGACATGCCGCGCGAATGTTGCCGGGCGCGCACCGCCGGGTGCCGCGAAAATGTCCGCGACGCAGGTGATTTGGATCGCAGTCGTTGGCCCGCTGGGTGCGATAGGTCGATCTGCGAGGCTATGGTCGGCGTATCAGGCTCGAAACATGTTGCACTGGTGCAAATTTCCCAGATGGCCGCGCGGCGGGCTGATTGTCGCCGCTGACGATGTCACTCTGGACTGTCGAGTATCCGAAGTGCGTTGTTGATCCCGGCGTCGAGCACCTGGGTGGAGACTTCGGGGTCGGTGATCGCTCGGGCGAGTTGCAGCGACGTGACCAGAATGCTGAACAGTCCCCACGCTGTCTGCATCCGATTCGCTCCCGACCACGCGGCTGGGAGATGCGCGGCAATTTCTTGGACGATCGACTGTGCCCCAGCGGAATAGGCGTCCCTGACGACGTCATCGCAACGTCCGATTTCACTCAGCAACGGTGCCGTCGGGCAGCCGTCGGGTTGGTTGTCCCGGTGTTCGGTGGACAGATAGGTGCGGATATAGCCTTCCAGTGAATCGCGATCAGCCCCTAGGGCGCTGACGGCGGCACGCTGCCCTTCGAGTTGATCGGCGATGACGTTCGCGACGAGATCGTTCTTGGATTCGAAGTGTGCGTAGAACGCGCCGTTGGTGAGGTTGGCGTCGGACATCACCGCGGCGATCCCTGAACCGTCGATACCGTCTTGCTTGAGGCGCCGGCTGGCTGCCGCGATGATGCGCCGACGCGTCTCAGTCTTGTGTTCCGCTCCATACCTGGCCATGGAACTCACCTCCGCTTGTGTCACGAACCACTCTTGACGATGATAGTACAGTCATAATATTATGATCGTAATAGCAAAGTTCCGCGGCGAGAGGCTCCGATGAACGCCCTACATCAACCACTCCGGCTGCCCAACGGCCTGGTGCTGCCCAACCGGATCATGAAGGCCGCGATGAGCGAGGCCCTGGCTGATGGGCGCCACGCGCCCGATGACCGTTTGGTGCGCCTCTACGACCGATGGAGCCGCGGCGGCTACGGGCTGCTCATCACCGGCAACGTCATGGTCGACCGCACCCAATTGGGGGAACCGGGGAACGTGGTGATCGAGGACGACCGGGATCTGGCGGCACTGTCGCGATGGGTCAAGTCCACTCACGACGCCGGCGTACCGATCTGGGCGCAGCTCAACCATCCTGGGCGGCAATCCAATCCGCTGGCCATCGGCCATACTCCGGTTGCGCCTAGCGCCGTGCCCCTAAGTCTGCCGGGCTCGCCCACACCGCGCGCGCTGACCGGCGCGGAGATCGAAGGGATCATCGAGCGTTTCGTGACTGCGGCATCGGTGTGCGAAGCGGCGGGATTCGACGGCGTCCAGATCCACGGCGCGCACGGATATCTGGTCACCCAGTTCCTGTCGCCGCTGACGAATCTGCGTGATGACGAGTGGGGCGGCGACAGTGAGCGCCGGATGCGTTTCCTGCTCGAAGTGGTCCGCGGTATCCGGGCTCGCGTGTCGCCGGCATTCGCGGTGAGTGTGAAGCTCAACTCGGCTGACTTTCAACGGGGTGGGTTCACCGAAGACGACTCGCGTGAGGTGGTCAGTGCGCTGGCCCGAGAAGACATCGACCTGATCGAAATCAGCGGCGGGAACTATGAATCGCCGGCCATGTCGGGATCGGCAGCAGCGAGTACCCGAGCCCGCGAAGCCTACTTCCTCGACTACGCACGCACCGTTCGCCAAGCGGCCGGGCAGGTACCGCTGGCGGTCACCGGCGGTTTCCGGTCGCGGGAAGCCATGGCGCAGGCAATCGAATCGGGAGACTGTGACGTGGTGGGCCTGGCGCGTCCGACGGTGACCATGCCCGACGCCGCAGCGGCCATATTGTCCGGCCAGCTCGACGTGCTTCCGACCCGCGAACTCAAGTACGGAATGCGAAGCCTGGTCAGCCGATTCGTCGATGTCAAAGCGCTTGACGGCGTGCTCAACATCAGCTGGAGCACCGATCAGCTCCACCGCCTCGGAGCTGGGCTCGAGCCCGACTTGAACCGTGGTCGACTTGCCACCACCCTCGCGATGCTCAAGCGCAACGGAACCGCGTCGCTGCGCCCCAAACGCGGCATCCGATAACGCCCAGAATCCCAATTCGTACCCAACGCAAAGAGGTTTGACCATGCTCAGCTGGAAAGACGCACCCACCAAGACAATCGACGTCAACGGAGTGCCGTTCGCATACCGGGAGCTCGGCGTCGAATCCGACGTGCCCGTGGTGTTCTTGCATCACTTCACCGCCGTGCTCGACGACTGGGATCCGAGAGTGATCGACGGCATCGCGGCGCACCACCGTGTCGTCGCGTTCGACAACCGAGGCGTTGGGGCGACCGGATCGGTAGTACCGGACAACATCGACGAGATGGCCGACGACGCGATCGCGTTCATCCGCGCGCTCGGCTTCACCAAGGTGGATCTGATCGGGTTCTCCCTCGGCGGGGCCGTTGCGCAGGTGGTGGCGCTCAAAGCGCCCGACCTGGTTCGGCGAATGATCTTGGCGGGCACCGGACCTCGCGGCGGCGGCGGAATCGACGCGATGCGCAAGATCGTCGCCGTCGCCTACGCCAAGGCCCTCCTGACGCGGAAAGACCCCCGCGAGTACCTGTTCTTTCCCCGCACTGCGGAAGGTAAACGCGCCGCCTCCGACTACTTCGCCCGCCTACAGGAGCGAACCTTCGATCGGGACAAGAAGGTCTCGATGCAAGCGCGGCTCGCGCAGCTCAAAGCGATCGTCAACGGCGGCAAGGCCACACCCGACGACCTGTCGCGGATCACGGTTCCCGTCCTGGTCGCCAACGGCGATGACGACCTCATGGTGGCAAGCAGCTTGTCGGCGGACATGGCGCGGCGAATTCCCAACGCGGAGTTGAAGATTTACCCGCGCTCGGGGCACGGCGGGATCTTCCAGCATCACACCACCTTCGTTCCCGACGCTCTCGGGTTCCTCGCTGACTGATTGTCAGTCGGGTCGCGCAAATCTCATGCACCGCAGCACTATTAAAGAAACGAGTACCTCATGAGCAGTATCGGTGACATCATCACCTCCTACGCCAAGGCGCCGTCGCGCACTGTAACTGCCGGGGGCACCACCTATGCCTACCGCGAACTCGGTCCCAAAGGCGGCATCCCGGTGGTCTTCTTCGTGCACCTGGCCGCGACCCTGGACAATTGGGATCCACGAATCATCGACCCGATCGCCAAGACCCGCCACGTGATCGCCTTCGACAACAAGGGCGTGGGAGCGTCCAGCGGCAAAGTGCCGGGCACCATCGAAGAAGCTGCCGACGATGCGTACACCTTCATCACGGCGTTGGGGTTCAAGAAGATTGATGTGTTCTCGTTCTCGATGGGTGGCATGATCGCTCAGGATTTGGTGCTCAAGCATCCTGAACTGGTGCGTAGGCTGGTGCTGACCGGGACCGGGCCGCGCGGCGGCAAGGACATGGACAAGGTGGCGGGCGTCACTTACTGGGACATGCTGCGGGCCACGCTGACTCGTTCTGATCCCAAGGAGTTCTTGTTCTTCAACCGCGACGCCGTGGGCAAGCGTGCCGGCAAGCAGTTCGTCAACCGACTCAAGGAACGGACCACCGACCGCGACAAGGACATCACGATCGGTGCGCTCCAGACCCAGCTCAAAGCGATCAAGGCCTACGGCCGTTCCAGGCCGTCGGACCTGTCAAAGATCACTCAGCCGACGTTGATCGCCAACGGTGACCACGACCGCATGGTGCCAACGGTGCTGTCTGAGGACCTACACCGGCGCATCGCGGGATCGGAACTGATCATCTATCCCAACTCCGGGCACGGTGGCATCTTCCAGTACCACGAGCAGTTCGCGCCGATCGCCGCGTCATTCCTCGCCGGCGACGGCCAGTAGCGAATCCATTACGGCAGAGAGAGTTTCGTGATGGCTCACGCGCGTCAGCAGACCTACTCGCTGGACCGCAAGGTCGTATTCCTCACCGGCGCGGGAGGCGGGCTCGGCGCGGCGACGGCGGCGTTGCTGACTCAGCGCGGCGCAAAGGTTGCCCTTGCCGACATAGACCGCAGTGCCGCAGAACGAACGGCTCGGACGCTGCCGCCGGGGCAGGTCCTGACCGTGGACTGTGACGTCACGGCGATCGACTCCGTCCATGCCGCAGTCCGCAAAGCCGAGGACCGATTCGGGCCCATCGACGTAGCCATCGCCAACGCGGGCCTGATGGGGCGCGGGGGAACATTCCGTACCCTGACGACCGACGAGGTCAACCGTGTGCTGTCGGTCAATGTGTCCGGCGTCCTGAACACGGTGTCGGCGACGATTGACTCAGTCATTCACAATCGTGGCCAGATCGCCTTGGTGAGTTCGGTTTTCGCCTACCTGAATGGTGCAGGAGCAATGCCGTATGCGATGAGCAAGGCGGCGGTCGAGCAAGCCGGTCGCGCGCTCGCCGTCGAACTGGCCAGCCACGGCGCAACGGCCATGACCGCATATTTTTCGCTCATCGAGACCGGCATGATCCAGCACGGCATCGACGAAGACCCGCACGTGCAAGCTTTGATGTCGGCGATGCCGAGGTTCATTCTCAAACGCATCCAGCCGGCCACGGCGGCAGCAGTCATTGTCAATGGCCTCGAACAGCGCCGACGCACCGTATCCGCACCAGCGCGCTGGCGCCCGGTCTCGGCATTGCGCGGTGTCCTCGGCCCCGTGGTCGATGCCCGACTGGCACGCGACGTCGGCGTGCAACGCGCACTGTCTGAACTCGATACCAGGCATGGGGGTTGAGCCGCCGTGTGGAACTGTGCTGACGCTCGGCAAGAGCTTCTGATGGCCGCCAGCTATTGGTTCGGCGGGCAGGTGGGAACCCTTGCCCAGAACAGAAATTCGTTACAGATGGTTCGCTCGAAAGGACGGCGATGACACAGCAAGTACGAGGCGATCTGGTGATCGAGGACCACGGACGGGTGTTGGTCGCCCGGGTAGACGGTGGCCCGCATAGTTTGTTCGGGATCCAAATCGCACGGCAGCTCGAGGCATTGGTGGACCGGGCCGACCGTGACCCCGGTGTGCACGCCGTGGTGTTCACCGGCGCACGCCCGGGGAGGTTCGTCAGTCACGCGGATGTGCGCTGGCTACAAGCAGAAGGTGCCGCGGTGCCCGAGTTGGGCCGGCGCAGCGCGTCGGCCGCCCTGCGTCTGGCCCGCGGCGTGGACCGCGCCCGGGTCTTGGATCCGGTGGTGCAGAAAACACCGCTGCGCGGTGTCGCACAGCTGGATCGGCTCCACGCGACGTTCCTGAAGATGAACGCCAGCGGCGTCATCTTTGTCGCTGCCCTCAACGGATCGGCTCTCGGGCTGGGTGCTGAATTCGCGTGGGCCTGCGATCTGCGGATCATGGCCGACGGCGACTTCTTCATCGGCCAACCCGAAGTGCTGCTGGGCATCATGCCGGGCGGCGGTGGCAGCCAGCGTCTGACTCGGCTCATCGGCACCCACAAGTCACTGGTCGCCATCTTGGAAGGCAAACCGTTCACTCCCGCACAGGCGTTGGCCAACGGCGCCGTCGACGAAGTGGTGGCCCCCGAGGACGTCGTGACGCGGGCGGTCGAGGTCGCCGAATATTTCGGCAAGCGGACGAAGGGCTCGGTCGAGGCGATCAAGCGGTCGGTCTACTTCGGCGGGTCCATGTCGTTGCAGGAGGGTCTGCACGTCGAGCGCACCGAATTCCTCGGCACCGATCAATCCCCGGAAGGCCAGCAGCTGATGTTGCAGTACCTCGCCGACATCGAATCCTCGGGTGAGCTGCCGCTGTATCACGATGACGTCTACGACCGCGCGCTGGAATCAGGCACGGTACCTGCACTCGACGGCATCGGCGGCGCGGGGGCGCGGAAATGACCTCGCCACAGTCATTTACGCGACAGGACGTATCGTTCACCTCCGGCAAGGACACCTGCGCCGGGTGGCTCTACTTGCCCACGGGTGTGGCCTCGCCACCGGTGGTGATCCTGGGGCATGGCCTGGGCGCCACCCGGGAGATGCGGCTGGACGCGTTCGCCGAGCGGTTCGCGCAGGCCGGCATCGCCGCGTTGGCCTTCACCTACCGGCACTTCGGCGACAGTACGGGTCAACCCCGCCAGCTGCTGTCGATCAAGCGCCAACTCGCCGACTGGGACGCGGCGATCGCCTACGTGAAGGCACGGCGCGATGTCGACGGCACCCGGATCGCGGTGTGGGGCAGCTCTTTCGGCGGCGGCCATTCCATCACGGTCGCTTCCCGTCACCCTGAGCTGAAAGCGGCTGTGGCCCAATGCCCGTTCACCGACGGACTGGCGTCCGCGCTTGCGCTCGGGCCGCTCGGTTCACTCAAAGTTCTGCCATTGGTAGCCCGCGATTACGCCTCGATCCTGCGCCGGCGGAAACCTGCGATGATTCCGCTGGCGGGCGCTCCGGGAACTCTGGCGTTGATGAACGCTCCGGACGCGCTACCCGGCTATCAGGCACTCCTACCGGCGAATTCGACGTTCCGCAACGAGGTCGCCGCACGTGTGGCACCGACGATCATGGCCTACCGGCCGGGACGGGCCGCCAAGAAGATCGCGCTTCCCATCCTGTTCTGCATCAGCGATACCGACACGGTCACCCCACCCGAAGAGACCGAACGCTACGCACGGTCGGCGCCCCGCGGCGAGATCAAACATTACAGCGCAGGCCATTTCGCGTTCTACCTCGGCGAACCATTCGAGCAGTTGGTCGCCGATCAGACCGAATTCCTGACTCGTCACCTGAACCCGATACACGTCGCGCCGTGACTGCCGATGCCTTGGGCGGCCGACTACCGCTGGCCGACCCCATGACGCTGACCCCGGCGCAACGCGCTGTGTTTGATCGGATGATCGCGCGCATCGTGCCGTGGGCCGACGCCGCCGGATTCCGGACCATAGCCGGCGACGGCCGGCTCATCGGCCCGTTCAACCCCGCACTGCGCAATCCCGCCGTCACATCGTCCCTGCTGGACCTATCGGTCGCTGAACACGCCAATACCTCGTTGACCGATCGGGTCCGGGAAGTGGTCATCCTCACCGTCGGCGCGGTCTGGCAGGCCGATTACGAGCTGTACGCACACATTGCGCTGGCCCAACACGCGGGACTGTCCGAGGACGCTGCCCGGATGATCGCCAATGGTGATGTCCCCGCTGAACTCAGTGCACCCGAAGCGCTCGCGCAGCGCCTGACACGGCAACTATCGGCCACTCACCGCGTCGACGACGCGCTTTACCGCGAGGCTGAAAGTACGTTCGGTGCAGACGGATTGATCGACATTGCCTTCCTCGTCGGCATCTACCACACCGTCTGCGCGACGCTGACCATGTTCGCCATTCCCGCCCCCGAACAAGCAGGACAACCATGAAGCTATCCACGCTCACCGACCGGCGTGCTGAGTACGACCCGAACGGACCAGCCGTGTCCGACGCCCGCCACACACTGACCAACGCACAACTACATGACCGTGTTTTGGCCACCGCGCAGCACCTGTGCGACGTGGGGATCAGTGTCGGGGACGTGGTGGCCGCCCAGCTGCGCAACCGTGTCGAGTTCGTGGTGCTGCTGTTCGCGGCTTGGCGGCTGGGCGCCGCGGTCACTCCGGTCAATCCGAGCCTCACCGACGATGAGGTCCATCGCCAGCTCGCCGACTCTGGGGCGCGACTGCTGGTGATCGATGACGATGGCATCCCCGTCACCGGGGTACCTACTCTGAGCGTCGCCCGGTTGGCCACCACAGCTGTCGGGGCCGATCCGACACCGCACGACGATCCTGCGGCGCTGGCGCTGCTGATCTACACCAGCGGCACCACGGGCACTCCCAAGGGCGTGATGCTCGACCACGGCAATCTCGATGCGATGGCCCAGATGGGCCGCCAGGCCCTGCAGATCGGGCCGACCGACCGCTGCCTGCTGATCCTGCCGCTGTTTCACGTCAACGGGATTGTCGTCAGCGTGATCACGCCGCTGTTGGCCGGGGCCAGCGTCGTCATCTCCGACCGTTTCGCGCCCCAGACCTTCTTCGAGCTCATCGAACGCGAGCGGCCCACCTTTTTCAGTGCGGTGCCCACCATCTACACCATGCTGGCTGCCCTGCCGGACGACATCACCCCCGACACGTCGTCGGTGCGTTTCGCGATCTGCGGCGCCGCACCGGCATCGCCGGAGTTGTTGAACCGCTTCGCAACTCGCTACGGATTCCCCCTCATTGAGGGCTACGGGCTTTCGGAGGGCACCTGCGCCTCCACGATCAACCCACCCGATGCTCCCCGCGCCGGCACAGTCGGAAAACCGTTCCCGGGTCAGCGGATTCGGATCGTCGACGCCAACGGCGACGACGTTCCTACCGGCACCGACGGTGAGGTCATCATCGCCGGGCCGAACGTCATGCGCGGCTACCTCGGCCGCCCCGAGGCCACCGCCACCACGGTCATCGACGGTTGGCTGCACACCGGCGATATCGGTCACCTCGACACCGACGGCTACCTGACCCTGGCCGGCCGTTCCAAAGACATGATCATCCGGGGCGGCGAGAACATCTATCCCCGCGAGATCGAAGACGTCTTGTCCAGCGACCCCAATGTGCTCGAAGCGGCGGTCATCGGGGCACCCGATGAGAAATGGGGCGAAATAGTCGTGGCCTACGTCGCACCACGTCCGGGGGCCACCGTCGACCTCAACGCACTGCAGGCTCTCTGTGCACTGAGTCTCGCGGGTTACAAACGCCCCACCGAAATCCGCATTCTGGACACCATCCCCAAAAACCCTGTCGGCAAAACCGACAAGGCCCCCTTGCGCGCCGCGCACACCGCACCGACCAACCAACGCACCGAGAAGGCCACACCATGAAAGCGTTCGCCCTTACCCGCTACGGCAAGAAAAACACGGTCAAACCGGTTGAACGTCCCGTCCCCGACCTCCGCGACGACGACGTCCTCGTGCAGATCCACGCCACCAGCATCAATCCACTGGACCTCAAGATCCGTAACGGCGAACTCAAACCGCTTCTGCCGTACAAACTTCCACTCGTCCTCGGCAACGACCTGGCCGGCATCGTGGTCAAGACCGGCCCACGGGTGCGCCGGTTTGCCCCTGGCGATGCGGTATACGCCAAACCCAACCAGGACCGGATCGGCACCTTCGCCGAATACCTCGCCGTCAACGAGAACGACGTCGCCCGCATACCCAAGACCGTCACCATGAACGAAGCCGCGGCGCTGCCACTGGTCAGCCTCACCGCCTGGCAAGCGCTGGTCGACAAGGCGCAGTTGCGGCCGGGACAGAAAGTGCTCATCCACGCCGGCTCCGGCGGCCTCGGCACCATCGCCATCCAACTGGCCAAACACTTGGGCGCCACCGTCGCGACAACGACCAGTACCAAGAACGTCACGTGGGTCAAGGCGCTCGGCGCCGATATCGTGATCGACTACAAGACACAGGATTTCGCCACCGCACTACGCGACTACGACGTCGTCCTGGACACCCAGGGCGGCCAGACGCTCGACAGATCATTTCAGGTCGTCAAACCCGGCGGCACGGTCATCTCGGTCGCCGGACCGCCCGAGCCCGCCTTCGCCCGCGAATTCGGGGCCAACTGGCTGCTGGTCCAAGCGATGCGCGCCCTGAGCTTCTCGGTACGGCGCAAGGCCAAACGACGCTCGGTGCACTACTCGTTCCTGTTCATGACCGCGAACGGGGACCAGCTCCGTGAGCTGGGCGCCCTGGTCGACGGCGGTGCCATCCGTCCGGTCATCGACCGGGTGTTCCCGTTCGACGCCACGCTAGACGCCTTGGCCTACGTCGAAAACGGCCGCGCCACCGGCAAAGTCGTCGTCACCGTCCCAGGCGACAATGACCACCCGTGATGGGTTCTTTGACTACGACTGGCTCGTGATCGGATCGGGCTTCGGCGGCAGTGTTTCAGCATTACGCCTGTCGGAGAAAGGGTTTCGCGTCGGAGTGCTCGAACGCGGCCGCCGCTACGCTCCACAGGACCTGCCCAGGTCGGCGTGGCAATTCGACAAGTACACCTGGGCGCCGAGGCTGGGCAAGCTCGGCATCATGCGCACCTCAGTATTCCGCCACATCTTCTTCCCCTCCCAAAGCGGTGTCGGCGGCGGCAGTCTGGTCTATGGTGGCGTCCTCTATCGCGCCAAGAAAGAGTTCTTCGGTGACGCCCAATGGCGCGACCTCGGCGACTGGGAACAGCGCCTCAAGCCGCACTACGACACCGCAGAACGAATGCTCGGCGCAGCGCCGGTCCCATTCGATTCGCCACACCAACAATGGATTCGGGAAATGGGCCGACACTTCGGCACCGAAGACACCGTCAGCCGCGCACCCACGGGGGTGTTCTTCGGCGAACCGGGAAGAACAGTGCCCGACCCCTACTTCGGCGGCGCCGGCCCGGACCGTACCGGCTGTACCCGCTGCGGTGCCTGCATGGTCGGCTGCCGTGTCGGGGCAGTGAACTCGCTGACCCAGAACTACCTGTGGTTCGCTGAACGCAATGGCGTGCACATCCTGCCCGAGCACCAGGCCATCGACGTCACCCCGATGGGACGCGCCGACGGCAGCGACGGCTACCACGTCACCACCGTCCATCCCACCGGCGGCCAGCGACAGACCTACACAACCCGCGGTGTGGTGTTCGCCGGCGGGGCCCTGGGTACCAACGAACTGCTCGCCAACTGCAAACACGGCGGCTCCCTGCCACGCATCAGCGACCGCCTCGGAGAACTGGTCCGCACCAACAGCGAATCCGTGCTGACCGTGCTGCTGCCGGAAGATCAGGGAAGCTGGCGCGATGTCACTGCCAGCAGCAGCGTGCACGTCGACGCCGACACCCACATCGAACTACTTACCTATGGGCCGAACGCCGACATGCTCAGCCTGCTCTACACCGTGCTGGTCGGAGACGGCACCCGACTGACCCGGCCCCTGAAATGGATCGCCGCCATCGTGCGGCATCCGCGCCGCTGGCTGGCAACGCTGTGGCCGGTCGGCTGGAGTCGGCGGATGGTGATGCTGTTGGTGATGCAGTCACGCGACAACGCAATCGCGTTTCGCGCCCGAAAACGCCGGTGGGGGAGCGGCTATCGGTTGTCCACCGCCTCGAACGCCGACAACCCTGCCCCGACCTACATCGACAAAGGCAACCAAGCCGCACGCTGGTTGGCCGAGCGCACCGGGGGCATCGCCCAGAGCAACGTGCTGGAGGCGCTCGGCAACATCCCCTCCACCGCACACCTGCTTGGCGGCGCCGTCATCGGCGCCACCCGCGCCGAGGGAGTCATCGATGCGAACCTAAGCGTTCACGGCTATCACAACATGCTCGTCTGCGACGGCTCCGCGATGCCGGCCAACCCCGGCGTCAACCCGGCCCTGACCATCACCGCACTCGCCGAATACGCCATGGCGCAGATTCCCGCACCCACCGAGTCAGACGTGAACACCAACAACGAAATGAAATCATGAACAACGGAACAGGAATAGCATGACCGTTCTCACTGGGCAAACAGTCCTCGTCACCGGAGCCAACCGCGGCATGGGACGCGAATACGTCGTCCAGCTGTTAGACCGCGGAGCCGCCAAAGTCTATGCCGCAGCACGTGATACCGCCGCGATCGACCTTGTCGATCCGAGGCTCATTGCCCTACAACTCGACGTCACCGATGCCGCGTCGGTGGCCGCCGCGGCCGAAACAGCCAGCGACGTCAGCGTGCTCATCAACAACGCCGGTATCTTGCGCGGTGCCTCGGTTTTAGCACCCGACACCACCGGCTTACGCGCGGAGCTGGAAACGAACCTGTTCGGCCCCCTGGCCATGGCATCAGCATTCGCCGACCGGATTGCCGAGCGCTGCGGAGCGATCGTCAACGTCGCCTCGGTTCTCGCCTGGCTGCCTATCGGCGCCAGCTACGGGGTATCGAAAGCCGCCATGTGGAGTGCCACCAACTCCATGCGCCTAGAACTCGGACCACGCGGAGTGCAGGTCATGGGCGTCTACGTCGGCCTGGTCGACACCGATATGGCGTCCTTCGCCGATGCCCCCAAATCCACACCACAGGACGTGGTGCGTCAGGTGCTCGACGGTATCGAATCCGGAGCCGACGAGGTCCTTGCCGATGACTTCACCCGTCAGGCGTGGGCGCAGCTGGGCAAGCCGATCGGCGGCCACTGAGCATCGGTTGCTGCGGTCCGCGCCGGGCGGCCGATCTCTTCGGTGCCGCCGGTGGTCGCTGACGCGCCGAATATGGTGTGGGCGATCGACTTTCGGTTCGACTCCACCATCCACGGTAAGGCCATCAAGATCGCCTCGATGCTCGACGAGCACACCCGTCTGTCGGTGCTCAATGTCGTCGAGCGGTCCATCACCGGCGAGCGGGTCGTCGACGGACTGGCCAAGGCCTTCGCCGCCGCCGGTGGACCACCGAAAGTGCTGCGGATGGATAACGGTCCGGAGTTCATTTCTCAAGCGCTGCAACAGTTCTGCGACAGCAAGACCGGCATGGTCTATATCCCGCCGGGCACGCCGTGGAACAACGGATACATCGAATCGTTCAACAACCGCCTACGCAAGGAGTGCCTCAACCCCAGGCGGTAAAGCGTTGGCTGACAAGCCATCCCCGCTTCGTGCGACCAGTTCGTCCTGCCTCAACCCGGTTGAACGTTGGTTCGCCGAACTGACCATCAAGAAACTGCGCCGCGGCACCCACACCTCGGTCCGTCAACTCAGCGCCGACATCCGGGCCTGGTCTGCCCCGTACGCGGTTTACGTGTCAGCGCCGCGGGCATCACACCCTTCGGAGGCTGGGGTTCGGGTTGGGTCTGCGCCTCCGCCAGGTGATGCGTGGGCGTCAACCGCAGCGTTGAGAAAACTAGCGCTGGACCCGCATCGCCGCCCCACGGCCAGTGCACGCGGGCCGGCCGGCGGCGGCGGTGGGCGCGATTGGCAGGGCAAAGCCTGCCGGTCGGTCACGAAGAGCCGATGATGGTGGTACAAGTTGCTTGTGCCTGACGATCGGCTGAGTACCCTTTTCACCAGCGACGCCCTCGCGGCATTTCACGATTTGGCGCGCTTGATCTACGAGGGCACCGATTCCGACGAGGTCTACCAGGCCGTGTGCGTGGCCGCGACCCTCATGGTCAACGGCTGCGACCACGCCAGCGTGCTGATGCGCGATCCCCGTGGCACCTACGTCACCGTCGCCGCCAGTGATCACGTCGCCGCCGACATCGACGCCCTCGAACGCGCAATCGGCGACGGCCCCTGCTTGGATGCGATCGACACCGAAACCGCCCAGATCGACCCCGATTTGACGACCCACAGCCAATGGCCGTCGTTGGCGGCCTGCGTCCTGGCCGCCACACCCGTGCGCGGGGCGATGGGGTTCCGCATGCTGGTCGACGGCCACAAAGTGGGCGCCCTGAACCTGTTCTCGGATACGCCCGGAGCCTTCGACGCCACCTCTGCGGCGCAAGCGATTGTGCTGGCATCCTTTGCATCGGTCGCCGCCAGTGCAGCCGCGCTGGGTGAGGACGTCGCCGGGTTGCGCCACGCGGTGCAGTCCAACCGCGAAATCGGCAAAGCGGTCGGCATGTTGATGGTGCTGTTCGACATCGGCGACACCGAGGCGTTCGACCGGCTGCGGCGCATCTCGCAAGACATGAACATCAAACTCGCCGACGTGGCCGCCCGAATTGTCGCGAACCGCGAACACTTCCGACCCAACCGCACATCACCGTAATGGCCGGCCAGACCGCTCATTGGTTCCACAACCCTGGTCACCGAATCGCCAACCAACCCGCAGTCGGTGTTAGAGGACGGCAGGCACAACTGCTCAGGCGTTGAGCGACCACACCGAGAAGTTCAGCACTGTCGCGAACGGCGTCCACCCGAGATACGGGACGAGCATCGCGGCCGCTGCGCGGTTTACCTTCCAGAACAACGCAATTGAGACAACGATGGCCACGTCGAGCAGCACGATGTCAACGAGCGCTACCCCGCGCCGGCCAAGGCCGAAGAACAACGCTGACCACAGCAGATTCAAAACCAGCTGCCCCGCGTACACGACGAATCGGCAGGCCGTGCTCGGCGAGCACGGTGCAGATCGGGTCGACCCAGAACCGGCTGCGGTGAGCGCCGATGTAGTCGACGATCACCGAACCGATCAGTTTCGAATTTTGGGGATCTGTGAAGCAATCGTGGACAGGAGCGTCGGGAATCGGCCCACCTCTGGATACACGAGGGGTTTGCCCGAGGTGATGAGTCCGGCGCTGATGCCGCGTTCAGGGTCGGCCCAGCCGAGGTTGTTGGTCAGCCCGATCGTCCCGAAGGCGCGTTCGGTGTCATGACCGAACAGGCTCAACCGCTTTGCGCCGAGCATGTAGCCGTAGCCGTAGCGGACGGGCCAGCCGCACATCATGGGGTCCGGCTGGAGACGCGACTGTGGAATCAGAGCATGGCGGATGGTGTGGGGCTGCAACACCCGGACTCCGTCCAATTCGCCTCCTGCGCGGAGGATCTCGTAGAAGCGTGAGAGCTCGTTGGCCGTGCCGACCGTATTGGTGCCGGCCAGCACGGTGGTGAGATAAATGGGCGAGTTGAGCATCTCGACAAGTTCGTCCAGGGCGGCGCCGTAGATCCACTTGGAGAGCACATCGAGTGAGGGCAGGAGCGGGAGGCCGGTGGGATAACAGGGTGCGACCAGCGGGAGGTCGCCGTTGGTCACTCCGTAGTTGGTCCACCGGAAGCCGAGCGGATCGAGGATCGCTTCGGCCAGCACCTCGCGGATGGTCCTGCCGGTCGCGGCATGGACGACTTCGGCCAGCAGGAAGCCGAAGGTGAGTGCGTGGTATGCGGTGACCCTGCCGGAGGGCGAGACCGGTCTCATGGCGCTGAGCCGTGTCAGCCGATGGTCGCGGTCGTCCAGGACCTCGGGGTCGAGTAGCCCAGCCGGGACGTGGGGCACGCCGGCTCGGTGGGCGAGAACGTGCGCAATTGTGATGCGGTGCTTGCCGTGGCGGCCGAAGCCGGGAAGGTACTCCGCGACGGGGGCGTTGAGGTCGAGTATTCCGCGCTCGCAAAGCAAATGGATGACGGTCGCGGTGATGCCCTTGGACGCGGAGTAGATGCAGAACGGTGTGTTCGGCGTCGCGAGGACCTTCTTCGAATCTCGGTTGTCGAGGGGCCCGTTGCCCCAGCCGTGCCCGATGGTGCGGTCGAGGACGACCACGCCGTTGCGGCGGATGCACAGCTGGATCGCGGGATGTACTCCGGCGCGGTAGAGGTCTTGGGCCGCGGCCCAGATGGTGGCGACTTGGTCAGTGTCGAGTCCACCGTCGGAGGCGCTCTCTTCGCCGATGGTGGTGATGGCGTCCAAGTCCTTCGGCACGTGGATGCGGCGGAAGGGATTGAGGGACGGGCGGGCGACCATCCCGGCCACTGTGATCGATCGTGCCATCTTCAGCCGCCGAGCTTTCGGAAGTCCCAGCTGCGGATGGTCTCTGGCCGGATCCGGAGCCAGGCGTGCTGCCCGTCATACGGCAGGGTGTCCAGGCCGACGTACTTGGCAGCAAATAGGTTCTCGGGTGTCTTCAGGGCCGGCTGGGGCTGACCGGTCCGTGGGACCTCGCCAACGACTTCGGCATCGCCGACGAGCTCGACGCCGCGCAGTTCCAGGTAGTCGTGACCGGTGTCGACCACGACCGCGATGCGTGGCTGTCTGGTGATGTCGGCCCACCGCTGGCTACGTGTCAGGGAGTACAGCCACAGGCACTCGTTGTCCCAGACGAACCACAGCGGAGTTGCGTGCGGACCGGACGGACCGTTGGTCGCCACCCGACAGACGCGCTGGTCGGCTAGGAAAGCGTCACGCTCGTGGTCTTCCATGGCGATGCGTCGGCCACGCCGTTGAGTACTCATCGACCGCTCCACTCGGGTGCACGTTTCTCCGCGAACGCGAGGAGACCCTCGTGGATGTCCTCGGACTCCAGCACGGCGGCGAAGGCCCGCTCGGTGGCCCGCCACCCGAGCTCGTCATCCGGCGCATGCAGCTGTTCGACGGCACGCAGGGTTTCGCTTACCGAAACCGGGGCATTGCAACAGATCCGGCCCGCCAAAGCGATCGCCGCCTCGAGTGCATCCCCCGGTTCGGTGAGGACGTTGACCAGGCCGAGAGCATGGGCCCGCTCGGCGGTCAGGGGGTCGCCGGTGATTAGCAGCTCGGTGGCGACGTTGCGGGGTAGCGCCCGGGCTGTGCGGAACAGCGCTCCGCAGGTGGCGATGACGCCGCGCTGGACCTCGGGCAGGCTGAAGCTGGCCCGACTCGAGGCCACCACGAGGTCACAGGCCAGGACCAGTTCGAACCCGCCGCCGTACGCCGGTGCATCGACCGTGGCGATCACCGGCTTGCTGCGACGGCGGCGGATCAGCCCGTACTCTCCCCCTCGCTCCGTCGGAGTGCCGGAACCGGCCTTGAGGTCGGTCCCGGCGCTGAACACCGCACCGGTGCCAGCCAGAACCCCGACCCGAAGTTCCGGATCGTCGTCCAGCAGGTTGAAAGCGGCGTCCAGGCCGGCGGTCATGTCCGCGTCGATGGCGTTGCGCCGGGCTTCGCGGCGCATGGTGATGATCAGTGTCTGTCCGTCGCGGTCAAGGTCGACCAGGTGTGGCATTGTCTCTCCCTTTCGTACATGGCGGTTGAAGTCCCACGGTCGAGGCCACCGGTCGCGCAGGTGAGGGGGACGCGGGTACCCCGAAGGTCGACAGTCATGGCTGCCTATCGTTCTTTCTCAAGTCGGCGGTTGACAGGAACTCGCGGATGAGATCAACGACGCGATCGGGCGCCTCGATCATCGGCGAGTGCCCCACGTGTTCGAGGACCGTGGTCGTGATCGTTCGCACTGCCCGGTAGCGCGCCAGTGCGGCGTCCACGTTGTAGAAGCGGTCTTCCCGGCCGAAGATGACGAGCGCCGGCAACGCGAGATTCTCTAGCCGTACGTCCAGACCAAGCTGTTTGGTCCACACCTTCCGCAGCTTCATGGATTGGGTGAAGGCGGGGTGGTTCAGGCTGCGGGCGTCGTCGAGCCCCTGGCTTGGGTTGCGAAAGGCGGTGGCCATGTCGAAGCCCGGCGAGAATGCTCGCCGGACTACACGGTTGGTGACGAATGCGGGACCATGTTGCTGCAGGATCGGGCCGATCCAAGGGGTGTGTATCGCCCACTCGCCGGGTGGCAGTGTTCCGGTGCTCGTGTCGGGCCCTTCCCCCATCAGCACGAGGTGGGTGATGCGGGTGCTGTGCTCGGCGGTGGCCACGCCGAAGAGGCTGCCCATTGAGTGCCCAACAACCGTGACGTCGCTCAGGTTCAAGTCGCTCAGTAGACGCGCATAGAGCCGACCTTGGCTGTCGGGGTCGTAGCCGGATGTGGGTCGTGCGGAACCACCGTGCCCGAGTAGGTCGATCCGGATGATCCGGAATTCCGTTAGGCGAGCAACGATCTGGTCGAACCATGCCGTGGAGGCACCGAAGCCGTGCAGCATCAGGAGTGCGGGTCCGTCGTCGGGGCCGTCCGCTCGGACGTGCAGGTCGACGCCACCGACCGTCATGACCGTGCCCGCGCCGCCTGTCGCGGGTTCGTAGCTGGTGCGGCCGGCCAGGTTGCGAATCGGGCTGCCGATGCGCCACCGCCCGGTTGACGATGTGTTCTTGGTGGTCACGCGCTTCTCCTCGGGCGGGTGTTCATGTCGCGGCGGCATGGCTACGGCCTGTCTCTCTCGCTGTCCGGTATCCGCCCTTCGTGGTGGCGGGTCGTCACCCGGTGGTCTTGGATTGGATGCCGAGCAGGCGGACAAGGACGGTCCCGATCGTGTCGGCTGGAACGCTGCCCGGATCGGCGAGCTCTTCGATGGCAAGGCCGTTGTTCAACGCCAGCATGGTGAACATGAGGGTGCGCGAGGAGATGGCTGCGTCTGCGCCCCAGCCGGCGAGAGCTTCGTCGGCCAACTCGGTTAGTTGTCGGTGGTAGTCCCGGCGTTTCTCGACCCATCGCTCGCGTAGCTGCGCGTCGCGGATGGCACGAAGCCAGAACTCGGTGAACAGCAGCTGCCATTCGCGGTTGTGCTGCATCGCGGCGGTGAGCTGCTGGCCGGCTGCGTGTGCTGTTGCCTCGTTGACGACTGTCAGGTTGGCCTGGCCGAGGATTGCTCGTACCGCGGCGATGCGGCCTGTCACCTCCCGGTCGAACAGCTCGAAGAACAGGTCGTCCTTGCTCGCGAAGTTGGAATACAGCGCGCCGGTGGTGAATCCGGCGGTGGCCGCGACCTGTTGCATGGTGGCTCCGGCGAAGCCGCGTTCGGCGAACACCGTGGAGGCCGCGCGTAGGAGCCGGTCTCGGACCTCGGCGCGGGGTGTCCGCCGGGTGACGGCGGCTGGGCCCGAAATCACGCCGGTGCCTTTCCTGCGCGAAGGAAAGACCCGTAGCTTCGCGTCGTGCCGAACCCGTCGGTGAAGCGGCCGTCGCGGTAGACGACGTGGCCGCCCACGATGGTCGCGGCCACCGCGTTGTCGTTGCGGTTTACCATTCGCGAAATGCCTCCGAGCTCGGCGAGGATGGCTTCTGCGTAGTCCGCCGAGGCTTCCGAAAGCCCGGCAGGATTGATGACGACGATGTCGGCGCGGTCGCCAAGCAGGAGAGTGCCGGCGTCCAGGCCGTACCAGTCGCCGAGTTCGCCGGTGAGCCGGTGCACGGCACGTTCGAGGCTGAGGAATTCGTGGTCCGCCTCGGCAGACTCCTTGACCCGCCTGAGCAGCCGAAGACCGGTGTTGTAGAACGCCATGTTGCGCAGGTGGGCGCCGGAGTCGGCGAAACCCATTTGAATCTGAGGGTTGTCCGCAATTTTGTCGAGCACACCGGGCCGGTGATTGGCGATCGTCGTGCGCCAGCGCAAATCAGTGCCATGGGCGACCACCAGGTCAAGGAAGGCGTCAGCGGGATGGATGCCCCGCTCCTGGGCGACGCGACCGAACGACTTGCCGATCAACTCGGCATCAGGACAGCTGACGATGTCGGCGTCGAACAGGTCACGGTGCCACAGCTTGGGGCCGAACTTGTGCTCGATGTCCTTGCGGAACTGGCGGCGGTAGGCCTCGGAGTCCACGAGTTCGCCGCGCTTGACCACATCGCGCACGTTGAGAGCCGCGGCACCAGAGCCGAACTCCTCGAAAACGACCAGATCGATGCCATCGGCGTACACCTCGAACGGCACCGGCAGATGCTGCCAGCGCAAGTCCGACGCGATCACCCGGTTCAGCAACGCCGTCGCCCTGGTCATCAACCAGATCAGCCTCGGGTTGGCCTTGAGATCTGCCGCGGCGAGCATCGTGGTTTTCAAGGGCGCTCGGCCTCGACCGGCGCTCTGAGCAAAGAAGTTGCTGATCTCGGCCATGCGGGCAGCGTTAGGCGTGCACTGGTGCACGCGCCCGCGGTCGCGGAGCACGCGATTCAGTGCGCGGTACTCTCGCCAGGAGGCGTAGGTAGACGGCAGTTGGCGCGCTGGGTAGCGCACGCCGTCGAGCTTCGTGAACGAACTTCTCACGGTCGACATTCCCACGAACCCGGCGTCAAGCGCATCGGTCACCATTGCGCACATCCGGCTCAGTTCCGCGGGAGTTGGGCGTTCGTCTGGATCGGTGGCCCGATCCAGACCCATGACCGCCGCGCGGATGTCGGAGTGGCCGATGAACGCCGCGACGTTGGGCCCCAGCGGGCGAGACTCGATTGCTTCGACGTAGCCGTGTGGATCTTTCCAGGTCTGGTGTTCCTTGACCGCCGTATGGACAGCGTCCCACGGCAGGGCTTCTACGCGGGAGAACAGGTCCGCACAGTCGTCGGGCGACGCATACACGGTGGAAAGGGAGCAGTTCCCGAAGACCACGGTCGTGACGCCATGTCGTACCGATTCCGAGAGCCCGGGGGCAACCAATACCTCAGCGTCATAGTGCGTGTGGACATCGATCAGGCCCGGCATCACCCATTGGTCGGCAGCGTCGACGACCACCGCTCCCTCCGTCGCCAAAGGTTCCGCGCTGATCGCCGCCACCCGCCCCGCGCGTACTCCTACGTCGCGAATCGCGGGTTGAGCACCAGTTCCGTCGAAGAAGAATCCGCCCCGGATCACCAGATCGAAACCATCCACAGCGGTGCCTTTCAAGTTCGATAACAGTGATTATTCGATAATGAACGTTATCCAAGGGCGCTTGCGCCGTCAAGAAGGACCGCTGGCTGTGCCATTGAACGGAGGTCACTTGGATGACTCGGCTACACGGCCGCGCAACGTGTAGACGCTGACGTGGCTGGCGCGGGCAAGTCTGTCGATGTAGGAGGTTGCGGCTTCAGAGGCGAACGGTGCGATGGTTCGCGGGAGTCGTTGGTGCGGCCCTCGAGGCCATTGCAGGGTCGTGGCCACGTCAGCTGGCGGTGCGGGCCGCGGTAGTGCGGGCGGCGTAGTCGATCAGCACCGCGTCCATCCCGTCGCGAGTGATGTCGCGAGTGATGTGTTCGGTGCCGCCGAGCATCGCTTGTGTAGCTGCCGCCCGGATCAGGTGGGCCAGGCTGCCGATCATGCCGCCGGTCCGCCGGTGTGGGTAACGGGACTGGGCGACAAGGGTTCCCGGTTCGTGTCGATGCAGCCGCGGGGGTCGAAGGCACGGCAGCCGATACTTTGGGTGGGGAAAGGTATTGCCCGACTGGTCATTTCGGAAACCGCCGCCATCCATCGGACACCGTTCGGCAAATCGTGGCAGACCACTGCCACGGGTGGCGTGCACCCGCCAACGAAGTCTCGACGGAGATTGAACCGAGTCCCGATACGGAAATAGTCGTGCGGGAAAGTGATTCAGCATGGCGGCGGCGATCGTTGGAAGCTCAGGCAGCTCTCGTGCAGTTCCTCGCGGCTCCCGCCGGCCTTGGTCTGCGTGACGGCTGACACGTCGGTCGGCCTCATGTGAGCCCGAACACCATGCAGGCGAACAGGTTTCGACAAGCCCTCGATGCAGCGTTTAATGACAGGGCGTTTGGCGTAGCGGACCAGCAAAGGGGTTGGTGCAGTGGCGGGTCCCGACTCGGGGAGCGACCTCGATGGATTGCCGCCGCCGCCAATCGCCGAGGGGCAGGTCCATGCCCCGCTGAACCCCGACCGTAGCCCGCCGTACCAGGCGGCAGCGGTTGGGCTGGTGCTGTTCTTTGTGTTGGTGCTGGCGCTGACGTGGTCCCAATTCCGAGGCTATTTCGACACCAAGGCCCAGCTGTTCGTGGTGTACAACCGGTCCGGGTTGTCGATGGATCCTGGTTCCAAGGTCACCTTCAACGGGGTGCCGATCGGCCGGTTGCAGGCTGCTGAGGCCCAGTCTGGGAATGATGGCCGGGCTCAAGCCAAACTTGTTCTCAGCGTTGATCCGCAGTACTTGGACCTGTTGCCCAGCAACGTGGACGTCAAGCTGTTGGCCACCACCGCGTTCGGCAACAAGTACATCTCGTTCACCTCGCCGGCTAACCCGTCGCCACAGCGCCTCAAAAGTGGTGACGTGATCAACGCCAGTGGCGTCACCACTGAGTTCAATACGCTGTTCGAGACCATCACCGCGATCTCCGGGCAGGTGGACCCGGTCAAGCTCAACCAAATTCTGACCGCCGCGGCTCAGGCGCTCGACGGGCTGGGGGACAAGTTCGGACAGTCCTTGGTCAACGGCAACGACATCTTGGGGGACATCAACGCGCGGATGCCCGCTTTGCGGCATGACATCAAGGCCTTGGCCGACCTATCGCAGGTATACGCCAACGCGTCCCCGGATCTGTGGGACGGCCTGGCGAACGAGGTCACGACGGCCCGCACCTTCAATGATCAGCGCGGCAACCTGGACCAGGCGTTGGTCGCCGCGGTCGGGTTCGGCAACACCGGTGGCGACATCTTGGAGCGAGGTGGTCCGTACCTGACCCGGGGCGCCGAGGACTTGCTGCCGACGACCCGGTTGCTGGACAAGTACAGCCCCGAGTTGGACTGTCTGTTCCGCGGCTTCGCCTCCGGTGCGCCGGCCGCGGCCAAGGGCCTCGGCGGTAACGGTTACTCGCTGGCCATGCACATGGAACTGGTCGGCACCGCCAACGCCTATGTCTACCCAGACAACCTGCCTCGGATCAACGCCTCCGGCGGTCCGATGGGTCGCCCGGGTTGCTGGACGGTCACCAAGGACATCTGGCCGATGCCGTACATGGTGATGGACACCGGCGCGTCGATCGCGCCGTACAACCACTTCGGCTTGGGCTCGCCGTTCGCGTCCGAATACATCTGGGGACGTCAAGACGGGCCGAGCACCATCAACCCATGACCCAGGCGCCGCCCGATGGCGAGGTGGCACAGCCTGATCAGGACGCAGGCGCGGTCCAGAGTGTTCCCGCCCCAGAAGAACTACGGGTACATACTCCTTCGCAGTCGAGGAAGGCGTGCGACCGGTGTTCGGAAGGTGCATCACCGCGGGTCAGGACCATCGGCAGATGTCAGGGAATTTGAGACCCTGCATCTTGACGGGCCACACCGGCAGTCGTCGGGCCCGTGGTTGGACAGCGTAGGCGTCACTTTTGTAGCCTCCTCGACAACTAAGGCACACGGACAGTCGATTCGACGGAGCAGACGTCGACAGCGTCGAAGGATGCGCAGACTTGAAGGTTCACTCACCGCTTCTGGCGAAGGACGCCGTCCATAAGCCGGTGGTCGGTGCCGTCGCAGGACTGGTGGCCTTGAGCGTGGTGTGGGGTGGCGTGGCATACGCCGACCCGCCCCAGGACGGCTTGGCACAGCTCAACGAGCTGTCCCGCCAGGTCGAGCAGCTGTCCGACACCATCCGCAATGCGCAGCCGGATCTCGACGCGAAGCTGCAGTCGCTGAGCCGGGCAGACAAGAAGCACTCCGACGATCTCGCCGGCCTCGAGGCGACCAAAGCCCAGCTGAACACCTACCAGCAGGACGTTGACCAGTATGCCGCTGCGGCCTACATGGGCGGGCGAACCGACGGCGTCAGCGCCATTCTGACCGCGTCGTCGCCCGCGAACCTGATCGACACCCTGGCTGTCCAGCGGGTCGTGGCTACCGAGATCTCCGCGCAGATGCGGGGCTTCCGTCAGGCCTACCAAGAGGCGCAGGCCAGCGAGGAGGCCTCGGCAAAGTCCGCGGCTGAGGCGAAGGCGGCCGTCGACGCGGCAGCTGCGGTCCGCGCGGACTTGCAGAACATGCGGGCTCGGCTGCGCAAGCAGATGGCCGCTGTCAGCGCGAGCTATGCTGCGTTGCCCCCGGCCCAGCAGGCGGGAGTGGTCCTCCCGACGGCAGCCGTCACGGCAGCGTTGGGCCCGATCGCGCCGATCCCCACGGTCGGGATGAGCGGTTTGGTCCCCAATGCGAGGGCGATCGTGGATTACATCATGGCCACCTACCCCGGCGTGAAGTCGATTGGTGGCGTGCGCGCGGATCGGCTTCCCGACCACCCGAGCGGGCATGCGGTGGACATCATGATCGGCTCGGACATGGGTCTCGGGGACGAGATAAAAGCCGATCTCGAAAGTCAGGCGGGACGCTTCGGCATCTCCTACACAATGTGGCGGGTGGCTGCCCACTTCGACCACGTCCACGTGACCGTCTCCTGACGATCCGACTATCGACCGCGTCGAACCGCGCGGTGGTGAAGCCGCGGGTCTCCAATATGGCGCGGTAGTTCTCAGCAGCTGCAGGACCTACCGTCCCGGTGTCGATGGTTCCGGGGCAGGGGCGGGTTCGGGCGCCGGCCTGAGCAGTCGGTGTGCGATCACGCCGATCACCAGCGCCCAGAACGCCGCACCGACACCGGCCACCGTCGTCCCCGAGGCCGCAACGATCACCGTCACCGCTGCGGGGAGTCGCGCCGATTCGTCGGCCATCGCTCCCGCGCAGGCGCCGGCAAAAGCACTGAGCAGCGCCACACCGGCAACGGCCTGCACGACACCGGCCGGGGCGGCGAGAACAGCCGCTGTCAGTCCGGTGGAGACCAGCCCGAGCCCGCAGTACACCGCCCCCGTCGTGAACCCGGCGATCCAGCGGCGCCGGGGGTTCGGATCGGCGTCCGGTGCGGCCGCCAACGCGGCGCTGATCGCGGCCAGGTTGACGGCGTGTCCGCCGAACGGAGTCGCCAGCAAGGAACCGATCCCGGTCACCGTCAGCGCCGGACGCCAGGGAACGTGGTAACCGAAACCCGACATGACGGCGACGCCGGGGATGTTCTGCGCTGCCATGGTCACGATGTACAGCGGCACGGCGATGCCGGTGAGAGCTTGCAACGTGAAGCTGGGAGCCGTGACCTGCAGGTGGGGGATCCATGCAGTGGCTGCGGGCAGGGCGTGGTGTCGGACCAGCGTCACCGCGATCACGACCAGGGCGGCGCCGAACGCGGCCGGTACGGCCCAGCGGGGTCGGACCGCGACCATGATCAGCCACACCACCAGCACCGGCGCGATCGCGCCCGGATCGTGGGCCAAGGCGGTAACCGGAGCAACGCAGAGCGGCAGGAGGACCCCCGCGAGCATCGCTTGAGCGACGGGATTGGGGATGCGGGTGACCAGGCGCGCGAGCGCCGGCCAGAGCCCCGTCGCCAGCAGCAGCACCGCCGTGAGCGCGAACGCACCGACGGCCGCGGGCCACCCGCCGGCCACCGCACCGATCGTGACCAACAGCGCCGCGCCGGGCGTCGACCACGCACTGGTGATCGGCATCCGGAACCGCCACGACAACAGCATCGATGCCGCGCCCATCGCCAAACTCACCGCCACCAGGCCCGAGGCCGCCTGTTGCGGATTTGCGCCCGCTGCCCGCAATCCCGCGAGAACCACGGCGAACGACGACGTGAAGCCGACCAGCGCGCACACCACGCCGGCACTGATCGGCACTGCCTTCGAGACGTCCTGTTCCATCCGCCCCTCCGTTCTGAATACGGAACGTTCTGTAAACGGAACGTACCATGAGGAGATGTATGCAGGAGAGGTCGGTCGCCGGTTGCGCGAGCTACGGGTGGAGCGGGGTCTGAGCCTGTCCGAGCTCGCCCGCCGAGCGGGGGTGGGCAAGGGGTCGTTGTCCGAGATCGAGTCGGGCGGTCGCAATCCCACGGTCGAGACCCTCTACGCCCTGTGTGAACCCCTGGATGTACCGCTGACCGCGCTGGTCGGCGAGACCCCGGGCGTGCATCCTGCCGCCGATGGCGGGATGCGCACGGTGCTGCTCTCGGTGCGGCACCTGCCCCGGGTGACCGTTGAGGTGTTCCGCCTGGAGTTCCCCGACGGCGCCGAGCACATCTCGCCGTCGCACGGGGTGGGCGTTCGCGAGCACCTCACGGTCGTCGACGGCAAGGTGCTGGCCGGGCCGGTCGGTGAGGAGAGCCTGGTCGAGGAAGGGGCGACGCTGAGTTGGCTGAGCGATCGCCGCCACCGGTTCGCCGCCGTCGGTGGTGCCGCTGAAGCAGTAGTGGTGATCACCACCCCGCGGTGAGGGCCGCAGAAGGAAGAAGGGCGCTCGACTAGGCAGGGAAATCCGCACTGCGAGAGAGTTTTTCGTTGGCTCGGATGTCGGCCAGGTTCTGCTTCAGCGCATCGATCACGGCGTCGTACCCGCTGTTGCCCAGGACCAGTCGGCGGGGCGGCGAGTCCTGGGCCATCGCTGCGAGCACCGCACGAGCTCCGCGGCGAGGATCGCCCGGTTGCACACCGTCCATCCCGACGAAGGTGGCGCGGACCTGCTCCAGCATGTCGTGATACTCCGGAATCGCCTCAGCGACAGGCTCGTTGGTGAAGCCGGCGTAGGCGTTGGTGCGGAACGCGCCCGGCTCGACCGTCAACACGGAGATGCCCTGTGCGGCAACTTCATCGCGCAGCGCGTCGGTGATGGCTTCGATGGCGAACTTCGTCGCGCTGTAGTAGCCGAATCCGACCGCCGACACGAGGCCGGCCACCGAGGACACGTTGACGATCCACCCGTTTCCGCGGGCCCGCATGCCTGGCAGCACTGCGCGCGTCACGGACAGCACCGCGAAGAAGTTCAGTTCGAACATCGCCCGCAGCGAGGTCTCGTCCATCCCCTCGATCGATCCGTACCAACCGCGACCCGCGTTGTTGACCAGTACATCGATACCGCCGAAGTGCTCCTCGGCGGCGCGCACCGCGCGCTGCACCTGCGTCCCATCGGTGAGTTCCAGCGGCACGACGAGAACGCGGTCGCCGAACTGTCCGGCCCAGGTCGCCAGCTCCCGCGGGCGCCGGGACGTGAGCGTCACGCGGTCTCCGGTCTCCAGTGCTGCCTCGGCGAAGGCCACCCCGAAGCCGCCGGGCGTGCCCCCTGTGATGAACCACGTCCTGCTCATGGCTCGATCACCAGCCGGCTGATCGAGGCGCCATCGAGGGTGAAGCGGAAGTGCAGGTCGACGACGCCGCCGGGGAAGTCGCCCTCCAGGTGCTGCACGACGTCGATCGTGGTGTCGGTCGTGGTCGCCCCGGTGAACTCTGACGTGTACGTGTACTCGCCGGCCGAGGCGGTCAGCCAGGCCCCGATCTCGTCACGGCCTGTGTAGTCGCGCCCCTCGTCGGTCACGACCGCATCGGTGGTGAATGTGGCAACCGCGCGGCCGTCCTGCGGCGTGCTGAGCGCGGTCATGAACGTCTTTATGTTGTCCGGGAGTGCATCCCAATCTGTGGTCATGACCCCACGGTGGAGCTTCCTGTAGGGGGAGAGTCAAGCCTGGGCCGCGACGTTGACCTTGCCCCAGGGGGAGACTGCAGGATGGCCTCAGCCGATAACGCGGGCGGCCGATCGCATGAGGAGGATGTCGTGGGCGCACAGGTTTCGATCGGTGACTTCGCCGTCATGACCAGCCTGAGTAGGAAGGCGCTACGGCACTACCACGACATCGGGATTCTCGAACCAGCTCACATCGATGCGCATACCGGCTACCGCTTCTACGACACCAGTCAGGTCGATCATGCGCACATCATCCGACGGTTCCGATCTCTCGGTATGTCCATTCCCGACATCAAGGCGCTGCTGAGCACAGACGATGCCGCGACGCGCACCGAGATCATCACGACTCATCTCGAACAGATGGAAGAGCAGCTGCAGCAGACTCGTGACACCGTTGGCGCGCTGCGCGAGTTGCTTTCTCCCGTGCAGACTCCCGCCTTCGTGCAGGTGCGCCAGGAGCCGGCACTCGCCGTGTGGTCTGTCGGCGCCACCATCGAGATATCCGAGATCGACAGTTGGTTCGCAGCGACACTGGAGACGCTGCGGGACGCAGTCGCCGCGGTGGCGGACGCGCCATCCGCAATTGTGCCGGGCGGCCTCTACGACCGCGCGCTGTTCCTCGAATCACGCGGCCACGCAACTCTATTCGTGCCTGCGCCGCAATCGACGGACCCGCCGGAGGGTGTCCGCGCCGAGGTGCTGCCCAAGGCCGACTACGCGGTGCTCACCCACTCCGGCGGTCACGACGAAAGCATCGACCGCAGCTACGGGGCGCTGGGCATATACGCCAACGAGCATCTCATCAGTGGTCAGGGGCCGATCCGCGAACACTACCTCGGCAGCACGCCCTCTGATCCGACAGCGTTCACCGCCACAGAAATCCTCTGGCCGATCTTCAGCACCACCCCGCCGCCGGCATGATGGCAACGCTCGGCCGGCTCAGGTGCGCACCCGCATCCAGTCGACCAGGCCGGCAGCGTCGTCGCCAGACAACTCGACGCCGAAGGTGTCGGCCAACAAGGTTGGTACGTCAGAGATCTCGACTCCTCTTGTCGAGCATGATCCGTCGGGATTCGTTGTGGTCCAGGTGGTTCCGTCGAGTACATGCTGAACGTCGGCGGCGAATCGTTGGACGAACGGCCGGGTGGTGAACGGTGACCGCGGCGAGGTCGACACGAAATGGTTGGCGACGGCGTAGTCGATCGGATACTGCGGATCGAGCGTGAAGACGTGCCGGTCGAGCCAGCCGACCGTGCCGTCCACACTCGACCGCTGCCACAGCGTCCACTCGTCGGGGTGGAACACCTCGGTGTCGGCGCCGAGCGGTGCCCTGGACAGGCGCAACTGCCAGCCGTCTTGCTCGACCTCGTTGCCCGTGATGAGCTCGATGGGTTCGAGTGGTCCGCGGCCGAATCCGACGTCGCACAGCCAGCGGCGATCGTCATCGAACTCGACGACGATCAGCGCGTGCGTGCGTGGGCGCTTCGTCTCCGCGCCCAGGGTGACGCGGCCGGCGAGCGCGGTGAACCGGAAACCGAGCCGCTCCAGTGCCGCCGCGAACAGCGTCACATGCTCGTAGCAGTAGCCGCCGCGTTGGCGTCGAATCATTTTGTTCTGCAAGGTATCCAGATCGAGGACGATCGGCCGGCCGAGCATGATCTCCAGATTCTCGAACGGAATCGAGGTGGTGTGGGCGCGGTGCAGAGCGGCCAAGGTGGCGGCCGACGGGAGTCGCTCGCCATCGAAGCCGATGCGCACGAAGTAGGCCTCAAGATCGAGTTCGTCGCCATGCCATGTGGTCACAGCCCCACGATAGTCAGAACACGCCCTTACGAGGTTTGGCGGGACGCGGCCTCGATCGCCGGCAGGTAGATGAGGTCGATCAGCTCGGCGAGGGCGCGGGGCTCAATGGCCTTGTCTGCAAACAACAATTCGTTGCGCATCAGCGCCAGAATGCTCGTGGCCACGCGGTCGGGAATTCTGGCCGGCCCGATCTCGGCCCGATCCCGCGCGGCGTCCAGCGCGCGGCGGATCGTGTGGTCCGTCTGCGCGGCCACCTTCGCCTGAAAGGTCTCCAGGGTGGCCTCGTCGGCTTCGGCGATGAGGTTGCGATAGGTGTCGAGGCCGATCTGCTGCCACTGATCGACCAGGGATTTGACCATCGTGAGGATGTCCTCGCGCAGCCCCTTGGACGACGCCACCTCGAATGGTGGGGTGCGAAGCGTCGGTAGCGCGTCGGTGACCATCTGTGCACGAGAACGGTAGCGGCGGTACAGAACTGGCTTGCCCGTCTTGGCGCGGCGGGCGACGCCTTCGAACGTGACACCGGTGTACCCGTTGTCTGTCAGCTCGGCCCAGGTGGCGTCGCGGATGGCGGACAGCAGCGCGTCGTCCCGGCGTCGGAAAACCGGCTCGGGCGGTACGGCCGCTGTTCGATTAGGCACGTTGCGTATCTTAACCGGCCGCGCTACTCTGGCGATAGGAAACGCTCCGTATCTTATGAGCGCCGCCGAACAAGACTCCTTTTGAAGCGAAGGTGAGGATTCGTGGCTGTTCAACTGCCAAACGTGGAGGACCTCGATCCCGCGCAACGCGAGGTCTATGACCTGTTTCCGGCCAACCTCTCGAGGGGTCTGGTGATGACGAGCGCGAGCGCGAAGCCGTATCTGGCCCTGGGTCTTTCGTTCCGCACGGGCGCGCTGTCGGCCGACACGCGGGAGCTGGTGATCTTGCGAGTGGGCGCGGTGACGAACGCCCCGTACGAGATTCACCACCACGTGCCCGAAGCGCGGGCCGCCGGGGTTTCGGAGCCGACGATCGACAGCGTCGTGTCAGGAGCCACCGAGTTCGGAGACCGTCGCGTCGACGTGCTCATCGGGTTCGTCGATGACCTGCTGGCGCAGATCAAGGGCGGCGGGGCGAGTACCGAGGCGATGCAGGAGTTCTTCTCCGACAACGACATTGCCGAGGTGACGCTGTTGGTCGGCCACTACGTGATGACCGCGATGTTCATCAAGACCCTCGGCATCGTCCCCGAAGGAGACGCGGCTGACGCGGCGAACATTCTGGCCGACGCCACCGCCAAGCTGCACGACGAACGAGCGAAGGACGGACGATGACCGACGAAATCCCTTTTGCGGAAGGCCTATTCGAGCTCGGTGGGGGAGCCCATGTCTTCCTGTCCGGCAATGAAGCCCTCGGCTTGGCCAATGCCGGCCTGGTGGTGAGTGCCGGCGAAGCACTGGTCATCGACACGCTCTACGACGTGCAACACGCACGGGCCATGTGTGCACAGATGGACGAACTGACCGCGTCGGCGCCGGTGCGGTACGTCTTCAACACCCACACCGATGGTGACCACTTCTTCGGCAATCAGGTGTTCTCCGCTGCCACCGAGATCATCACCACCGAAGCCGCCAGTGCGCTGATGACTCAGGAACACGCCGACCTCACCACGAAACTGCTGAACACCGATACCAGGCCGGGCGGTCCGCTGCAGGCCCTCGCACCACTTGGCCGGCCGTTCGACTTCTCGGAAGTACGTGTTCGCGCCGCCGACACCACCTTCAACGGTGAAAAGGCGCTGAGAGTCGGCAAAATCGACGTCGAACTCCACGAACTGGGGCCGGCACACACCGTGGGCGACGCCATCGCCTACCTCCCCGAGCTGGGTGTGCTGTACGCCGGAGATTTGTTGACGCACAACCCCGTTGCGGTCACCTGGTCGGGTTCGATCCCGAACTGGATCAGAGCGCTCGAGCGCATCCGCGCCTTCGGTGCCCGAAAAGTCGTCGCCGGGCACGGCCCCGTCCTGATCGGTCCCGAGATCAACGCGGCGATCGACCGCGGAATCCGATTCTGGTCCACCCTGCACAACGACGCGACGCGCCTCTACGACCAAGGTGTGCCGGTGGCCGAGGCGGTTGCTCGCATGGACATCCAGAACTACCCGGAAGCCGCTGCGACACTTCCGATCATCGTCACCGCGATCTACCACGAACGTGACCCCGGCATCCCGTACCTGGACCTGACGCAGGCCATCGAGTCCATCGCGGCGCAGCTCACGCACGCCCACGGTTAGGGACGCGCGCCGGTCAGATCAAGGCGCCGTTCACTCGATGTCGTGCGGCGCCTGATGCTCGGGCAGCGCCGCGACGTCTTCGTCTTCGGACACCAGGCAGGCGCGGCAGAAGTCGACGCCGAACGGCGTGAGGTGGATCGACCGGCGGACGACCTTGTGCGCGCGCACCGAGTGCATCGCGGCCAGCACGTCCGGTTGGGCCTCGACCACCTGGTATTCGAGCGGGTCGCGTAGTTGTTCCTGCGAGAACCAGATCAGCCCCAGCCGGAACAGGTTGTTGAGGTAGGCGGGCACATTGTCCATGTAGCGCAGGCCCGCCCGCGGGCCGATCATGTTGAGGCCCGGAGCCACCAGCCGCGAGGACACCATGCCGATGGGGCCGCCCGTGCGGACGTCGACCGCCGGCTGCGGTCCGCCGCGCAGGAGCAACAGCAGGATGCGGGCCTCGTCGGGCGCCATCTCCTCGAGGATGCGGGCGTAGGCGGGGTGGCCGCGTTCGGTGTTCCACACGTCGCGCGAGCGGGTCAGCAGGGCCTGCCCCTGAGCGCGCAGCGACTGTTCCATCTTGCGCTGGCGCTCTTCCTCTTCCTGCTGATGCGAAACGTCGTGCGTCGTCGTCACGGTTTCGGTGAGTGAGGCACTGACCTGGACGACGGCCTGCGACACCGAGACACCGTTCGAGACGGCCTTGGCCACCTCGCCGAAAACGGTGCCGGCCTGGGCAACGCCGGAGATCAGCTCGCGTGCGGTGTCGGCCGCCGATGCCGGGTCGGCGACTATCTCGAGTGCGCGACGGCCCGTTTTGAGCCCGGCAACCAGAGTCCATTCCGCCGTGCGCACCCAGGCCGTCGCGGCCAGTCGGACGAGGCCGGGCAGTGCTTCGCCGATCTCGACGCTCGTGGGAAGGAGCGACGAGGTCGGCTCCGGTGACGGAGAAAAGGTGGCGCTGAGTGGTCCCCACTGGGCGTGGCGTCGTCTGGGCGTCTGACGTTTGTCGTCACTCATGCCACACCAAGTCCCAAGAAGATTCCGTAGTGGAGGAAGCCACCGGCAGCGCCCATGATCGCGCCGTGAGCGTAGAGCATCCACTCATCTTCCCTGATTGCCGAACGCAGCATCTCCACGAAGTCGGTCGGCGGAAGTTCTTTGGTGCGCTGAGCGATCAGCGTGCGGATTTTCCCTGATTGCGCCTTCGAGAACTCTTCGTCCTTGAAAGGCGTCAGCGTCCGGCCGACGGCTTCGGCGGCGAAGCCGGCCTTGATCGAGTCGTAGGCCTGGGCGCCGAGCGCCACCCGCGCGGCGCCCCGGATGGGGCCGGCTGCCCGGTCGATGGCCGGGCCGAGCGCCGCGGCCATCATCTGGCGGGTGCGGTCGCCGCTCGGGCCGTCGATCAGGAAGTCGCCGATGCGTTCCAGCGTGATGACGTCGTCGGCGATGATCCCGGCGTACACCTCGGCGGCCTGCTCTTGCCGCCGCAGGAACAGGCCCTGGAACTTGATGCCGAAATAGCGCGTCGGCTCGGTCGGTTCGAAGATGAGCCACATGCCGAGTGCGTTGGTGATCCAGCCGACGATGACGCCGAGCGTCGGCAGCATCCACCAGGTGTGGAACCAGTGGTCGATGAACGCGACGGGGATGCCCAGCAGGAACCCGAAGATGAAGCCGAAGTTGACCATCAGGTTCAGCTCGCGCTGGCCGATGTCCTTGAAGACGCGGATAACGAGGTCAGGGTTCTTCCGAAAGTGCTCGATGACCATGATCTTGGGGTCGAGCAGCTGGTCGATGTGGATGCCGATCTCGGTGGTGATGGACCGCACCACGTCGGGTAGTTGCGACTGGACCCGCGCGACGATCGCGCGTTTGCCGACGGTCGGCAGGTCGCGCCAGAACTGGGGGTCGTTGGCGACCATCACCTCATCGACGAGCTGCGGGATCTCGGCTTCGAAAAGCTTGACGATGTGCTCGGCGATCATGTCCGGCTCGAGCTGCTGATAGAACTCCGCCGGCGTACCGAGCTTGGCGATGGCCTTGTCAGACGCGATCGAGCCCATCTTGGCCGCGCGCGCGGGCACGATGCCCTGCCAGCCGACTCCGCCCTGCAGGATGCCCGGAATCTCTTGCAGCTTGTGCGGCAACAGCCGTGCCAGCTCGGCCATTCCCGGGATTCTGAACCCATGGAAGTTGACGGGATAGAACAGCATGATCAGGCCGGTCCAGTTGATGAGCCAGCCGATCACCGCGGTGAACAACGGGATGCTGAGGAACGCGAACCACCCCATCGGGGTGTGGATCTCGCGCAACGTCCAGTCGCGATCGACCAACCAACCCCACAATTCGTTGAACGTCGACCTCACCGCCTTTCGCCGCGCGCACTGATCCGCAGCACCTGTGGTTTGCCACCTGTGCGTGTGCACATTAGCGGTTGTTTCGATGACAGACGGTGACTTGTCTCCCGCCGCACGGGGACGGCCCAATCTTGGGCGGCAGCGCCCGCCAGGACCACGAGGTATCGCGCGCTGTCCGTCATGAAGCCGTCAGGACGCTTCCGTTCGGCGCTAGGGCGGTAGGAGCTCCGATCACGGTGCCGACGGCCGGCCCGTTTGCGGTGGCAATGGTGACGGTGGTGCCGGGCACCAGATCGTCGTCGGCGCCGGCATTCCCAGAGAACCAATCGTTGAGCCACTGCGCGGACAATTGCCCGACTGCCAGTGAATTCCGCTCGAGCGGAACGCCGGCGACCAGGTGTACCAAGAGCTGGCTGAGCGCACTGCCGCCGCCCATGGAATCGGTATGCACGCCACCGGACAGCACGACACCGGCGAGATGCCCCGGCCGATCCCGGGACAGTGTCGCGTTGACATTGCTGATGAAGTTCCACAGATTGGGCGGTGACCCGATTTCCCGCACCGGGATGTAGCGACCTGACTGTTGTTGATAGACATCCAGTTTGGTGAGCGCACTCGATAATTGGCCGGCGGTCGTGACGGCGTCCAGCATCAAAACGCCAACGAGGTCGCCTGCTGCGCGGTAATCCGCCAAGTAGCCGGCGGCGCCGGCCACCAGTGCGCCGCCGGCGGAATGGCCGGCAAGCGCAAACTGCGTCGGCAGGGTCGCATCTCTGGCGGCCAGTCCGTACTGCCCGGCATAGCCGGCTGCGATCGCGCTGGACGTCAGCGCCGTGCGGTCGCCGACAAACAATCTGGCGATCGCCTGCTGCATGCCCACGCCGTTGACCCACAGCCCGCCGTCGGCGAACGGATTGGAAGTCAGTGTCGGAACCACCACGACGCTGTCCGTGGCTTCGGCCAGCCGGGCCGCAGTGCCGCTGTACATCGCACCGATCGCGAAGAAGCCGTGCTGCAGCAGGACCATCCGCTCGGGCTGCTTACCGGCCGGGTAGTACCAATCCGCCGGTACGACGACGCCGGCCGCGAGCTCCAGAGTCGAGCTGTGCACGGTGACCGAGCTTCCGGGTGGAATGGTCGGAGGCCCTGTGATCACCCGCTCCAGTTGGGTGAATGCGCCGAAGATCAGGCCGGTGACGACACCGAGCAGCGTCGGTGCGCGGGCCGGCGTGATCGCCGTCGCGGCGGTCTTCGCGGTCGTTCTGGGGCTTGAGATCGCAGAGACCAGCGCCAGGTTCGACCCCGGCTGTGCGGTCGGCACGGCAGTTCTGGTGGTGTTCGCGGATATGGAGGTCGGCGAGTCTTTGGCGGAGCGCTCTGCCTCGACAGGAGTCCGCGGCATGCTCCTGGCCGGAAGCTTGGCCGGGCGCATGATGACTTTCCTGCCAGACCCGGAGACGTCGGCGGGCGTCGGCACTGCTTCGACAGCGACGGGAGCTGTTGAGGCAGCCTTCCGGTCTGCGGTCTTCGATTCCGGCCGCTTGGCAGATTCGACGGACGAGCCGCGCGGGCGCCGTTCATGCTTCGCGTTCGCGCCGGCGGGTGCATTCCGGCCGGACTGAGTTTGGTTGCCCACCGCGGCGTGCTCCAACTTGTGTGTATTGGTCGTGTCCGACGGCGCCGTGTCGGCGCGCGCCGTCGCGGGCGCGAAACCGAGTGCGGCACCCGCGATCAATGCAGCCGCAGCCCAGGTCAGAATTCGCATCATCGCCCTGCCGTTGGTGAGTGCCGCTGAATGGGAGAAGCCAGGAAAGAAGCCAAGGATGGTTCTGTCCTTCGCGCAGTCCAACACATCCGACGCCTCCCTCGACCATGAATGACCTCAAGAGTGGATTCGGCGCCATGACCCGAGCGGATGGGTCAACCCAGAGGCTGCGGCCGCGCCACCCCGGCGAACCCCGACAACGCGAACCACGTCGGCATGGCCCGTCGCACCGAACTGGGTGCATCGATGGCGAGCGCGTCGCCGCGCAGCGCGTCGGTCCACGACAGGTCACCGCGCCAGATCCCGGTCATGGTGCGCAGGTTGGCGGTGACGGTCGCGGTGACGGGCTGGCCCGGGTCGCTGTCGCAGACGTCCGCCTCGTCGGGTGTGATCACCAGCCACCATCGACTCGCGCGCGACTCGACGTCGGGAAAGCGGAAGTGGACCACCGCGCGCCCGTCGGGAACCGCACCGTGGTTGACGTTGCGGTGCATATCCCACAACAGCAGCTTGGGATCGAGGTCCTCGTCGCCGAGTTCACCGATCCATCGGACGCCCCACCTGCCGACTGCTTGGACGATGGGCCACAGTTCCCGGCCCGCCTCGGTGAGCACATAGCGGACGTCCGCGCCGTCGGCGTGTCGATCCACAATCCCCGCCCGCGTCAGCTGCTGTAGCCGCTTGGACAGCAGGGTTGGGGACATCTGCGGGACGCCGCGCCGGAGATCGTTGAAACGTTCACTGCCACAACCGAGTTCGCGGACGATCAGCATGGTCCACCGCTCGTCGAGCAATTCCATCGCTTTCGCGACGGGACAGAACTGGTGGTACGACGCACCCATCGACTCAGCGTACGAGCAGTCGCTCCGAGTAGTCCAGATTTTGTACTAGTCGGCGGAGCGGGGGGCTCGTAGCGTCAGTTTCAACCCGCCGAGAAGGGAGCCGACATGACCACTGCAGCTTCGTCGACCGATGAGGACCGTGCCCTCAAGGAGCGGCACCGTGCCATGTGGGCACTGGGGGACTACCCGGCGCTGGCGACCGACGTCATCTCCAGCCTCGGTCCAACGCTGGTCACCGCGTGCGAAATCGGGCAGGGCGACCGGGTACTCGATGTCGCCGCGGGATCCGGCAACGCTGCCATACCCGCGGCGCGCGCGGGCGCCGACGTCGTCGCCTCCGACCTGACACCCGAACTCCTCGATGCCGGAAGGGAATCCGCCGAGCGTGACGGTCTGACGCTGACGTGGCAACAGGCCGATGCCGAGGCGCTTCCGTTCGGCGACAACGAGTTCGACGTTGTCATGTCTTGTCTCGGTGTGATGTTCGCCCCGCACCATCAGGCCGGCGCTGATGAGCTGGTGCGCGTGTGCCGCCCCGGCGGCACCATCGGTCTGCTCAACTGGACGCCGGAAGGTTTCATCGGCCAACTGTTCGCGACCATGAAGCCGTACGCTCCGCCGCCCCCTCCCGGCGCACAGCCGCCACCGCTATGGGGCAATGAGGACCACGTGCGCGCGTTGTTCGGTGACCGGGTGACGGACCTCGTCGTCCGGCGGCGGACCGTCACCGTTGATCAATTCGCACGGCCCGAGGACTTTCTCGACTACTTCAAAGCCCGGTACGGGCCGACGATCTCGGTCTACCGCAATATCGCCGATGATCCTGAGCGCACGGCAGCGCTGGACCATGATCTCGTCGCCCTCACCCGGAAATTCAGCCGCGGCGGCACCACCGCGGTGATGGATTGGGAGTACCTGCTCATCACCGCGCGAAAGCGCTGAGAAGACGACGACGTAAGGGGATGGACATGATGCCATTCGGTCCTTTGACCCACGTTGCGGTCACCGTGCGCGATCTCGCGGTGAGCGTCCCGTGGTACCGCGCGCTGTTCGGCACTGAACCAGTGCTCGACGAAGACACCGACGGGGGATTCCGCCATGCGGTCTTCGCGCTTGGCACCGGCACGTTGTTCGGCCTGCACCAGCACGCGAAAACCGCACCGGCAGAACGGTTCAGCGAGTACAACGTCGGACTGGACCACGTCGCGTTCGGTTGTGCTGACCGCGACGAGCTCGAGGAGCGTGCTCGACACCTCGAGGGACTGGGCATCACGCACGGCGGCGTCGTCGACGCGCACTATGGTTCGGGCGTCAGCTTCCGCGACCCGGACGGCATCGCGTTGGAGTTCTTCGCGCCGCCGGCCTAGCGGCGAACACGAACCACCTGGCCGCTTTCTACTGCGCCGGTGCCGCGAAACCCTTCCAGCGCAAGCCGGTTTGAGCGTTCGCGGTCGACGGCCGTGTGGAGGCGGCAGCGACGCGCGATCTGGTGGCCGTCTCCGCACGCAGGCGGCGCTCTTCGCGCATTATGCGGCGGCCCAGGATTCGCTCGTCGCGGGCGGTGAGCGATCGATTCAGCTCGGACAGCTGATCGAGTTGCAGCCAACTGAGCCCGTCGAGATCGCCGTCGGCGTCATGGCTGGCCAGGACGATGGACCCACGCAGCAGCGGAACGTTCTTGGCGGTGAAAGCTGTTGTCGCCAGCAATAGTTCGGTTGCCTTGCGATTGATGCGGCGCTGGCACCGGCGTGATGTCGGGTTGAACCAGAAGTCGAACTGGCGGTCTGTGCTGGTCAGGCATTGAAGCCGTTGGCCGTGAATCAGATCGGTGATGTCCGCCGGTGTGTAGGCGCGGGTTTCATAAACGGCGCCGTTGGTGCTGAAGTACAAAACGGTGTTCATAGCGATAACCCATTCGGTTCTTTCTACGTATGGACTCTCTGTCGACCGACGCACCCACACTGGGGGTGCTGTTATCAACGGTACCCATGTGACAATTGAGACAAACATTGATAACGCTGGGGGTGCGGGAAATATGCCCGCAGCCGCGCGCTAACACTGCCGCCGCCACCGCCGATAGCAGTGACATGACCTCATTCCGTGCTGCTGCTCCGCTCGTCGTCGCGCTCGCAGCGCCGTGGTTGTCGGTGGCCGCCGCCCATGCCGATGCGTTCGGACAACTCGCTGCGGTTCCCGTGGTCGCGTCACCCACGTGCGGCGGCACCGTGAGTGCCGATGCGCAGCAGACGCCGGTCCAGATCGGCAATGACGTCGGCCATGGCGTCGGGGTATCGATCCGCTACGACGCGGGCATCTACGACGGCTCCTGTTCCCTGACGGTGACGGCCGCGTGGCGCAATCTCGACACCGGGGCCTCCGGGCGAGGCGATATCTCCGCGGTTTCGACGATCGACGGGCACTACGGGTTCATCGGCTACGCGAGCACAAGCTTCGCGACGGGAACCGGCACGGTCGTCGTCACCCTGAGCTCGCATCCGGGTCAGGAAATGCGCATCACGGCGTAGGCGCCTCCGCACAGGATCCGTCTGTCGCGCTGATGCGACGATTGGGCCATGACCGCGACGCTCGTCACGACCAACCTCGCCGGCGGATTCGCCCATCGCACGCTCTTCGAGCGTCTCGATGTGACGGTGGCGCCCGGTGATGTGATCGGCGTCGTCGGCTCCAACGGGGCCGGCAAGAGCACGCTGCTGCGGATCCTGGCGGGTGAACTGACACCGCTTGACGGGGCGGTCAGCCTGGCGCCGGCCGACGCGTTCGTGGGCTGGCTGCCGCAGGAGCACGAGCGGGTGTCGGGGGAGACCGTCGCCGCGTACGTCGCGCGTCGTACTGGATGTGCCGCCGCCACCCGTGCGATGGACGCCGCGGCCGAGGCGCTGGCCGATCCGGCCGCGGACGCCGACGGCTACTCCGCCGCGCTGGATCACTGGCTCGCGACAGGCGCGGCGGATCTCGACGAACGTCTGCCGGCGGTATTGGCCGACCTGGGGCTCGATTCCGACGCGGTGCGGCCGGAGTCGACGCTGATGACTGCGCTGTCGGGTGGCCAGGCCGCGCGCGTGGGGTTGGCGGCGCTGATGCTGTCGCGTTTCGACATCGTCCTGCTCGACGAGCCGACCAACGACCTCGACCTTGACGGACTGGCGCGCCTGGAAGAGATCGTCGGCAACCTCCGCGGCGGTGTGGTGCTGGTCAGCCACGACCGAGAGTTCCTGGCGCGCACCGTAACCCGCGTTGTCGAACTCGATCTGGCGCAGAACCGGACCACCGTCTACGGCGGCGGTTACGAGAGCTATCTGGAAGAACGTGAGGTCGCGCGGCGGCATCGCCGTGAACAGTACGACGAGTTCGCCGAGAAGAAGGCCGATCTCGTGGCGCGCGCACGCACGCAGCGCGAGTGGTCGAGCCAAGGTGTGCGCAACGCGATGCGCAAGGCACCCGACAACGACAAGAACCGGCGTACCGCACAGACCGAGTCCAGCGAGAAGCAGGCGCAGAAGGTCCGGCAGATGGAGAGCCGGATCGCCCGTCTCGAGGAAGTGGAGGAACCCCGCAAGGAGTGGACGCTCCAGTTCACCATCGGTGCGGCACCGCGGTCGAGTTCGGTTGTCGCGACGCTCGACAATGCCGTTGTGCGACAAGGAGACTTCGTCCTGGGTCCCGTGTCGTTGCAGGTCGATGCCGGCGAGCGGATCGGTATCACCGGCCCCAACGGCGCGGGAAAGTCGACGCTCCTGCGGCTCCTGCTCGGTCGGCAGCAGCCGGACGAGGGCCGCGCGAGTTTGGGCACGAACGTCGCCGTCGGTGAGATCGACCAGGCGCGTGCCGATTTCACCGGGGACAGCCGGCTCGTCGATCGCTTCGAGCAATTCGTGCCGTCCTGGACGACCGCGGATGTGCGCACCTTGCTCGCGAAGTTCGGGCTGCGCGCCGACCATGTGGAACGCACCGTTGACGAGTTGTCTCCCGGTGAGCGAACGCGGGCAGGCCTGGCGCTACTGCAGGCGCGTGGGACGAATGTGTTGGTGCTCGATGAGCCCACCAACCATCTCGACCTGCCGGCCATCGAGCAGCTCGAGCAGGCGCTCGAAAGCTACGACGGCGCACTACTTCTGGTGACCCACGACCGCCGCATGTTGCAGAACGTCCGATTGGACCGGTCGTGGCTCGTCGAGGGCGGACGAGTCACCGAGTTGTAGCGGGGGTCAAATGTCACCGGGCGGACGTCGGGACGTGGCTGCATCTGCGACCGCGGTAGCGGGCGTGCCGGCCTGCCGGAACGACGCGGCGCGCTCATGCTCGCGGCGGCGGACCGCATTCTGAATCTGTTCGAGATTGTTGCGGAGTAGGTCGGAGACGAACTCGTCCATCCGGGGATCGGCGAGCATCGCGATGAGGACGTGCATGACGGATTCGCTCGCCTGGCCGACGACCTTGTCGTATCCGGGGATACGGCTGATGACGGGTATGCCCGCGTCTGTGCGGATCTTGTCGGCCGCAAGGGCTTTCAGCTCGGTGTAGTTCTCTTCGATGGCGTCGGAGATGTTGCGCGTGTAGTGACCGGTCTTGATGACGTCGATGACCTCGTCGAGCACCATGATGGTGATCGGCCGCTTCACCAGCTGGACCGCCCGGACGCTGATCCGGTTGATCAGCCGGAGCCCGGCCGGTGTCTTGAGCCCGCGTCGTACCAACAGGGGCGTGATCACCAGCGAGCCGATCATGATCACCAGCGCGAGGCCGACGATCAATCCGAGGTCGCGCCAGCCATGGATCTCCATGGCTGTGGTCACGACCGCGTCCTCACGGATGCAGGTTCCACTGCCCGACGTCGGAGGCCAGGGCGTCGCTGACGTCGACCTCGAGACCACCGACCACCGGACCCGGATTCGACGCGGTGCTCACGATCCGTTGGTACATCACTGCGGCCGGATAGATCTTGCCGCCCGACCAGGACCGGGTCTGCCACGCCCATACCTTGCCGGGCGTGGTCGAGCGCCCGATGACACCGTCGGCCGCGGCCCACTGGCAGGTGTTGATGCCGCCGTAGACGCCGGTGCGCTGCGGGCCGAGGACCGAGTTGATGCCGCGAAACCAAGGCAGCGCAACGTTGTTCCACGTTTCGCGGTTGATGTCGTCGTCGACGGAGAAGAAGATCGGTGCGCTCTGGCCGCCGCCCGCCGCGGTGTGCAGTTGCCAGGCGGTGCGCGCATCGGCGACGCCGCCAGCGTAACCGCGCGTGAAATCGGACGGCGCGGTCCCGCCGGGCTTGCCGTACTGGTAGTTGCTCACGATCGCGAGCCCCGCCGCGGCCAGTGAACGGGCATAGGGCAGCGTGATCGGCTTCGCACCCATGGTCGAGCCGGGGCGCGATGTCGAGACGTAGTTGACGACGCCGGCGTGCCCGGCGGCCCGGATGTCTTGCGCCGGAATCTGCTTCATGGCGAAGTCGATCAGCGTGGGCGCGGCGGCCGCAGCCGTCGGCAGGCCGAGGCCTGCCGCACTCAGCCCAGCGAGTGCCGACGCTGCGCCGGCATAGCGCAGCGCATCACGACGCGAGAACGGGCGCCGAAGGCCGGTGGTCTCCGGGAAGTCCTGCATTTCGAGATGTTAACAATGCGACAGATGTGAAAGTTGTGGTCGTAACGCGCTGATCCCAGATCGTGACCGGACTGTTTCATCGGCCGGTGCGCAGGCCCGTTCGATTCAAGGTGACGGTAACGGTGTCCAGGGCCGTCTTCCTCGCGAACACTGGAGCCCGGTTCGATGAGGGAGTCGGGATGTATCAGGGCCGCAGTACGCGGGCGCCGCAGGTGGTGCTGTCGGTGGAGGTTCCCACCCGCGATGCACTGGATCAGGTGACGACCCTGATGGACGAGTTCAGCGCGTATCTCGCGTATCGCGTGCCCGGCGCCAGGGTGGAGAAGTCGGTGGCCGGCACGGCCCCGGCCCGCATCCCGGTATCGGCGCCGATGAGTGGACTCGTGATCGACCGGACCACCCGGCAGGTCAGCGCCGACGGTCACCCGATCGCCATGGCATACAAGGAATTCGAGCTGCTCGCCTATCTGGCCCAACACCCGCGCCGGATCATCTCGCGCGAAGAGCTGATCGAGAACGTCTGGGACGCGGGGTTCGCTTCGATGCGGACCGTCGACACCCATGTGCGACGGCTCCGGGTCAAGCTGGGTGCACATGCCCTGACACTGACGACGGTCCGTGGCAAGGGTTATCGCTTCGACCCGCAGCCCTCGACACGCTTTCGGGACCACCGACCGATCCGGTCTGCCTGACCGTCAGAACGCCGGCACCACCAGGGCGCCGTACGAGCGAGCGATGAACGAACGTACGGAATCTGACTGTAAAGCTCTGGCCAACAGCCTGATTGGTTCGCTCTCATGGTTGTCCGGGCGGGCGACCAGGTATTCGGCGTAGTCCCGGTTGGCGTGGTCACAGTAGAGCGCCGACTGCAGGTCGATCTGACGGTCCATGGCGTAGTTGCCGAACAGGAACACCAGATCGAAGTCGGCGAGGACATCCGCGAGGTGCGCGCTGGCGATCTCCTTGAACAGCAGCTGTTTTGGGTTGGCGATCACCGAGGCGACGCCGGGGGCAGACGACTCACCCGCGCGCAGGGTGACCAGACCCAGGTCGCGAAGGATGTGGAGGGCGCGCCCGACGTTCGCCGGATCGCCGGGCAACGCCACCTGTGCGTACTGCGGCACGTTGCCGAGAGCGGATATCGATTCCGAGTAGAGCGCAAACGGCTCGATGTGCACCGGCGCGACGGGAACCAGTCGCTGAGCCGCCGAGGCGTTGAACTCGTCGAGGAATGGCAGGTACTGAAAGAAGTTGGCGTCGATCGTCCCGGCGACCAGGTGGTGGTTCGGTTCGTCGAAGGTGTCGAACACCTCGACGTGGAGGTCGATGCCGTCGCGCGCGAGCACCGGGCGGACGTGATCGAGGATCTCGGCGTGCGGGACCGGTGTCGCACCTACGCGCAGGACGCGGCCCGTGCCACGAATCGATCGAATGGTCCCCACTGACAACCCCTTTGACTGACGCGCCCGCGGCGCCATGTCATGGAGACTACCGACCGGCGGCCGAGTCTGCGGCCCCGAAGTCCGCCGAATGTTACGGCATGTGACGCATTGTCAGCGCCGGTGTCCTGCCCGCTGGAGCGCGTCCACCCCGACCAATAGTTTTTGTCTCCAACAACATTCACCGACCAGCAAGGGGCGTCATGACAGTCGAACATACGGCGGTGCGCACCGATGGTGGGCCTCCGGCCGGCGCGCAGCGTCTTCGCGGCAACTTGGGGATCCCCGCCATCGTCTTCATGGTGTTGGCTGCGGCGGCGCCGCTGGGCGTCATCGGCGGACCGGTGCCCTTGGGTATCGCCACCGGCAATGGATCAGGGTTCCCCGCGACCTTCGTCATCGCCACCGTCGTGCTGCTGCTGTTCGCGGTCGGCTTCACCGCGATGACGCCCTTCGTCCGTGAGGCCGGGGCGTTCTTTTCGTATGTGCAGCAAGGGTTCGGGTCCAGCCCGGCCATCGGCGCCGCGTTCGTGGCGGTCCTGACGTACGCCTCGATGGAGGCCGCGGTCTACGGCCTGCTCGGTCCGCAGCTCGGCGGTCTGTTGGCCCTCGTCGGCGTACCCCAGTTGCCCTGGCCGGTATGGGCGTTGGCCGGGCTCGCGGTGATCACCTACCTCGGGTACCGCAACATCGAGCTGTCCAGCCGGGTACTCGCGGTTCTGCTCGTCGCCGAGATCGCGATCGTCGTCGTACTCGACGCGGTGATCGTCGCCCGCGGTGGTGACCACGGATTGTCGACGGGACTGCTCGATCCCGCGCAGATCACCTCGGGCGCACCGGGTATCGGGCTGCTCTTCGCGATCATCTCGTTCCTCGGCTTCGAGGCAACCGCCATCTTCCGCGACGAGGCCCGCGATCCGGACCGCACCATTCCGTACGCGACATACCTCGCGCTCGCGGTGATCGGCGTCTTCTACACGGTGTCGAGCTGGGCACTGATCTCGGCGTGGGGCGATCACGAAGCCATTGAGCGCGCAACGAATTCGGGCGGCACCATGCTGGTCGACACCGCACAGCGCTACCTGGGTGTGGTGGGAGCGGACGTCATTCAAGTCCTCTTCGTCACGAGCCTCTTCGCGTGCATCCTGTCTTTCCACAACGTGGTGTCCCGCTACCTGTTCGCGCTGTCCGGCCGGGGCGTGTTGCCCGCGGCCTTCGGCCGGCCCCACACCCGCCACGGCTCGCCGCACGTCGCGTCGCTGGCGCTGTCGGCACTGATCCTCGCGATCATCGGTGTCGCCATCGTGGCGAAGCTCGACCCGAGCACGGAGTTCTACACCTGGCTGTCCGGGATCACCACGGTCGGTGTGCTCGCCCTGATGGTGCTGACGAGTGCGGCCGTGTTGACGTTCTTCGCACGGGACCGGCGGCACTACTCGGTGTTGCGCGTCCGGGTGGCTCCGGCGCTGGGCCTGGCCGGGCTAGTGGCGTTCCTGGTCCTGATCCTGGTGAACCTCAAGGATCTGGTCGGCGGGTCGTCAGGGTTGGCATTGGCCGTAATCCTGGTGCTCGTAGTGGGTTTCGTGGGCGGTGCCGTGCTGGGCTACCGCCGCGCGCGAACCGAGTCGGCCACCCCGGCAGGCGAGGAGGGCTGAGATGTCGCTGACCGCAGACGCCGCAACCGAGGAGCGGCACAGGAACGTTGTCGACCTGCTGGACTCCGGCGTCATCACCGAGGTCGAGGTGGCATGGAGCGACCAGTTCGGCCACGCACTGGGCAAGCGGGTCCCCGTCGACCAGTTCCGTAGGCGCGCTGAAACTTCCGGATTCGGCTTCTGCGATGGCGCGCTCGCGTGGAACTCCAACGCCCGGGTGATCGAGAGCCTTCGGTCGACCAACTGGAACACGGGCTACCCCGACGCTTTCGCCGTACCCGACCTGAGCACCTTCCGTGCGCTGCCGTGGCGATCCGGCGTGGGGCACGTCATCTCCGACATCGTCGGTCACGACCGGACGCCGTCACCGCTCGATCCCCGTGCGGTGTTGCGGCGCGTCATCCAGCGGCTGGAGGCCCTGGGGTACACCGCGAAGGTCGGCGCCGAGTTCGAGTTCTACCTGCTCAATGCCGACGGGTCGATCTTCCAGGACGACGTACACGCCTACTCGCTGCAGAACGCCAACACTCTCGAACCGGTGCTCAGCGAGCTCTATTCGGTCTTGCGCGAGTTCACCTCCCTGGAGGGCCTGCTCACCGAATACGGTCCCGGGCAGGTCGAAGCGAACCTGGTCTACAGCGACGCACTGGATGCCGCCGACAACAGTGCACGGCTCAAGTACGCGGTCAAGGAGATCGCCCGACGCAACGGCAAATTGGCGACGTTCATGCCCAAGCCGTTCTCGGAGCACTCCGGAAGCTCTGCGCACCTGCACATCTCGCTGTGGCGCGACGGCGAGCCGGTTCTTGCCGGTGCCGACGGTGCCGAGAGCCAGGTCGGTCTGCACGCCATCGCCGGCCTTCTCGAACACTTGCCGTCCATCACGCTGTTCGGCGCGCACTCGGTCAACGCGTACCGCAGGTACGTCCCCGGATCGTTCGCCCCGGCGACCTTGACGTGGAGCCGGGACAACCGGACGTCCGCCGTCCGGTCGCTGTTGGAGTCGACGCCCGAGGCGACGCGAATCGAACTGCGCACCGGCGCGTCCGACGCAAACCCGTACTGGCTCATCGCATCTGCCCTGGCCGCCGTCGTGGCTGGCCTGGAAGCCCGACGCAATCCGTCAGAGCCGCAGACCGGCAACCTCTACGACGTCGGGGTCCGGCTACCGGAATCGCTCAGTGTTGCGATCGCGCTGGCCCGCAGCGATGACGCCATCGTCGACATCTTGGGCGCGGACTCCGTGCACGACTTTGCCGAGATCGCCCAGAGCGAGTGGGACGAGTACTCCAGTGCCGTCACCGACTGGGAATTCCGGCGCTACCTGGAGAATTCATGACTGCAACACTCGCGGCGCCCCGGTTCGGGGTGTGGGCACCCGTCTATGGAACCTGGGGCGCCAGAACACATCCCGTCGAGGTGCCCGATGCCAGCTACCGCCGGACACGCGATCTCATCGTGCGCGCCGAAGAGCTGGGCTTCGATTCGACGTTGGTGGCCCAGCACGTCCTGCATCCGGGTGGTGCCGAACACGATGTACTGGAAACCTGGTCGACGCTGGCCGGCCTGGCGGAGGCCACCAGCCGCGTCGAGTTGATCGGCGCGATCAAGCCGCTGCTGTTCAATCCGTTGGTCTTCGCGAAAACCGTTGCCAATATTGAACAGATCGCTTCCGACCGCGTGGCGATCAACCTCGTCAGCGGCTGGTTCCTTCCTGAGCTGGAGGCAATCGGCCTCGGCGACGTCACCCACGGTGACCGATACGAGTACTCCCGGGAGTGGCTCGACGTCGTCGGTCGGCTGTGGCGCGGCGACGCCATCGAGTCCGGGCTGGACGGGGCCGTCGCGGCCGGTGCGCAATTGCGGCCGGCCCTCGAGCGGACCCCGCGCGTCTACCTCGGCGGGGAGTCCGAAGCGGCGCGCGTCCTGGCGGCGGCGCAGGCCGACGTGTTCTTCCTCAACGGGCGGCCGCCACAGGATGCCGCCGAGATCATCGACGACATGCGGCGTCGCGAGCGGAAGAAGCCGGAGCCCTTGCAGTTCGGGCTGTCGGCGTTCGTCATCGCCCGTGAGTCGGAGGAAGAAGCGCAGCACGAGTTCGAATACCTGCAGGGCCTGGTTGACGGTTCGGGACAGCGAGACCGCACGGTGGGGGCCGACCCCGCCACCGCGATGTTCAAGGTGCACGAGGGTGTCGCGCGCGTGGGCACCAACGGCGGCACCCTGGCCGGCCTCATTGGCAGTTATGAGCAAGTGGCCGAACGGATCACGACATTCGCGGGCCTCGGGATAGACCTGTTCATGCTGCAGTTCCAGCCTCTGGAGACCGAGATGGAACGCTTCGCGACCCACATCCTGCCCCTGTTCCGATGAGTTGAGAAGGAAATCCCATGACCATCACGGCATTGGCCGCAGGGTCGGTCGCGGACCGGCGGGCGTCGCTGGAGTCGGTCGTCGAGAAGCTCGGCGCGGACGACGCCCAGCACGAGCTGACCCGAACGTTGCACCATGAGGCGATTCGCGCGATCGCCGACACCGGCGTCCTCGCACTCCGGATCCCCCAGGAGTACGGTGGCCCAGGCGGTTCCATCGTTGATGTCATCGAGACCGTCATCGATATCGCGCAGGCCAGCTCGAACGTGGCCCAGGCGCTGCGCGCCCATTTCGGATTCGTCGAGCGGCTCCTGGGTAACCGGGGCGACGACGCTCTGCGGGCCCGCTGGTTCCCCGATGTGCTCAGCGGAAAGATCGTCGGCAACGCGATCACCGAGGCCGTTGGTGCGTCCCCGGCGGCCATCGGCACCACGCTGCGTGCCACGGGTGACGGCCGATACCGGTTGGACGGCAAGAAGTTCTACTCGACCGGCACCCTCTACTCCGACCTGATCGCCGTCTCGGCCGAACGGGAGGACGGCCGCGAAGTGCACGTGATCATTCCGGCCGATCGCCCGGGCGTGACGTTGTTCGACGACTGGGACGGCTTCGGGCAGCGGCTGACCGCCAGCGGTGCAACGACTTTCGAGTCGGTGCTGGTGCACGAGGACGAGGTGTCGCTGGTACCCGAGGATCACCGGCTCGCGCACAGCCAGACTTTCCTGCAGCTGTACCTGACGGCGGTGACAGTGGGAATTGCCAAGGGCGCCTTGCGGGATGCCATCTGGTTCGTCCAGAACAAGGCACGTCCCGCCGCCCACGGGCTGACTCCCTCGGCCACACAGGACCCGTTCATCCTGCAGGCGGTCGGGGAGATCGCGGCCTGGACTTCGACCGCCGCCGCAGTCACCCTCGGTGCCGCGGCGGCACTGGATCGGGTGGTGGACTCCGGCCAGATCGACGACCAACAGGCCATCGGTGCGGCCGCGATCGAGGTGGCGAAGGCCCAACTCGTCGCGGAGCGGCTCACCCTCGATGCCGCGCAGCGACTGTTCGACACCGGTGGCGCATCGGCGACGGCCCGTACACTGAATCTCGACCGGCATTGGCGCAACGCGCGAACCATCGCCAGCCACAGCCCGCTGGCGTACAAAGCCTGGGCGACGGGGGATTTCGTTGTCAACGGCGCGCTGCCGCCCAACTCCGGATACTTCTGACCCGTGATGAGAGGACAGACCCGATAGTGGCCGCACCTGTTGTCGTCGTACCGCGCCGGTTCTCGGTCGGCGACGACCCACGCGTCATCGCGGCGAATGAACTCTTCGACCGGATCGTCGATCTGGTCGCCGAGGCCGGGCTTACCCCGCTGGTGGTCGACGACCCGTTCGTTGCACTGTCCGGCGTCAGTGGACTCGTGCTGCCCGGTGGCGGCGATATCAACCCGCAACGGTACGGACAGGCCACTACCGAGGTGGTGTACGACGTCAACGACGAGCAGGACGAACTCGACTTCACCTTGGCGGCGCGGGCACAGGACGCCGGCTTGCCGGTGCTCGGCATCTGTCGTGGAGCGCAGGTACTGAACGTACTTCGGGGTGGCGATCTCCAGATCGACTTGGTACCAAGTGAAGTCCCGCACCGGAGCGTGACGGCCGGCGAGCTGTTCGGTTGGCACACGGTTGCCCTGACAGCAGATAGCCGAGTCCACGCCGCACATGACTCTGACCGGATCGTCGTGGCGTCGGCGCACCACCAGGGCATCGCATCGCTGGGCGCCGGGCTGGTGGCGACGGGTTATGCTGCCGACGGCCTGATCGAGTCGTTCGAGGCCGTCGACGGTTGGGTGCTTGCGGTGCAGTGGCATCCGGAGGCACCGGGCACGTCGGAAGCGGTGCGGCGCGCGCCATTCGTGGCATTGGCGCGGAGGATCGAATCAGCTGCGACGCCCGACCGCAGCGCACCGACAGCCTGCTAGGACAACCGTTCGACGATGGGGCCCAACGCGAGTGCCGGCAGGTACTCCAGTCCGACCACGATCAGGGCGGCGCCGATCATCAGCCCCACGAACGATGGTTGATGAGTGCGCAGAGTGCCGTCGGTGACTGCCCCGGAACTTTGCCTGGCGAAGCTGGCGGCCAGGGCGAGCACCAGCATCATCGGCACGAACCGGCCGATGATCATTGCCACCGCCAGACTGATGTTGAATCCTGTTGTGTTGCCGCTGAATCCGCCGAACGCGCTGCCGTTACCCGCGACACAACTGGTGAACGCATACAGCACCTCGGACAGCCCGTGCGGGCCGGAGTTGGTCGTGGCGTTGGCGCCGGCCGGCAGCGCCATCGAGATCGCGACGCCGGTCAGTACCGTCACCGGCGGGGTGAGCACTGCCAGACTGACCAACTTCATCTCCCGGGCGCTGACCCGCTTGCCCAGATACTCCGGCGTGCGGCCGATCATCAGACCGCCGAGGAACACGGCGAGCAGCGCGATGACGACCAAACCGTACAGTCCGCTGCCCGTGCCGCCGGGGCTGATCTCGCCCAGCATCATGTTGGCCATCAGCACGCCGCCACCAACGCTGGTGAAACTGTCGTACGACGAGTTGGCCGCGCCGTCCGCGGTAGCGGTGGCCACCTGGCCGAACTGCGCACTACCGGGCATTCCGAAGCGAATCTCCTTGCCTTCCAGCGCAGTACCGACCGCACCGGCGATGGTGCCGTGCGGCATCGCTTCCGACATCCCGACGGCCGCGGTACCCAACCCGAACAGCGTGACAACTACGGCCAGCAAGGCCCAGCCCTGACGCCGGTCGCCGACCATGACACCGTAGGTGCGGACCAGCGACACCGGGATGACGGCCATGGTCACGATCTCGATGACGTTGGTCAGCGGTGTCGGGTTCTCGAACGGGTGCGCACTGTTGGCGTTGAAGGCCCCACCGCCGTCGCCGGACATCAGCTTGATGGACTCCCACGACGCAACCGGCGCGGACGGCAAGGTCTGCGAGCCGCCGGCCAGGCTGCCGATCGCCTGTGCCGGACCGAAAGTCTCCATCACACCGAGTGCGGTGAGCAGAACCGCAATGATCAACGCCATCGGGATCAGGATCCGGATGATGCCGCGCACCAGGTCCACCCAGAAATTGCCGAGTTCGAATGTCTGACGACGCACGATGCCGCGTATCAGCGCGATGGCCACGGCGATGCCGACAGCGGAGCTGGCGAAGGCATGCACGCCCAGGCCGACGGTCAGTCCGAAATGACCGAGCGTCGACTCGCCGGCATAGTTCTGCCAACTGGTGTTGGTGACGAAGCTGACCGCCGTGTTCAGCGCGAGCAACGGCGTCATTCCTGGTGCGCCCCAAGGTGCGGGCAGCTGCGTTTGCAGCATCAGCAGACTGAACAGCGCGGCCACGCTGACCACCGAGAACGCGACCACCGATGCCGCGTACCAGACCCAATGCTGTTCGCGATCCGGCTGCACTCCAACTATTCGATAGATCAATCGCTCAGCACGCCAATGCCTTTCGCTGGAGTAGACCGATGCGATGTAGTTGCCCAACGGCACATGCAGCAGAGCCAGGATCGCGACGATCGTGATGAGTTGCAGCCACGCCGCCGGTCCCCAATGCATAGTCACTGCCCCTCCTGCGTCAGCCTGCGGCATGCCACGCGCCGCGGGGGCCGACGTTAGACCCGCATCCGAGGAATATGACCTGGTCTTGACGCGATCTGAACACCCGCTGTAAAGATCGCCTCCAGCTGCGTAAGGATTCCGTACACATCCCGTCCGTCCCGCCGGCGAGCGAGTAGACCGACATACATGGAGAACCCGCGCTACTGGGTCGGCGGTGATCGCTGGCCCCAGCCGCTGCCCAGTTGGGCGCCTGCCTCCAGGCGGTGGTGGACTCGCCTGCTGGACGGCGACCACGTGTGGGGGTCGTTGAGCGTCTCACCCACCCGCTACGGCGTCACACGCTATTGGCTGGTCGTGTACCCACCTGGCATCGACAATGTCGAGCGCCGTTGGCTGCGCGCGTGGCGGGCGTGGCCGACGTGGGGCACCGTCCTGTGGCTGTTTTCCCTTCTGCTGCTTGGTGCTGCGACATCCTGGCTGCAGTTCGCCATTCCGACCGTCGTGTGGCTGGGAGTTGGGGTCGCGCTCTTCGCCCGGGTCGCACGATCGCACGCTCAGATTCGGACACTCTGCATCACCCGGTTCGCCGGCCGACCCGATGAGCAATTCGAAGCCGAGTACGTCGAGCTGAAAGTACTGGTAGGCAAGCTCCGGGCCGCAGACATGTGGCGTGATCAGGGCCGCTTGTCGGCAAGCGCTCACGAAGCGATCTGGTGGCAGGTCTACGACCGGCTCGGAGCAGCCCAAACCGCCAACGAACACCACTGTCCCTGAACGGTTTCGACTGAATCTGACAGACGGCCGTTCCACCTCACATCAAGGAGATTCTCAATGGTCATGGTTGCACGTCACCACCACGAAATGACGACTTCGCTGCTACCTTCGTGGATTACATTGGCGCGACAGGGATTTCGACGCCTGTGGGCCCGACGGAATTTAACCCTTCAAGAACGGGCCAACTTGTTCGCTACCTACACGCCACCAGCCCTGATCACGGCGTCGCTGGGCGGGCACATCCGTTGATCTGCGGCGGGCCGTCCAAGGGCACATGGCCTGCAGCTCAAGGTGCGGTGGCGACGCTGCTTCCTGAAGGCGCTTACGCCGCGGATTGCGGTCACATAGTGACTGCAATCCGCGGCATAGGTGTCGGTAACCGTAGGCAGCACCGCCAACGGCGCGATGTCCTACGAGGAAGCCCAGGCACTCACTGATGACGTGAATAGCTCACGGTAACAACAGAATTACGCGGCTGCTGCCAGGTCCGGCGTGGCTGCCGGTGCCCGCCGCAACCGGAGGCGCGGCAAGCGCATCGTCGCGTATCGGTTGGGCAGGGAGAGCCGGAACACCTTCCGCCACGCCGACGCGACCTGTCGCGGCAGTGAGCCGCTGGTGTAGGTCAGCCCGTAGCGTTCGAAGAGGTCGGCGACCTGCGGTGCGATCTCCTGGTAGCGATTACTGGGCAGATCGGGGAACAGGTGGTGCTCGATCTGGAACGACAGGTTGCCGGTCATGAAGTGCATCCACCGACCACCGGAGATGTTGGCCGAGCCGAGCATCTGCCGCAGGTACCACTCGCCGCGGGTCTCGCCCTCGATGGACGCCTTCTCGAACGTCTCGACGCCTTCGGGGAAGTGTCCGCACATGATGACCGAGTGGGTCCACCAATTGCGGATGAGGTTGGCCGTCAGATTCGCGGTGAGCGTGGTCAGCGCCGACGGTCCCGACAGAAGCGGGTGCAGGACATAGTCTTTCAGCGCCTGGCGGCCGGTTTTGGCCAGCACTTCCTTGCCCTGACGGCGGAACTCTTCCTTGTCGGTCTTGCCCTTGAGGTAGCGGCCGATCTGCAGGTCGTATGCCGCGATGCCGTACTGGAAGAAGCAGGCGTTGATGAAGTTGGTCAGCGGCTGCATCAGGTAGAAGGGACTCCACCGCTGATCCTCGTCGACGCGCATGATGCCGTAACCGAGGTCATGGTCCTTGCCGAGCACGTTGGTGTACGTGTGGTGCAGCTCGTTGTGCGAGTGCTTCCACATCGCGGCGGGCGAGGCGCTGTCCCATTCCCACGTCGTGGAGTGAATCTTCGGGTCGCGCATCCAGTCCCACTGGCCGTGCATCACGTTGTGGCCGATTTCCATGTTGTCGATGATCTTCGACACGGCCAGCCCGGCGGTGCCGGCGATCCATGCCGGCGGGAACAGCGAGAACAACAACACGGCGCGGCTGGTCAGCTCGAGCTTGCGCTGGCCGGCGATGACCTTGCGGATGTAGGCGGCGTCTTGTTCGCCGCGGCTGGCGATGACGTTGGCGCGGATCGCGTCGAGTTCGATGCCGATGTTCTCGATGTCGGCCTCAGAGAGGTGCGCGACGGGGTTGTTGAGTTTGCGTTGGATTGCAGTCATGGCGTAACTCCTTGTGTGAAGGCAGTTTTCGATCAGATGTCGATATCGCAGGCGCCGGCGGCTGCGCTGATGCAGGTTTGGATTACGACGCCGTCGCCTTCGACGGCGGTGGTGAGGTCGCCCGTGCGCACGTCGCGCACTGCTCCGCGGCGGAGGGGGACGACGCAGCCGAAGCACACGCCCATCCGGCAGCCCGAGGGCATCAGGACGCCGGCGGCCTCTCCGGTGTCGAGCAGCGTCTGATCGCCGGCGGCCTCGGTGGTGGTGCCGCTCTTGCTGAATGTCACGGTGCCGCCGTCGCCGGTGGCGAGGATTTCGGCGCGGAACCGTTCGGTGTGCAACCGGTCGGGTATGCCGGCCGCGGTCCAATGCTGTTGCAGCGCATCGAGTAGTCCGGCGGGTCCGCACGCCCAGGTGTGGCGTCCGGTGAGATCGCCGACCAGTTCCTGCAGGCGCGTCACGTCGAGCCGACCGTCGGTGGCGGTGTGGACCTCGATCAGCCGGATCCGGCCGCGCGCAGCCAGTTCGCGCAGCTCCCCGGCGAAGATCATGTCGTCGGGCGTCGGCGCGCAGTGCACGACCACGGCGTCGGTGTCCGTGCTATCGGCGAGGTTGCGCAGGATGCCCATGATCGGGGTGACGCCGCTGCCGGCGGCGACGAACAGCAGTTTGTCCGGAGCAGCGGTGGGAAGGACGAAGTCGCCGGCGGCCTGGTCGAGGTGCACCAGCGTGCCGACAGTGGCGCGACGCACCAGGTAGTTGCTGACCGTTCCGTCCGCGACGGCTTTCACGGTGATCGCGATGTGCCCATCGGGGCGATCGGTGTGCGAGGTCAGCGAGTAGGTGCGCCATTGGCGTACCCCGTCGACATCGATCCCGATGCGAGCGTACTGGCCGGGGATGTGCGATTGCCATCCGCTGCCGGGCTTGATCGTCACGGTGACGCAGTCGCGCGTCTCGGGATGTACAGCGGTGATCCGGCCGCGCAGCGGGGCTCCGGAACGCAGGGGTGCGACGAGGTCGAGGTAGTCGCCGGGCAGCAGTGGGGTGGTGATCCGCTCGGCCAGCTCGAGCACACGCCGGCGCAATCCTGCAGCGGTCGGGCGAACTGATGTCGTGGTCATGCTCTTAGCTTCCATGAGCAAGCGGTACAAAGTCCTATGCTGGGAGGGTGATAGATCCCGAACAATTTGTTCGAAAAGAACAGTTATGACGGATCCTGCTGCCCGATTCAGTGGCCTGGACCTCGACGAGGAGATAGTTCGGGCGCTGGAAGGGGTGTTGCCTCAGATGGCCGAGCGGACCGTCGCGGCGGTCACGGCCGAGGTGCCGAGCTACACCGACGCGTTCAGCGGACCGATGGGGCAGACCATCGAGAACGCGGTACAGCTGGCGCTGGGCGCGTTCCTGCGTCTGACCACCCGGTCCCACGACACCGATCCGGGGCCGAGGCTGTCTCCGGCGCTCGACGGTGCCTACGACCTGGGTCGGGGTGAGGCCCGCACCGGCCGGTCGATCGATGCCCTGCTGTCGGCCTACCGGGTCGGCGCTCGAGTGTCGTGGCGAGAGCTCTCGGCCACCGCGGTCGCAGCAGGACTGTCTGCGGCGACCACCGCGAGGTTCGCCGAAATGGTGTTCGCGTTCATCGACGAACTGTCGGCGGCCAGCGTGTCGGGCCACGCAGATGAACTCGCCGCCGCCGGCCGGGTCCGGCAACGCCACCTCGACCGGCTCGCCGCGGAACTGTTGGCGGGCGCGCCCATGAACCAGCTGCTCGCCAGTGCCGAGCAGGCCGACTGGAAGCCGCCGAAGACGCTGAGCGCCGTGCTGCTGCCGGAGGTTGAAACCCGCAAGCTGTCAGTCCTCTTCGCCCAGGAAACCCTCCACACGAGTCTTGACGTGTCTGAGGTGGACGCCGGTGAATCGCTGGCCGTGGTGCTCGTCCCCGACGCCGATGGTCAGCAGCGGCAGCGGGTCCTCGACGCCATGACCGGCAGCCGCGTGATCGTCGGACCTTCGCGTCAGTGGTGGCAGGTGAAATCCTCCTACCTGCGCGCGATGCGCACCCGGGCCCTGGTGGCAGGTGGCTCCGGTGTCGTTGACACCGAAGAACACCTCGTCGACCTGGTGCTCAGTGCCGACCACGACGCCATCGACGACCTGCGTCGGCGCGTGCTGGCGCCGCTCGCTGGGCTGCGACCGAGCACAGCTGAACGGCTCGAGGAAACGCTACGGGCCTGGGTCCTGCACCTCGGCCGCCGCGACGCCGTCGCCGAGTCGCTGTTCGTGCACCCGCAGACGGTGCGTTACCGCATGACCCAGCTGCGCGACTTCTACGGCGACCGGCTCGACGATCCAGATGCGGTATTGGAAATCACTGTGGCACTTGGCCTTACCGGCGCGCGGACACCTGCAGTCACCACGACGCCGGAATCGAGCAGCGGATCAGCTGGCGGCGTTGGGTAGCAGCGGAGGGCAGTCCCCGTGGGCATCGGTGGCCAGCTCGAAATGCCAGAGTTCGTTGGCGTAGATCTGACACAAGCCGAAGCGCCCACCATTGGCGATCAGCCACTTGTCGGCACTCTGGCCGCCGATGTCGACGGCCTGGCCACTGACATGCTTGGACTGCTGCGGCGTCTGGACGTACTGCCGCGCGGCGTTGTAACTGCCGTAGGTCTGGATCGCGTCGTCGAGCAATTGCTGCTGGAACTCTGGAGAGCGCCAGCCGGAGGTGATCGTCATGGGGATTCCCTCGGCAGCCGCCGCGGTCGTGGCATGCTGGACCGCTGCCAACAAGGCCGGATCAAGCCGGCCGACCGCCGGATCAGAAACATCGAAGGGGCTCGCCGCATCGGCGGACGCGGATGGCATCGGTCCGAGCAGCGTGAGCGCACCTGCCAAGGCCAACGTGGTCGCAGCGAGTCGCATGGGGGTCGAGACTACTTGAGGTTGCGAATCCGTCTCGCTGTCGAGCACCGGGCGCTACCCTCCGCTCAGGCCGGTGCTCATCGACCGTCGCCATCGCCGCGGAGGAGAAATCATGACCGGCACGACTTCGTCGGATCAGGCCGACGCCGACGCGGCACTCAAGGCGAAGCACCGCGCCCTGTGGGCCTCCGGCGACTACGCCACCGTCGCCTCCGACCTGATTTCGTCGCTCGGCCCGGAGCTGGTGCGCGCCTGCGGAATCCGGCCGGGAGATCGCGTGCTCGACGTGGCGGCCGGGTCGGGTAATGCGGCGATTCCCGCGGCGGCGCTCGGTGCGACGGTCACGGCGAGCGACCTGACCCCCGAGCTGTTCGATGCCGGCCGAGCCATCGCTGCCCAGCGCGGCGTCGAACTGGAATGGATGACGGCAGATGCCGAAGCGCTGCCCTACGAAGACAACAGCTTCGACGTCGTGATGTCCTGTGTCGGCGCGATGTTCGCACCACATCACCAGATCACCGCCGACGAGCTGGTCCGGGTGTGCCGTCCCGGTGGCACCATCGGCATGATCAACTGGACGCCAACCGGTTTCATCGGTCAGTTGTTCGCGACCATGAAGCCCTACGCAACCCCGTTGCCCCCCGGCGCCAGCGCGGCGCTGCTCTGGGGCGACGACAACCACGTGCGAGAGCTGTTCGGCGACAAGGTGACCGAGCTGACGGTTCAGCGGCAGACGGTGACGATGGCCCGTTGTCCGACGCCGGTCGAATTCCGTGAATACTGGAAGACCAACTACGGGCCGACCATCGCCGTCTACAACTTCAACGCTGACCAACCAGATCGAATCGCACAGCTGGACAACGACTTCGAACAGTTCCTGACTGCGGCCAACCAGTCGACCGCGTCCGGCCACACGCTGTATCAGGCCGAGTACCTGCTGGTCATCGCGGTCAAGAGGTAGCGTTTTCCCGCAGCGAGATCGGCGGTGTCGTTGCGGCGGCCAATGCAACGGCGTCGATCGTCTGACACTGGTACGGGAGTGTCTCCAGCCGTGCCGTCATCGTGCCGAGCGGATCCTCGAGCACCCCGGTGGTTCCCGACAGGAACGCCCACTCGTGCTCGTCGCTGCCGAAATAGACCACGGTGGCGAAGGTTTCACCGAAGCGCTCCCACGATCGGATCAGCGTCTCGTTGCGCCACAGCGTGGGGCAGCCCGCCTGGCCGGCGACGACGGCGCCGATGTCGCCGCACAGCTTCATGAAATCGGCACCGTAGAGGCGGTTGTGCTGGGCGGCATCAGCGCGTTCGTCGGGAAGGTCGATGACGACGACGTCGTACCTCGGTCCGGAATAGGTCGCCACAAACTCGTATCCGTCGGTGTAGTGCACCTTGACAGGGCCGAGTCCGGCTTCGGCCCTTGCCAATTCAGCGGGGGTGTAACCGTAGGGCAGATGTTCGGCACAGAGCCGGACGGCGTCGCGGTCGATGTCGACGTGATCGACGTGGGTGGCGCCGGCAGCCACGGCCATCTGGCTGGCCACGCCCTCACCGGAGCCGATGATCAGTACCCGATCGACCGCCTCGGCCAGCAGCATCGCCGGCACCATCAGAGCTTCGTGATAGACGAGCTGGCTCAATTCGGTGCTCTGCCGGTCCGAGTCGCTGAACAAAGAAATGCCCTGCTCCGTTCGGCCGATCACCAGATGCTGGAACTCGGTGTGGACGTCACACAGCACGTCGGTCAGCTGCCAGGTGCGGGTGATGCCGGGTGCCATCGGCTCGACGATCTGCTTGCCGGCGCCGCGAAACACGGTGTGGACGTGAGCATCTGCTGCGCCGACAGCCTGGCGCAGCAGCCGGACGGCCTCCTCGGCGTCGGCGGACTCGCCGCAGGTGAAGACGTCGACGAACATGGCGCCGCGCTCCGGGTAGCTGTGGATCGAGGCGTGCGACTCCGCGAGCAACGCCAGCACCGTCACGCCGTGCGGCTCGAAGCGCTTGTCCACCATGTCGCACACAGTGGCTCCGGCGCGTTCGACCGCGGTGCGCAGTAGGTGGCGCAGCCGCACGCGATCGTTGGCCAGTTCGCGATCGACGCCAGTGAATTCGGCCAGCACGTGACAGCCCGCGAAGCTGCTACCCGGTTGTGACTGCATCATCGACCTCCACGAATTCTGTTGCCAAAAAGGCAAATCCATTGAATGACGACGAATAGCTCGTCGTATACGCGCCGGCCGCATCGATCTCGACCAGATCGCCCGGCCGCAGCGTCACCGGCAGCGGATAACGCCGGTACAGCACGTCGTCGCCGTCGCACGTCGGGCCGGCGACCACGGCGTCGTCGACGGCATCACCGTCGCGGCTGGTGCGCAGCCGGTACCGGATGTACTCGTTCTCGGTTTCGGCCAGCCCGCCGTAGCGCCCGATGTCGAGGTACACCCAGCGGCGGCCGTCGGTGCCGGTCCGCACCGACACGACTTCGCAGTAGAGCGTGCCCGCCGACCCGACGATCGCGCGTCCCGGTTCGATGGCGACGTGAGGGAGCACCGGGAAATGGCGCTCCAGTGCGTCGGCGATGGCGTCGCCCACGACCCGGACGCTGGGCACGCGCGAATCGTACGAGACCGGGATTCCGCCGCCAAGATTGAGCGTGGCCATGCCGGGTACAGCGTCGAGAACATCACGTGCGCAACGGATGCCGATCTCCCACGCGCCCGGGTCGAGCTGCTGTGAGCCGACGTGGAAGGCCAGCCCGTCCCCTCGCAGACCCAACCGGGCAGCCTGGCTCAGCAGCCCCACCGCCTCGTCCGGTGCACAGCCGAACTTGTGCCCGAACGGTGTCACCGACGACGGGAACGCCGGTGCGATGCGACATTCGACGCTCGACCCGGGCGCGTTCTCGGCGATCGCCTCCAAGCCGGCTGCGGTGTCGAACGTGAATCGCCGCACGCCCCGCGCAAACGCGTACGCGACCTCGGCGGGCTTCTTGAGCGGGTTCCCGAACGTCATCAGGGCGCCGTCGACCCCGGCCGCCGCGCACAGGTCGATCTCGCCGACGGACGCGACGTCAAACGTGCAGTCAAGGTCGGCGAGGAGCCGGAGGACGGGTTCTGCCGGATTGGCCTTCACCGCGTACCGAATCTCGGCCGTGGGCAGCGCACCGCGCAACGCAGCAACGTTCCTGCGCACCGTCGCGAGGTCGATCCTCAGGTAGGGCCTACTGGGCACACGCGGCAGAGTACTGAACCGAGCCGTCCGCTGCGCGCTGATCGGTGAGTGGTTTCAGCCGACGAGGTTGATCACGAGATTGATCGTGCACGCGATGATCACGGTGCCATAGATGTAGCTGAAAAGGCAGTGCCGGAGGACTTCCGCCCGTATCCGTGAGTTCGTGACGTCGGTATCGGACACCTGGTAGGTCATCCCGAGGTTGAACGAGAAGTAGTAGAAGTCGCTGTATTGCGGATCGACATCGGGGTTGTTGAAGTCGATACCGCCGGGTTCGTCGTCGTAGTAGATGCGGGCGTAGCGCGCCGTGTACATGGTGTGCAGCAGCGCCCACGTCGCGAGGATCGCGGCGAGCGACATGCCTGCGTACGACGCCTTGTCCGCGTCATTGGCGGACAACAACAGGATTCCGATGGAGGTCAGGCTGGCCGTCAGGATGAGGAACAGGACCAGATCGCCGATCTCGTCGTCGACGTCGGCTTCACCGGCGTGCTCCTTCGTCTGGTCGGGGTCCATCCGCCACAGCGCCACGAGCGCCCAGAGGACGTAGCTCGCCGCGGTGACGATGACGACCGCCAGCAGGCCGACGGGCCACCGTTGCGACAAGATCCCGGTGGCCAGGCCGACTACGAGGCCCGCGGTCAAGCTGATCCAGAATCTGTTCGCACCGGAGATTGAGGTCACCCTGTGCATTCTCCTGCGGTGACGGTGATCTCGGCGCGCTTCTGCCCGCGTCAGCTCCCGTAGAGACGCAGCGCCCGCGCGGCTTCCGTGGCGATCTCGCCGCTGAGCCTCGCGATGGGTGGGCCGCCGCGTTGATGGATCACGTTGGCGAGCACCGCGACGTACGTGTCCGATCCGGGGTCGATCCAGAGGGTCACCCCGGTGAAGCCGGTGTGACCGAAGCTGCCGACGGGAAACACCATGCCGCGGGGTCGCGAGTGCTCGGTGTCGATATCCCAGCCGAAGCTGCGCAGTTCCTGTCCCGCGATGGCCGGATAGTTCGGCGCCAGCAGCGGATCCGTTGTGTTGGGGTGATTTTCGGTGGCTGCTCGGCTGGCCGCATCTGCCGCGGGCACCTGTCCGGCGTTGTGCCCGGGCTGTTGCGGCGTCGCCATCAATTCCGCGGTGGACGGTGCCAAGGGGAACAGGCTCGGACGTCCGGCGAGCCGATCGAGCAGTGCCTGCGCGTAGCAGCCGATGTCCGCCACCGTCGAGAACACTCCCGCGCTCCCTCCGGTGCCGCCCATCCGCCGGGCCGTCGGGTCATGCACCGTGCCGCGGATCAACTGGTCGAAGTCGGGGTTGATGCCGGGCGTGTCGTCATCGTGGGCGGTCGGCGCGACACGCGCCAGCAGGTCGGTGCTCCAGGTTCCCGGCGGGCACGGGCCCGATGGTCCGCCGGTGAAAACAATTGCCGTACCGCGAACTTGGTGCGGACCGCATGCCTTGGTGGCGGGCAGGTACCGGGTGTCGGCAAGATCGAGTGGCGCAAAGACGTTGTCCTGCACGTAGTTGTCCAGGGATTCGCCGGTTATCTTCTCGATCAGGGCGCCGAGAATGATGAAGTTCAGGTCGGAGTAATGGAATCCCTCGCCCGGACCGAACTCCAAAGGCGCTGTGAGCGCACGACGAATGCCCTCCGCCTTGTCGGCACTCGTCAGCCCCCACGGGCCTTGGTGACTGAGATCGCCACCGGTGCCGGACGTGTGCGTCAGCATCATGCGCACCGTCACCTGGGCGCGGCGTGGATCGTTGGTCGGATTGAACTCCGGAAAGTAGGTCTGGATCGGTTCGTCGACCTGCACCAGGCCTTTTTCGTACAGCTGCAGGAAAGCCACCGTCGTCGCGATGCTCTTCGACAACGATGCGAGATCGAAGATGGTGTCGTCGGTCATCGGTTCGGCCGGTGCGGAGGATCCGTCCAGTGCGGGTTCGTCGTCGAGTCGGCGAGCGCCGTAGGCCTGTCGGAAGACGACCTTGCCGCCATGCCCGATCTGAATCACCGCGCCGGGCAACCGATGTGCCGCGATGGCGTCATTCACCAGGCGGGACACTGCGGCGAAGGGTCCGGTGGGAATGACGCTGGGCACCGGAGTGGCGGCCGCAGAGGTCGTGGCCGGAGGCTGAGCGGCCGGCGAGGTCGCAACCGGCGGCGGCGTCGGATGGCCGCATGCCGCGAGGGCAAGCGCCACCGCGGATACCCGTGCGACGTGCGACCCCGACACCTTCACCGCTTCGACGTTAGCGCCTGACTCGGTTCAGCAGGGACCCGACGATGAGCAGACCGCAGAACCACAGCGGCAATGCGATCGCTCCGGAGTGCGACGACGGGTCCAGCGTCATCAGGACGTAGATCAGTGCGAAATACGCGAGGCACAGGTAGTTCGTGATCGGCGACAGCGGTGTCTTGAAGACACCGGCGCCTTCGCGCGCCCGGAATCGTAGGTGGCTGAGCGCAATGATGCTCCACGTGATCAGCTCGGCCCCGACCACGACGGGAATGAGGACCGCGAGAGCCTTGCCGGGCAGCACGATGTTCAGCAGTACGGCCACGGCGACGAATCCGGAGTTGAGCAGCAGGGCACGCACCGGCACACCGCGGGCGTTGGTGTGGGCGAGGAACCGGGGGGCCTGGCCGCTGGCGGCGAGGTCGTACAGGACACGCGCGTTGCTGTAGGTCATGACGTTCGCCACCGACAGCGCGGCGGTCAGGACGACGACGTTGAGCAGCGTTGCGGCGCCGCCGATCCCGAGGCCGACGAGCATCAGCACGAACGGGCTGCCCTCGGTGCCCACCTTGTCCCACGGCCAGATGATGAGCATGACGCCGATGGCACCCACGTAGAAGAGCAGGATTCGCAGCAGAACCTGATTGATGGCGCGGGGGATGTTGCGGGCGGGTTCCTCGACCTCGCCGGCGGCGGTGCCCAACGACTCGATGCCGCCGAACGAGAACGTGATCGCGACCAGCGAGATCATGAAGGCGCCGAGCCCCTTCGGCGCGAAACCGCCATGCGCCCACAGGTTTTCCAGTCCGTGCACGTTGTAGTCGCCGGCGCCGAAGATGATCGCGATGCCGAGGACGATCATGGCGATGACGGCCGTCACCTTGATCAGCGTGAAGTAGAACTCGAATTCGCCGAACGCCTTGACGTTGATCATGTTCGCGGCGGTGATCAGCACCAGACACACCGCGGTCGTGATCCAGCGCGGCAAGTTCGGGAACCAGAAAGCCATGAACTCCGAAGCGGCCGTCAACTCCACCATGCAGACGACGACACAGACGTACCACCAGTTCCAGCCGGCGATGAATCCCGCCGGCTTGCCGAGATATTCGCGCGCGTACGCCGACCACGACCCCGCGACCGGATGGGCGACGGCCATCTCGCCGAGCATCCGCATGACCCCGTAGAGGACGATGCCGGCGATGGTGTAGCCGAGCAGAACGATCGGCCCGGCGGTCTGCACTGACGTGCCGGAGATGAGGAACAGGCCCGTCCCGATCGCGGAGCCGAGCGAGATCATCTGCAGATGACGGTTCTTCAGGTCGCGGTGCATCGGGGCGTCGGTCGTGGAGACGGCACTCCGCGGTCCCTCAGCGGAACGGGTGCTCGGAGCCATCGGGTTGCCTTCCATTCGGTGTGATCGCGTGCTGGTGAGGGGCTGGGACTACGTCGGTGCGGCGGGTACGTCGACGCGGGTCCGCAACACCCGCCCGGCCGACTCGCCCCGCACCAGGCCGTCATGCGTGGTGTCGTCGACAATCAGGTACAGCGTGCGCCCGTCGGCGCCGCCCAGGGTGGGCGCGACGGCCCAGCCGTGGTCGACGGTGATCCGGTTCGTCACCGTGCCGCCGGCGATGACGCGCAGGAACTCGCCGGAGTCGTAGCAACCGACCCACACGCCGCCCTCGGCGTCGATGCACAGCCCGTCGGGGTGGCGACCGGGGCCGAGATCGGCGAACACCGTGGGGGAGCCGAGACTTCCATCGGGCTCACTCGAAAAGGCAAGCAGGCGTGACCCGTTCGTCTCACTGACGACAAGGGTCGACCCGTCGGGAAGAAAGCCGAGGCCGTTGGGCACGGCAAGTCCGGTCGCGACGACGCGGACCGTCCCGGCGGAGTCGACGAGGCCGATCTCACCCACCAGCGCATTGTGCGTCTGCTGGTAGAGGTCGACGTACGCGCGGCCGTCCGGGGCGACGACGAGGTCGTTGGTCGACCACGCCCGGTCGCCGAGATCGAACGTCGCCGCGATGTGCCCCTGCGGGTCGACGTGGTGGATCTTCGCTTCGAAGAGCGTCGAGACCACGAGCGTTCCGTCGGGCAGCCAGCCGAGTCCGGAAGCGCGGGGAACCTCGGCCGCCACGGTGAGGTCGCCCGTCTCGCCGGCCGAGTACACCCGGCCGGTACGTCGCTGAACCACAGGCGGCCGTCGTGCCATCGTGGACCTTCGCCGTACACGAACCCGTCGATGAACGGCTCAACAGCTGTTGACGTCGTCGTCGGACCATCCCCTTCGCTCGATGAGTGCGTAGAGGCTATCCCGTGCTGGTGGGAGACCTATCCGAATCACCGTGCCCGACCGGGTGCGACACTGGTCCGGTGACGATTCCGGACGCGATCGAACCCGACACCAAGGACTGGACGTGGGTGCTGGCGCGCGCCTGCCCGGAATGCGGCTTCGACGCGTCGTCTCTCCAGCACACCGACGTCGCCGCCCGGATTCGCGACGACGCCGCCGACTGGGTGCACCGTCTCGCCTCGCCCGGCGTCCGGACCCGGCCCGCGCCCGACGTCTGGTCGACGCTCGAATACGGAGCCCATGTCCGCGACGTGCACCGCATCTTCAACCACCGCGTCCAGCTGATGCTCACGGAGGACGATCCACAGTTCCCCAACTGGGACCAGGACGAGACGGCGATCGCCGACGACTACGGGTCGCAGGACCCCGCGGTGGTCGCGACGGAACTTTTCGACGCCGCGAACATCGTCGCCGACACCTACGCCAACGTACCGGCCGACTCCTGGGATCGCCGCGGATTACGCAGCAACGGAAGCGAATTCACGATCGCGACCATTTCGCTCTACCACCTGCACGACATCGTTCACCACGCGTACGACGTCAGCCGTTGACTACTCCGCCGCGGCTTTGATCGCCTGCAGGGTCTGGCGCATCCCGTCGCGCATGGATGCGGTGAAGACGTCCTGCCCGCCCATGTAATTGTCAATGACGTGGACCGTCCCGTCGGGGCTGCCGTCGGGGCTCTCACGCCGCTGGGTGAGCTTGGTCCCGCCCGATGTGGGCTCGAGGCGCAGCGACCAGATGGCCCAGTTCTCCTTGATCCGGAACGCGATCTCGCGGCCGTTGTCCAACCGGATGATGGTGCCGTGCGTCTTCCATTGGAAGGTGCCGTTGTTGTTCAGGTTGGTGAACTCGACACCGTCCGCGACCTGCTCGGCGCCGCCGCGCAGCCGGGTTGATTCGACCTGCGGGCTCCACTCGGCCATCCGGCGGACGTCGCTGACCAACGTCCACACCGCGTCGGGCGGGGCGGCGATGTCGATGCTCTCCTCGAGCGCGGGTTGCGGATTCGAAGTCATGCGGGCACTCCAATCGCGAAGTTAAACGTCCGATCGGACGTGTTTCGGAGCCTAGCGATCACAGAGATTTACGTCCAGTCGCACGTATAAAATGCGGAGGTGACAACCGACGATCAGCCGGATGGGCGACGCGTCCGCGGTGACGCGACCCGGCGGAAGGTCGCCCACGAGGCGGCGATGATCGCGACGACGCACGGGCTCGACTCGATCACGGTCGGCGCGCTGGCCGCGGCGACCGGGGTCAGCAAGAGCGGCATCCTCACGGTGTTCGGGAACCGCGAGGCGATCCAGGTCGCCGCGGTGGCCGAGGCGCGGAACATCTATCGCGAGACGATCATCGCGAAGGCGTTTGAGGCCGCCCCCGGCGCGCCGCGGCTGCGTGCGCTGATCGACGCGTGGGTCGACTACCTGACCGCCGGTGTGTTCCGCGGCGGTTGCTTCATGGCGGCGACCACGGCGGAATACGGCCGTCGCGATGGTCCGGTCGCGGACGGGGTCAGGAAGCTCAAGCGGGGCTGGCTGCGGCTGCTGGAAACCGAGCTTGCTGTCGCGGGCTCGCCGGCCCCGGCCGACGACGCGTTCAAGATCGACGCGTTTCTCACAGCTGGCAACGGCCGAAGGGAATTGTTCGCCGACGACGCCGAGCTGCTGCGCGCCAGAGACCTCGCGATGGGCGTCGTCGGCCAACTCGCGGGCACCTAGTCGGCGATTGGCCGATTCCTGGTCCCGGTGCGCTTTGCCGGCGTAGCTTCAGGTGCATCTGACGATGCGAACTGGGGGTTGCTATGGCATCGAGAACACTTGGCCTGCTGGCGGCGGGAGCGGGTGCGGTGGCCGTCGCCCTATTGGGAGCGAACCCGCCGGACGGTGTCTCACTGGCGATCCAGCCGTTCCCGGCGTGCTTCCCGTGGGAATGGAACTGCGGGCCCGGCGGCTTCTCGACCCCGGCCGATGATGGCATCCCCGGCGACAACTCCGCAGAAGGTGGCATTCCCGCTTCCGCGGTCGTGCCGAACGTCGACGGTTCGCTCAGCCCGCCGGGCATGCCGGGCGACGTGTAGCTCGCCGCAATACCCCTGAAAGTCATGCCTTTTCAGGGGTACATACGCGTCACTCAGAGTGGCGGCGGGATGTCTTGTTGCTCTGCGGGTTCGGCGGCCGCGGCAGCCTCGGCGGCTTCGCGTTCTTGGCGTTCTTTGCGTAGGCGGTCGAAGGCTTCTTCTGCGGCTTCGTGCTCGTCGATGTCGGCTTGGTTGAGGGCGCGTTCGTAGGCGATCTGCTGGGCCTGGTTTTGGGCGCGGGTGCGGCGGCGGATGGGCATCATGATGCCCCGGCCGGGAGCCGGTGGGGTGTCCAGATCGGGCGCGTCCGGTGGCAGTGGGCCCGGTAGTGGGGTGTCGGTGACCTTGCGGGGAAACAGGATTCGGCATTCGGGCACGCTGATGTAGGTGTGGCCGGTGGGCGCGGTCCACACGATGGTGCCGTCGGGTTGTTGACGGTCCTGCCAGCCGTCGGGCCCGCCGTAGAACGTTTTCAGCAGGTGGTGTTTGCGGCATTTAGGGCTCAGGTTGCCCGGATGCGTCGGCCCGACCGGCCACGGAATCGTATGGTCCACATCGCAGTTGGTGGCGGGCTGGTCGCAGCCGGGGAACATGCACGTCATAGCCCGCACCCGCACGAACTCATCCATCGCCGCCGACGGCCGGTACCGCGGCACTCCATCGAGGTCGGTGGCCGAGGCGACGGTGCGGACTTTCGCGCCGCGGGCCACCAAGTCCGCGAGCACCGCCGGGGGCACTACGCCGCCGCCGAGGACATAACCGACCGGGGTGCGCACCGGTGCTGGGGGTTTAGTGACACCGGCTACCGGAGCGGGACTGGACGACGCGTCAGGCGCGGTACCGCTGGCCGGTTCGGCCGCAGCAGGAGTCGGGGTTTCGGCAGACTGCGAGTCGGCTGCCGGTGCGGGGTCGGGCATCGGAGTCTTCGCCGTGTTGTTCAGGGGCGCAGGTGCGGGCGTGAAGACCGCCTCGGGTGTGGGCTCACGTTCGGCTGTGGGCTCGGGCGCGAAGTCCGACTCAGGCGCAGACGGGGCAGGCGTGGGCACCAGCGGCGCCGCCGGGTCCCCACTGAGCAGCGGGTCCGCCACCGGCACCGGCAGCGAATCGGTCAACACGTGGATCACCACCGCGGTGGCACGGGCATCAGGTCCAGCGGCCGGGCAGTCGGGATTGCCGCACTGGCACGCCAACCGATCCCCACGAGCCGCCAACACCCCCAGGGCGTCGGCGCGGCGTTGCCCGAAAGTGCGGGGATCGTTCTCGCACACCTGCCGGGCCATCTCGGTCAGCACCCGATCGAGTAGCTCGGCGTCGGTGGCCAGCAGCGCACCCCAGATCGACGCCACCCCGGTCTCATCATCCGGCTTACCGACCCCGACCCCGCGGCGGCGGGCCGCCGAGCGCACCTTGATCACCGCGGCCGGATCGAACTTCTGCACCCAGCCGTCGATCTTGCGTTCAATCTTCTTGCGGGACAATCCCGCCCACTCACACAACGCCCCCGCCAATGCGGCATCGATCACGGCGAGCGTGTTGGGGTCCTCCACCAGGCGGGTGCGCCAGCAGATCAGCGACACCGTCCGCGCCGACACGCCACCGTCGGCGAACACCGCCGCCACCTTCGGCAACCGGAAGCGCAACGCGACCGCGATCGACAGCTGTCCCGACGCTTCGCGCTTCCCCAGACCCAGCGCGGCTCCAACTTCGGCGACAGCAGCATCCCAGCCATCGCACGCCCACCACTGCCGGCCATCTTGATCGTCGACACGCAACATCGCCAAGTCGGCAATGGCCGTGAACTTCCCGGACTCGGCGATATTCGACACCCGGGCGAAGTGGATCATCGCGTCGACCACGGAGACGTCGTGCACGAGAACTCCCGTGCCATCGATTCCCACGTGTTCGAACATATATTCGATTATGCCAGACGGGTCTGACACGTGCCAGTGATGCATCAGGACATCGGTGACACTTGGGCCCGCAGACGTGAGTGTCAGCCGCGACTGCGTGAAAGCACATTTACGCGCGCGCATATTTTGTGCAAATCCGGATTCGGCACCGGCCAGGCCGGCGTACCTTGAGCTCAGCCCACCCTCGCCGTCGATGAGCTGGCCAGGCCAACCGCACCTGATCGCAGGGCGTGTGGCACGAGCACGGAACTTCCGAAGCGAAGGGGCGACTCATGACAGCCGATGTCGATTTCTGTGTTGTGGGAGCGGGTTTCGCGGGTTTGACCGCCGCCCTGCGGCTGAAACAGGCGGGCCGCTCGGTGGCGCTGCTCGAAGCGCGGGACCGGGTCGGGGGCCGCACCTTCACCGAAGTGCTGCCGGACGGGACGTGGATCGACCGCGGCGGCGCGTGGGTCGGGCCGGGGCAGGACCGCATCAAGGCCCTGATGGCCGAATACGGCGTGACCGAATACAAGGAGTACGTCGACGGCGACGCCATGATGATCGTCGACGGCAAGAAACACCGGTACTCCGGCACCATCCCCTGGGCGATGAGTCCGTGGGCCATCGCCAACCTCGGCGCGGGCCTCCTCGAGATCGGGCAGATGTGCAAGACCATTCCATTCGACGCCCCATGGGAGGCGAAGAAGGCCGCCGAGTGGGACCGAATCACCTTGGGGGAGTGGCTGCATCGCAACATCCGCTCACATCAGGCGCGCGAGATGCTCGACATGGCCATGGCCGGCATCTACACCTCGGCCGCGTCGGAGACGTCACTGTTGTGGGCGTTGCATCAGATGGGCTCCGGTGGCGGCCCGGTGTTCGTCATCTCCAACGCCGGCGGCGCGCAGGACGCCCGGGTGCGCGGTGGTATGGGCGCAATATACGGGCCGATGGCCGCCGAACTCGTTGACGCGCTGCATCTTTCGCGACCGGTGGACCTCATCGCGCAGGACGACGACGGCGTCACCGTGCACGCCGAGCGGTTGACGGTTCGGGCTCGGCACGCGATCGTCGCCGTCCCGTTGGCCGTCGCCACCCAAATCGACTATGAGCCAATGCTTCCCGTCGACCGGATGTTCCTGCACCGGCGCATGCCGAGCGGCGCCGTGTTCAAGATTTCGATCGTCTACGAGACGGCGTTCTGGCGTGCGGACGGTCTGTGCGGGCAGTCGGCCGCCCCGGGCACTCCGGCGACGCTGACCATCGACGCCTGTACCGACACAGGCACGCCGGGCATCATGTGCGTCATCACCGAAGGCCCGGCCGCGCGCAAGCTCGGGCTGCTCGATCCGGCGGAACGCAAGGCCGTCGTCGTCAATGAACTGGTGGACCGCTTCGGGCCGCAGGCTGCGGCACCGGTGAGCTACCACGAACAGAACTGGACGGTCGAGCGCTACTCGGGTGGCGGCATGATTGGTCACGCGCCGCCCGGCGTCCTCACCGAATTCGGCCACGCGCTGCGGACCCCGTGCGGGCGGATCCATTGGGCCGGAACGGAAAGTTCGGCCATCATGTGTGGCTGGATCGACGGCGCCGTGCGTTCCGGAGAACGTGCTGCTGCCGAGGTGCTGGCGGCGGACAGCGTGGTCCACGCGGGCTAGCGGCTCGCGCGCCACCGCGCGATCTCGCGGCCGATCTCGGTCTCCGCGGGTCGGTCGAAGAACCATTCCTGGCCGATCCGGTACCAGTTGTTGGTGCTCTGCAGATGTCCCAGCGTGCCGAAGGTGAGGAAGTCGGCACGTCGGGAGAAGACGTGTTCGGGTGGCAGCATCTGCCGCTTCATCCCCGCGAATTCGGTCTGCCGTGGATCGATGGCCGAGACGACGGCGCCGGTGGCCAGCTCAGGCGTGATGGTGAGGTCCTCGTCGATCATGTGCCATTCGCTCGCGGCCCAGATGTACTCCAGGCAATCCTGTGCTGTCACACCGGATTCCGTGTCCACGATGCCGCGGTCGAGCATCAGGCGGTACAGGTCATCGGCCCGGCCGTCGATCGCGGCTTGAAAGCAGTCCAGCTCGAACGCGACGTTGGCCGGGTCCATACGGTTGTACAGCCCGAAGTCGACGAAGCCGACGCGGCCGTCGGCGGCCAGCATGATGTTGCCCGGGTGGGGATCACCGCAGAATTCGTGGTTGGCGAACAGCGAGCCGATATAGAAGCGGTAGACCAGTTCTCCGATGCGATTGCGGTCGGCCGCCGGCAGCGTGCGCATGTGCTCGAAGCCTGCGGCGTCGAGGTATTCGGTGACCAGCACCCGCGGTGTGCAGAACTCGACCACGCTGTCGGGGACGACGATGAACGGGTGTCCCCGGTACTGTTCGGCCACCATGTGCTGCGTCTCGGCCTCGCGCAGGTAGTCCAGTTCGCTCTCGAAGTTCCGGGTGATCTCGTCGAGCATGGCGGTGTTCGCCGACGGCCACAGCCGCCAGAGCTTCATCAGCAGGGCGAGATTGCGCATGTCGGCCTGGATGGCCCGATCCACGCCGGGGTACTGAACCTTGACGGCGACGTCGCGGCCGTCGCGCAACCGGGCTCGGTACACCTGGCCGATTGATGCTGCGGCCGTGGGGGATTCGTCGAAATCTGCGAAGACGCCGGACAGGGGACCCAGGTCGGTTTCCATGACCTCGCGCATGGCGCTGAACGGCGCCTGCGGCGCCTGATCCCGTAGCGCGGCAAGCTTTTCCCGGAACTGCTCCCGATGCGATTCCGGCACCAGATCCAGCTCGATCACCGACAGCATCTGGCCGAGCTTCATCGCGGCGCCCTTCATGGAGCCCAGCACCGTCACGAGATTCTCGGCCATCTGGATGGTGGCCCGCTCGGCCAGCAGCTCTTTGGCGCGTTCCGACCGGCCGACCATCGACAGCCGGGTGCGGCCGCCGCGCACAGCTTGCTTCGCGGCGAGGGCGCCCAGCTTGCCGCCCCGCGCAAGACGCCCTTCAGGCAGTCGGCGTGCCACGCTGCCTCCCACGGAATCGGTGCAACGACGCCATCAACGTACCGGCCCGGTTATGCAGGTGTCTCGTGTGCCCAGGACTCGGCTTCGCGGGCGATCCGTTGCCAGGCTTCGAGGCTCGCCAGGCGTGCGCGGGCCTCACCGTCCAGGACGGCGGAGATTTCGAGTACCTCTGTGACAACGCCTTCGGTCTGGGCGACCTCGAGTACGTGCGCGACGACGTCGACGTCGGGATGGTCGAGCAGTTCGGTGACCGCGGGCCGCGCGAGCTCGGGGTCGATCCGGTTCAGCAGGGACAGTAGCGCTGCCAGCACCTCCGGCTTGCCCGCGGCGGCAGCCCGGGCCATGCGCAACGACCGGTCCGGTCCGGCCGCCCGCATGATGTCGTTCATGACGTGCGTGTCCGACACCAGTACGCCGGTCAGGATGATGCCCTCGTCGTCGTCGATGGCCCGCTCGAACGCCACGATGAGTTCGTCGGTGGCGAATTCGACGAACCGCGACGCGGTCAGGTAGTCGCGGCGCCGCAGCAGTTCCTTCGCGGCCGGGATCAGCAGCTTGGCGGGCAGTCGCGGGGCGAAGTGCGGGATGACCCGAGGGTCGACGTACGGTGCGGCGTCGGCGAGGTACGCCGGTTTGAGTCCGGACAGCACGCCGATGGCGCGGTCTCCGTGCGCCAGTCCCACCGCGCCTCCGACGCGCCCCGCGACTTCCGGCGGCACCGCGCGGTGAGCCACGGTGACCACCAAGGCATTCGGGACCAATGGCGCGAGCTTGCCGACGCGTGCGAAGGCCTCGGCCTGTTCGTCGAACAGCGCGTCGGACAGTGCGCTGCGAAGCGCCTTGAGGTCGTCGGCACCGAGTCGTTCGAGGCCGGACAGGTCTGCGGCATCGGTCTGTAGCAGTGCGGCCAGCAGCGACAGTTGTGCGCGGGTCAGGATGTCGGCCATCACGTCACCGTCCGAACAGGATCTTGCGGGCGGCGGGCCGGATCAACCGGGGCAGGACTTTGAGCCCGTCGTCGAGGGAGTCGTTCAGGCTGCGCTGGTGGGCCACCTTCGCCTTCCTGAGCAGACCGAGCAGCTGGGCTGATTCCTCGGGGGTGAGCTTCTCGAGTACTTCCCGCGGTTGTCCGAGCTCGTCGAGCAGCGGGTTGTCTGTACCCCGGGTAGCGGCTTTGTCCATTCTAAATAACTACCACATTCGGATGGTGTAGCTATCCGAAGATGCCCGGATGGCTGGAAAAGGGCCCTTAAGCTGGCCCGTTATCTGGATAGCGATAGTATCGAGGCTCGTCGTATGGAGAATGTGGAGGGCGTGGTGGCGGCTCGGAAGGTGCTGACGCGGGCGGAGAGCCAAGCGCAGACACGGCAGGAACTGCTAGACGCCGCGGAGCAGCTCTTCTACGCCAACGGGTACCACGCCACGTCCCTGGCGGCCATCGCAGCGGAGGCCGGACGCACCATCGGTGCGGTCTACAGCAACTTCGAGGGCAAAGAAGCGCTGTGCCTCGAGGTGATCCGCAACCGCTCCATGGCCGAACTCAATCAACTGCTCGGGCCGCTCGTGGCGGCCGGCGTCTCCACCGACGACAGGCTGGCCGCGCTGGCGAGTTGGTGGGCCCGCATCGGCGCCGAGCCGAACCTCGTCGTGCTGACCGCTGAATACGTCACCAGCACCTTCCATAATCCCGAACAGCTCGCCAAGGCTCGTGAGGCGCTGGAGCGATTCAAGGAATCGACGCGGGTGTTGCTCGAAGATGCTGTGCCGGAAGGGGTTCCGGCAGACCACCCGCTCATGGACGACGCCATCGAAGTAGCGGTGGCGACCGGCGCAGGTATCGCCATGGCACAGGCGCTGGGCACGATCGACGCCGAGCGGGGTGCGGCGCTGATGGTCGCCAACATGCGGTTGTGGTTCGACGCGCTGGTCGTCGGCAAGTAGCGCCGAGTCAGTCCGTCCCTGCCGTCACCCGTTGTGCCGCAATGGCGCGGAGCGCTGCGACCACGTCACTCCCGGCCGCCAGGTCCGCGGCGTACCGCGCTCGGTGTTCCCACGTGACCCGTCGGCCGCCTCGTTCGACGACGAACACGCCACCGAGCCGGCGCGGATCGCCGGTGCGCTGATAGGGGTAGATCCCGGCCCGGACGAAGTCGAGGAAGGCGGTCGCATTCCGGATCGGGTTCAACCATCGCCGTCGGGCGGCCAATCCCATTGTGCGGTAAAGGGTGTGGTCCTGAGTGGCCATGACGGGAGTGCGGGAACCGGCCCGCTTCCGGAAAGTGAAGCCCTGGATCGACGTGCCGATGCCAATCAGGATCACTTGGGCGCCAAGCGCTTCCACTTCATCGACGTGCGCCGTCAACTCTCTGGCTTGGGCCAGGCCGAAGGTGCTGCCGAACTGCGGCAGGAACACCAGCGCCACGGGTCCGTCGTGCCAGAAGTCCTGAAACTCGTGCAGGTGGTGCCTGTCATCCAGCACACGCTCATTGCTGATGACATCGACCCGGCTCAACTGATCGCTCCCACAGCCTCATTCGCTCGGTCGGCCGAGTCGGTCGGCGCGAACGGGCACATCGTGCCGCGTTTGCCGTGCTGCAGGGTCAGGCCAGGGTCGTGCGTCATCTCGACGAAGCCGGTGCTGTCGGCATGGCGAATCACGTTGTGCAGGTAGCCCCACATTTCGGGGCCGAAGTACGGGATGAAGATGCGGTCGAAGACGGGGTTCTCCAACGCCTTGACGGTCGCCTTGACCAATAGTGAGCCCAGCCGCGGTCGCATCCGGTAGTCATCGAGGCCGCAGATCTGCCGGACATACGGCGTCAACAGTGGGATGGCGGCCCAGATCGCCACGCGCATCAGGGTTCCGAGGACGAGGTTCGGGTTCAGTGGTGTCACCGGTGGATGGGTCATGAAATCGGTGAGTTCCTGCGCCGGGCGCGTGAAGGCCATGAGCTCCTGCTCGGCCCGCTGCACCCAGGCTTCGACATCCTCGGGAGTGTCCGGCAGCTCGCCCGCCGGCATACCCATCAGCTGACAAACCCTGACCTGCTCGCGGTAGAACTGGCGCTCCTCTTCGTCGGTCGCATTCGGGTCGCCGAAGGCCTTGTACGCGCGCCACAGGTGCGGCCAGCCCACCACGTAGGTGAACTTGAGCGTCTCGACGTGGTTGGCCTGAAACAGCTCGCCGGTCGCGGGTACCTCGCCGGTGATGTGAGAGTGCTTGCGGAACAGGTCAACTCCCACCTTTTCGGCGCTGGCGGTGTCGCCCGCTACGGCGCCGGCGAAGAAGTGCAGGCTGCGCCGGATGCGGCCGATCGTGTCGTAGTAGTACGTCGTGTGATGGCCGACGCCGTACGCCCCGTCGGGGTCCAGCACCGAGATGAAAAGCCCTGAGAGAGCGCCCATTCCGGCAACCATGACGTTCTCGTAGACCTTCCAGCTGATCGACTCGGGCCCGAAGTAGCCGTTGTCGATCCGTGGGGCCTCGGCTATCGCCAGGGCTTTCTTCCCGTTCTTGCCGTGCAGCTTGAGCAGGAAGTCGTACCGGCGGTCGATTCTCTGGCGTTCGGCTTTGGGCATCGCGACGTCCTGTAGGCGGACGGACTTCATGGGCTCCTCCGGTACCAATTGAAATAGCAACGTTATTCCAATGGTGACGTTACTCCAACCGGGGCGGGCCGACAAGACTTGCGGCCGCCATAGGATGCGGAGGACGAGCAGGACGGAGAACTGGATGTCAGACGCCGCAACGCACAACGCCGTGCAGAAGTTGGTGGACGCTGAGGAGTTGCGGACGGGCTTGGGCACGTTCGCGCGCGTGGTCGACGGCAAGCGATGGGCGGAGGCTTCGCAGGTCTTCGCCGACGACGTCACGTTCGACTATGGCGACCAAGGGCCGCAGTCAGGCCTGCCCGCGCTGGTGGCGACGTTCCGCCGATATCTCGAAAAGTGCGGCGGCACACAGCATCTCATCGGTTCCATCCAGGTCGAGGTGCGTGACGACGACACGGCAGTGACCCGGGCGTACGTACAGGCCCGGCACCAGGGCCTCGGCCCGCTCGCGGCGGACACCTTCGACACCAACGGCGAATACACCGACACCTGGGCCAGGCGGCCCGAAGGCTGGCGGATCGTCAACCGCATCAGCCGGTGGTCGGCGATGTCAGGTAATCCCGCGGTTTTGTTCCCGCAGTAGCGGGATCAGCGGAAGCGGACGTCCATGGTCGCGAGGCCGAAGATCTTCTTGCCGCCCGACTTGGCGCCGACGATGACGACACCCGTGCGGGTCTCGGGATCCAGCGATTTGATCTTGCCGCTGAACTCGATGTCGCAGCCTTCGGTGGCCGGCACCACCGCGGGCGCCGACAGGCGGACGGTGTAGCGACTCACGGCACCGGGGTCACCGGACCACGTCGAGGCGTATCCGGCACCCAGGCCCATGGTCAGCATGCCGTGGGCGATCACGTCGGGCAGCCCGGCCAGTTGCGCCAGGTCCTTGTCCCAGTGAATCGGGTTGGCATCGCCGGCCACGCCGGCGTAGTTCACGAGGTCGCCGAGCGACAGCCGCAGGTGACTCGCGGGCAGTTCGTCACCGACGGACACGTCGTCGAACGAGGGAGTCCCCGGCGTCCGGGCCGAGTCGGTGGCGAACCGGATCTCGCCTTCCGGACGCACCGTCTTGCGGTACTCCTCGGAGCCGATGTCCAGGATGTTCATGTCGTGCATCATGGCCTTCTGCACGGCCGTCTTGACGTCGCCGTCGATGTCCTCGGCCGTCACGCCGACGACGGTGGTGTGCAGGGTGTGGACCCGCTCGCCCTTGGTGTCGGTGAAGGTGTTGGTCACGGTGATGAAGTCGCGGCCCGCGGTCCGGCGCACCGACGTGAGCTCGACGTCGATGACCAGCTCATCGCCCGCCACGATCGGGCGGTGTTGTTCGAAGACCTCTTCGGTCTGCAGGTAGGTGTCATAGCCAACGACGATCGACTCGAACATCCGCCGGTTGCACTTCATGCCGGGGGTCGAGGTGAACGTGATCGGTGCGATGACGTCGGCGTAGCCGAGCTCATTGGCGGCAGCGACGTCCCAGTGCGCGGGGTGGTAATCCTGCACCGCGCGGGCGTACTCGCGCAGCTTCTCGCGGCCGACCAGGTAGGTGCCGTCCATCTGGTAGTGGTGGCCGATCCGCGCTTCGAGCGGCGACGCTTCTGCTGCTGTCGTCATGACTGTGCCCAACTTTTCTATCGACATGTTCGCTGAGGCCGACCAAAGCACCCTACGTGGCGAGGTGGTGCCAACACACCTCGATGCGCCGTCTACCTGCGCGGGGCGGATGCAAATGTGCCGAAAACCACGCGATTCCCGGCAGCACAGTGGCTGTTCGCGGGTGCCGGAGGCCCCGTGCTTGACTGGCAGCATGGCCCGCACACCCATTTTGGCCCGTCGGTTGTTCGAGCGATTCGAACCCGTGCACGCGATCACGTATTTCGCGCCCGAGGCGCGGGCTGCGGCCGTCGACCTCGGCTATCGCAGCTTCTGGAGCGGCTACTTCGTCACCAGGTCAGCACCACTGGGCCCGGTGCCGCCGCAGGTCGTCGAGGCGGTCTTCTACAACTTCGCCGGCCATCGCGTCACGAAGTCGCTGGCCGGTGCGTGGGACATCGCGACGCCCCAGCAGGCGATCGCGGCCAGGGAAGCGGGCGCGGTCGCCGCGTTGCGTCGCTACGGCCTGGTTGCCGACGAGAACCTGCGCACCGCCGCCGATCTGCTGGGCCGGGCCGCGCGAGACGCGGCGGTCGACGGTCGTCCCTTGTTCGCCGCGCTGTCCGCGGTGCCGTGGCCCGACGAGCCCGTGGCCGCGCTCTGGCACGCGGCTACCCTGCTGCGCGAACAGCGGGGCGACGCCCACGTCGCGGCCCTGGTGGCGGCCGGCATCACGGGCCGCGAGAGCAATGTGCTGCACGTCGCCGCCGGCCGGACCACCAAGGAGAAGGTCCTGGCCACACGCGACTACGACGAGGCCGAGTGGGCGGCGGTGACGGCGCAGCTCGCCGAGCGCGGTCTGTTGACGGCCGACGGTTCGCTGACCGATGTGGGTCGCGAGCTCAAGGCCGACATCGAGTACCGCACCGACGCGGCCGCGCTGCCGACGCTCGACGTGCTGAGCGACGCCGAGGTCGAGACGCTGTTCCAGACGCTCACCCCGATTGCCCGGATGGTGGTCGCCGGCGGCGATCTACCGGCGATCACCCCGATGGCGTCGCGGCACAGCGATCTCGGCGATCCCAGCGCGAACCTCGGCTAGGTGTCGTGACCTGACACGTTGTTGTCAGGCGGCGAGCCGACTGATGGGTGGTTTTCCGCCGAGGGCGGAGTGGCCTCGTTGAGTGTTGTACCGGTGGAGGAATCGGTCAAGGCCTTGTGTGCGTTGGCCGTTGGAGGTCCACGGGCGGGCGTAGGCCCATTCGTTGAGCAGGGTCCGGTTGAAGCGTTCGGCTTTGCCGTTGGTCCAGGGGCAGCCGGGTTTGATGAAGCGGCGTTTGAGCTGCCACGCTGAGCACACCCAGCCCCAGTTGGTGCCGCGGCGGTAAACCATCGCGTTGTCTGTCAGCAGCCGCCGCGCGCGCACGCCGTGGCCGGCGAACCAGACCAAGGCTCGGTGCAGAAATGCTGCGCAGGTGAGGTCTTTTTCGTCGGTGTGCACTTCGCTGTAGGCCAGCCGGGTGCGGTCATCGATGGCGGTGTGGATGTAGTCGTAGCCGATCTTGGTTTTCTTGTGCCGGTTAGCAACTGACACTCTGGCGTCGCGTCCGTGCAACCGCCAACCCCCACCGTCAGGGATGCGGCCGAGCTTTTTGACATCGACATGGACCATGGCCCCCGGTAGGCGATGTTCATAGCGGTTCGCTGGGCGCCGCGAGGTACGCACCGACGTGCCGGTGATCGGATCGATCGCCGACAGATGCGGCACGTGATGGCGCGCGAGAATCCGTCCGATCGTCGACGGATTCAGATTCAGTTCCGCTGCCAGGACCACCGCACCGCGCTTGCGGCGGGCCCGGGCGGCCAGCACTTTCTTTTCGACCCGGTCGCTGGTGCGCCGGGGCATGTGATGCGGGCGTGAGGATCGGTCGGCCAGTGCCGCTTCACCGCCTTCGGCGTATCGGCGCAGCCACTTGTAGACCGTGGACCGTGAAATGCCGAGTTGCTCGGCCACATGCGCCGCTGGCCACCCCGCGGCGACACGCTCAACGATCAGGCGACGAGCGAACAGGTTGGTACGGGCGTTAGCGTGAGACACGAGGACCTCCTACGGGTGAATGCCAGACACATCCACTCCGTCAGGAGGTCCTCCCCATTTCAAGCAGGCACGCCGTCAACAACCTCCCAGGTCACGACAGCTAGGCGGCGAGGGCGCCGCGCTTGCGCAGCAGCGGCAGCACGCCTTCGGCGAACCAGTAGGCCTCTTCGAGGTGCGGGTAGCCGGAGAGGATGAACTCGTCGAATCCGAGGTCGTGGTATTCGGAGATCAGCGACGCGACTTCTTCATGGCTGCCGACCAGCGCGGTCCCGGCGCCGCCGCGGACCAGCCCGACACCGGCCCAGAGGTTCGGGTAGACCTCGAGGTGGTCGAGCCGGCCGCCGTGCAGCGCCGTCATGCGCCGCTGTCCTTCGGATTCGGAATTAGCATGCAGCGCAGTGGCTTTGGCGATCTGCTCGGGCGTCAGCTCGGCCAGAAGGGAATTGGCGACGGCCCAGGCGGCCTCCGAGGTGTCGCGGGTGATGGTGTGCAGCCGGATGCCGAACCGCAGGGTGCGCCCGCGGGCCTTGGCCAGCTCGCGCACCTGCGCGATCTTGGCCGCGGCGGCAGCCGGCGGCTCGCCCCATGTCAGGTAGACGTCGACGTGCTCGGCCGCGATGGGCAGGGCCGCCGGCGACGATCCGCCGAAATACAGCTGCGGCAACGGGTTCGGGGGCTCGGACACGCGGGCATCGGTGACGGAGTAGTGCCGGCCGCGGTAGTCCACGGGGCCGCCGCGCCAGATATCGCGCACGATCTCGAGGAACTCGCCGGTGCGTTCGTAGCGCTGGTCGTGGCTGAGCCAGTCGCCGAACCGGCGCTGTTCGACATCGTCGCCGCCGCTGACGATGTTGAGCAGCAGGCGTCCTTCGGAGAATCGCTGGAAAGTCGCGGCCTGCTGTGCGGCCAGGGTGGGCGGCACCAGGCCGGGCCGGAACGCGACCAGGAATTTGAGTCGTTCGGTCTGCTCGAGCAGCGCTGCCGACGTCAACCAGGCGTCCTCACACCAGGTTCCCGTCGGCGTCAGGACCCCTTCGAACCCGAGACGGTCGGCGGCGCGGGCGATTTCACCGAGGTAGCGCAGGCTGGGCTTGCGGTATGACGCCGGAACCGTGTGGTGCGATGACGCGTGCGACGCACCGACGATCGAGCGACTGTCACCGTTTGTGGGCAGGAACCAGAAGAACTTGGCGGACAAGACGATCCTCCTATTTTGCGGTGGTCCAGAACTGTGACAACTGATCGCCGAACCGGTTGTCGACGAACTGCGAGAAGGTGGTTTTGTGGTCGATCTGTCCGGACTGGGCGAATGCGTCGGCGAGCTGCTGCTCAGACGCGATCACCGCGGCGTTGATGGGAATGGCCAGCCGCAGGCTCCGAGACTGCGCGACGCGGGCCACCTGGGGATCGATTCCGATTGCGGCAGCGTACTTTTGGTACCACTCGTCGGGGTGGTCCTTGGCCCAGAGCGAGGCCCGCGCCACCCGTTGGACGAAGTCGGCCAGCGCGCTGTTGCGTTTGGCGTCCTGCAGCGCGGCCACCGCGGCGATGCCGAATCCGTAGCCGTTGGTGACGCTTTCGGCGGTGGCGACGGTGCGCACCTTGAGCTGGTTCTGGGCCAGGGCCGTGTACGGATCCCAGATGGCCCAGGCATCTGCCTGGCCCTGGCTCAGCGCGGTGAAGGCGTCGGCCGGCTGCAGGAACACCAGCTGGATGTCCTTGACCGTCAGGCCGGCCTTCTGCAGCTGGAGCAGCAGATGGCCGTGTGCCGAACTGCCCTTGCCTACGACGACCTTCTTCCCGCGGAGGTCGGCCACGGTATGAACCGCCGAGCCGGCAGGGGTGAGGATCTGGTCACCGGCGGCGCTGTTCGAATAGGCCGCGATGACACGGATTTTCGCGCCTGCCGCGGCGCCGAAGATCGGCGGCGTGTTCCCGGTGACGGCGAAGTCGATCTTGCCCGCGGTGGCCGCCTCGACCTGCGGCGGCCCGGAGGTGAACGTCGAGAACTGCACCTTGTAGGGCACGTTGTCGAGCTCCCCGGCGGCCCGGAGCAAGGACTCGGTGCCGCCCTTCTGATCGCCCACCTGCAGCGTCAGGCCGGTCAGGTCCGATGCCGGAACTGTCTGCGGCACAGCCACTTCGTTCTTGGTGTCACGGCTGGAGACGCAGGCGCTGAGCAATGCGCCGGCGGCGAGGATGGATACCAGGCGTGCTGCCCGGGAATGTTTCACAGTGTTCTCCCGTCAGACACCGAGTTGCGCGAGCAGCTCGGTGCGGTAGTCATCGGTGCGTCGGTCGCGCTGGTCATGCGGCTGGCGCGGATTCTCGATCTGCAGGGTGTGCGCCACGCGTCCGTGCTCGAGCACCACGATGGTGTCGGCCAGCGCGATGGCCTCGTCCACGTCGTGCGTGACGAGGAGCACCCCGAAGTTGTGCTGGCGCCAGAGGTTCAGCAGCAGGCGGTGCATCGAGAGTCGGGTCAGGGCGTCGAGCGCGCCGAACGGCTCATCGAGCAGCAGCAATTGCGGCTCTGCCACCAGTGCGCGGGCCAGGGACACCCGTTGGGCCTGCCCGCCGGACAGGGTCAGGGGCCAGGACTGCGCCTTGTCGGCGAGGCCGACCTCGTCCAGGGCCTGATCGGCCCGGGAAAGTGCTTCGGCGCGGGACAATTTCGTGCGGGTGAGGCCGTAGCGGACGTTGTCGCGTACGGATCGCCACGGGAACAGGCGGGGCTCCTGGAACGCGACGGCGGGTGCGCCCTGGACCTGGCGTTCGCCCTGGAAATCGCCGGCGAGGCCGGAGAGCACCCGCAGTATCGTCGATTTGCCCGAGCCGCTACGCCCGACGAGGGCGACGATCTCGCCACGCTTCACCCGAAGGCTGACGTCGTCGAGCACCCGATTGGCGCCGTACCACTTGGCTACCGAGCGCAGCTCTGCTGCGGGCGGTTCCGATACCGCGGGCGGTTCCACGGGTACTTCGTAAAGTGCTGTCACGGGGTGCCTTTCAGACTCGATAGCGCAAGGCACGGCGCTCCAGGACCCGCACCAGCGCGTCGGTGATGATGCCGAGCAGCGCGTAGACGACGAGACCGAAGATGATCACGTCGATGCGGAGGAAGTCGCGCGCGTTGTTGATGAGGTAGCCGACGCCGGAGTCGGCGTTGATCTGTTCAGCGACGATGAGCGTGAGCCACGAGATGGCCAACGATTGCCGCAGCCCGACGAGGACCTGGGGAGCGGCGCTGGGGATAACGACCGTCCGCAGCCGCTGGAGCGGCGAAAAGCCGAGTACGGCAGCCGTTTCGAAGAGCTTGGGGTCGACCTGGCGGATTGCCGACGAGGTATTGAGGTAGAGCGGGAATGCCGCACCCAACGCGACCATGAGCACCTTGGGCAGTTCGCCGATGCCGAACCAGACGATGAACAGCGGGATCAAGCCCAGGTGGGGCAGCGCCCGGATCATCTGCATCGTCGGATCGACCGTGGCGTCGGCCCACTTCGAGAACCCCACGAGGGCGCCGAGGGCGGCGCCGATGACTCCGCCGAGGAACAGGCCCTCGGCGGCGCGGATGCCGGAGATGCGCAGTGCTTCGGCGAGTTGACCGTTGCTGATCAGCTCGATACCGGCCTCTGCGATGGTCTGGGGCGCCGGCAGGACCTCGGGATTTATGAGGCCCCACGCGCTGCCGGCCTGCCACAGGAAGAGTACCGCCAGCGGTGACAGCCAGCGGATGATTTCCCAGCGCCGAGCGCGGACGCGGCTGAGCCAGGAAACCGCCTGCACTGCAGCAGGTTCAGTACCGGGTGCCGCGGCGGCCACCGGGGCCTCGCGGGTGGTCATCACGCTCCTAACGTCGACGGCTATCGGTCAGGCGCGCACGCCATCACACCGAAATTAGGAGGCCGTCCATGGGGTGTGAAGATTTACCGTCGCCCTGATTCCACGGGAACGGGGGTGGCCGACCGCCTGCAGCGCTGTTTGTGAGCGCACGAGGTTGCCAAGACGATCACGCATGGATCTCAGACGAAAGCGCATTGATCGTCGCGTTCGGTGACCCTACGTTTTGAGTTATGAAGACAGTGATGATCACGGGTTGTTCGTCGGGCTACGGGCTGGAGATTGCCCGGCACTTCCATGCGCAAGGCTGGAATGTCGTCGCGACCATGAGAACGCCACGGCCCGAACTACTTCCGGACTCGGACCGAATCAGGGTGCTGGCGCTCGACGTCACGGATCCGCAGAGCATCGCCGGCGCCATCGCGGCCGCCGGCCCGATCGACGTGCTGGTCAACAATGCCGGCGTCGGGGTGGTGGGCGCGTTCGAGGCCACCCCGATGGCGACGACCCGGGAAGTGTTCGAGACCAATACCTTTGGCGTCATCGCCATGACGCAGGCCGTGGTCCCGCAGTTCCGTGAACGACGGTCCGGCGCCATCGTGAACGTGACCTCCAGCACGACATTGGCGCCGATGCCGCTGGCGGCGGTGTACACCGCGAGCAAGGCGGCGATCGAGGGGTTCACCGGCTCGCTGGCATTGGAGCTCGAATTCTTCGGAGTGGCCGCCAAACTCGTCGAGCCGGGCTACGGACCTGGCACCAACTTCACCGCCAACGGCGCTTCCCGGATGGACGGCCTGCTGCCGCCGGAGTACGAGGAGTTCGCGGGTCCGGTCATGGCTGCATTCGGCGACGTCGACGTGTTCACGACGGCGTCTGACGTCGCCGAGGTCGTCTACCAGGCCGCGACCGATACGTCGGGCCGGCTGCGGTTCGCGGCGGGCCCGGACGCGCTGGCTCTCGTCGCCGCGCAGAGCGAATAGACACGTACTCGCGCTGTCGCGGGTACCGTGTCGAAATGGCAACGGACCCGCTCGATTTCATCGTCGCGCTGTTGCAGTCCCGGGCGGTGCGGTCCAAGATCGTGGCCGGTGGCGGTCACTGGAGCATCCGCAAGCCGCGTTACGCCGATCCGTCTTTCTCTGTGATGCTCGAAGGCGCATGCTGGTTCCTTCCGGAAGGCGGCGACGCGATCGAGCTCCGCGAAGGTGACTTCCTGCTCCTGCCCGAGACACCGAGCTTCGTGTTGGCGAGCGATCCGGCACTGCCGCCGGCGGATGCGCCGATCGACATCGACGGTGACGCCGCCTACGGCGACAGTGCGCCGACAATGCGGATGCTGGGTGGGTACTTCCAGTTCGATCGGGCGAACGCGGAATTGGTTGCCCGGCTGTTGCCGCCGGCGATTCTCATCCGGCGCGGCGAACCGGGTGCGTCCCGTCTCGGCCGCATCGTGGAGCTGATCGCCGAGGAGGCCGGCGAGCACAACCGGTGCCGGGACCTCATCCTCGAGCGCCTGGTCGAGGTGCTGCTCATCGAGGCGTGGCGGTTCGAGACCGACCACGCGTCGGTCGAGCAGGGATTGCTTGGGGGACTGGCTGATCCGGCGTTGTCCGGGGTTCTGCGGGCATTGCACGCCGATCTGGCCGGGCAGTGGACGGTGGAGAAACTGGCGCGCACGGCGGGGATGTCCCGGGCCGTTTTCGCCGAGCGGTTCTCGCGTACCGTCGGCATCCCGCCGATGCAGTACCTGACGGAATGGCGGGTCGCGCGGGCCAAGGAATTGCTGCTGGGCGAGCGGCCCGCGCTGTCGGCGATTGCCGGCAAGGTCGGCTACAGCTCGGCAAGCGCCTTCAGCGCGGCATTCGCGCGGGTGGTCGGATGCTCGCCGGCGGAGTTCGCCAAACGTGGCGATCGCGGTGTGGGGTAGCGGCGAAAATGCTTCAGAGCCGGTACATCTCGCGTGCCATGGCGGCTTCCTCGAAGGATTCGTCGCGCCGCGGCGGATAGTAGTCGGCCCGGTGTTCAGGCCAATGTGTGCGGCTCTGAATCCACGTGCCGGCTGCGGTGAGCGCGTCGGCGAACTGCTGAGCGCTGTGGCGCAGCCAATCCCGCAGCATTTCTGCGGGGGTCGGAACGTGTGCGTGTGTCATGGCATCGACGCTACGAATCCGTCTGGCTGTACACATCGCGCCCAGGGCTGATCTCGATGTCCGACCAGGGTAGGGCGTCGCGATCGACTGCGGGCGGATGCCTAGGCTGGCGGCCCGACGAAATCGTCCAGCGCCGACTCGATTTCGTGTGCGAGTCGTTGTGGCGCCTCGGTGTCTCCAGTGATCAGGTCGCGTAGCGCGCGGTGGAAGAGGCCGTCGGCCGTCGCGTAGACGATGGCGGGCGTGACGATGACAGCGGACTCGGTGAGCTCGGCGTAGGCGATCACGGCCTTCCAGGTCAGCGCGGCGAGGCTGTCGTCGATCTCGTTGATGCTCACGGCGAAACGGTCGTCGAAGAGCGCCTGCGTGCGCAGGTCGTACCAGAGCCGGTGCATGACGGCCGACTCGCGCAGAGAATTGCTCAGCGCGCCGCTGATGCGGGTCTTGAGCTCCGGCCCGGAGCTGCCGTCGATCACGATGGAGTTGTAGCGGTCGATGAAATGGTCCTTGTACTGCCGCACGCAGCACATGACGAGGTCGTCTTTGTCGTCGAAGTAGTAGTGCAGAACGCCGAGCGATATCCCGCAATGCTGGGCGAGCTCGCGCATGCTGGCCCGTGCGAAGCCCAGTTCAGCAAGCCCACTGGTGGCCTGGGCGGCCAGTGCCTGACGGCGTGCAGCGAACTTTTGCCCGCGCGGACCCGACAACCGGCCTGCAACGCGGCTCGAGGCGGTATCCACAGGTCTCCAGTGGCAGATGAGGTGGCAGTGAACTGGCGGGAAATTCTAAGTCTATTCCTCTGATCAGGCACTTCTGCTCGCGCCGGCAAAGTTTGGACGATCGTCTTGAAATGCCCGCGAAGAGTGGCGCAGATCACTATCATGCTCCGCGGGTACTCGAAATTCAACGGAAATGGTGCCGATGAGCGAACAAGGAACCACCGCGGATTCTGCTGCGGACGACAGGTTGGAGTGGTTGCGCAAATCGGTAGCGGAGGGTCAGCCGGGGGCGGTCGACTCGGCGTGGAGTTGGATCGTCGAACTCTCCGCCTTGGCCGACAACGACGCCGACGCGGCCGAGGCGCAGCTCAACGACCTTTTTCGGCTGGGTGCACCACCTGTCGACCTGGACGGTCCGACCGAGGGCATCCTGGTCATGACGACGACGAACCCCGCGCTGGACACGGTGACCCGGGCCGTCACCGCCCTGTGGATGCCCTGGCAGGGCAAACGCTTCGACTCCGATAGCGGGACCGGGGACAATCGGCTGACGCGCAGCACCGGCCTGGTGGGCAAACTGCTGTGGCCGCTGTACTCGATGCGCGACGCCGAATCGGGCAAACTCGCCTTCGATTTCGCCACGTACGTCGAAGCCGGCAAGGACGACCCCGACCGCCAGGTGATGGTCATCGATTACGCCAACGTGGAATCCAATCCGCGGCTGGTGATCCGCAGCATCCGCGACGAGTTGGTGGAGCTGGTACCCGGCGTCTACCTCGGCAAGATTCTGTTCAACACCGGTTCCGACCGGTTCAGCAAGATTGGATATTTCGCGCTGCGCACGCCTCGCTGACGGACCCCAGATCATCCGACGACCACCGACAAACTTCGAAAAAGAAATGGCGACAACATGATTCCGTCCCAGTGGCACGAATATCCCTCTCTTCTCCTGCAGTTGAACGCGTTGGCGAAGACCCGCGACGAACTGCGCGAGCACAACCTCTACGAGGCGTACGGCATGCGGCCGTCCGATGACCTGGGACAGCCCAATGACGAGGTGCGCCGGGCCCGTCAGCCTGATGGCACCTGGAACGATCTCCAAGACCCGCACATGGGTGCCAAGGGCACCGGCTTCGGGCGCAACGTCCCGCTGTCGATGACGGTTACCGACGTCAAGCGCCTCCTCAAGCCGGACCCACGCGTCATCAGCCGCAAGCTCATGGCCCGCGACGACTTCAAGCCCGCCGGCATCATCAACGCGCTGGCCGCCGCGTGGCTGCAGTTCGAGAACCACAACTGGTTCTTCCACGGCGACGGTGTGCCCGACAAGACCATCGACATCCCGCTGAGCGCCGATGATCATTTCCCCGAGAACCCGATGAAGATCCGGTGCACCATCCCGCTGCGGGGTGAGATCGCCGACGGTTGTCCCGCACCGGTTTTCGCGAACGCGGAGACGCACTGGTGGGACGGTTCGCAGGTCTACGGCAGTGGCAAGGAGCGCCAGTCGCAGGTCCGCACCTTCGTCGACGGCAAGGTGAAGGTCGACCCGAACGGTCGTCTGCCCGAGAGCGACATCAAGGGCATCGACCTGACCGGCATGCAGGAGAACTACTGGGTCGGCACCGGTCTGCTGCACACCATGTTCGCGCGCGAGCACAACGCGGTCTGCGACGCACTGAAGAAGGCCTACCCGAGCTTCGATGATCAGCGTCTCTTCGAGATCGGCATGCTGGTCGTCTCGGCGCTGATCGCCAAGATTCACACCGTCGAGTGGACGCCGTGCGTTCTGCGTCACCCGGCGCTGCAGATCGGCATGAACGCGAACTGGTATGGCGCACTGGGGGAGACGTTCCAGGAGAAGTTCGGCCGGATCAGCGACAACGAGGCGATCTCGGGCATCATCGGCTCACCGACTGATCACCACGCCGCGCCGTTCTCGCTGACCGAGGAGTTCGTCTCGGTCTACCGTATGCACCCGCTGATCCCGGACGACTGGAACTTCTTCTCCCTGGAGTCCGGTGAGCACCTCGTCAAGGCGGACTTCACCCAGCTGCAGGGCGCGCACACACGTGGCTTCATGGACAAAATCCAGATGGGCGACATGTGGTACTCCTTCGGGCTGGCCAGCGCCGGCGCGGTGTGTCTGCACAACTACCCGAATGCGCTACGCAACCTCACCCGCGTCGACGGCCAGATCACCGACCTCGCCACGCTCGACATCGTGCGCGACCGGGAGCGAGGTGTGCCGCGCTACAACGACTTCCGCGAAGCACTGCGGATGCCGCGGCGCAAGACGATCGATGACATCACGCCGAACAAGCAGTGGGCGCGTGAGATCAACGAGGTCTACAACGGTGACGTCGACGCCGTCGACCTGCAGATCGGCATGCAGGCCGAGCAGCCGCCGAAGGGATTCGGCTTCTCGGACACCGCTTTCCGGATCTTCATCCTGATGGCGTCGCGGCGGCTCAAGAGCGACCGCTTCTTCACCAACGACTTCAAACCCGAGGTGTACACGCAGGTCGGGTTCGATTGGGTGAACAACAACACCATGAAAGACGTGATGCTGCGGCACTATCCGGAGCTGGAGCCGGTGATCGGCGACGTCGAGCGGGTGTTCGCGCCGTGGCCGAAGCTGGGTGCACCGGTGCCGGGGAAGAAGAACCCGGTGGTGCAGCTGGCCGACTCCGTCCGCGCCTACCTCCCCTGGGGCTGACGGACGATGGCCGAGGATTTCCCGCACGCGTCCATCGTCGAAGGGGTTCGGTTCACCGCCCAGATCGGCGTTCCGAATGTCCTTCTGGGACTGTTCAACAAGCGAGAGTTGCCCACGCGCATCGCATCTGGGCTCGGCTCGGACTATCTGGGATACCAGCTGGTCGAGGGCATGGTGCGCAGCTACGGGCCCGGTCCGTTCTACGTCCGGGTCGTCGCTGACGAGGCGCTGCTGGTGCACCATCCCGACGATCTGAAGTTCGTGCTGGGCGGGTCGCCCGACCCGTTCGCGTCCGACCCCAAGCCCAAGAGAGAAGGCATGGCGGCCTTCCAGCCGGACGCGCTGACCATCTCGCGCGGGCAGCCGTGGGAGGACCGCCGGCGGTTCGCCGAGGCGGTGCTGGACACCGGCCATCCGGTGCACCGGTTGGCGCAGGCATTCGTCGAGAAGGTCGCGCGGACCGTCGAAGGCCTGGGCTCCGGAGAGCTGAAGTGGGCGGAGTGGAACGCGGCATTCCAGCGGTTGACCCGCAGCGTGGTCTTCGGTGACAAGGCCGCCGACGACGCCCGGCTCACCTCCCAGCTCAGCGAGCTGATGTCGGCGGGCAATGGAATGCCCGGCGAACCGGCGCCCGGCTACCCGGAGTTCGTCGGGCACATCGAGTCCTACCTGAGGGATCCGGAGCCGGGCAGTCTGGCCGCGCTGATCGCCGAGACGACGCCCCCGGAGACGGCGAGCCCCGCGAGCCAGGTGATCCACTGGCTGTTCGCGATGGGGGACACCTTGGCCGCCAACGCGTTCCGCACCCTGGCGGTGTTGTCCACCCACTCGGAGAACCTGCGTGAGGTCCGTGCGGAGCTGGCGTCGGCCGACATCAACTCGGGGCAGGGCATCGCGTCGCTGAAGTACCTCGGCGGGTGCCTGCTCGACACCATGCGGCTGTGGCCGACGACGGGGTTGTTCGGGCGCGTCGCAACCCGTGACATCGAGTTTCCCAGTGGCGCAGTGCTGCCCGAAGGCAAGCAGGTCCTCATCTACAACGTGTTCAATCACCGGAACCGCGACCGGATCCCCTACGCCGATCGATTCTCGCCGGGGGAGTGGGTCAGCGGCGACGCCGGCAGCGACTGGTCGTACAACTTCTTCAGCCACGGCCCGCAGGGCTGCCCGGGCGCCGGCCTGTCGGTGTTCCTCGGGCAGGCCTTCCTGGCGCACGTACTGAACGAGTCCGGCCCAGTGCTGCGCGGCGCTACGCTGAACCCACAGAAGTCACTGCCGCATAGCATTGATCTGTACGGCATCAGCATTGAACGCTAGATGGACCATGCGGTCGTCACCGCGACCGTGCGATGGAGGGGACGCTTTGTGACGACGACCGCCGAACATCTCCGGTACGCCCTGGACGGGCGTTGGCGCGACGTGAAAGACCGTATTCGCGAAGAGCTTTCCGCGGAGCTGTTCAAGCCGCACTACACCCCGGACACCGTGGTGGCCCGGGCCAAGGTCACCGAGCAGATGAAGTACATGGCGTCGCGCGGTGCCGCCGAGGACGCTTTCGCGAAGGGGCACGGCGGCAACGGCGATGCGGGCGCCACCATTGCCCGTATCGAGATGCTGGCCATGAGCGACCTGTCGCTGATGGTCAAGGCCGGCGTGCAGTGGGGCCTGTTCGGCGGTGCCATCGACAACCTGGGCACGGAACGCCACCACGAGGCGTACGTCCGCAAGGCCATCGACCTGGACCTCGTCGGCTGTTTCGGCATGACCGAGACGGGGCATGGCAGCGACGTGCAGTCCCTGGAGACGACCGCCACGTACGACCCGGCGACCGGGGAGTTCGTCATCGATTCGCCGACCCCCACCTCGCGTAAGGACTACATCGGTGGCGCGGCCGAATCAGCCCAGGTGTCAGCGGTTTTCGCGCAGCTGATCACCAAGGGTGAGAACCACGGCGTGCACTGCTTCGTGGTGCCGCTGCGCGACGAGTACGGCAATGACCTGCCCGGCATCCGTACCTCGGACTGTCATTACAAGGGCGGACTGCCCGGCGTCGACAACGGTCGCATCCAGTTCGACCACGTGCGGATCCCACGGGAGAACCTGCTCAACCGCTACGGCGACGTCGCTGAGGACGGGACGTACTCGTCTCCGATCGACAACCCGAACCGGCGGTTCTTCACCATGCTGGGCACGCTGATCCGCGGACGCGTGACGGTGGGCGGCAGCGCCGCGGCCGCCGCCCGCGTCGCATTGGACATCGCGACCCGGTATGCGTTGCAGCGCAGGCAGTTCGAGGCGCCGAAGACCGACGACGAAGTCCTCATCATGGACTACCTGGTGCACCAGCGCCGGCTGCTGCCGCTGATCGCGAAGTCGTACGCGCTGCAGTTCGCGCAGAACGAGTTGGTGTCGGACCTGCATGATCTGACCGAGGTCGACGAACCGGACGGTGAGGTGCAGCGGGAACTGGAGGCGCGGGCCGCGGGCCTGAAAGCCGCAGCGACCTGGCACGCCACCAAGGCGATCCAGGAGTGTCGCGAGGCCTGCGGCGGTGCGGGTTATCTGGCGGAGAACCGGCTCATCGCGCTCAAGGCCGACACCGATGTGTTCACGACGTTCGAAGGCGACAACCACGTCTTGACGCAGTTGGTGGCCAAGCACCTGCTCACCGAGTACGCCGACGACATCAAGGGCATGAGCCCGTTCGAGTGGGTGAAGTTCGCGACCAGCACCGCCCGGGAGCGCGTGCGCCGGAGCACCGGAACCGAGACCATCCTGCAGAACCTGCTCGACACTCGGCAGGACAACGAGGAAGAGGGCAGCCTCTTCAACCGCGGCACGCAGGCGAAGATGTTCGAGGACCGGGCCGACTACCTGCTGTCGACCGTGGCCCGCCGCCTCCAGGCCAACTCCAAGGAGATGAGCCCCTTCGAGGCGTTCAACTCGGTGCAGGACCATGTGCTGCACGCGGCGTCGGCACACATCGACCGCATCGTGTTCGAGTCGTTCGCCGCCGGCATCGACGCGTGCACAGATCCCGAGGCTCGCGAGATCTTCGGCCTCCTGTGTGACCTGTATGCGTTGTCGGTAATCGAAGAGGACAAGGCGTGGTACATCGAGCACCGCTTCCTGTCGATGGACCGGGCCAAGGCCGTCACCGCCGGGATCAACGATCGCTGCCGCAAGCTCCGGCCGTACGCCGAGGTGCTGGTCGACGGCTTCGGTATCCCCGAGCAGCTGCGCTACGCCGAGATGCTGCACCCGGAGCGCATCCCGGAAATCCGATGATCCGAAAAAGTGGCTCTGAAAAAAGTGTCCACTTGGCGATGGCTGATCGCTCCTAGCTAGTGAACGGTGCCCACGAGGGCGCCGACCAGCCAAGGAGAACGCCATGACCGCTGTATCCGTCCGTCGCCGCTCAGCCGCCGCCGCTGCCCTCATCGCTGCCGGAGCCATCGCCGGTGCGCTCGGCGCGGCGACTCCGGCGAATGCCGGAGTCAACAGGTTCCTCGCCATCGCGTTCTCGCCGGCGACGGGCCAGTGGGGCTACACCCAGAGCCTGCTGGATGCGAACCAGGCCAAGTTCGACGCCGTGGGTTACTGCCTCAACAAGGGCGGTACCGACTGCCGCATCGTGGTCTGGGGCGACAACGAATGCGCCGCGCTCGCAACGAGTCCCAACCCGTTCAACCACAGCCTCATGTGGGGCACCGGCGTGGCTCAGACGCAGAAGGAGGCCGAGACGAAAGCCCGATTTTCGACGTCGTTCAACGCCACTGTCGTCCTGTCGTTCTGCTCGCTGGGCACCGAGCACTGATCAGGGCGGCAGCCCACAATTTCTCGTGCCTGGCGGTAGCTTCGTCCAATACAGATTGCGGACGGCGAAAGGAACCGCCATGGACCTCTCGAAGAAGGCGGCGCTTTTCGCGGCGGCAGGCGTGGCGGTGGGCGTCCTCGTCGCTCCGGCCGCGCAGGCCGACATCTGCGATCCGTCGGTGACTGTCTGTCAGGGCAGTGAAATCAGCGGCCCGACGTCGGTGCCGGCCGCGTCACCGTCGGTCATCGCGAGCGATGACGAGTTCCCGTTCGGCGATGACGAGTGGTACCTCTACCCCGGCACGGGCGTGATCAACCATGGAGGCGGTGGCGGCGGGCACCGTTAGGGCAGCGCCGACGCGCCGGTCGAGTTCACGCTGCGTCGCCGGTGCTCGATACCTTCTCGGCCAGGGCGGCGAGTTTGTCGTCCAAGATCAGTGCCGCCGCCAGTAGCGGCGGGTTGTCGTCGACAACCATCAGCGACGAGGGCTTGACGTAGGTCAAGGCGCTCCGGTTGCCATCAGCTTCCGTCAGAAGGACCTCTACGGGAGCGAACAGCCCGGCCGTGAGGTCGTGCCTAATCATGGTGATCGCGATGAGCGGATTGCCCAGGATGACGCGCAGGGCCTTGCGCTCCACGCCAGCGGTGCTGAGCCACCGGGTGTGGTCGATCAGGTGCATCAACATGAAATCGCTCGGTCCGGCCTGTCGCTGGACGTCCGCTGCGAACGTATTCCAGTCGCGATCTGCCAGCGCCTGCAGGTCCGTTATCTGCGCGGGTTCGGTACCGATATCGGCGAGCAGGTCGGCACTCAGTTCGTCGAATGTCTTGTCACTGTCGAACCGCATCCGGACCCCGTTGAACGGAATCGCCTGAACCTTCACTGTGGTCATCGTCGTTTGTCCTCGCGTAGGAAACGGGTCCACACCACATTCGGCCAATCGGTGGCCGGGTGGGGAGGCCGAGATGATCCTGGTGTTCGCAGGAACAGGATGGGCAGCGGTTCGGACGTGAGCCGAAGTAGCAACTAGCCACATTGATCACTCGCACACCAACTTTGGCCCCCGATTGGCGCTTATTGACCAAGGCGAACTATTTTCCTGAGGTGATCTCTTCGGCTGTTGGCGTTGTCGCCCGCTGGACCGCTCCCCTCCTCGCTGTCGCCGCTGTCGCGAGCGTCGGCCTGACCGTCGACCCGGCGCCGCACGCCGACAACCCGGCAATCCGCCTGGTCGACGACAGCAACCCGTTGGCCGGCCGGCCCTTCTACGCCGACCCGATCTCGAAGGCCCGGGCCGCCGCCGCGCAGGCCGACCCGCCCAGCCCCGAGCTCACCGCCATCGCCAACACGCCGCAGGCCTACTGGCTCGACCAGGCGTTCCCCGCCTCCACGGTCGGCGGCACCGTCGCCGGGCTGGCCGGCGCCGCGAACGCCGCAGGCGCCACTCCCGTGCTGGTCCTCTACGGCATCCCGCACCGTGACTGCGGCAGCTACGCGGCGGGTGGCTTCGGATCGGCCGACAGCTACCGGGCGTGGATCGACAGCGTCGCGGCGGGCCTCGGGGGCTCCCCGGCGGCGATCATCGTCGAACCCGACGCACTCGCGATGGCCGACTGCCTGTCGGCCGGCCAGCGTCAGGAACGTTTCGACCTGATCCGCTACGCCGTCGACACGCTGACCCGTGACCCGGCCGCGGCGGTCTACATCGACGCCGGACACTCGCGCTGGGTGAGCGCCGAGACCATGGCCTCGCGGCTGAACGATGTCGGTGTCGCCAAGGCCCGCGGCTTCAGCCTCAACACGACCAACTACTTCACCACCAATGAAGAGATCGGGTACGGCGAGGCGATCTCAGGCCTCACCAACGGCGCGCACTACGTCATCGACACTTCGCGCAACGGTGCCGGGCCCGCCGAAGGTGACCCGATGTACTGGTGCAACCCGGACGGTCGTGCGCTGGGCGTCGCGCCCACCACCGACACCGCCGGCGCGCACGCCGATGCGTACCTGTGGGTCAAGCGCGTCGGCGAGTCCGACGGGTCGTGCGGCCGCGGAGAGCCCGGCGCGGGCACGTTCGTGAAGTCGTTCGCCATCGACTTGGCGCGCAACGCCGCACACTGATTCCGCGCGCCGAGACCACGGTTTCGGCGAAAAGGGCGATACGTTGCCGTCATGCACGGGTGTGGCCCTGACTGCGCCGACGGCGTCGATGCGATTTCCCGGCGGACGGCGATCGCCGCGTCGGTGTCCGCGCTGCTCGGCGGCGCTGCGTTGGCGACCTCGGCCGGCAGTTCAGCCGCGCCGGGCGGTGGGGACCTTCCGCAGAACGCACTGATCACGCTCGGCGTGCAGGCGGGCCCGCCGCCGGTGCCGAACCGGACGGGCATCTCGTCGGCACTGAAGATCGGCGACGACGTCTACCAGATCGACTGCGGCCTGGGCTCTTTGAATGCCTTCACGAACGCGGGGCTGAGATTCGACCAACTGCGCAGCCTGTTCATCACGCACCTGCACACCGATCACATCGTCGACTACTACAGCTTCTTCCTCTCCGGCGGCTACACCGCGTCACCCGGTAAAGGCCCGGTGTCGGTGTACGGACCCGGCCCGGCCGGTGGTCTGCCACCGAGCGAGGTCGGCAACCCCAATCCACCGACCGTCGAACCGGCCAACCCCACACCGGGCATCGCGGCCACGACCGATGCACTGCACCGGGCTTTCGCCTACACCAGCAACATCTTCATCCGGGACATGGGCACCGACGACATCCAGAGCCTGGTCAACGTGCACGAGGTTGTCGTCCCTCCTGGATCGGACTACCAGAACCGGGCGCCACGTACCGACCCCTTCCCGGTCATGACCGACAACAACGTGCGCGTCACCGCGACCCTGGTGAGCCACTACGACGTGTACCCGGCCTTCGCCTTCCGGTTCGACCTGCTGAAATCTGGTGTCTCCGTCACGTTCTCGGGTGACACGACCAAGTCCGACAATCTGATCGCGCTGGCGCAGGGCACCGACATCCTGGTGCACGAAGCACAGTTCAGCCTCGCCGACGGCGGCAACAACAGCAGGTTCCCGCCCGGCTATCTGGTCCGGTCCCATACGTCCGCCGAGCAGGTGGGTGAAGTCGCCGCGGCGGCAGGTGCCAGGCATGTTGTGTTGAGCCACTATTCGCCCACCGATCTGCCCGACGCGAAGTGGCGGGATGCGATCGGCCACCGCTACCAGGGCAAGATCACCGTCGCGCGCGACGGCCAGGTCTTCGCCCTCTGACCTATCCTCGGCCTATGCACCTGATCGCGCTGGAAGAGCATTACGCGTGGAACCCGGCGAGTGACGGCAATGTGGTCGCGACGTGGCTGGAGTCCAACAACCGCCTCGGCTTCGACCGGCTCTACGATCGCGGGCCGCTGCGGCTGGAGCAGATGGATGTCGCCGGCATCGACTTCCAAATTCTGTCCCTCTTCGATCCCGGCGTGCAGGAGTACGACGACGCCGCGCTGGCTGCCGATTACGCGCGCCGCGCCAACGACGATCTCGCCGAGACGGTGCGGCAGTATTCCGATCGGTTCGGCGGCTTCGCCACTCTCGCCACGCAGGACCCGGACGCCGCGGTGGCCGAATTGCGCAGGGCCGTCGTCGATCTCGGTCTGGTGGGCGCGCTCATCAACGGCCACACCCATGGCCGGTATCTGGACGACCCTGCCTACGAGCCGTTGTTCGCCACCGCCGAGACGCTCGGGGTTCCGCTCTATCTGCACCCGACCACCCCGCACTCGGCGGTGATGGATGCCTGGTTCGCGCCGTACGTCGATCAAGGACTGCACCTGGCGTCGTGGGGGTTCGCCGTCGAAGCGGGCACGCACGCGCTGCGGCTGATCTACTCAGGCCTGTTCGATCGGCACCCGAACCTGCAGATGATTCTCGGTCACCTCGGAGAGATGTTGCCGTTCACGGCTTTTCGCACCGATCGGTACTACGGACTCGGCGGATCGGGCGGCCAGCTGCAGAAGCTGCCGTCGGACTACCTGCGGGAGAACTTCTACTTCACCACGAGCGGCAATTTCTCCCCGCCGGCCATGGCGTGCACGTTGTCGGTCATGGGCGCCGACCGCGTCATGTTCTCGGTGGACTACCCGATGGACGACAACGTCGACGGGGCGAACTTCCTGGCGTCGTATCCGATGGACGAGGCCGACCGCCGCAAGGTCGGCTATGAGAATGCGTTGCGGCTCTTCGGGGATCGCATCCCGAGGATCGGCAGCTAGAGGCCGCGCCCCAGCCAGCTGAGGTTGAGTGCCTTGCCCACCTGGTTGAGCTGGTTGAGGATCTCCTCGATGCGGCGGCGTGGCACTGCGACCCGCCACTCGGGCATCCGTCCGGTCAACTGGATCGTCTGAGGACTGAAGCTGACGGACGTCAGCGCCAGTTCACGCGGTAGTTTCGGCAGCTGAATCCGGTAGGCGGGCAGCCGGTTCGGTAGGTGCCACCGGGCCCGGCGCAACGCAACCATCCGCGGCTTCACCAGAAGTGTCGACCCGTCGATGGTGGCGTCGACCTCGAGATGACCCATGTCAGGTCTTCTGGCCCAACGGATTTGCGCGACACCGCCGGCGTCGATGCGGCCGAGCAACTTCGGCGCGGCGCGCCCCGGCAATGATGATGCCCGGTCGATCATCCTGTCGAGCGCCTTGGTGGACATCTCGATGGTCAGATCCAGTGGTGCGGCCACCAGGACCGGCGTATTGCTCGGTTTGATGTGCACGTTGTGCAGGACGGCGGTGGCTCTGTCGAATTGCCAACCGTTCCAGACGATGTCGGCCGCCGAGATGGAGACGGTGTTGAGTTGACCGACCGAAAGGCTCCGCATGTCGAGGTCCGCATCGATGGTCGTCACCGTCAGCGTCATCTCGTCCGAGGTGAGTTTGACGGTCATGCGGCGGCCGACGACCTGCTTGCGCAAGGTGTCGAACAGGGACTTGTAGGCGCCGGCCGGCCCACCGGTGAGCGCGCTGCCCGCGGTCGACGACCAGAACGACGACAGCGCGTCCCAGTTCGGGAACGAGTCCCAGGACGGGAACGGTCCGGAGTTCGCCATGATCGGGATACCGGCCTACGCGGTGCCCAGTGACTCGCGGAACCGACGGCCGAGGATTCGACGCGCCGCGCGGGTCCAGGTGAACCCGACGTGCCCGGCGTTGACCCAGCGCACATGTTCGGCATGCCACGAATCAGCAAGGGCCTCAGACTGTTCCATCGGGATCAGCCGGTCTGCCTTGGCCATGAACAGCGTCCGGTCCCGCGGTGCGACGACCGTCGGCAGCGCCAATGGGGACACGACCTGGAAGACAGTTCGGGCGTCGTCGGAGGCAATGACGTCCCGGTACTCCGCGGGCGGGCCATGGTGCGTCAGCAGCGCGAGTGGATCGGCGAATGGCAGCGCCGCGGCCACCGCGTCGAACCGTTCCAGGCCGGCCAGCACGGTGGACAGGTAGCCACCGAGTGAGACGCCGTAGAGGCCAACCGGGGCATCGGTGGTGCTGCGAATCCAGCTCACCAACCGGCGGACATCCCACACGGCCTGCGTGATGCCGTGCAGCATGGAGGCGAGATCGAGGGACAGCAGTTGGCCGTCGCCGGGCTCGCGGCGCGGCCCGTGCAGTGGCGAAATCGGCAGCGCCACATTGTATCCGAGCTTGTGGTGCAGGTAGTTGGCCCACAGGACGTTCAGGTCGAAGCGCGACGACCCCATGCCGAAACCGTGCAGGATCACGACCCACGGAGCGGGGGAGTCGGGGCGGCGCAGCAGCCGGACGGTGACGGTGTCGTTGCGGTCGTTGCCGGGCCACCGGTCCGCACCCGGCTCGAACGACCGGGCGTCGAATTCCGATGCGAAGGACATCGACTCGTGCCCGAGTGGGCCGTTGTGGGTGCTCCAGTGCAGGACGTCGGCGTCGTTGAGTTTCGGGGGAGTTCGGTGGTACTTCGACGGTTTGGAAATCCAGCCCCGCCTCTTGAACATCGTCGCGGCCTTGTCCAGGTCGGCGGCGAGCCGGTCCGGTGCGGCGTCGGCCGGCAGCTTCGGCTGGCGCAGGCGCATGACGGCGAGCACGGCTTCATCGACGGCGATGTGCGGGGCCACGGCCATGCGCTCGCCGACGTCCATGCACTCGGGACGGCTCACCATGGGCGGCTCGGGCAACTCATCGTTCCTCAGTGGGGCAGACACCATTGTCTCCTTGCTGGAAGTCGTCCCTCAGTTCAAACATGTTGAACTGAGGGACGATTGGCTGGTCGCCTATGTAGTTATTGGCCCATCACGTACTTGACGGTGGGTCCGGTGGTCCAGCCGCCGTCGACCGCGATCTCGGCGCCGGTGACGTACGAGGCGGCGCGCGACAGCAGGTAGGTGACGGCGCCGGCGATCTCGTCGGCCTCGCCGACGCGACCCATCGGGGTGTTGGGGTAGTTGCCCTCGCCCTGCTGGATGCCGACCTGCGCCGTCATCGGCGTGTAGGTCATGCCGGGGTGCACGGAGTTCACCCGGATGCGGTCGGTGCCGAGCTCCACCGCGGCGATCTTGCTGAGGCCGCGGACGGCCCACTTGGAGGCGCCGTAGCCGGCGGTCAGGGCCAGCCCCATCAAGCCCGCGGCCGAGGAGATGTTGACGATCGAGCCACCGCCGGCGGCGCGCATGGGCGCGATGACGGCCTGGATGCCGTTGAAGACGCCGACCAGGTTGACATCGAGCACCGTGCGGAAGTGCTCCAGCGGTTCGTGCTCGATGAATTGGCCGGTGGAGATGCCGGCGTTGTTAACCAGACCGGTGATCTTGCCGAACTCCGCGACCGTCAGCGCGACGGCCGCATCCCACTGGGCACGATCCGTCACGTCGAGGTGTATGTAGCGCGCAGCGTCCCCGAGCTCGGCTGCCAGCTGCTTGCCCTCATCGTCGAGGACGTCGGCGATGACGACCTTGCCGCCGCCGGCCACGATGTGTCGTGCCATCGACGCGCCGAGACCACGTGAACCACCGGTGACAATGGCCACCACGTCCGACAAGCTATCCGAATCTGCCATCGCAGCAACTTCCTTTCTCACATCGTCAGGGCATGGATCGCCATCGCGTCTGCCCTCATGTGAAGGCAATCACATCTATTCGGCGCTGCCGCCGGAGCTCCCACCCGGTGGGACTGCGGCACCGGTTTTCTTGGTCGCCGAGGCGCTCTTCTTCGCGACGGGCTCCTCCCAACCGGACGCGGCGAGAAGCCGGTCGAGCTCTGCCTTGGCGCCCTCGAGGATTTCCCACGGGTCCTCGACGAGGTCCGGATCGGCCTGGATGCCGACGTCGACGTTGCCGCCGTAGCTGAAGACCGTGACGTTGATGCCCATGCCGACGGTCAGCGGGCCGACGGGAACGATGTGCTCGATCTTGGCGCCGGCCATGTACAGCTGGATCGGCGGGCCGGGGACGTTCGAGACGATGAGGTTGCTGGCCAGCGGCAGTTTGTCCTCGAGCTTGGCGGCGCGGAAACCCTTGAACATCAGGTTCAGCAGTACCGGCGGCGCGAAGTCGGTGAGCCCGATGGACTGGCCGGCCTGCAGGTCCTCGGCCAGCGCCTTGGCGCTGTTCATGCCGTTGTGGATGGCGGACAGCCGTTCGACGGGATCCTCCACATCCGTGCACATGGAGGCGATCATGGTGTGCACGTGGTTGCCGGGGGTCTCGTCGCCGGCGTCGCGGGTGGACATCGGCACGGTCGCCAGGACCGGCGTCTCGGGCAGGGCGTCGCGCTTGGTCAGGTAGGTGCGCAGCGCGCCGGCGACGACGCTCAGGATCACGTCGTTGACCTTGACGCCGAGACCGTTCTTGACGTGCTTGATGTGCGCCATCGGCAGCGATGTGTACGCGAAGCTGCGGTGCGAGCTGAGCGCGCCGTTGAAGCTGGTCTTGGGGGCGCTCATGGGGCGTGGCGGCGGGTCGTCGCGCCGCAGGTGGCTGATGGTGGTCACCGCGTTGCGGACGGTTTGGCCAAGGTACTGAACGACTTTCGGCGGCGTGGTCGCGGCCGACAGCGTGCCCTTGGCGAACAGTTCGAGGCTCGAGTGGCGGGGCTGCTCACCCTCGTCGGGCAGGTCGACGATCGGGCCCTTGGCGTCGGGCGTGACGTCGCACAGCACCGATGACAGGCCTGCGCCGGACACGCCGTCGACGATCGAGTGGTGGGTTTTGGCGATGAAGGCGACGCGGCCGCCTTCGAGGCCCTCGACGAACCAGCTCTCCCACAAAGGCTGGTTACGGTTGAGCTGGCGGGCCAGGATTTCGCCGACGACGTCGGCAAGTTCCTTCTCGCCACCAGGAGCGGGTAGTGCCGCGCGGTGAATGTGGTAATCGAGCTTGAAAGCCGGATCGTCGACCCACACCGGCCGATCCAAGCCCAGTGGCACCTCTTGGATACGGCGCCGGAACGACGGCAGGTAGGGCAGCCGGCGGTCGAGGTGATCACGCAGATGCTCGAAGTCGAATCCTGGTGCGTCACTGGGATCCAGAATCATCAACCCCAGCGTGTGCTGTGGCCATTCAGTGCCCTCCATGGACAAGAACATGGCATCCATGCCGGACAAGCGCTTCACCGCAATACTCCCCTCGTGGACCACGGATTTGTGGCGGCAATAACGTATCCACGAATGCGGATTCTGCAATTGCTACTTCCCAGTCAGCGAGATTGAAATGCGCGGCCTATCAGCGGTTCTCCCGCCATTCGAAATGCTGCCACTAAGTACACTCGGTTAGCTGTTTCATTTTTCCCACGACTGGCGAGAAGATGTGAAGAATGCTCGCGCAAATATATTCTGCTGAAATCAATTGGGCGAGACGGCGAATTCATCGATTCCCGGCTCGGTGTCGAGCACTTCGCGATTCAAGATCAACATCTTCACGAAATATCCGACGCCGAGGGCGATGAGGCCGAGGACGATGAAGCTGGGTACCCGCGCCGTCGTGGGTGTCACGAGCACGAAGATCGCCACGCATACCCAGACCAGTGCGACGCCGGCTACGGGCAGTTCGAAGCGGCCCAGGCTGAATCCGCCCTCCTTGTGTTCCAACCGTTTTCGCACGGCGAGATACAGCACGACGATGGCACCGTAGATCAGCGCGGGCAGGATCGTCGACGCGATGATCAGCTGGATCAGTGCCGCCCCGTGGAGGGTAGCCATCAGCACCACACCCACCGCCAGGATCAATAGCGTTGCGGGCACCGGAGTTTGGGTGCGCGGGTTGACCTGCCGCATGATGCGGTGTGCGGGGAAGCGGGCGTCACGCGCCATGGCGAAAACCTGCCGCGAACACGCGGCCATCACCACCAGGCCGGCGCCGAACATCGCCAATACGATGCCCGCCAACAGGATTCGTTCAGCGACCGGCCCGAGCTGTTCCCGGATGATGAGCGCGACCGGGGAACCGCTGTGACTGACGGTGCCGACGTCCTTGATCGCGATGGTGAGCGCGATGAGGAACACCAGGCCCGCGACGCCGGCCGCGACGACGGACGCGACGATGGCGCGCGGCACGCTGCGGAACGGGTCCTTGGCTTCCTCGGCGAGGTTCGCGGCGGAGTCGAAGCCGACCAGCGTGGTGAGACCCATGATCATGCCGGCCATGAGGCCGCCGCCGACGGCGTAGTAGTCACTGGCGCCTGCGGTGATCCCGCGGGTCGTGAGGTTCTCGATGTGTCCGCTACCGGTCACCGCCATGACTATCCCGAGTACGAGCACCAGGATGAGGACGATGCCCAGCTCCAATCCGACTGCGCCGGAAGTGATCAGGCCGAGCAGCCGGGTCGACGCGATCACCAGGGTCGCCTGGACGACGAGTACCGCGATGGTGATCAGGCGTGCGGTGTCCTCGCTGTCGCTGAGCCCCAGCAGCGGCATGAGGGCCTGGCTGGCCAAGGCGTTGTCCACGGCAACCGCCGCTATCGCGAGATACCAGAACGTGAGCCAGCCGAACAGCCAGCCGATCTTCGGGTTGGCCAGCCGCGAGGCCCATTGATACGACGACCCGCTGAGCGCGATACGGGCCGTGAACTGTGCCACCACGAGAGCCACGAGCGTCTGTCCGATGGCCGCGATGATCCACAGCCAGATGCCGACGGGTCCGGATGTCTGCAGGAGATCGTCATAGGTCCCGAAGATGCCGACCGCCACCGAGATGAAGGCAAACGAGACCGCGAAGACCTGAAAGCCGCCGAGGGTGCGTTTCAGCTCCGGTGTGTAGCCGCAGTCGACGCACTCGTCGTCCGCCGCCCGGACCGCTACGCGCTCTGTTGCCATGGCCTGCCCAGCCCTTCTGTGGCCCCCTAACGCATAATTGTCGCGCACGTCAACGATAGCTGCCGGGGATTGCTCATGTTGGTCTGCGCCGTGATGTTGGGTGGCCAATCCGTGACGAATCTTTGACCGAAATATTGACGCGCCGTACGGATTTCGGCGTTTCCCGCCCAATACCATGACGGTGTTCAACCATGCGGCCAGCGACAAAGGGGTCGGATATATGCGGGTGTTAGTACACGGTGTCCTTGCCGTGGTCGTGGTCGCCACGACTACCACTGGCGGCGCGCTCGGTATCGAGACAGCGGGCCTTCGCCTGCCGTTGGGCTCGATGATCGAGTCGACGCAGCCGACGCAGGGAGTGCCGGTCGGCGTCGCGCATCCGATCGTGGTGACATTCAAGCGGCCGATCACCAACCGTGCGGCCGCCGAAATGGCCCTGGACGTGACGTCGAAGCCGGCGATGACCGGCAAGTTCGAATGGCTGGATAACAAAGTGGTGCAATGGGTTCCGGATGGCTTCTGGCCCGCGCACAGCACCATCAAATTGACGGTCGGCGGTCAGCCGATGGCGATGACCACCGGCCCGGCGGTCATCGGAACCGCCCATGTCGCGGACCATACCTTCACCGTCACGATCGACGGCCAGACCCCACCGGATATGCCGGCGCCACACCACCTTCCGCATCTCGGCGAGTCGGGCGTGCTGCTCGCGACCATGGGTCGGCCGGAGTATGAGACACCCATTGGCAAGTACACCGTGTTGGCGAAAGACCGCAACGTCCTTATGGATTCGAGCAGCGTCGGTATTCCCGTCGACCATCCGGACGGGTACATGACAGAGGTCGAGTTCGCGGTACGGATCAGCCGCCGTGGACTGTTCGTGCATTCGGCGCCCTGGGCCGTCGAGTCGATGGGCTTCGAGAACGTCAGCCACGGCTGTATCGGTGTGGCGCCCGCGGGCGCCGAGTGGTACTACAACACCGTCAACGTCGGCGACCCGGTCATCATCGAGCCTTAGTTAGGTTGCACCTCAAGCTGATTCGCTGTCCGGCGGTCGTTACTCGTACGAGTGCGCCCTCAGTTCAGGGTCAATCCCGGTTGAGGGTCACAGTTGGTTGATCCTGAACTCAGGGCTCTGCCTACTCGCACAAATGCGCCCTCAGTACAGGGTCAACAGGATCTGACTGCCGCGGTCCGCTGACTCTGCGCCCCGAACGCCTGAAGCACCCGAGCCACGAGGGCTCGGGTGCTTCACTGAAAGCGGTTGTGCAGCTGGATGGTTCAGTTCTGCGGGCCGGGCTGGGTCGGCAGGTTGGGGGTGGGGCCACCGGCGTCGACGGGCCGCAGGGTCCGGGCCTCCTTGCCGTCGGCGACGCCACCCATGTCCATCGGGATGGCTGCGGGGGCCGCGGCGATCGGGATGGGCGCCCCGATCGGCAGGCCGGCGGGGATCGGGGGCACGACCGGGGGCACCGCTGCCGGGACGGGCGGGACGACCGCGGGAACCGGCGGGACTGCCGCCGGAACCACCGGAGCGGCCGCCAGCGGGCCGACGATGCCCGAGGATTCGACGGCGGGGGCGGCGCAGGGCGCGGCGGCTGCCGCGGCTGCGGGTGCCCCTGCGGCAGGGGCTACGGCGCCCGCGTCGCACGCGTACCCGCCGGTCTTGAGTGGGACTGCCGCTGCGGTCGGGCTCACGGCCACGGCCGTCGCGCACACACCGGCGCTGGCAACTATTTTCACAGCGATTCGACCAAAGCTGATCATCACCGGCGTCTCCTTGAACGTGCCCTTAAATTACAGCGCCGAAAATTTGCGCAGCTGAACCGTAGGGCACCGCGAGTGGCTGGTTCAAGACATGTTTTCAATCGGATGCGCGCTCGACATGGGACTGAGCCGCGACCGTGACCGCATCGTTTCAATTGCCTCAAAGTCCTCACGGAGAGGTCTCGGCAGGTAACGGGTTGGTGCCGGAACCCATTGTGAGGCCGGCAAACTCGGCGAGGGCCGAGCGGGCCGGACTAGCGAGTGGCGTCGCCGGCCAGCTGTCGTGCCAACTCTTCCTCGGCACGCCGTTCGACGAGGAGCGGGACGAAGTCGCGAATGGTGCTGTCGGCGAACTGCCGGCGGGCGCCGTCGATGACGGTGGCCACCCGGGCCGGGGGCAGGTCCGCAAACTTGGCCGTGAGGCGGGTCTCGATTTCGGTGAATACCTGCTCTTCGGTCTTGGCGGCCATACCGTCGATCCTTCTCGGCGGCTTTGACGGCTGTCAACGCAGATGGGGTGGCGTGTAGGCGAACTAACAATTGCGGGTGCCGTGTGAGCCGGGGAGATGACACCGGTGCGCCGCCGACAGTTATCGCTGCCGGAGCGCGTTGATCCCTTCGTCGAGGGCAGCCTCGAGGTACGTGAGGTCGCCGGTGGCGAGCATGACGCCGACGCCGCCCTGGATGCCGGCCAGCAGCGCGGCTGCCGCCCGCTGGGGGTCGACGGTGTGCGCAATCTTGTCCTGTTGCTGCATCGCCACGATGCCGTCGGCGATGGCGCCCCGCCAGGAGTCGATCAGTTCGGTCGTGACCGCCTGCGCGCCGGCGCTGGTGCGACCGATCTCGGACATCAGCACCGCGATCGGGCAGTTCTGGCCTTGTTGGCGGTAGCGGTCGACCACGGTGTCCCGCCAGCGCTGCCAGGCCGCCCATGAGGTGAGCGCGCCGAGGTGGGGTTGTTGATCGTCGAGCACCCGTTGCGATTCCAGCGTCGCAACGGCGAGCAGCAGCTGTTCTTTCCCGTGGGGAAAGTAGTGAAAAATCTGGCTTTTCGAGGTTCGGGTCCGCGCCATCACGTCCTCGATGGTCGTGAGCGCGACACCACGTTCCCGGATCTCGGCCGCGGCGCCGTCGATGATCCGGGCTCGGGTGGCCTGTCCCTTGGCTGTCAGTTTTTGGACTTGCAGGTCCATTTTGTCCGGTGAACCATGTGGACTCATGAGTCCAAAAGATACGCGACTGTCCGGTCGCACAGCACTTGTCACGGGTTCCACCGGCGGCCTGGGGACGGCCATCGCGCGCAGACTGGCCGATGAAGGCGCGCACGTTGTGATCAGCGGACGGAATGCCGAGCGCGGCGCCGCGCTGGTGGCCGCGATCCGGGCGACCGGCGCCGAGGCGTCGTTCGTCGCTGCCGACCTGGCGGGCGGTGACGATGCGATCCGCAACCTCGCCGAACACGCCACCGAAGCAGTAGGTGGGCGGCTGGACATCCTGGTGAACAACGCCGCCACGCTGTTGATGCCGACGCCGACGGCCGATGTCGCCCCGGAGGTACTGCGGGAGGCGTTCGAGGTCAACGTCTTTGCGCCATTCCTACTGACCGGGGTGATCGCGCCGCACATGGTGCGCAATGGCGGCGGCGCCGTGGTCAACATCGGATCGATCACCGGGTTGCGCGGGGCCAGTGGTTCGGCGATCTACAACTCGAACAAGGCGGCGATCCACTCTCTCACCACATCCTGGGCCGACGAGTACGGCCCGTTCGGGGTTCGGGTCAACGCGGTGGCGCCGGGGCCGATCGCCACCGAGCGGCAACAGGAGTTCGCAGACCACGTCCAGCCCGTGCTGGACCGGCTGCCCTCCCGTCGGATGAGCACGCCGGAAGAGGTCGCCGCGTCGGTGGCGTTCCTGGCGAGTGATGACGCCGCCAACATCCACGGCGTCGTCCTCAGCGTGGACGGTGGCTGGGCCGCAGTCTGACGTAGTGGTCGGCGCACACCCACGAGGCAGGTGCGGTCGGTCGAAATCTATCGTTGGACACGACGCGCAACGGCGTGCAGCGTTGGCGGCGAACTGGCGAACTCTGGAGGAACGACGGACCGTGAACGGCTTCAACAGAAGACAGTTCGGCTTGACGGCGATGGCAGCGGTGGGTGCGGCGTCATTGGCGGCGTGCGGGTCGTCGTCGGAACCGGCTGCGGTCGAGAAGACGGCACCGCCGCCCACGCCGGAACACAACCTGAACGCGGTCAAGCAGATTCGGGCCGGCGACCTCGATGTCGGCTACGTCGAAGCGGGTCCGGCCGAAGGTCCGCCCGTCATCCTGCTGCACGGCTGGCCGTACGACATCCACAGCTATGCCGATGTGTCCGCGTTGCTGGCAGACCAGGGCTTCCGGGTGATCGTGCCGTATCTGCGCGGCTTCGGGTCGACCCGGTTCCTGTCCGACACCACGGTCCGGAATGGACAGCAAGCCGCCCTGGCCGCCGACGTCGTGGCCCTGATGGATGCGCTCAACATCCCGCGAGCGATCCTCGGCGGCTTCGACTGGGGTGGACGTTCGGCGAATGCTGTTGCGGCGTTGTGGCCGCAGCGGGTCACCGGGCTGGTCGCGGTCAGCGGATACATCGTGGTCAATCGTGCCGCCAATCTCCAGCCGCTGGACCCGGAAGCCGAACTGGGCTGGTGGTATCAGTACTACTTCGCCACGCCTCGCGGTGAACTCGGCTACCGGAAGAACACCAAGGAGTTCAACCGGCTGATCTGGTCCAAGGCGTCGCCGCTGTGGCACTTCACCGACGCGGCCTACGGCCTGAGCGCCGGCGCGTTCGACAATCCCGACCATGTCGCCATCGTGATCCACAACTACCGCTGGCGCCTCAGCCTCGCGGAGGGTGAAAGCCGTTACGACGCAGACGAACAACGACTGCAGGCCAAGCCGCTCATCCATGTCCCGACCATCACGATCGGCAGTGACTTCGACGGCGCGGCGAAGGACGGTGCGGGATACCGCGCGATGTACACCGGTGCGTACGAGCACCGTGTTCTCGACGGCATCGGGCACAACGTGCCGCAGGAGGCGCCCGCACAGTTCGCGAACGCCATCATCGACGTCAGCCGGATGTAGCCCGGCCGGCGTCGGTCGCTACTTGGCCAGGCTCCGGCTGATCACCAGCCGCTGAATCTGGTTGGTGCCCTCGAAGATCTGCATGATCTTGGCCTCGCGCATGAAGCGCTCCACGCGGTAGTCGCGGGTGTAGCCGGCGCCGCCGAAGACCTGCACCGCGTCGGTCGTGACTTTCATGGCGGCGTCGGTGGCGACCAGTTTCGCGACCGAGGCGTTACGGGAGTAGGGCAGCCCGGCGTCGCGCCGGCGGGCGGCATCGAGGTAGGTGGCCCGCGCCGAGTCGACGGCGGCGGCCATGTCGGCGAGCAGGAAGCCGAGTCCCTGGTGGTCGATGATCTTGCGGCCGAACGTCGTTCGCTCCTGGGCGTAGGCCACCGCCTGATCCAGCGCCGACTGGGCCAGGCCGACGGCGACGGCGGCGACACCGAGCCGGCCGGCATCGAGCGCGCTGAACGCGATCGGCAGGCCTTGACCCTCGGCGCCGATCAGCCGCTCGGCCGGCAGGAACGCGTTGTCGTAGTGCGCGGAGGTGGTGGGCACCGCGTGCAGGCCCATCTTCTCCTCGGGTCGCCCGAAGGACAGCCCCTCGGTGCCGGCGGGTACCAGGAAGCACGAGATGCCTTGCGACCCTTCGCCGGTGCGCGCGAACAAGGTGTAGAAATCGGCGAGTCCACCGTGCGTGATCCAGGCCTTCGAACCGGTCACCCGGTACCCGCCATCGGAGGCGACGGCCTTGCAGGCCAGTGCTGCGGCGTCGGAACCGGCCTGCGGCTCGGACAGGCTGTAGGCGCCGACCAGGTTGCCGCTCAACATCTCTGGCAACCAGCGCTGCCGCTGCTCGTCGGTGCCGAAGGTCATCAGCGGGTGGCAGGACAGGCTGTGCACGCTGACCGCGATGGCCACCGAAGCCCAGCGGGCGCCGAGTTCTTCGAGCACCTGCAGGTACACCTCATAGGGCTGGCCGCCGCCGCCCCATTCCTCGGGGTACGGCAGGCTCAGCAGTCCGGCCTCGCCGAGGGTGGGGAACACCCCGTCGGGGTACGTCTCGTCCTTCTCGTGCTTGTCGACGATGGGGTCCAGCACCTTGTCCGCGATGTCGCGGGTGAGTTCGATCAGCGCGTGGGCTTCATCGTTGGGCAAGAGGCGATCAACAGGCACCGGGAACTCCACTAATACGTCGGACAGTACTGAGTTACCTGACACAGTACTGTTTGAGCAGTACTGAGTAAAGGGCCGCAGTACTATGCCGGGGTGAGCACGCGCACGTCCCCGGCGTTCGGCACCCGCCGACGCACTGAGCTGTTCGACGCCCTGATCGCGCTGTTCCTCGACGAGGGATTCGCCCACCTCACGCTCGACGACATCGCCGCTCGGCTGCGGTGCTCGAAGTCCACGTTGTACACGCTCGCCGGCAGCAAGGAGCAGTTGGTGCGCGCCGCGACCGTGCAGTTCTTCCGGCAGGCAACCGATGAGGTGGAACAGCTGGTGGCCGGAGTCGACGGCGCCCGGGCGCGGATCACGGCGTATCTGTCGGCGGTGGGGACGGTGCTGGACGCCGCATCGGACCAGTTCATGATGGACCTGGACGCCTTCGCCCCCGCGCGCAGTGTCTACGAGAAGAACACCCAGATCGCGGCCCGTCGAGTCCAGGAGATGATCGCCGACGGCGTCGAGAGCGGTGAATTCCGCGATGTCCATGCGTCTTTCGCGGCCGACCTGGCGGCGACCATGATGGTGCGCATCCAGCAGCGGCGGGTGCGCGAGAGTACCGGACTCGACGACGCCAGTGCATATCGCGAGCTTGCGGCGATCCTCACCGCCGGCATCAACGCCTGAGCCGGCCGCCCGACGTCACCACCGGACATCGTGTTTGTTGCAACTCGATAAGCACGCCCCAATTGCTCCATCAAGATCAGTAGCCTCGTGCGGTGGACCGCAGAACCGCTCTCAAGGTGCCGCTGCTGCTGGCGGCGGGCTCTGCCATGGCCGGATTCTCCGGACCGGCTCTGGCGTCCGCAGCCGGGGCGCGCTGGACGCCCGAGCGGGCCAACAGCTGGTACCAGGCACAGGGCTGGCTGGTCGGCGGGAACTACATCACCTCCACCGCGGTCAATCAGCTCGAGATGTTCCAGGCCGGCACCTACGACCCCGGGCGCATCAAGGCCGAACTCGGCGCGGCCCGCTGGTTCGGGTTCAACACCGTCCGCGTCTTCCTGCACGATCTGCTGTGGGCGCAGGACCCGCAGGGCTTCTCGCAGCGGCTGTCGCAGTTCGTCGGCATCGCCGCGAGCAACGGCATCAAGCCCCTGTTCGTGTTCTTCGACTCGTGCTGGGACCCGCATCCGAAACTCGGCGTACAGCGGGCGCCGACCCCGGGGGTGCACAACTCGGGCTGGGTGCAGAGCCCGGGCGCGGACCGGATCGCCGATCCGAATTACCGTGGGGTACTGCAGAATTACGTCACCGGTGTGATCAACCTGTTCCGCAACGACAACCGCGTACTCGGCTGGGATCTGTGGAACGAGCCCGACAACCCGGCGGCGGTCTACCGCAAGGTCGAGCGCAGCGACAAGATGAAACTCGTTGCCGATCTGCTGCCGCAGGTGTTCGCGTGGGCACGTGCCGTCGACCCGGTGCAGCCGCTGACAAGTGGTGTGTGGCAAGGAAGTTGGGCCAATCCAGCGCAGCGCAGTGCAATCGCGTCGATCCAGCTGGACAACTCGGACATCATCTCGTTCCACAGCTACGCCAAGCCGGCCGACTTCTCCGCCCGGATCGACGAGCTGGCCCCACTGGGCCGGCCCATCATCTGTACCGAGTACCTCGCTCGCAACCAGGGCAGCACCGTTGAGGGGATTCTGCCAGTTGCCAAGCAGCGCAACGTGGGTGCGTACAGCTGGGGACTCGTGGCCGGCAAGACCCAGACCTACTTCCCGTGGGATTCGTGGGATCACCCCAACCCCGCGGAGCCGAAGGTCTGGTTCAGCGATCTGCTCTACCCCAACGGGCGGGCCTTCCGCGACAGTGAGGTCCTCACCGTCCGGAAGCTGACCGGAACACCCGGCCCGACGTAGGTCAGTGCGCCAGCAGCAGGATGAGCTGCGCCTGCAACTCACCGAAGAGGAAACCGAGGGTGGCACCGAGGACGACGACGATCCACTCGTCATCCTTGAATGCCGGACGCAGGAGGTTCTCGAACGACAGTGAGTCCAGCAGCATCATCTTGGTGACCATGACGTTCTCCAGATCGAGGCGATCGCGCATGTATCCCTCGATGTAGGTGGATGTTTCGGGCAGCTTGTCGATGATCGAGTCGGTGATCTGCTTCTTCATGTCGACGTACTGGCGGCCCCCGACGGTCTTGATGATCTTGCCGGTGAAGCCCATCTGCGTGTCGATGGTCTGGCTGATCTCGGTGGAGATCATGTCGAAGAACCGGTCCGACGACGGGCCGTTCAGCATGCTCTCCATGATGGCCTGGGGTGTGAAGATCTCCCGGGCCATCAGCGCTGCATAGCCTTCGACCACCTGGGCACGCTCGCGCTGGAAGACGCCCTGCCACTTGATGCCGAGGAAGACGTTCTTGCGCTCCAGGGGCCGGAAAATCATCTGTAGCGCAACGTAGTCGGTGAGACCACCGGTCAGCAGGCCGAACAGCGGCAGCGACCAGTGCCAGTTGGTGATGCCGAACACCACGGCCTGCACCAGACCGATCAGGAAGCCGAAGAGCAGGCCGGACATGATGAGGAACTTGAACGCCGGCTTACCGATGTCCTGGAAGACCGTGTTGAGCGTGACCTTGTCGCGCACCAGGTTGGTGACGACCATGTGCTTGATGTCGAAGATCTGGTCGACCTGCCCGCGCAGTTTGTCGAACATCGCGGCCATGGCCGTTGGGATGCGCTTCTCGACGTTCTTGACGACGACGTCCTTGAGCTGGTCGGGCGTAGCCCGCCAGACCTGCGGCTGGAACGACATCATGATGGTGTCGACCATCTCGGCGGAGGTCTGCCGCAGTGGTTCGGCGAGTTCTTTGACCAACTCGTTCGGATCGATCTTGTCGAACATCTCCTCGGGTTTGAGGATCTCCGACGTCAGCGAATCCACCGCCACCGCAGCCATTTTCGGCGCGCGCTTGGGAATCTGGCCCTGCCAGCCGAGGTAAGGCGGAATGCCCTTGAACTCGACTGGGTAGAACATCATCTTCAGGGCCATGATCTTGGTGATCCAGCCGACGAACGCCGCGCCCAACGGGATGGTGACGTACACCCACCAGGGGTACGCGAACGCATTAGCCATGAGATTTTCCACCTGGCTGTCTCCCATCAGTCGCGTCCAGTGAAATAGCTGGACTACGTTAACCGGCGACCACGTGCGAGAAGACTAACGGGCACGTCAGATCCGCAACGCGGGATCGCGTATTTTGTTAACCCCGCTCGAACCGCCTGATAATTGGGTATTGCACGCCGGAATTCGACGTGACAGCCGGCCGCTGTCCCGCCGCGGAGCGCGGCGAAACAGCGGACGATTTCGGGTGGCGGCTACAGGTCGAAGACGGTCGATCCGTTTGCGGTGGAGTAGTCGATGTAGATCCGGTTGTGCAGGAACGGCATCGCGCCGGTGTTCGATAGCTCGGCGTTGTAGTCGTCGGTGGTCACCGTCGGCCGGTACGTCGAGGTGGTCGTGTAGGAGTAGAGCAGGTTGCCGTCAGCGTCGTACACCGAGATCGGCGTGCCCGCGTTCAGCAGGTAGTAGGCCACGCTGCCGTCAGTGTTCTTGACGGGGGTCATCTGGGACGTATTCACCAGCGTCGACGGGATGGTGCCGTAGACGCCACCCGAGTCGATCAGCAGATTGATCGGAGTGTTGACCCCGTTGATGGTTATCGAACCGATCACGTTCGGCGAACCCGACGTGGTGACGCGCGCCGGCAGCGGGTTGGGGCCGAACGTCAGCGTCTTGCTGGCCTCGTCGATGTAGATGCCGTTCTTCAGCGCGCTGGGCAGGCCGGTGGTCACCAGGCCGGGGCCGGGGCCGACCGCGTTGGTGCCGACACCCAGGACGCCGACGACGCCGTTGTACTTCAGGAAGTTGGCGAATGCGGTCTGCTGCGCCGGGTCGGTGATGACGTCGACCGGGACAGGCGTGGTGACGAGGCCGCTGCCGAAGTCCACCGTGGTGTTGTACGTGTTGTAGGTGTAGGTCAGCCCGCCGCTGTAGGCGCCGGTGCCGGTGCCCACCGAATTGCCGAGGCCGGTCTGGCCGACGTTCTTGGCGTTGACCACCAGTCCGGACGATCCGGTGTCCACCAGCACCTTGATCTTCGGCCCGCCGTTCACGGAGATGGTGACGATCGGCTCGACGCCCGCATACATGGACAGCGGGACCGAGGCGTAGATGCGGGCGTTGGTGGTGGCGTCGACGATGACGGCCTTGATGTCGCGATTCGCCGCCCAGTAACGCGCGGTCTTCAGCGCAGTCACGGCCTTGCCGATCAGCGCCTCGTTGGACTTGAGGGCCTTCAGGGCTGTCGCATTGGTCGGATCCGCCGCGTAGGCGTCCATCAGATTCTGCTGGTTCGCCTGGTACGTCGTGAGGTAGGTGGCCGCCATCCGCAGCTCGTACCGGGAGTACCCGTTGGCCGAACTGGTGCCGAGGAGGGTGCGCGCCTGCGCGATCTCCGCCAGCGCGGTGTTGATGTACTCGTCGGCGGTAACGGTCTGGCCCGGCTGCCACGTGTCGGTGGGCGCCGGAGTGAGAGTCGATGCGGCACTGGTCTTTTCGCTCGTGGCCAGCGCGGGCACGATACCGAGCAACCGGCTCACGGTCTCGGTGGTGCCGACGAGGGAGGCGGCCAGGAACTCCTCAGTGCGCTGCGTTGCAGCACCGACAGCCTGACCGAAGGCGGCCAGCACCGACAGCAGTCCGGAGATGTTGGTGGGGGCCGTCGGCGAGGTGACGCTGCTCAACGCCTTGGCGGTGGTGTTGGGAATCGAAGTGATTGCGGCCGTGGACGTCTGGGCCGCGGCGACGGTGACCTGCGGGGTGGCGGCTGCTGTCGGTGACGGCGTCGCCGCGACCGTCGCCGCGGCCGCCGGCGACTCCGTGTCCTTGGCCGCGGTGTCGGTGGCCGGCTTGACCGCGGCGGCCGTCTTGAGCGGATTCTTGGTCGCCGGGTTGTTCGTCACCGCCTGGGCGGCGGCCGAAGGGAGCTTCGCGACGGTCCCGGCGTTCGGGGCGGTCGCCGAACGTCCGGTGTTGTCCGCCTTGGTGCGGCGGTTGCGCGCCGGCTTCGCGTCGTCGTCGCCGTCGGCGGAGGCGTCGGCCGCGGCGTCGGGGGCGGCGTCGGGGGCCGACGCGGCCTTGGTGTCCGATGCGGGCTTGCTGTCCGACGTGGCCTTGGTGTCCGACGCATCCGCGGTAGCGGCCGTGTCCTTCTTCTTGTTCTTGGTGGTTTTCTGCGCAGGCGGCTTCTTGGGCTGCGCCGGCGCCGACGACGAGGCGGACTCCGAGTCGGTCGATGGGGCCGCGCTCGCGACGGCCGCGCTGCCGAGGAGTGCGGCGCTGACGCCGACGGCGGCGACTCCCGTGCCCAGCCACGTCGATACCGCCAACTTCCGGCGTTGCGGGCGACGGTGCGCACCAGCCATTTTCGGGCCCTCCATAGTCACGCCGCACGGCCATCGGACCCCGGCAGATCGACCGCTACTGCGGCATTACCGCACTGCAGTCTGGCAGACGGGTGTCCTGCCGCAGTACAGACAGAAAATTAACAGTTGTGAACGGCTGCCGCAGCGCTTCTGGCAAAGATTTTTGCCAGTGTCGTCAATAACCGTAGCTCGGCGAACTGCGGGCATCCGCCGCCGGTAGGTGGCACCGCCTCACGCCGTCGACCTGCGGCGGGTGAGGAGACTCCGGCAAATCGACCACGGGTTACCATCCGCGGACGTAAATTTGCGTTGGATGGCCATTGCGCGTTGCGAGGGCGGCACTTTCAAAGGGGGCGTTGGTGGCTGGACGGATCGGCAGATTCGGCTGCAGGGCAGTGCACCGGGTGTTGACCGTGTTGATTCCCCTGGCCGTGGTCTGCGCCTACGCGGCGCAACTGGTGGAGCCGGTGAGCCACACCGCGGTGACGCACACCGCCGAAATCGTCTCGGCGCCGTCGACCATCGGCATGGCGGACTCCAGCCTGTACGGAATGTCGAAGCAGGACATCGACACCACCCTGGACATGCTGCAATCCATGGGCGTCCAGGACGTCCGGGTCTACATCCCGTGGGTGTACACGCAGCCGCTGCCGAACCAGTACAACTGGGCGCCGATCGACGACATCATGAATGCGGCGAAGGCTCGCAACATGGGCGTCCTCGCAATGGTCAACAGCACGCCGGTCTGGGCCGGCACGGACGGTAACTTCCCCGGGGCCAAGACGCCCGACCCCGTCGCCTACGCGAATTTCATGACGCAGGTCGCGACCCGGTATGGGAAGACGATCTCGGCCTACGAAGTGTGGAACGAGGTCAACTGCGTCTGTTTCTACGACCCGATCTCGCCGTCGAGCTACACCGAATTGTTGAAGGCTGCCTACCCGGCGATCAAGGCGGCCGACCCGACCGCGACTGTCATCGCGGCAGGGCTCGGCAGCGTCTTCACGTTCGGTGGCGTCACCATGAACCCGGTGGATTACGTGAACGGGATGTACGCCGCCGGCGCGAAGGGCTACTTCGACGCGCTGGCGTTCCACCCGTACCAGGAGACGCTGAAGTTCTCGGACGGCGAGAACGTGGTCCTGTCGCCCTTTACCCAGATCCAGAAGATCTACGACCTGATGGCGGCCAACGGTGACGGTCTCAAGAAGATCTGGATCACCGAGTACGGGGTGCCGACCAACAACGTCAGCGAGCACACCCAAGCCGAGTTCATCAAGAACCTCATCGAAACCTGGCAGACGATGGCCACCGACGGAGTGCAGTACGGCGGGCCGATCTTCATCTACACCACCCGGGACGACCAACCCGGCAGCGGCAAGTTCGGCGTCTTCTACGCGGACTGGATTCCCAAGGAGGCCGCTTTCGTCATCGCCCAGGAAATCCTGCGGCTCAACGGCGTTGGAGGAGTCGAAGGCATCGCGGCGCGGATACTGGCCGCGGTGCGACTGGCGATCGGCGCGGTCGTGGACACCGCCGTCAAAATCGGACAAGCCGTAGTGAAAGTTGTTGACGCTGCGTGGAATGCGTTCGTCGACGTCACCAAGGCGGTAACGAAAGCAGTGGTCAACACGGTCAAATGGATCACCAATGCCGTCGTTCAGGGCGTGAAATGGGTGGCCAACACCGCCGCCGATGTGACGAAGGCCGTGGTCGCGGGCATCTCGAACGTGATCCAGAAGATCGGCGACATCATCCGGCCGCCGGCGTCGGTCGCCGCGGTGAACCCGAAAGCGGCGCTGAAGGCAGTGGCCACCATGAAAGAGGCTGCGGCGGAACTGGACTCGCCCAAGACGACTGCCGCGACGAAACCGGAGCCGGGTGCGAAGGTCGCCCCGGTCAAGGGGACCGATGTCAAGGACGCCGACGGTCCTGATGCTGTGAAGGCGCCGACCAAGGGGACGGAGAAGGACGCCGCTGCCGAGCCCGAGGTGAAGACGCCGGAAGCGAAGACACCTGAGGCGGCGACACCTGAGGTCAAGGGCGCGCCCAAGGCAGAGTCCGACGACAACAAGCCGGTGAGCCAGAACGACTCGGCCGGATCCAAGAAGGACCAGTCGGATTCCGATACGCCGAAGCAAGCCGATGCGCCGAAGCGCGGCAAGGGCAAGAAGGCCGGGCAACACCCGACCGGCAGTGGCAAGCCGGCGGCCCGCCCGGCTGCCGACGACAGCCCGAAGGGCCAGTCGCCGCGTGGTGAGGCGCCGAAGTTGAAGCCGAAGCCGGTGAAGGCCGCTGCGGCCGCGGCGTCGGGGTCCTCGCACGACGAGTGAGTTGATCGGCCTGAAACTGACCAAGGCGACGATGAGCGAGATTCAGCTCGGCAAAGTCAAACTCGCCGACGCGATATCGGCGAACAACGTCACCGTGGAGGGCAAGCGGCAGTCGGTGGACGAGTTCGTCGGACTGCTCGACACCTTCCAGCTCTGGTTCAACATCGTGACGCCGTAACCAGGGCGCTTGCAGGTAGGTTTTGGCTCAGCGCGATTCAATCCGGGTGAACCGAAGCAATTGCGTTGAGTCCACCTGCATCTTCGGTAATTGACGTTGCCGTACCCCCCTTTGTTGCGTTGACAGCAAACTGGTGCCTTCCTAACGTCCGGGCCAAGCTCGACGACGGACCGACATTGGGAGGCAGCTTGTGGCGCAAACGCTCCAGTCGTCTCCGCGCGCCTCCACGGCCTGGACGCGCCCCGCTGTGGCAGTCGGCGATTTCATCGTCATGGCCGGTGAGACGTTCGCCGCGATGCTGCGTCCGCCGTACGCCTGGCGTGAACTGATCGAGCAGATCTGGTTCGTCGCGCGCGTCTCCGTCGTACCGACTGTCGTGCTGTCGATTCCATACACGGTGCTGATCGTCTTCACGCTCAACATCGTGCTGATCGAGGTCGGCGCCGGTGACCTGTCCGGTGCCGGCGCGGCGCTGGCCTCGGTGACACAGGTGGGGCCGGTGGTTACCGCGATCGTCGTGGCCGGTGCCGGTTCGACCGCGATGTGTGCCGACCTCGGCGCACGAACCATCAGAGAAGAGATCGATGCCATGAAAGTCATTGGCGTCAACCCGATTCCGGCACTCGTCGTGCCCCGCGTCCTCGCCGCGACATTCGTCGCGGCGATGCTCTATTCCATGGTGGCCGTCGTCGGCCTGGCCGGCAGCTACTTCTTCGTCGTCTATATCCAGCACGTGACGCCCGGCGCGTTCATCGCGGGCATGACGCTGCTGACGGGCCTGCCGCAGGTGATCGTCTCCCTGGTCAAGGCATTGCTGTTCGGGCTGTCGGCCGGGCTGATCGCGTGCTACAAGGGACTTTCGGTCGGTGGCGGACCGACGGCCGTCGGCAACGCAGTCAATGAGACCGTCGTCTTCGCGTTCATGGCGCTGTTCCTGATCAACATCCTGGCGACCGCGTTCGGCGTGAAAGTGGCGCCATGACAGCAGATGTGGATGTCGACCACCCCTCACCGCTCAGCGAACTGGCGGGCCAGGCGATCGCGGCGACCCGCCGGCTGGGCGAACAGACGGCGTTCTACGGCAGCGCCCTGGCCGCCACCGCCGACGCCGTCCGGCGCTACCCGGGCGAGGTGCTGCGGCTCATCGCGGTCATGGGCATGGGGACCGGCGCACTCGCCGTCATCGGCGGCACCGTGGTCATCGTCGGGTTCCTCACCCTGTCCACCGGCGCCCTGATCGCCGTCCAGGGCTACAACACCCTGTCCAATGTCGGTATCGAAGCGCTGACGGGCTTCCTGGGGGCCTTTCTGAACGTGCGCTTCATCGCTCCCGCAACGGCCGGGGTGGCACTCGCCGCCACGATCGGGGCCGGGGCGACGGCACAACTCGGCGCCATGCGCATCAACGAGGAGATCGACGCCCTGGAAGTGATGGGCATCCGGGTGATCACGTACCTGGCGGCGACCCGGATCGTCGCCGGCGTGGTGGCCGTCGTGCCGATCTACACCGTCGCGGTGTTGATGTCCTTCCTGGCGACCCGGTTCGGGACCACGATGATCTACGGCCAGTCGCGCGGCGTCTACGACCACTACTTCACGACGTTCCTGCATCCCAATGACCTCGCCTGGTCCTTCTTCGAGGCGCTGGCCATGGCGGCCGCGGTGATGGCGGTGCACACCTACTACGGCTTCACCGCCACCGGCGGACCGGCCGGTGTCGGCGAGGCCGTCGGCCGCGCGGTGCGGACCTCGATCACCGCCGGCGTGTTCATCCTGCTCACCATCACACTGTCCGTCTACGGCCAGTCCGGCAACTTCCACCTGGCTGGCTGAACCGAATGGCGAAGGGTGCGAACAAAACTCGGCGTGAGCAGATCGACCCGATCTGGTGGGCGCCTGTCCTGGTGATCGTGGTCGTCGCCATGACCGCCATGACGTGGCTGCTGTTCTCCGGATCACTGCGGGGATTCGTGCCACTGACCCTGATCTCCGACCGCGCCGGGCTGGTCATGGAGGACGGCGCGAAGGTGAAGCTCCGGGGCGTGCAGATCGGCGAGGTGGAATCGATCGGCAGCCGGACAGATACTGGGGGACACGTACTTTCGACGCTGAAACTCCGGATGTACCCCGGGCCGTTCGCGCAACTGCCGGGCAATGTCGAAGCGCAGATCCGGTCGAGCACCGCGTTCGGCGCCAAGTACGTCGAACTGAATGTGCCGTCGACCGGGCCGAGCGGCGGCCACCTCAAATCGGGTGCGGTGCTGCAGTCGCAGAACGTGACGGTCGAGGTCAACACCGTGTTCGAGAACCTGCAGTCGGTGGTCCAGGTGATCGACCCGACGAAGCTCAACTCGGTGCTCTCGGCCGTGGCCGAATCGTTGCGCGGTAAGGGCGACGTCATCGGCCAGGCGATCACCGACGCGAACCACGTTCTGTTGGAGGTGAATCCGCGCATGGACACCGTGCGCAAGGATTGGCAGTTGTTCGGGCAGACCGCACAGGCGTATTCGGCCGCGGCGCAGGACATCGTGTCCATCCTGGATTCGTTCTCGACCACCGCCACCACGATCACCGGTCAGTCGAAGGAACTCGACGGCCTGTTGTTGTCGGCGGTCGGCTTCTCGCAGTCGGGCATCGACACCATCGGCGCCAACCAGACTGCCCTGGCGCGGTCGATGGAAGTGCTGCGACCGACCACCGCACTCCTCGAGAAGTATTCGCCGACGTACACGTGCCTGTTCCAGGGCGCCCAGTGGTTCCTGGAGCACGGCGGCCGATATGCCATGGGCGGCAACGGGAAATCGGTGATCATGGATGTCGGGCTGCTGGCCGGTGCCGATCCCTACCGGTTCCCCGACAACCTGCCCGTCGTCAATGCCAGTGGTGGGCCCGGTGGCAAGCCGAGTTGCGGTTCGCTGCCCGACGTCAGCAAGAACTTCCCGGTCAAGTACCTGGTGACCGACACCGGTTACGGTGACGGCCTGGATATGCGGCCCAACCCCGGCATCGGTTTCCCTGGTTTCGCCAACTACTTCCCGGTGACCAAGCCGCAGCCCGAACCGCCGCGAATCCGGTACCCGGGTGGTCCGGCTCCCGGGTTGCCCGGTGTCGAGATGGGCGTGCCCCAACCTGAGCCGGGGTCACCATGAGAAGCCGGATTCGTGGGACCGTAACCCGCGTCGTGATCTTCACCGTGGTCAGCCTGCTCTTCATGTTCGGGCTGCTGACGGTGTTCGGGCAGTTCCGTTTCGATTCGCGGGCTTCCTACCAGGCGGTGTTCAGCAACGTGTCGGGGTTGAAGGGTGGCAACTTCGTTCGTATCGCCGGCGTTGAGGTCGGGAAGGTCAAGAGCCTCACGCTGCACAAGGACGGCACCGTCACCATCGACTTCGCGATCGACAGACAACTGACGCTCACCGAAGGCACCACCGCGACCGTCCGCTATGAGAACCTGATCGGCGACCGCTACCTGGCGCTCGAGGAAGGTCCCGGGTCGGTGCGCAAACTCCTTCCGGGCCAGACGATCCCGTTGTCCCGGACGTCGCCGGCATTGGATGTCGACGCGCTCATCGGCGGCTTCCGGCCACTGTTCCGTGCGCTCGATCCCGATCAGGTCAACGCGTTGAGCGGTGAGTTGCTTCGGGTGTTCCAGGGCCAGGGCGGCACCATCTCGTCGGTGCTGGCGCAGACGTCGGCACTGACAACAACTTTGGCGGGCCGGGACCAGCTCATCGGTGAGGTCATCACCAACCTGAACACCGTGCTGGGGACGTTCGCGGCCCGTGACACGCAGTTCGCCGACGGCCTGGACAAGCTGTCGCAACTCGTTCAGGGTTTGGCCACCCGCAAATCCGACATCGCGATCGGGGTGGCGAACATCAACAGCGCGGCGCGGTCGGTTGCCGACCTGCTGACCGTGGGGGGCGAGCCGATCAAACAGACTGTGCAGCAGACGGATCGGGTGTCCGGCCAGATCGAGGCGGACCACGCCTACGTCGACGAGCTGGTGCGGACGCTGCCGGACGCGTACCAGATTCTTTCCCGCAACGGCCTGTACGGCGACTACTTCAGCTTCTATCTCTGCGACGCACTGCTGAAGCTGAATGGAAAGGGCGGCCAACCGGTGTACGTCAAAGTGGCCGGCCAGGAGTCGGGGCGGTGCACACCGAAATGACGCGCATCAAGCTGAACATCAAGCCCCTGGCCGAACGTAACCGGTTGGCGGTAGGCGCGACCGGTATCGCGCTGATCGTCGCGATCGTCGTCGCCGCTTTCAGCTACGACAAGATCCCGTTCATCAAGGGGACCTCCGACTACCAGGCGTACTTCGCCGATGCCGGCGGTATCAAGACGGGCAGTGACGTGCGGGTGTCTGGCTTGGGCGTCGGACGGGTCTCGGGAATTCACTTGGAGGGTGCCAAGGTTCGGGTGGATTTCACGGTGCGTGACGGCGTCGAACTGGGCGACCGCACCGAAGCCGCCATCAAGACCGAGACGGTGCTGGGTACCAAGGTGCTGGAGCTGACGCCGCGCGGTGACGGAAACCTCAACGGCCCCATCCCGATTGAACGCACCACCTCGCCATACGATCTGCCGGCCGCGCTGGGTGATCTGACGACCACCATCAGCGGTCTGGACACCACCCAGCTGTCTTCGGCACTCAAGACGCTGGCGCAGACGTTCCAGAACACGCCACCCGATCTGAAGTTGGCGCTGGAGAGCGTGGCGCGATTCTCCGACACCCTCGGTACCCGCGATGCCAAGCTGCGCCAGCTGCTCGCCGATGCCAACAAGGTGACTTCGGTGCTGGCCAAGCGTAGTGACCAGATTGCGCAGTTGGTGGTCAACACCGACGCGCTGCTGGGGGAGATTCTGTCGCAACGCAATTCGGTCGAGACGCTGATGGCCAATGTCAGCGCGGCCACCGTGCAACTCTCCGGTCTGGTGCAGGACAACCGGACGCAACTGAAGCCGGCCGTCGACAAGCTCAACGGCGTTCTCAGCATCCTCGACAACCGGAAGAAGGAGCTGCAGCGCACGCTGTACCTGTTGCGCCGGTACGCCATGTCGTTCGGCGAAGTGCTCGGTGCCGGGCCGTTCTTCAAAGCATCGCTCGTGAACCTGTTCCCGGGTCAGTTCGATCAGCCGTTCATCGACGCGGCGTTCTCCGACCTGGGATTGGACCCCAACGTGCTGCTGCCGTCGCAGCTGACCGAGCCCGGCGCCGGTCAGCCGGGTACCCCGCCGCTGCCGTCGCCGTATCCGCGCACCGGCCAGGGTGGACCGCCGAATCTCACTCTGCCCGACGCGATCACCGGCAATCCCGGAGATCCGCGTTACCCCTATCGGGAACCGCTGCCCGCGCCGCCACCGGGAGGCCCGGCACCCGGACCGCCGGCGCTGGCACCGGCCCCTGGCGAGGTGCCGCCGCCGACGGTCCCGCCCCCGACGCCGCTCCCGCCGTCGAATAATTCGCACACCGGTTCGCCCGGTGTGGTGTCAGATCCCGTTTCGCCCGTCGGAGGGAGGTGACCATGACCAGCCCCGAACCCACACCACGCGTGGGCAGCCGCCGGACGTGGCGCATCGCCCTCGCGCTCGGTCTCGTGGTCATCCTGGCGGTTGCCGCCACCGGACTGGCTCGATCCTGGTGGGTCACCGCTGTCCGGAGTACCTACGTCGCGTACTTCGCGAACACCAACGGCCTGTACACCGGCGACGACATCAGGATTCTGGGCGTCACCGTCGGCACGGTCGAGAAGATCGAGCCGCAACCGCATGCCGCCAAAGTGACTTTCTCGGTGGACTCGCAATACGCGCTGCCCGCCGACGTCCGTGCCGCCATCTTGTCGCCGTCATTGGTGAGCGCCCGCGCGATTCAGTTGGTGCCCGCCTACACCAGTGGACCCAAACTCGCCGCGGGCTCCACCATCGCCCTGGACCGCACCGTGGTGCCGGTGGAATGGGACGACTTCCGTCAGCAACTGGAGAAGCTCACCGACTCGCTGCAGCCGACGAGTCCCGGCGGGCCCAGTGCCGTCGGCGAATTCATCAACAGCGCCGCGGACAACCTGCGCGGCCAGGGCGACACCGCGCGCGACACCGTCATCAAGCTGTCCCGCGCGATGTCGGCTCTCGGCGACCACAGCACCGACATCTTCAGCACGGTGCGCAATCTGCAGTTGCTGGTCTCGGCACTGTCGTCCAGCAGCGATCTGCTCGCCGCCTTCAACACCAACATGGCTTCCATCACCACCGCACTGTCGAGCACGCCGAACAACATCGCCGATGCGACACGCAATCTGGACACCGCGGTCAAGGATCTGCGCGGCTTCATCGCGGAGAACCGGGAAGGGTTGGGGACCACCTTCGACCACCTCAACGCGATCACCACGGCGCTCAACGACAGCCGCACGGACCTCAAGCAGGTCTTGCACATCGCGCCGACGGTGTTCCAGAACTTCACCAACATCTACGACCCCGCGCAGAGCGCCATCACGGGCATCCTGGCGCCCGTCAACTTCGCCGACACCGTGCAGTTCCTCTGCGGCGCAATCCAGTCCGCGGCACGGGAAGGCTTCGAGCAGTCCGCCAAGCTGTGCGTGCAGTACCTGGCGCCGATCATCAAGAACCGGCAGTACAACTTCGTGCCGATCGGCGGCAATCCTTTCGTCGGCGCGACGGCCCGGCCCAACGAGGTCACCTACAGCGAGCCGCGACTGCGGCCGGGCGGGGCCCCGCCGCAGGAGAACCCCGCGCCGGCTCCGCTGCCGGCGGAGGCCCCCGTATCGACCCCGACCGACCCCGGCCAGGGGCTGGCCGGCCTCATGGTCCCGCAGCAGGGGACGCAGCCATGAAGCGCCTCGTGACCGCGACCCTCGTCATCCTCAGCGTGCTGACGTTGCCGGGATGCCAATGGCGCGGCCTGAATTCGCTGAGCCTGCCTGGCACCGCCGGCGACGGACCAGGTTCGTACGTGATTCAAGCGCAATTGCCCGACGTCGTGGTGATCCAGCAGAACACCCGCGTGCGCGTCGGTGACGTCAACGTCGGCAACGTCACCAAGATCGAGGTACAGGACTGGCACGCGCTGGTCACCATGCGGATCAACGGCGACGTCCACCTACCCGCCAACAGCACCGCCAAGGTCGGGCAGACCAGCCTGCTGGGCTCGATGCACATCGAGCTAAGCCCGCCGACCGGCGAAGCGCCGCAAGGCCAGCTGACCAACGGCGCGGTGATCCCGCTGTCCAGGGCCGCAACGTATCCCACCACCGAGCAGGCCCTCGCGTCGGCGTCGATCCTCCTGAACGGTGGTGGCCTGGCCCAGTTGCAGGAGATCAACCAGACCTTCGCGAAGGCATTGGCCGGCCGCGAGAACGACATGCGCAGCCTGCTGACCCAGCTCGACACGTTCATTTCCCGACTCAATGCCCAGACCGACGACATCATCTCCGCCACAGAGAATTTGAATTCTCTGGTGGGCCAGTTCGCGGCGAACCAGCGCACGGTCGACAAGGCGCTCACCACCATCCCGCAGGCGTTGGCGGTACTGGCAGAGCAGCGCGCGAAGCTGGCCGACGCGATCGATGCCGTCGGACGGTTCAGCGCGGTCGCGACGTCGACGATCAAGCAGACCAAGGAGAGCCTCGTCGCCAACCTGCGGAGCATGGTGCCCGTGCTGCGGTCGCTGGCCGATTCGGGACCGGCACTGACGAAGGGCCTGGACTTCCTGTCGACCTACCCGTGGGTGAAGAGCAATCTCGGCAACTGGTTCCGGGGCGACTTCGCCAACATCACGATGGTCATCGACCTGACGTTGAGCCGGCTCGACAGCAGCCTGTTCACCGGAACCCGGTGGGAGGGCAACCTCACCGAACTCGAAATGCAATGGGGCCGCACGATCGGTCAGATGCCCAGCCCGTACACCGCGGGCAACCCGCTGATCGCTCCCTATCACTTCGGGGGGTACTGACATGCTGCGTCTGCGCTTGTCCCGGACAGTCTGGCTCCAGCTGGCGATCCTCGGTGCCGTCACCGTGATTGCCTGCAGCGTCATGGCATTCGGCTTCGTGCACGTACCGGCTCTGCTCGGGTACGGCCGATACACCGTGACGCTCGAGCTGCCGGAGTCCGGCGGTCTGTACCCGACGTCGGTGGTCACCTACCGCGGCACCGAGATCGGGCGGGTCAAAGCGGTCGACGTCACCGCGGGCGGGGTTCGGGCCGAGCTGAATCTCGACTCCGCCATCAAGGTGCCTGCGGACGTATCGGCCGCGGTCCACAGCCGCTCGGCCGTCGGTGAACAGTTCGTCGAATTGATCCCTGCGGCAGGGCAATCCGATGCCGGCCCGACCCTGCGCGGCGGAGCGACCATCCCGGTGGCCAAGGTGCGGATTCCGCCGGACATCGGCAACCTGCTCGATGCCACCAACCGAGCGCTGGAAGCCATCCCGCAGGACAATCTGCGTACCGTCGTCGACGAAGCCGACAAAGCCGTGAGCGGACTCGGCCCTGAGCTGTCCCGGATCGTCAACGGCTCCACGTCACTGGCCATCGAGGCCGGCAAGAACGTCGGCCCGATCACGCAACTGATCGACCAGAGCCCGGCCGTGCTGAATTCGCAAGTGCAGACCGCGGACTCGATCGCGACGTGGGCGCAGCGAGCCGCGTCCATCACCGGCCAGTTCAAGGCCCAGAATGCGGCGTTCGCCGATCTGCTCAAGCTCGGGCAGCCGACCCTGAACGAGGGCCGCGCCCTGTTCGACAGGTTCGCCCCGGCACTGCCGGTCCTGCTGGCCAACATGGTGAGCCTGGGTGAGATCGCGGTTGTCTATCGGCACGACATCGAACAACTGCTGGTGCTCTTCCCGCAGGGCACCGCGTTGATGTCGGCGATCGCGGTCGCCGACGCGGACCTCAAGACGCCCTATCGGGGCATCTATCTGGACTTCAAACTGAACATGAATCTGCCGCCGCCGTGCAACACCGGCTTCCTGCCCGTCAAACAGCAACGGGTACCGACCGAGGTGGACTATCCCGAGCGTCCCGCCGGTGAGCTGTACTGCCGGGTGCCGCAGGATTCCGACCTGAATGTTCGTGGCGTGCGGAACATTCCGTGCGAGAACAACCCGGCCAAGCGGTCGCCGACCGTGGAGCTCTGCGAAAGCAACGAGCAGTACGTGCCCCTCAACGACGGCTACATCTGGAAGGGCGATCCCAACGCCACGCTGACGGGGCAGGGCGTCCCGCAGTACGCGCCGGGCACCGATCCCCGGCAGCGCCCCAGTGCAGCACCTGGGCCGGCACCCCCGGCACCCCCGGTGGCCGTGGTGCCCTACGACCCCGCGACCGGCGGTTACGTGGGGCCTGACGGCAAGCCGTACACCGACTCCGACCTGGCCGCCACCACGAAAGGCAAGACATGGCAGAGCATGCTGATCCCGAGCAGCTAGACATCGCCGATGCAGCCGATGCGGATGCAGCCGACGCGGATGCGGTCGTGGCGCCGAAACCGTCGCTGCGGCAACGGTTGCCGCGTGTCTCGCCGCTGGTGGCGACCGGACTGGCACTGGTCGTCGCCGGGGGTGCCCTGGTGGTCTGGCTGGGCTTTCGGGCGCACCAGGCCGAACAGGGACAGGCGCTGCGGAACCTGTACGTGCAGACGGCCCGCCAGGCCGCGCTGAACCTGACCACGATCAGCTACACCGAGGCGGACACCGACATCCGCCGGATACTCGACTCGTCGACCGGCGAATTCCGCGAAGACTTCCAGCGCCGGTCCGAGCCGTTCGTCGCGGTGGTGAAGCAGGCCCGATCGAAATCCGAGGGCACCGTCACCGAAGCCGGACTCGAGTCGGTGACCGGTGATGGCGCACAGGTGCTTCTCGCGGTGTCGGTGCGGACATCGTTGGCCGAGGCGCCGGCGGGTCCACCACGAAACTGGCGCATGCGGATCAGCGTCGCCAAGGACGGCGCGGGCGCCCGAATCTCCAACGTCCAGTTCGTGTCATGAGCAGATCGGACGGTCAGGGCAACATGAAGGACAGGTCATGACAGTGACAGTGGATGTCGAAGAACGTCCCGTCGAACCCGACGAGACCGAGGCCGCCGAGGAGGCGGTTGTCGAAGCCGAACCCGCAGCGGTGCAGAGTGATTCGCGGAAGCCGTGGGCGCGGTGGACGGGTCTGACATTGGCGTTCGCCGCGATGCTGCTTGCCGTCGCCGCGGGGTACTTCAACTGGCAGGACGGGTCGGTGCGGCTCGCGCAAGCCGCGGCCACCGAGTCGGTGCGGGCGGCCAGTGACGGTACCGTCGCCATGCTGTCGTACCGGCCGGAAACGGTTGACACCGAGCTGAAATCGGCCGCCGGCCGGCTGACCGGCGGGTTCCGCGACGAGTACACCAAGTTGGTCGACACCGTCGTGGCGCCCGGGGCCAAACAGAAACACATCTCCGCAGTCGCGACCGTTCCGGACGCCGCCTCGGTGTCGGCGACCGAAAACCACGCTGTGGTACTGGTTTTCGTGAACCAGACGACCACCATCGGTGCCGACTCGCCCACCGCGTCGACCTCGACGGTGCGGGTGACTCTCGACAAGGTGCACGATCGATGGCTGATCTCACAGTTCGATCCCGTGTGACGCGGGCGCTGGTGATGGTGTTCGCCGCGGGGGCCGCGGCCGGATGGATGGTGCCGCCGGCCCAGGCCGACCCGGTGACGTACGTGAACAGCGTCAACGTGCGGGGCGGCTTCAACTTCCCGAGCGGCGATGCCGCCATCGCCTACGGGCGCGGCGTGTGCGACAAGATCGCCGCGGGCAGGAGTTACGGGCAGATCATCGGTGACATCAAGGTCGACGTCACGGGTGGCGACGAAGGCCAGGCCAATTATCTTGTCGGACAGGTGATCAACGAACTGTGCCCCGAGCTGATCGGGCCGCTGCGCAGTTCCGCGGGCAACTACCGACCGGGGGCACAGTGAGTACCCGGTTGGCCGGGGTGATCCTGGCGGTCTTCGCGTGCGGCGCCGCGCTGCCTGCGGTGGCTCACGCGGACAACACGCGCCTCAACAACAGCGTGGTCGCCAACGTCTACACCATTCAGCACCAGGCCGGCTGCACCAATGACGTGGCGGTCAGCCCGCAGCTGCGGCTCGCCGCCGAGTGGCACGCGAACGATGTGCTGAACAACCGCGACCTCGACGGTGACCTCGGCTCGGACGGGTCGACGGCACAGCGGCGCGCGGAGGCAGCGGGCTTCCGGGGCAAGGTGTTTCAGACGGTGGCGATCAACCGGTCCATCGCCATCAACAACCTGGATGTGCTGAACCAGTGGTACTACGACCCGCCGACCTACGCGATCATGGCCAACTGCGCCAACACCGTCATGGGCGTGTGGTCGGAGAACAGTTGGGACCGTTCGGTCGTCGTCGCGTTGTACGGTCAGCCGGGCGCGTAGAGGTAGCGTCAGCCCTACACCAGCTCGCGCAGCTCCTCGATGAGTTTGACGCGGTCGGCGGTCGTCGCACCCATCGGCACCACGTTGAGCACCGTTACGCCGGCTTCCCGGAATGCCGCCACCCGTTCCTTGACGAACTCGCGGCTACCGATCAGCGAGATGTCCCGAACCAGTTCGTCGGGAACGACTTTCGCCGCACCGTCCTTGTCGCCAGCAAGGTACAGCTCCTGGATGCGGTCGGCCTCGGCGCCATAGCCGTACTTGGTGGCCACGTTGTGATAGAAGTTCTTGCCCTTGGCGCCCATGCCGCCGATGTACAGCGCGATGTGCGGTTTGATGAACTCGCGCATCCCCTCGACGTTGTCGCCGATGGCCAGCGCCGGTCCGGCGTAGATGTCCATGGGCGGCAGCGTCGCGTCGCGCTTTGCGTAACCGGCCGCCAGCGCGTCGCCCCAGACGTCTTTGGCCTTCTCCGGCATGTAGAAGATCGGCTGCCAGCCTTCGGCGATCTCCGCGGCCAGTTCGACGTTCTTCGGCCCGAGTGCTGCCAGCAACACCGGAATGCGTTCGCGCACAGGGTGGTTGATGAGCTTGAGGGACTTCCCGAGCCCCGTGCCCTGACCTTCCGGCAGCGGGATGGTGTAGTGCTTGCCCTGGTAGGCGAGTCGCTCGCGGCGCCACACCTGGCGGCAGATCTCGACGACCTCGCGGGTGCGGCCGATGGGGCTGTCATACGGGACGCCGTGGAAGCCTTCGATCACCTGCGGGCCGGACGCGCCGAGGCCGAGGATGTACCGACCGTCGGACACGTAGTCGAGACCGGCGGCCGTCATGGCCGTCAGGGTGGGGGTGCGGGTGTAGAGCTGCAGGACGCCGGAGGCCAGCTCCACCCGCTCGGTGGCGGCGGCCAGGTAGCCGAGCGCGCTGATGGCGTCGAACGAGTACGCCTCAGGGACGAAAACGACGTCCAGTCCAGCCTTTTCGAGGTCGGCGACCTCGGCCACGACCTCTTTGAAACCGCCGGCGTAGTTGATGCCGAGACCGATCTTCATGCTCACTGCTCCTTCGCGGCCAGGGCAGCGATGGCTTCGGCGGCCTCGGCCTGGATCTGCGGGAACTGGGCGGCCATGGCCTCCGACAGGGCCTGCGCTCCGGACAGTGGCCGGACCATGACGGTGAACTCGTCGATCAGGCCCTGGTCGTTGACGTGGATGAAGTCGCATCCGTTGATCGTCTTGCCGCCGACCTTGGTCTCGAAAATCAAAGCGTGGCTGTGGTTTTCGGGGTCATTGATCTCGCGGATGTAGCGGAAGTCCTCGAAGACCCGCAGCACGCCGCGCAGGATGGCGGCGGTGATGGGCTTGCCCGGGTAGGGCTTGAAGGCGACGGGACTGGTGAACACCACGTCGTCGGCCAGACAGGCGGCCATGGCTTCGCCGTCGGCGGCCTCGACCGCCTTGCGGAATGCCTGCATCGCATACCTCGCATAGTCAATTTGGTGATTAGGTACGGGTGACGCTAGCGGGACAAGCTCGGCATGTCTATATGTGACTAATCACTTTGTTGACTATTAGACTTCTGGGCATGGCTCTGCGTGACGCCGTGTTGGCGGCCCTGCTCGACAGTGAGGCCTCGGGATATGACCTGGCCAAGGGCTTCGACGCGTCCGTCGCCAACTTCTGGATGGCCACCCCGCAACAGCTGTACCGCGAACTCGACCGGCTCGCGGCAGACGGGCTGATCGAGGCCCGCGTGGTCGAGCAGGAGCGCCGGCCCAACAAGCGGATGTTCACGCTCACCGAGGCAGGCCGCACCGCGGTGCATGACTTCACCGAAGCGACACCCAAGCCCCTGGCCATGCGCGACGACCTGTTGGTGCAGGTGTCCACCGTCGACAGTGGCAACGCGGCTGCCGTGTGCGCCGGCCTGCGGGACCGAATCCAGTGGTCCACCAAACAACTCGAACTTTACGAACGGATTCGCAACCGAATCCTGGGCGGCCGCAGCGAGGCGGCGTTCCTCGCCGAGGCGGAGCGGGTGGGGCCCTATCTGACGCTGATGCGCGGGATCTCGTTCGAGCAGGAGAACCTGCGGTGGGCGCAGCAGGCGCTCGACGTCATCGAGCGGCGCCAATCGCGGCGTTAACATCGGGTATGCCCGTCTGGGAGCTGGGTCCGGCGCAGATGATGGTCGTCGGCACCTTCGGCGACCTGGATGTTCATCACCATGCGGCAGTGCAGGTCGGGGTGGGGCTGACCGGGCCGCTGACGGTCCGAACCGCCGGCGAGGCGTCCCGCAGCGGACACGTCGTGGTCATCGCCAGCGGCGCCGGCCACGCGGTGCGGTCGCAGCCCACCGATGTGACGTTGGCTCTGTATCTGGCGCCGCACACCTGGCCCGGGGCAGCGCTGCACGCCCTCAGCCAGAGCGAATCCGGTGACGGCATCTGGCTGCCGGCCGACCACCGGGCACTCGCACGGGCCGTGGCCGCCGCGTTCGACACCGCCCCCGAGTTGGCCGCCGCCACGCTGATCCAGCGTCTCTGCGGTGATCCGGGACAGCAGCCCGGGCTGCATCCGCAGCTGAAGCAGGCGATGGACCTGATCTACAGCGGCGCAACCGAATCCGTGGACCTGGCATCGGTCGCGCACGAGGTCGCGGTGTCGCCGGACTACCTCGGTCGCCTGTGCCGGCAGCAGACCGGTGTCTCCTTCTCGGCGGCCACCCGCTGGGCGCGACTGCTTTCCGGGTTGAAACATCTCGCGGGCGGTGAGCAGGTCACCGACGCCGCGCATCTGGCCGGATTCGCCGACGGCTCCCATGCCAACCGGGTATGCCGTGAGATGACCGGCGCAGCGCCGTCCGAGATCGCCCGCGCGCTGCGGGATTCGACGGATCCGTCCAAGCGTTGACGGTGCAGGCGGTTCCATACTCGACGCACACTACGAGGAGGAGACCGCGATGCCGGTGATGTCCAAAGTCGAGCGGGCATTCTGCTGCGGCGCCATGTGGAGAACCACCACCCGAGCCGTGCTCGATATGCTGCCCACCGACAAGCTGGGCGAGCAGTTGCTCGAAATCGGTTCCGGCAGTGGCGCCATCGCCGAGGGGTTGTCGACCGCGCGTCCCGGGCTGGCCATCACCGCGACCGATCTGGACCCGGTCATGGTCGACGCCGCAGCGCACCGGCTGAAGGACAACCCGAACGTGACGGTGCAGAGCGCCGATGCGACCCGCCTGCCGTTCGCCGACGATGCGTTCGATTCGGTGGTCAGTTGCCTGATGATGCACCACGTCATCGAATGGGAGGCCGCCGTCGCCGAGATCGCCCGGGTGCTCAAGCCCGGCGGGGTGTTCGTCGGTTACGACCTGACGCGGACACCGGTGGCCACGGTCGTGCACCGGGTGGACCGGTCGCCGTTCCGCCTGGTGAACCCCGATGAACTGGTTGCCGAAGGACGTCGCAACGGGCTGCGTATCGATACCAGTACCAAGGTGTTTGGGCATGTGATGCAGTTCAGTGCCGCGAAGACCTGACACTGAGTAGGTTGGTCTGCAGTCGGCAGGGGAGGGACGCATGCGGGGTCTGGTCAGCTGTGGAGCGGTGGTCGCGGTGGCGCTGCTGGCCGCGGGCTGTGGTGGCGGATCGACACAGTCGAGCCCGGCCACGTCATCCGCGAAGCCGGCGACGTCGACGACACCGCCGCCACCGCCGATCGTCGCCCCGGCGCAGCTGAAGCCGGGGAACTACCCGACCAAGCCGCATGAGCCCTACGGCACCGCGGGTGCCCCCGGGGCCGGCGCCAGGCTCGAGGCGCAACAGCTGGCCGGCTACGTGGTGGGACCCTGGCAGGTCGACAGCACGCTCATCGAGCCTTATCTGTCAACGTATTTCGTGCTCGACGAGCCCGGTCTGCTGGCCCAGTTCGGGCCCGAGAACATCGCGACCGCAGCCGGCAGGCACAACTTCATCGATGGGTTCGCCTCGGCGCGGGAGTCTGCGGCCAAGACGGTGCTGATCAACGGCGTACTGCGCTTCGCGTCGCCCGCTGATGCCACTGCCGCGGCCGGCGACATGAACGCGGCAGCCCTCCAGGTCAAGATCCGCGGCGCAGAGCCGAAAACCGTTGCCATCCCGGAGCATCCGGATGCGCTGGCGTCGACGTACGACGTCGACTCCCGCGGCACGAAGGTGACCACCGTGCGGTCCTTCACCGCGCACGGCCCCTATGTCCTGACGCAACTGGCGCAGTCAACAGCCGGCCCTGATCCGGCCATCGCGTTGGTGGCCAAGGCGACAGGCGCCCAGGTCACCGCGATCGAGCCCTTCAAACCCGCGGCAGAGTTGCCGACCGTGCCGATCGATCCGACCGGGCTCCTGGCCTTGACGCTGCAGACCGAATCGCCACGCAATTCGCAGAACGCCGTCTACTCCGGCACCGGGGCCCTGCACTTCCAGAGCGACCCGGTCGCGTCGAGCAAGGTGTTCCAAGACAACGGGGTGACAGCGTTCGCGCGCGGCAAGACGAGCGTGTATCGGGCCAAGGACCCGGTGTCGGCGGTGAACGTGGCGAACACCTTCGGCAAAGAGGTGTCGGTGGACGGCACCGAGACCGCCGATCCGGTGCCGTCGCTGACGCTCAGCCGCTGCATCCTGCTGGCCAACCCGAAGCAGTTTTACTGTGTTGCGCCGGCAGGCGACTATGCCATCGAGGCGCGGGGCGCCGAGTTGAAGGATGTGCACGAACAGGTTGCCGCCCAATACATCCTGTTGACGGCTAAGCCTTAGCGGAGCCGTTCAGGGACACGCCGGTGGCCGACTGCAGCAGGCAGATGACGGTGCTGGGCAGCGGCGTGTGTCCGGTGCGATCCATGTTCGAGTCGATGAGATAGGTCGAGGTGTACCGGCTGCTCTGGCCGGCGTACTGCGTCAGGCCCGCGGCGCATTGCTGGTCGGCGACACCGGCGATGGCGTCGTTGACCGCGACATTGGCACGCAGGAATACCTCGGCGATGTGCGGGGCCGCGCAGTCCACGAGTGTGACCTCGACGACGCTCGGGTCGGTGGGTGGCGGTGAGTTCAGGCAGTCGCCCACCTGCAGGTCGACCCACTTGGCCTGCCGCGCATTCGGTTTCACCGGTACGACGGGCACCGGCGGCGGGAGCTGGGCTGCCGTTGTCGTGGGCGCGGTCGATGTGGTCGACGACGGTGCCGCTGACGTATTCGAACCACAGGCCGCGAGCAGCGACACCGCCGCGACCTGCCACACGAGCCGATGTGGGCGAACGGTCATGGCCGTCATGGTAGTGCTTGTGGGGCGGTGTCCGGGCTGGGACGGTTACCATCGCGGTACCAGCGACACCAGGAGGTCGGTATGCCCGAGTACACCGTCGGTGACTACCTGCTGGACCGGCTCGCTGAATTGGGTGTGACCGAGATTTTCGGTGTACCAGGTGATTTCAACCTGGAACTGCTCGATCATGTGATCGCGCACCGGGATGTCCGATGGGTCGGCAGCGCCAACGAACTCAACGCCGGCTACGCCGCTGACGGCTACGGCCGGCTGCGCGGCATGGCGGCGCTCATCACCACGTTCGGCGTCGGCGAGTTGTCCGCGGCGAACGCGATCGCGGGCAGTTACGCCGAGCATGTCCCGGTGGTGCACATCGTCGGCACGCCGTCCATTGACGTGCAAGGCTCGCGCCGGGTGATCCACCACTCGCTCGGTGATGGCGACTTCGACCACTTTCACCGCATCGCCCGCGAAATCACCTGCGCACAAGCCAAACTCGTGCCGGCCACGGCCACCCGCGAGATCGACCGGGTGCTGTCCGAGGTGCACGAGCGCAAGCTGCCCGGCTACCTGATGCTGGCCACCGATGTCGCCCGGTTCCCCGTTGAACCGCCGACCGGACCGTTGCCGCGCTACACCAGCGGCACGAGCCCGCGGGCGCTCTCGCTGTTCACCGCGGCAGCCGCTCGTCTGATCGGCGAGCACCAGCTGACGGTGCTGGCCGACCTGCTGGTGCACCGACTGGAAGCCGTCCCGCAGCTGGAGGCACTGCTGGCGGCCGACGTCGTGCCGCACGCAACGCTGATGTGGGGTAAGAGCCTGGTCGATGAATCCGCACCGGAGTTCCTCGGCATCTACGCGGGTACCTCCAGCCAGGAGTCGGTTCGCCGGGCCATCGAAGAGGCCCCGGTGCTGGTGACCGCCGGGGTTCAGTTCACCGACATGGTGAGCGCATCGTTCACACAGCAGATCGACCCCGCGCGGACCATCGACATCGGACCCAACCAGAGCACCGTGGCCGGCGAAGTCTTTGCGCCACTGGACATGTCGGCCGCGCTCGAAGCGATCACCAGCATCCTGACGGCCCGGCCCACCCGGTCGCCCGCGGTACCGCAGCCGGTGCCCGACGCACCCGACCCGGTGCTCGAACCGGATCAGCCGCTCACTCAGAAGGCCCTGTGGGACAAGGTCTGTGGTGCGCTCACCCCGGGCAATGTGGTCCTGGCCGAGCAGGGGACGTCGTACTACGGCATGGCCCGGCACCGGCTACCCAGCGGCGTGGCGTTCATCGGCCAGCCGTTGTGGGCCTCCATCGGTTACACGCTGCCGGCCGCCCTCGGTGCGGGTCTGGCGGAGCGGGACCGTCGTCCGGTGTTGCTGATCGGCGACGGCGCCGCGCAGCTCACCATCCAGGAACTCGGCCAGTTTGGCCGCGAGGGTGTGCCCGCCGTGGTGATCCTGGTGAACAACGACGGTTACACCGTCGAACGCGCGATCCACGGTCCGGCCGCGCCGTACAACGACATCGTGACCTGGCGGTGGCGCGACATTCCGGCGGCGCTCGGTATCCCAAACCCGTTGTCCCACCGGGCGACAACCTGTGGTGAGTTGGAGGCCGCACTGGCCGACGCGGCTGCCCATCCGGACGACCTCGTCTTCATCGAAGCCGTCGTCACCGAACTGGATGTGCCGCCGCTGCTGGAGGAACTCGCCGCGGCCATCGCGAAGGCCAACAAGGCCGCCGGTAGCTGAAGGCGGGTTACCGCGGACGTGCCTTGTCCGGACCCAGGTAGGCGTCGGCCCAGGCGCCGATGATCCGTCCCGCCCGCTTGGCCTGTCCTGGCCCGGTGAGCAGGTGTTCGGTGCCCTCCAGCGAGACGAAGCTGCGCGGGTGACGGGCGGTGCGGAAGATCTCGCTGGCGTTCTCGATGCCCACGGTGTTGTCGGTGGGGGAGTGCAGGATCAGCAGCGGCAGGTGCAGTTCCTTGATCTTGGCGTGCAGCTTGGCCGCACGGACGTCCTCCACGAAGTCGCGCTTGAGCGTCAGCTCGCGCCCGCCGACCATCCACTGCGCACTGCCGTTCGCGAGCACGCAGTCGAGGATGTCGTCGTACTGCTTCTCGACATGCGACGGGTCGATGGGCGCAGCGACCGTCGCGACCGCGCGGACGCCGGGCGCCTGCCGTGCCGCCGCCAGCACCGACGCCCCGCCGAACGAGTGGCCCACCAACAACGCCGACGGTGTGCCGCGCTCGGACATGAACTTGCACGCCTCGATGACGTCGTTGGTCTTGTGGGTGAAGGACCCGTCGCCCCAGTGGCCTTCCGAGTCGCCCAGGCCGATGGCGTCGAAGCGGAGCATTCCGATGCCATCGGAGGCCAGTTGCTTGCAGATGCGCGCCGCGGCAGGGGAGTCCTTGCCGAGCGTGAAGCCGTGGGAGAAGACGCCCCAGCCGCGCGGGGTGCCTTCGGGGAGGTCGATGATCCCGGCGAGCATGGGGCCGGTGGAACTCTGGAACTTGACGCGTTCAGCCACGGGACGGGTTTATCACGGCTGGCAAGCCGGACGTGGCCGATTCTTTGCTGGAGGCCATCGGTAGGGTGGAGGTTTCACGGGAAACACGACCTGCGGGTCGTAGCGGTCAGTGACGCCTGCGCCCCGTATGTAGTCCTGAGATCCGGAGCAGAGTCGTGACCCTGAACACCATCGCCTTCGAACTGGTCCCGCCCAATATTGAGCGCGGTCCCCAGTTTGCGGTCGACGAGGCGCACAAGGTGCTGCTCAACGCCGCGGCCGTCGGCCTCGAGGGCCGCATCCGGCACGTGATGATCCCCGGGATGATCGAGGAAGACGGCGACCGGCCCATCGAGATGAAGCCGAAGATGGACGTCCTCGACTTCTGGCAGTTGATGAAGCCCGAGCTGCCGGGCATCCGTGGGCTCTGCACCCAGGTGACGTCGTTCCTGGACGAGGACGCGCTCTCGAAGCGGCTGGCTGTGCTGCAGGAGGCGGACTTCGACGGCATCGCGTTCGTCGGCGTCCCGCGCACCATGAGCGACGGTGAGGGCGCCGGCGTGGCACCGACCGACGCGTTGACGATCTACCGCGATCAGGTGCCGAACCGCGGCGTCATCCTGATTCCGACGCGCGATGGCGAGCAGGGCCGCTTCAACTTCAAGATCAACCAGGGCGCCACCTACGGGATGACCCAGTTGCTGTACTCGGACACGATCGTGGGCTTCCTGAAGGAGTTCGCTGCGACCACCGAGCACCGGCCTGAGATTCTGCTGTCGTTCGGGTTCGTCCCGAAGATGGAGTCGAAGGTTGGCCTGATCAACTGGCTGATCCAGGATCCGGGCAACCCGCTGGTCGCCGCCGAGCAGGAGTTCGTGTCGCGGCTGGCCGGCGAGGAGCCCGCGGCCAAGCGTGCGCTGATGCTCGACCTGTACAAGCGCGTCATCGATGGCGTCGGCGAGCTCGGCTTCCCGATCAGCATCCACTTGGAAGCCGCCTACGGCGTCTCCAAGCCGGCGTTCGAGACGTTCGCCGAGATGCTGGAGTACTGGGCGCCCGACAAGGGTTAGCCTCTCGCGCCGATACGGCGTTGTGGCGGAGCCTATTTCGAGGCTCCGGCCATTCCCCCGAACAACCGCCCAGCGTCGGCGGGTGTCAGTCCGCCGGGCATGGTCGGCATGCGGACCTCGGCGCGGCGGGCGGTGTCGCCCGGATTGTCGATGGAGTCCGACGTCTTACGAATCTGAGTCGCGGCCGGATCGGCGGCGCCTCCGGTGTACTGCTGCGCGTTGATGGACACCGCCGGCTGAGACCGGGGGATTGCGCCGGGCGCCACGCGCCCGGCGGGTGTCATCGGTGCGGTGGACGTGCGGCCGGCATTGGTCTGTGCGCTGACGGAACTGGTCGGTTCGGGGCGGTCGATCACGGGGCCCGGGTGGGGACCTTTTGCCGCCGCCGGCGCGGCCATGGCGATGGACAGCGCCGACAACCCGATGGCGGTCCCTGTCACGAGGCGCGTGATGGAACGACGGAACTCGGTGCCGGTGTGGTGGGTGGTGTTCATGGCGCTGCCTTTCTAGATACTTGCTCGAACAAGTAATAACTGGCAGCTATTCCAACTGGGGTTATACGGCGATGGCTCGGGAGTATGCTGATTAGACAACTAATGGCTTCTGGGGGTGCGCTGATGGCGACAGAGAGCGACGAAGGTCGGGAGACGTGCGAGGCGATGGCATTGCCGACGGCGGCCCGCAGCGGCCCCGTCAGTCATGCGGTCTTTCAGCTCACCCGGCTGACGCGAACGATCATCGCGACGCTCCTGCGTCCCCTCGGTCTGTACCCGGGCCAGGAGCTGGTGATGATGTACCTGTGGGATCGCGGCCCGCTTCGTCAGACGGATCTGGTGCGACTCACCAGCTCCGATGCGCCGACGATGACCCGCATGATCCAGCGGCTGGAGCATGCCGGATTCGTCCGCCGCTTCCCGAGCCCCGAGGACAAGCGCGCCCATCTGATCGAGGCCACGCCGGCCAGCCGCGGACTGCGGGACCAGATCGAGGGTGTGTGGCGTGAGATCGAAGAGTTGACCGTCGGCGATCTGAGCGAGGCGGAACGGATGACCGTGCTGCGCGTCGTCCAGGGTCTGGAGCATCGGCTTGCCGGCGCGGTGATGGGCTCGGCCGGCCGCGATCCGCTCAGCCCGTGATGTCGCGGCCGATCAGGTGGCGGGCGATGACCCACTGCAGAACTTCGTTGGCGCCTTCGAAGATTTCCAGGATCTTGGCGTCGCGGTAGATCTCTTCGAGCCGGTAGCTCTCGCCGGTCGCCGACACCCGCCGTGCGAACCCGTAGCCGCCGTGGATTTGGAGCGCGTCGCGCGCGAGGTCGTTGGCGAGCCGGGTCGCGTAGGACTTGGCCATGGATGCTTCCGGCTCGCCGGACCGGTCGCCGCGGTCGAGGCGGACGGCCGCCTTCTGGTACATCGAGCGGGCGGCTTCGAGTTCGGTGGCGCGTTCGGCCAATTTGTACTGCCAGTACTGCATCTCGCCGAGCTTGCGGCCGAACAGTTCTCGGCTCCGCAGTCGGGCCACCGCCAGGTCGAGTGCGATCTGGGCGACGCCGACACCGGCCGCGGCGATGCCGAGTCGCCCTGCGGCCAGGGACGCCAATGCCGTGGCCAAGCCCCGGCCGGGCTCGCCGAGCGCGTGGTCTGCCGGCACGGCGACGTTGTCGAAAACGATGTCGGCGGTGATCTGGCCGCGGTGACCCATCTTGAGATCCGGTTCACCGACCTGGACGCCGGGGCTGTGCATGTCGATCAGGAGCATGGTGGCGTTGTCGGTGTCACCGTCGCGGCACAGGATGCAAACCCAATCGGCGACAACCGAATTGGTGATCCACCGTTTGCGGCCCTTAACGACGAATCCGTCCGGGGTTCTCGTGGCGACGGTCTGCAGCGCGGTCGGCGTCAGATCGCTCGACGCGTCGGGTTCTGTTGTGGCGAAGGCGAACACGGCGTCGCCGTTGATGAGGCCAGGTAGGACCTGCGCGCGGATGTGGGGTTGGGCGAACGAGAGGGCGCGGGCGTTGAGGATGCACTGCCCGTCGTACACGCCGGCCAAGCTGGAGCTCTCGTAGGCGATTTCCTCGGTGACGATGCAGGTCGCCAGCATCGGGTGCTGCAGACCCGCGCCGAACGGCTGCTCGAACGGCACCGCGAAACAACCGGCGCCGGCAAGGCCCTTGAAGGCGGTCCACGGGAACGAGTCGACGGACTCCTCGCGTTGGGCGATCTCGCGGGCGACCGGTGCCAGGTGCGTGGCGACGGCGTCGCGGGCCATTGCCCGGACGTGCTGCACGTCGTCGGGCAGGAACACGTCGTGCCACATGCGATCGGCGGTCCGGGTGATGGATTCGGTGTCCATGCGCGTCCTCCTGCGTCGGTTGCGGCCGAGCGTAGGCAAATCCGGGCAAACTAGTCAACTCTGACTAGTTTATGATTTGGTGATGACGCCACCTCGACGTGCACAACGCCGCGGCATCGCGGTGCAGGAACGCATCCTGGACGCCGCCGTGCGGGCGCTCGTCGAACACGGGTACGCGGGCACGTCGACGCTGCGCATCCAGCAGATGGCCGAGGTCAGTCGGGGAAGCCTGTTGCACCAATTCCCTTCGCGTGACGCCTTACTCGTCGCAGCAGTTCAGCACCTCGCCGAAGCGCGGTTCAATGAACTGAGCACGCGGACCGCGTGGCCGGACGACCCCGGGGAACGGATCCGTGCTGCCGTGATGACGATGTGGTCGACCTACCAGCAGGACTACTTCTGGGCGGCGACCGAATTGTGGCTTGCCGCACGGCATAACGCCGAGCTACGCGACAGCCTCGAGCAACAGGAGCGGGTTCTCTACCGCCAGGTCCGCACGGTGACCGATGCCATGTTCGGCGAGCCGCTGAACCAGCATCCCGACTACGCCCGGGTGCGCGAGACGCTCAACACCAGCATGCGTGGCGTGGCGCTCACCTACGCCTTCGATCGCCGGAATGCGTTGCGCGACCCGCATCTACCGGACTGGATCGCGCTCGCGGCATGTCTGTTGCCAGCGGATCCGGCCACAAGCTAGCGGGCTTCGGTCGTGATCTCCGACGTATCGTCCGGACGGCTGCGGATCATGCAGAACGCGACGAGAGCAGTCAGTTCGTCGAGGAATTCGTCGTGGTCGATGGAGGGGCGGTCGAGCACGTATCGAATGGTCAGATGCTCGACGGCGCGGACCACCATCCAGATTCTCGTGTCGGGGTGGTCCGAATTCTGGTCGCGCAGCCGCAGGTGCGCGATCGCAAGCTCGCCGACCCGCTGTTCGAAGTCGGCGATCTTGTTTCCCAAGCCGAGTCTGGGAGTGTGTTCGATCAGCGCTCGCAGCATCTCTGGTTGATCCATCATCGCGTCGAGCAGGATCGCGATGACTTCCCGGAGCGAGCGGATGTCTTCGGGTTGGCCGACCTGCTCCACGAGGCGTGTGGTCACTGAGCGCAGGACTTGGTCTGTGTACGCGTCGATGATGGCCGCGACGATGGTGTCCTTGTTGGGAAAGTACTGATAGAGGGAACCGGGACTGATGCCGGCAACTTCCGCGATCCGATTTGTTGTAGCTGCGTCGTATCCGCGGTCGATCAGCACTTGCCGACCCGCCTCGAGTATGCGTTCGACCATCAAACGCGAGCGTTCCTGTCGCGGGGTACGTCGCGGGACCCTCGGTGTGCTGCTCATCGGGCACTCACGAAACGAATTGTATGCGAGTAAAAGCTCGTGTCAGCATTTTGGGCATGGCTTCATCGACCCGAGAACAACGACGTTCTGGCAGCTCCGGTGCCTCGCGGAACTGGCACCCGCACATCGACGGAGTGCGCCGATGACCGCACCCATTCCCGCTCGTCACCCTGAGGAGCCCCGCGGTGTCCCGGCTTTGGTGCGGATGTTCGTGCTGCTGCTGGGTATTGGCAAGCCGAATGCCGAGCAGTGGGAGCACCTCGGTCAGCGGCTCACAGTCGGCGACGAGCCCGCCGACCGCCTTGTCGATTGGATGATGACCGCAGGCACGCTGCAGGCCCGGCCGTTGTTTGACCGGGCGCTGGCCGAGGGCATCGCTGGAGTGCCCGACGCGCCGGAACCGCTGCGGGAATTCTTTACCCAGATCGAGGAGACCCCGGACTGGGTGGACCTGGCCAAACTGCGTGTCGGTGCGCGCACGCTCCGCCGGGCCGGAGCTGACGGGATGTACGTCGCGCGTGACGTGTCACTTCTGGGGGGCTATCAGTTCTCCGGCTTCAACAAGACGCTGCTGCGCACCGGCGCGCTCGAGAAAGGTTCCAACAAGCGTTTCGCCGAGACCATGCAGTGGGCGCTGGATGTCATTGCCGATGGTGGACTGGAGCCGCTCGGCGTCGGTTACCGGTCCACGGTCCGGGTGCGGTTGATCCACGCTTTCGTGCGTCGCCATGTCGCGGCAATGCCGGACTGGCGGGCGGATGAGTGGGGTGTGCCGGTCAACCAGACCGATATGGCCGCCACGCTTGTCGGTGCACTCATTGCTCCGCCCGCCGCAGCGATCGGGATGGGATTTGTGTTCTCGCCGAACGAACTCGAGGGTGTTGCGCATCTGACCCGCTATGTCGGGTGGCTGATCGGTGTCCACGACGAGTGGCTGCCGCGCAGCTTCCGTGACGGGGTTCGCGTCCTGTACCACACGCTCACTGCTTTGGCTGCGCCCGATGAATCAACCAAACAGTTGGCGATGCCGATGGCTCAGGATCCACTGGCCTGGCATTACCGCGTCCTGCCGAGCCTGCGACGCCGCGTCGCACAGGCACAGCACCTGTCGGTCACCAGTGGGTTCCTGGGACCCCGCGCAATGCAAAACCTCGGCCTGACCTACGTGCCGCCGTGGTACCCGGTGCTGCGCATCCCGGTGAACCTGACGCGCAGTGTGGCTGCCCTGGTTCTTCCTGGTGGCATGGATCGAGCTGACGTGTGTGGACAGCGCGAGCAAGAAGCGTTGCTACGCACCATGATCGGCGACACCACGACAACAATCGGAGAATCAGCCGCGCACGTCAGCCGCGTTGCCTGAGCGGGCACGCTGCCGCGAATTCGTCAACTGCTGTGGTCCTCGATCTCTACAGCCGAACGACCGTGCTGCAGGCCACCACCTATCCTGGGACTGGTGTCCGACCTTCAGCTGCGCGAACTGCGTGATCGTCTGGATGGTCTGACCATCCGTGACGCCGCGCGGCTGGAGCGTCGGCTGAAGAATCTGCGGGGCGACAATCCCGAGAAGATCGCCGAACAGATCGCGGCCGCGGAAGGGGTGATCGCCAGCCGCCTCGCGGCTGTTCCTGCGATCACCTATCCCGACCTGCCGGTCACCGACCGTCGAGGTGAGATCGCCAAGGCCATCACCGACAACCAGGTGGTGATCGTCGCCGGCGAGACCGGCTCGGGCAAGACGACGCAGCTGCCCAAGATCTGTCTCGAGCTCGGCAGGGGCATCCGCGGCACCATCGGGCACACCCAGCCACGGCGGCTGGCCGCGCGCACGGTGGCGCAGCGCATCGCCGACGAAACCGGCACGGCACTGGGCGGGGCCATCGGCTACACGGTGCGGTTCACCGATCAGGCCAGCGACTCGACCCTGGTCAAACTGATGACCGATGGCATTCTGCTCGCCGAGATTCAGAGGGACCGGCGGCTGCTGCGGTACGACACGCTGATCCTCGACGAGGCGCACGAACGCAGCCTCAACATCGACTTCCTGCTCGGGTATCTGCGCGAGTTGCTGCCGCGTCGTCCGGACCTGAAGGTCATCGTGACGTCGGCGACCATCGAGCCCGAGCGATTCGCCAAACACTTCTATGACGCGCCGATCGTCGAGGTCTCCGGCCGCACGTACCCCGTCGAAATCCGTTACCGGCCACTGGAAGTACCGGTTGCGGTGGACGACAGTGATGACCCGGACGACCCGGACCACGAGATCGTCCGCACCGAGCCGCGCGACCAGACCGAGGCCATCGTCGACGCGGTGCGCGAACTGGAATCCGAGCCGGCGGGCGATGTGCTGGTCTTCCTGTCCGGTGAGCGCGAAATCCGGGACACCGCAGAGGCTTTGCGGGACGCATTGTCGGGTGACACCTTCCCGACCGAGATCCTGCCGCTGTACGCCCGGTTGCCGACCGCGGACCAGCAGAAGGTCTTCACCGCCAAGCCGGGTGGGCCGCGCCGGATCGTGTTGGCCACCAACGTCGCCGAGACCTCGCTGACCGTGCCGGGCATTCGGTACGTCGTCGACCCCGGCACAGCGCGCATCTCCCGCTACAGCCGGCGGACCAAGGTGCAGCGGCTGCCGATCGAACCGATCTCGCAGGCGTCGGCCGCACAGCGGTCCGGCCGGTCGGGCCGTACCGCACCCGGTGTGTGCATCCGGTTGTACTCGGAAGAGGACTTCGCGAGCCGACCTCGGTACACCGACCCCGAGATCCTGCGTACCAACCTGGGCGCGGTCATCCTGCAGATGGCGGCGCTGGGGCTCGGTGACATCGAGGCGTTCCCGTTCCTGGACCCGCCGGATGCGCGCAGCATTCGCGACGGCATCCAATTGCTCCAGGAATTGGGCGCTTTCGACGCGAAGGGCGCCATCACCGACGTCGGTCGCCGGCTGGCCCGCCTGCCGCTGGACCCGCGCGTCGGCCGGATGATCCTGCAAGCCGACACCGAAGGCTGCGTACGTGAGGTGCTGATTCTGGCCGCCGCACTGTCGATCCCGGATCCGCGGGAGCGGCCGTCCGACCGGGAAGAGGCCGCGCGGCAGAAGCACGCACGCTTCGCTGACGAGCATTCGGACTTCATCTCCTATCTGAACTTGTGGAACTACCTGCGCGAGCAGCGGAACCAGTTGTCCGGCAGCGCCTTCCGCCGGATGTGCCGCGACGAATTCCTGCACTACCTGCGGATTCGGGAATGGCAGGACCTGGTCGGCCAATTGCGCAGCATCGCCGGTGATCTCGGTATCCGGGAGTCGGGCGACGACGCCGACCCGCTGCGCATCCACACCGCGCTGACCGCCGGGCTGTTGTCGCACGTCGGGTTGCGGGAAGGTGAGACGCGCGACTACCAGGGCGCCCGCAACTCGCGATTCGTGCTGGCGCCGGGGTCTGTGCTGACGAAGAAGCCGCCGCGGTGGATCGTCGTCGCAGATCTGGTGGAGACGAGTCGGCTGTTCGGCCGTATCGCGGCGCGCATCGAACCGGAGACCGTCGAGCGGGTCGCCGGAGATCTGTTGCAGCGCAGCTTCAGTGAGCCGCACTGGGATGACCGCCGGGGTGCGGTCATGGCGTTCGAGCGGGTGACGCTGTACGGGCTGCCGCTGGTGCCGCGCCGTCGGGTCGGGTACGCGCAGGTGGATCCCGTGGTCGCGCGCGAGCTGTTCATCCGGCACGCGCTGGTAGAAGGTGACTGGCAGACGCGGCACCACTTCTTCCGCGACAACACGCGCCTGCGAACTGAACTGGAAGAGCTGGAGGAGCGCGCCCGGCGCCGGGATCTGCTGGCCGGCGATGACGAGGTCTACGCCTTCTACGACCAGCGGGTCCCCGAAAGCGCGGTGTCGGCACGGCATTTCGACGCCTGGTGGAAGAAGCAGCGGCATGTGACGCCGGACTTGCTGACCATGACGCGCGACGACCTGCTGCGCACCGACACCGACGCCGACCAGCCCGACACCTGGCAGACCGGCGACCTGTCGCTGCCGTTGAGCTACCGGTTCGAGCCTGGCGCTGCCGACGACGGTGTGACGGTACACGTTCCGGTCGAGGTGCTGGCCCGGCTCGGCGGCGACGGTTTCGCGTGGCAGGTGCCCGCGCTGCGGGAAGAGTTGGTCACCGCGCTGATCAAATCGTTGCCCAAGGACCTGCGCCGCAATTTCGTGCCCGCGCCCGACACCGCGCGGGCGGTGCTGCCGGACCTCCATCCGGGAGACGGCTCACTGCTCGAGGAGCTGCAGCGTGAATTGCGTAGGCGCAGCGGCATTCTGGTGCCGATCGACGCCTTCGACCTGAGCAAGATTCCGGACCACCTGCGGGTCACCTTCGCCGTCGAGAAAGACGGCACCGAGGTGGCGCGCGGCAAGGACCTGGGCGCGCTGCACGATCGACTGGCCGGCTCGGTCCGGCAGGCCGTGGCGGGTGCCGTCGCGGGCGATCTGCAACGGACCGGCCTCAAGGCCTGGCCGGACGACCTCGCCGAGCTGCCCCGCACCGTGGAAAGCTCGGCCGGCGGCCACACCGTGCGCGGATTCCCGGCGTTCGTGGATACCGGCGCCGCAGTGGATATCCGGGTCTTCCCGACGGCGGCTGAGCAGGCCGCGGCCATGGGTCCCGGGCTGCGACGGTTGCTGCGGCTCGCGGCGCCATCACCGGTCAAGGCTGCCGAGCGCGGGCTCAATCCCCGCGCGCGCCTGTCGCTGTCGAGCAACCCGGACGGCAGCCTGGCGGCGCTTCTCGAGGACTGCGCCGACGCAGCGGTGCGGGTGTTGGCGCCCAAGCCGGTGTGGACCGCGGCGGACTTCACGGCGCTGCGCGATACCGTCGCAGCCAAGCTGGTCCCGACGACACTCGACGTCGTCGGTCGCGTCGAGCGCGTGTTGACCGCCGCGCACGCAGCGCAGGTTGCGTTGCCCGACAAGCCTTCTGCGCTCCAGGCCGACGCCGTCGCCGATATCCGCGCGCAGCTGGCTCGGCTGTTGCCTGTGGGATTCGTCGCGGCGACGGGCGTGACCCACTTGGCCGACCTGACCCGCTACCTGACGGCCATCGGCCGACGCTTGGAGCGCCTGCCGCAGGCGCCGGCGGCAGACCGGGAACGGATGGACCGCGTCCACGCTGTCGAGGACGCATACGACGAACTGCGGCAAGCGCTTTCGCCACTACGTTGCCAAGGTGAGGACGTCCGCGACATCGCCCGGCAGATCGAGGAGTTGCGCGTCAGCCTGTGGGCCCAGCAGTTGGGCACCCCACGGCCGGTCAGCGAGCAGCGGATCTACCGGGCCATCGACGCCGTCGTCCCGTGATTTGTGCACGATTTTCCGCGGTCGGCGCGGAAAATCGTGCACAAATCCCTCAGGAAGGTGACGTGGGGGCGTCGGCGATCTTGACGAGCTGCACTTCGGGCCGGTCCGGCACCTGATCGGTCAGGAACCAGCGGAACGCCAGGTTGCCCACCGGATAGTCCAGTGTGGTCAGCGAATTCGGGTGGGAGGTGGTGCCGCGCGACAACACGACCGTCACCGTGCCGTCGGCATTGGGCACTGCGCTGTAGCCATTGAGCGAACTACGGGCGTCACTGGCACCGGGGGTGGCCATGAACTGGTTCCACACCACCAGGTTCCAGAACCGGCATGCCGGCGGACGGTGGGTGATGACCAGAGCTTCGTCATCGGCGAGCACGAAGCTGCCGTACGAATAGCAGGCGTCGCGCGCCGACCAGCCGAAGTTGGCGTCCGGCACCTGATAGGGCGCGGCGAATTCATTGGCTAGATGGGCGGTTTCGTGCCCGAGGCTGGCATCGTCGACGGCGCGGGTGCCCACCGGCATCGGCATGATGGCGAACAGCGTCCGAATCCAGGTGGCGCTGGACCGCAATGCGGCGGCGGTTGCGGCGTCACTGTGCCGGAACGGGTCCGGTGCATCCAGTGCCTCGATGTTCCAGGTGACCGGACGGCCCGTCGTCGGATCGGCCTGGTAGTCGCGGGTCAGGAAGACCGCTGCCTCGGGCAGGGGTCCGAGCTCGAAGGAGAAGTTGCCATCGGCGTCGAATTCGATGTCGGTGTCACGGATTATCGCGACGACGCGGTTGGACCAGGCGCCGGGAGAGGGCTCGTTGTACGCGGTCAGGGATAGGTAGACGCTGTCGCCCTTGTTGCCGCTGATCCGGTATTTGCGCTCCGGGTCGACCGGACACATGTGGTAGTAGGCGTCGGTGTTGTCGCCGCCCCAACGGCGGTCGTGCCGGGTCGGGGTGTTGACGGTGACGAACTGCGGCCGTCCCGGCTCGGGGAACAGATAGCAGTCGAGGGCCACCCCGAGCCCCGTCGCGAGCATCCGGTAACCGTCGGCGATCTGGCGGTCGTCGGTGACGGCACGCGGACCCTCGAGGAAGGAGGTGTCGAGCTCGCGAAGGGTGTCGAGGAGTTCCCGCCAAGCGGCAGCGGATTCGGTCATGCGCCAATACCTTTCAGAATGAGTGTGGTGTTGCGGTCGATCCAGTCGTCATCGGGGGCAGCGCTCCGCGTGAGTGCGGCGAGCAGTGCGATACCGGTGATGACCTCGGTCAGGTCAGCGGAGGCGACGTCGGCGCGGAGTTCGCCGCGTGCCGCGGCGGCATCGAGGCGGGCATGCAACCCGGGACCAAGTGCGTCGGCGAACCGATCCAGCAGAGCGCTGTGCAGGGTGGCGTCGGCGGTCATCTCGCCGAGCAGTCCAGGGAGCGCGGCGCGGGCCGCCGGGGTGCTGAGCACCGCCACGGTGCCGCGGACCATGGCCCGGACATCGCCTTCGAGAGAGCCGGTGTCGGGCAGTTCCGTGGCGACACCGGCGGGGAATGCGGCCTCGTGGACGAGGTGGGCCTTGCTGGGCCAGCGCCGGTAGATCGCCGGTTTGCTGGTGCCGGCCTGCTTGGCGATGGCGTCCACGGACAGTGCGGCATAACCGACTTCGCCGAGGAGCTGCACGGTCGCGTCCAGTACGGCGTCGTCGATGCGCCGATCACGTGGTCTACCAAGTTCTTTCGCCATTACGAAACTTATAGTAACATAAGTAGTGTGACTGGCACCACAGACGTTGTCCGGCTCGATGACCTGGCCTGTCCGACCTTCACGGCCGAGGCGCAGCAGTTCCGCGACATGATGACGATGCTGGCGGCGGACTGTCCGCTCGACGCGGACGCGCTGCACGCCAAGGCGAGCGCCGACACCGGCCTCGACGACTTCGGCGCCACCGACTACCGCGAACGCCTCGAGGTGCTGCTGGGCGCGCTCCGGCAGATCGACGGCCTCAACGGCCCCGGCGTCGTGAACTTCTACGGCCAACTGCTGCAGCTGTTGAAGAATCGGCTGCTGCTCACCGATTTGTTGAAGCGGCACCCCGAGATTCACGACATCGAACTGCTGCCTCCGGTGGTGATCGTCGGGCTGCCGCGCACCGGGACCACGCACCTGCACAACCTGCTGGCCGCCGCGGGAACCTTCCGGACCCTGCCGTACTGGGAGTCGATGGAGCCGTTCCCGCTGGCGTCCGAGGCCGGTATCGAGCCGGACCCGCGGCGCACCCGGATGGACGTCGCGGTCAACGTGATGAACATCGTGATGCCGCACTTCCCGCTGATGCACGAGATGACCACCGACCACGTACACGAGGAAATTCAGTTGCTGGCCAACGACTTTTCCACGATGTACTTCGAGACCTTGGCGGACGTCCCCGCGTGGCGTGACTACTACGAATCCCACGACCAGACGCCGCACTACCGGCACATGGTGACCCAGCTGAAGGCCTTGCAGTTCCTGCGCGGCGGCCGGCGCTGGTTGCTCAAGTCGCCGCAGCATCTCGAACAACTACCAGTGCTCAATGCCGAATTGCCCGGTGTGGTCGGCGTTTTCACGCATCGCGATCCGGTGCCGGTGGTGCTGTCGATGCTCGCGATGATCACCTACTCGGCGCGCATGCACCGCAGCCCGGTTCCGGTCGAACACATCGCGGCATACTGGGTGCAGCGGCTGGAGCACATGCTCGCCGGGCTGGTCCGTAACCGGGAGATCATCGGCCGGGACCGGTCCATCGACATCCGCTTCGACGATTTCATGGCCGACGATCTCGGCGCCGCGGAAAGCGTTTTCGCCCTTGCGGAGGAACAACTTTCGGAGGTCGAACGCAGCAAGATGGCGGACTACCTCGCCAGCCACCAGCGCGGCCGGCTGGGCCGGGTCGAGACCTCCTGTGCGATGTTCGGGCTCGACCCGGATGACCTGAAGGCCCGCTTCGCGCCCTACACGCAGCGCTTCCTGGCGTAGTCTCTCGCGCTACGACTGCTGCATCGTGGCCGGGTCGGCCAACGGCACCACGAGGTGCGAAGCGTGTACGCCCCCTTGAGAAATCCGATACGTCCCGCCCGCCAGTGCCGTCCGCTGCGGGCGGGTCGGCACCAGATGCGGGAAGTCGTACGTCGTCAGCGTCAGCCGCAACCGGTGGCCCGGGGCGAGGAGCGCCGCGGTCGGGAACACCTCGATGTCGTAGCGAGTCAATTCACCGGGCACGACGGGCTCGGCGGCAGCCTTGGTGCTGAGGTGTTGCGGCCGTAGCACGGTGCCGTCGGGCAGGAGCCAGCTGGCCTCCGGGTCGAGGGCACGATGCGACCCGAGGAGCGCCCCCTGCGTCAGCGGCCGGCTGACGCCTTCCGGAGAGAGGTCGTCGAGGTGTGCGACCCACAGGGTTTCGGTTCGATCTGCAGTGGCGAAGATCGTCAACCCGACCGGCCCGGCCAGCAGCTGCTCGGTGTCGAACGCCTCGCTGGTGTAGGTCAGCGCGTCGCGCTGCAGCCGGGAGTTGTCCTGGTCGTACCGGACGCTGCGGCCCGTCTGCGACACCATGAAACTGCCCATGCCGAGGCTCCACTGCTCCAGGCTGCGTCCGGAAACCGGTCCGCGAGAGAGGTATTGGAGCGTGGCGGTCGACTCGTCGGCCGACGGGGTGGCATGCAGGCCGCCGCCCAGGCCCAGGTACAGCCGCGTCGGGGTGGCCTCCGGGAACGGATAAGCACTGGTGCGGAACCACTTCGGGCTGCCGATCGCCTGGAACCGTACCGGCGCACCGGTGACGACCGCGGTCTCGTCGTCTTTGAGCCAGCGGTTGAACCAGCGCAACTGCAGGGCCTGCAGATGCTGCCCGTCGAGATCCGAGACGTGGTACCAGGGACCGGCCATGAGCTGGAACTTGTCGGAGACGGGCTGGTCGGCGGTCATGGCGGCGTCGGCGGGACGGCCGGCGAACGTGTTCTGCAACGCCACATAGTTCAAGGGCGCGCCGCGCTGGAACGCGTCATGCCAGCCGGCCACCAGAAACACCGCAATGCCGTTCTCGGCGATCTTCGGCACCACGTCCGCGGGGCGCATGGTGTCCCAGAACGTGCCGTCGAATGCGGTGTCGCCGCCACCGATGGCGTCCTTGATCAGGCTCTTGAAATAGCTGCGCTGGTCGCTTCCGCGCTGGCGCACCGCGGAAATGCCACCGGCCCTGGGCCTTTCATGGCTACCGCGATGGGCGAACTCCAGTGCCGGGTTGATCACGTTCAGCAGCGAGTAGGTGGCACCGTAGGCGCGGACGGTACGCATGTGCGGGACGCCACCCATGGTGACGACATCGCGGTAGAAATCGTTGGCGGCCATCGCCGGGAAGATCGCCTTCAACGGCGAGCCGGGACCCACCGCGGCGGCCGTCATGAGTTGGTTGATGGCCAGATACGAGATGCCGAACATGCCGACGCGGCCATTCGAATTGGGCAGCGTCGCAGCCCAATTCACCAGGTCGACGCCGTCCTGCACCTGCTCGGGCCCGAGCATCTCGAAAGACCCGCCCGAAACTCCGGTGCCCCGCACGTCGGCCATCACCTCGATGTAGCCACGACGGATCAGGTACGGCGTTGCGCCACCACCGATCTGGGCGGCCGGCGGGGGTGCCTTCTTGCCGTACGGCGTCATCGAGAGCAATACGGGGAAGGGGCCGGCAGCGGCCTCGCCCGTCGCCGGGTCGGTCGGATAGTGGATATCCACCCGCAGCGAGATGCCGTCGCTCATCGGCACTGCCACGTTGTGGTGCACTCCGACGCCGTACCGCGCCGGCGGGGCTTCCCAGGGCGGCAAAAGTGGCGATGGGCTGGTCTTGCGGGTGCGTGCGGCCGCCCAGCCTGCTATGGCCTTGATCCGTGCGCCGACGCCTGCTGTCTCGACATTCGTCTCCACGCCTCGACCGTACGCCGAACCCGAAAGAAGTTATTGCTTCGTGACGGAACCGTGTCAGGGCGCTCGGGGGTGTTCCCAGTCTCGGTCCGTAGCATCCGATCAGTGACCAGTAGCCCGTGTGAAAGAGACGACGCAGGTAAGGGCGTCGGCTGCATCTCGCGCCGACGCATGCTGAGAATGGCTGCTGCGGCGCCGGTTCTGGTCGGTATGCCTGCCGTTGTGTCGTCGCTCACCGCACCCGTGGCCAGAGCCGCTGGGCTGGCCGGTGCCGTCGTGTTCCTCGACCCGGGGCACAACGGGGCCAACGACTCGTCGATCACCAAGCAGGTGCCCACCGGCCGCGGCGGCACCAAGGACTGCCAGACCAGTGGCACGTCCACGACGGCGGGCTTCCCCGAACATTCGTTCACCTGGAACGTGGTGCTGCTGATGCAGCAGCAGCTGGCGAACGCCGGCGTGCAGGTGCACCTGTCGCGCAACAACGACAACGCCCTCGGGCCGTGCGTCGACCAGCGCGCCGAGATGGCGAACGCCCTGCGGCCCAATGCGGTCGTGTCGGTCCACGCCGACGGCGGTCCCGCGGGCGGCCACGGATTCCACGTCAACTACTCGGCGCCGCCGCTGAACCAGGTGCAGGCCGGACCGTCGGTGCGATTCGCCCAGATCATGCGCGATCGGATGGTGGCCGCGGGGCTGACGCCGGCGACCTACATCGGCAGCAACGGTCTGTACGGCCGGGCCGACCTGACCGGTCTGAACCTCGCTCAGTTTCCGTCGATCCTGGTCGAGTGCGGCAACATGAAGAACCCCGAAGAGGGCGCCGCCATGGCCACGATGCAGGGGTGGCAGACCTACGCCAACGCCATCTGCCAAGGCATCGCCGCATTCATCCAGGCCAGCTAGCCGCCCCGGATACTGTCGAGCTGCCGGTCCGCCTCCGCGGTGGCCGGGGTGTAGACGACGATGTTCAGATCCGGCAGGTCAGCCGGGGCCAGCCGGTGATACTCCAGCTCGATATCGCCGAGTGCCTCGTGGGCGAACCGACGGATCCGGGTCTGAAAACCCTCGATGGTGTGGTCGTTCCAGACGCGGTCGAATTCCTGGCTGTCCGCGCGCAATCGGTCGAGTAGTTCGACCACCGCGGGCTCGCCGAGTCGGGCGCCGTTCTGCATGCGGTACTCCGAAACGAAGCGCCGACTCTCCACGTCCCAGTCCGGCATCAGCTGCCGGATCGACGGATCGGTGAACACCAGCCACAACAGATTGCGATCCTCGCGAGCGACCGTCCGCACCCGCGGATACAGCGCCGCGTAGGCGCGATTCCATGCGGTGATCTCCCAGTCGAGATCGATCGCGAAGGCCGGCGAGCGGCCGAACGCCTCCAGAAGCCGGAGCAGATGATCAGGCGGTTCGCCGGTATCCGGCATGAGTTGCGCGCCGCCCGGGGAGAAACCGGCGAGTGACAGCAGGTACGTCTGGTCGGCAGGGGAGAGCCGCAGCGTTTCCCCGATGGCGTCGAGCACCTGCCGCGACGGGTTGATGTCACGGCCCTGCTCCAGCCACGTGTACCAGGTGACGCTGATGGCGGACAGGAACGCCACTTCCTCACGGCGGAGGCCGTTCTGGCGGCCCCGGATCGGCGGCAGATCGTGCTCGGCGCGGTCGACCGCCTCCCGGCGCATCCGCAGGAATCCGCCCAGCTCTGCGCGGGCGGCCTGGTTGGACATCGCTCAATGTTAAGGCTGGTAGTGGCAGTACTAGAGGCAGCACCGTCTTCGCCTGTCGCGCGCCGTCCACAAGCATGGGTGCCATGCCCGAATTGAGATCCAGGACCGTCACCCACGGCCGGAACATGGCCGGCGCGCGGGCGTTGCTGCGCGCCGCCGGTGTGTCCGGCGCCGACTTCGGCAAGCCAATTGTGGCTGTGGCCAACAGTTTCACCGAGTTTGTGCCCGGCCACACCCATCTGCAGCCGGTGGGCCGCATCGTGTGCGACGCGGTGCAGGCTGCCGGCGGAATAGCGCGGGAGTTCAACACCATCGCTGTCGATGACGGCATCGCCATGGGGCACGGCGGCATGTTGTACTCGCTGCCGTCCCGCGACCTGATCGCCGACTCGATCGAGTACATGGTCAATGCGCACCGCGCAGATGCGCTGGTCTGTATCTCCAACTGCGACAAGATCACTCCCGGCATGTTGATGGCCGCGCTGCGGTTGAACGTGCCGACGGTGTTCGTGTCGGGCGGGCCGATGGAAGGCGGCACGGCGACGCTCGTCGACGGCACGGTGCGCACCGGCCTGCACCTGATCTCGGCGGTGACCGACGCGGTCGCTCCCGAGGTCTCGGACGCCGACCTCGAGCGCGTCGAGGCCGCGGCGTGCCCGACCTGCGGGTCGTGCTCCGGCATGTTCACCGCGAACTCGATGAACTGTCTCACCGAGGCGATCGGGCTGGCCCTGCCGGGCAACGGCACGACGCTGGCGACCCACACGGCGCGTCGCGCGCTCTATGAGGACGCCGGTGCGGCCGTCATGGCTCTGGCCCGGCGCTACTACAACGAGGACGACGAGAGCGCGCTACCCCGCAACATTGCTTCTGCCGCAGCGTTTTCCAACGCCATGGTGGTCGACATCGCGATGGGTGGGTCAACCAACACCATCCTGCATCTGCTCGCGGCGGCACGTGAAGCGGAGGTGGACTTCGATCTTGCCGATATCGAAGCGCTCTCCACCAGGATTCCGTGCATCTGCAAGGTCGCCCCCAACGGCAAGTACCTGATGGAGGATGTGCACCGGGCCGGTGGCATCCCCGCCGTGATGGGAGAGCTGCTGCGTGCGGGCCTGCTGGACACCAATGTGCATGCGATCCATGCTGATTCGCTCACCTCGTGGCTCGAGACGTGGGACACGAGATCTCCCAAGGTCTCGGACGCGGCCGTGGACCTGTTTTTCGCCGCGCCGGGCGGGGTGCGGTCCAGTTCTGCGTTTTCGCAGTCCTGCCGCTGGGAGAACCTCGACCTCGACGCGGTGTCAGGCTGTATCCGCGATGTCGCGCATGCGTATTCGGCCGACGGCGGGCTGGCCATCCTGCGCGGAAACCTCGCCGAGGGCGGGTGCGTGGTCAAGACAGCCGGCGTCGACGACTCGATCCTGCGCTTCAGCGGCCCCGCCGTGGTCGTCGAATCCCAGGAGGAGGCACAGGACGTCATCTTGAGCGGCCGGGTGCAGCCCGGCGACGTCGTCGTGGTGCGCTACGAGGGCCCCCGCGGTGGGCCCGGGATGCAGGAAATGCTCTATCCCACCTCGTATCTCAAGGGTGTCGGGCTCGGGAAGGTGTGCGCGCTGATCACCGACGGGCGGTTCTCCGGCGGATCCTCGGGGTTGTCGATCGGCCACATCTCGCCGGAGGCAGCGGCCGGAGGCGTCATCGCCCTGGTGCAGGACGGGGACCGCATCGACATCGACATCCCGGGCCGCCGCATCGAATTGGGCGTCGACGCAACCGAACTCGACGCCCGCCGGCATCGGCTGGAACAGGGCGGCGGGTACTGGCCGAAGCACCGGGACCGTGAGGTGTCGCCCGCGCTGCGGGCCTACGCCGCCATGGCCCTGTCGGCAGACCAGGGGGCGGTGCGCGACGTGTCGGGGATCGAGGCCGCGAGCCGAGCCGCCGGGGCGCAGGCTCGGCTCGCGGCGGCTGGTGCCGCTACAACGCAACGTTGACGGCTTTGGTCTGGGTGTAGAGGTCGATGGCCCCTGCACCCAGTTCCCTGCCCCATCCCGATTGCTTGTAGCCGCCGAACGGCATCGCGGTGTCGAAGCCGTTGTACTGATTGACCCAGACCGATCCGGCGTGCAGTTGCCGGGCCAGCCGGTGCGCCCTGGAGATGTCACGCGTCCAGATGCCGGCGGCCAGCCCGTAGATCGAGTCGTTGGCGGCAGCGGCGATGTCGTCATCTGCTCGGAACGGCATGGCCGCCACCACCGGGCCGAAGATCTCTTCCGCCACCACGCGGAACTGCGGCTGTACATCGACGAATACGGTCGGTTCGACAAAGAAACCTTGGTCGCCCCAGCGTTTTCCACCACACAGGGCGCGTGCGCCGTCTGTCAGTCCTGCTGCCAGATAATCGGTGACTTTATCGAACTGGCTCTGTGAGACCAGCGGACCGAGCTGCGTGGCCGGATCGAGGCCGTGGCCGATCGTCACTCGGGACGCGGCGTCGGCCACCGCTGCGGTGAACTCGTCGAAGATGTGGTGCTCGACGAACAATCGCGTTCCGGCGACGCAACACTGACCGTGGTTGAACAGCCAGGCGTTGAGTGAACCGGTCACGGCGGCATCGAAATCGGCATCCGCGAACACGATGTTGGCGCTTTTGCCACCCAGCTCGAGCGATACCTTCTTGAGGTTGCCGCCGGCCGCGGCCAACACCCGCTTGCCGACCTCGGTGGAACCCGTGAATGCGATCTTGTCCACGCCCTCGTGCGCGGCCAGTGCCGCACCCGCATCACCGAAGCCGGTCACCACGTTGACCACGCCTGGCGGAAAACCCGCCTCCAGAAAGAGCTCGCCCAGCAGCAGCGCCGAAAGAGGCGTCTGCTCAGCCGGTTTGAGGACGACGGTGTTGCCGGCGGCCAGGGCCGGGGCCAGCTTCCACGCCGCCATCAGGATCGGGAAGTTCCACGGCACGATGAGTCCGCAGACACCGACGGGCTCACGCAGGGTGTAGGCGTGGAACTGGCCGCCGGGAACGAACGGCATGGACACGTCGACCGTCGTGCCCTCGATCTTGGTGCACCAGCCCGCGTAGTAGCGGAAGACGTCGGCCGCCCATGCCACATCGACGGCCGCGGCGACCGCGGCGGACTTTCCGTTGTCGAGGGCCTCCAACTGGCCGATCTCCTCGGCGCGCTCCGAGAGCAGATCACCGACTCGCCACAAGAGGCGTTCGCGCTCATTGGGTTTGAGCGATGGCCAGGCTCCGGTGTCGAATGCGCGGCGGGCGGCTCGCACGGCGCGGTCGACGTCCTGCGCATCGGCGCGGGGGACCTCGGCGAGGCGCAGACCCGTGCCCGGGTCCGTGGTCGAGAACATCCGGCCCGCGTCGGGTTCGGTCCACTCGTCGCCGATGAGCAGCCGCTTGGGCCTGCGTAGGAAGCGGGTGACCGCGGGGAGAACGGTGTGGCCGGCGACGGTCATCGCATCGGTTGTCGTGGATGTCATGGCTGTGCCTCAGCTCTCGCCGCGGTAGGAGCGGCCGACCGCGTCGAGACGGTCGAGTGTGTGCTGCAGTGGAAGCACGTTGAACGACTCGTCGAGTTGGTTGCACGCGGCATCGAAGACGCCCTCGACGCGCGGGTTACCGGTGGCGATGCCGCTGACGGCAGCGGTGTAACCACGCTCGAGGAATGCCTGGGGGTGATGCACCACCAGGACGGTGTCGCCGATTGCCGGCATCGGCTCACCCGGGCCGAATACCCCGTGGGCGTCAACCATTTCGTTGTACAGATACGGAATGCGGCAGCCCCTCGCGGAGTCGAGATCGGTTCCGGCCGCAGCGGACATGGGCTCCGGGTCATACAGATCGGAGACGAAGTTGAACACACCGCCCGCGGTGTAGACATTGTCGCCCCAGTAGTGGCTGACCTCGGTGACCACGACTTGTGCCGGTCGTTCGGCCATGTCCTGCTTGGCATGGAAGCCGCCCGACCCGGCCAGCGACACCCCGGGCTCCACTTCGGTGACGCCGTAGCTCGCGAGGACGGGAAACGTTCCGACGTTGGCGTTGCCGCCGACGTTGAGATGAAGATCGGCCAGACCAAGTTCTCTTTCCAGCAGTTCCTTGGCGCGCAGCATGGTGAAGAACGCCTCGGTCGGTTTCACCACCGACGGATCACCGGTTTCCCCGTAGCTGATGGCGGAGAATTGGGTCAATCCCGCGACCTCGACGTTCGGAAGGTCCAGCAGCGGTCGGATTCCGGCAACACAGGTGTCCTCGGTCCACCCGCCGACAAGCCCGCTGAACGCGCCGTCGTCGACGCCGACGATCGGTGTTCCGGTCGGTGCCTGGTTGGTGACCCGCACGTAGAGCCGCTGCGTGACGCCGAGCCGCGCAGCCGCGGCGGAGACCCGCGCAGCAGCCTCGTAGGTGTAGACCGTGATGAATTCGGGGCGCATCGCGACCACCGCGGGAACCTGCGCGGCCGGGACGTTCTGGATGTGGCCGACGTTTCCGAGGGGGAATCCATAGCGGTGAATCCGGTGTGCCTGAAGCGTTTCCACCGCACAGGTGGACGGGATACCGCACTCCAGCATCACCTTGGTCATAAAGGGGTTCAGACCGTTCTGCTTGGTCATGGCGTATACGCGCAGCCCGTGTTTCTCGGCGGCCGCGGCAGTGCGGCGCGCGTTCTGGGCGATCATGTCAAGGTCGATCAATTGCGTGGCCGATGGCACCGCGCCTGCCTGATGCAGCTTGATGGCTGCAGCGAGCATGTTCGGGTTGAGTGCGAAGGCGCGGTCGAGAAGTGTTCTCATGTTTCAGCTTTCGGTGTAGTAGGCGGCGAGTTCCGGGAGTGAGAGGGCCGGCGGATTGTCGAGATCGAGTCCGGTGCAGGCGCGCAGCGAATCTTTGAACCACCGGTCGAACGGTCGTGCCGATACGCTCATTCGGCCGAGCGCCAGGGCGAAGTCGACGCATTCCAGGTAGGCCACGAGGATGTCGCCGGCGCCGGATCGGACGATGAACCACGCTTCTTTGGTCACTTCGAGTTCGCGTTGTGATTCGCCGTAGGCCTCCGCACGCGGGCCGGCCAGTTCGGCCATGAATACCTCGGTGCGTGGCGTCTGGCCCGCGAGAATCGGAAGATGAAGGCAGGTGGGGGACATGTGGTTTCCTTTCATTTGGCCGGGCTGGTCGCGATGGTTGTGGTGTCGTGGCCGGTTGCGGGCTCGAGATAGCCGAAGTCGGCGTAGCTGTCGGGCCGGGTTCGGCGTAGGTAATACGCACCGAGGAGCCCGATTCCGAAAGCGACGGGCAGCAGCACCCAGAGGTGATTCATCAGGTTCGACGTCGCGCCCGTCAGCGCCGGAAAGTGCCACACCGACAACCCGATACCGGTTGCGAGGAGCAGTGCTGCGGCAATGGGGGCGATGGTCGTGCGCCACAGTTCGCGATCGGGGCGTCGTGCGAAGAACCCGACCACCGCACAACTGGCAAGTCCCTGGAGGCACAGCATCCCCAGAGCGCCGAGGCCGAGGAAGCCGGCCGCGATGTCTTCCACGTCGAGTCGCGTGAGGGCCATGAGCACCAGAACCACGCCGGCGAATCCGAGCTGAGTCCGGCTCGCGATGTGGGGTGAACCGTGCCGGTCGTGGACGCGGGCGAGCGCGCGCGGCAGCGCGCCGTCGCGTGCCAGCGCGAACATGTACCGAGCGGTGGCGTTGTGGAAGGCGAGGAGGGCGGCGAACAGGCTGGTGCACACCAGCAGATGCATGATGTGGTCGGATATCCCGCCGACGTACAAGCTGTTGGCCTTGAAGACGAAGTCCGAATCCTGTTGTGCCGCTTGGACCGCGCCCTGCGGTCCGAATGCCGCGATCAGTGACCAGGTGGTGATCACGTAGAACCCCGTGATGAGTGCCAGCGCGACGTAGGTGGCCCGCGGAATGGTGCGGCGTGGTTCGCGCGCCTCCTCGCCGTAGATCGCGGTCGCTTCGAATCCGGTGAACGAGGAAAACGCGTACACGACGCTCACGCCGATCGTGGCGGTGAAAACCGAACTCGGAGCGAATGATTCGAGTGGGAAAGCTCCTGGTCCGTTTTTGACCAGGACCATCACGTCGAGCAATCCGAGGATGACGAACTCCGCCGCCAGGAGCACGCCGAGCACCTTCGCGCTGAGCTCGATCCGGAAGTACGACAGCGTCACCAGTACCAGGTAGGCGAGCAACGACCAGACCTGCCAGGGCAGTTCGATACCGAGGTCGGCCGATGCGGCACCTTGGGTCGAGATGCCGACGAAGGCGATCAGGGCGACGACGTAGGCGTTGTAACAGATCAGTGCGATCATGGCGGCCCCCATCCCAAAGGCACGTCCCAGTCCGCGTGTGATGTACACGTAGAACGCGCCGGCGCTGACCACATGACGGCTCATGGCCACGTATCCGACGGCGAACAGGGCCAGGGTGATGCCTGCGATCACGTAGATGCCCGGAGTGCCGATGCCGTTGCCGTGTCCGATGGATGCGCCGGCCCCGACGAACATCGCCCCGAGCGGCGATGCTGCAGCCACGACCATGAAAACGATTGCCCCCGTGCCGATCTGGCCTGAGCGTAGGCGCGGGGGAGGGTTGCGGTCCGAGAGAGCCATGCTGGCCAACTTTCTGGTGTGAAGTGCTGAGAGGTTGTGCGGCGTAGTCCTTCGGGGCCGCTGGCAGAGAGGCGATGCCGATTTCACCGGCAGGCAGTAGCGTATAAGTCATCAGACAACCTGACAAGTGCTGAATGTGAGTTGGCCAACATCACGAGACTGGAGGCGACTGGGCATCGGCGTGCGCCCGGGGAAATGTCCACTCGTCAGACAACCTGTTAGCGTTTGCGCATGGCAGTGCTTCGCAGGTTTTCGCTCGTAGAGCAGGCGGCGGACCAGATCGCGGCGCGTATCACGGCGGGCGAGTGGCAGATCGGCGCCAAGCTTCCCGCCGAGTCGGCATTGGCCGGTGAGCTCGGTGTCGGTAGATCCACTGTGCGCGAGGCGATCAAGGAGCTTCGCGGTCGAGGCCTGGTCGAGGCTCGTCAGGGTTCCGGCGTGTATGTCACTGCGCTCGAGCGCTCCGAAGACTGGGAAGTGGTCCTGCGCCGCGCTGATATCGACGATGTACTCGAAGTTCGGGAGGCCATCGAGACGGCGGCCACGAGCTTGGCCGCCACCCGTCGGGATTCCGGGGATCTCGCCCGGCTCCGGGCGACGCTGAAGAAACGCGCGGATGCCGAGCATGGTGGATCGGACACCGAACTCGTGGACGCCGACCTTGAGTTCCATCGCACCGTGGTGCGTGCGGCACACAACCCGGTGCTGTCAGAACTCTTCGAATCCTTTGCGCCGCGGGTGCGTACGGCGATGGTCGACATGTTGCAGCTCGCGCCCGACGACCGGTACCGGCATGATCAGGCGGTCCATTCCGAGATTCTGGACGCGATCCGGCGACGCGATCCCGCGGGCGCCATGGCGGCCATGCTGGGGCAGCTGGAATCCGACCGCCGCGGAAACGAACGGGCCGTCACAGATACGCAGTGAGTTCGGCGTTGCCGCCGGCGAGACGGCAACGCCGAATACATCAGCGTTGAACTGCAAGGACATTCGGCCGGTGATGAGACCACGGCCGGGCTCGTTCGTACGCCGAGGCCACGCTGAGCACCTGGGCGTCCGCACGTAGTCCGCCGATGATCTGCAGCCCGACCGGCATTCCGGCGGACGTGAATCCGGCAGGCACGGAGATGGCCGGGTTGGTCGTCATGTTGAAGGGATAGGTCAGGACCCAGCCCATCAGCTGGTGCGGCAGGGGCGCACCGGACAGGCTGTCGGGGCAGAACGCGTCGGCGGCGAACGTGGGCTGAGTGGTGACCGGTGTGACGAGAAAGTCGAAGTCGCACATGAACGCCGTCATCTGATCGACCATGCGGCCGCGTTCCGCGTCGGCTCGCTGGATTTCGCGAGCCGTCAGCCGCGCTCCTGACCGGATCAATTCGACGAACTGGTCATCGACCTCGCCAGAGTGCGCATCCCAGTCCGCGGCATCGAGCATCGACGAATACACCGGTGCCCACACGCCTTCCCACATGGCTTGCTCGGGATTGCCCCACCCGGGATCGGCTTCGTCGACGGTGCAGCCCAGCTCCGTGAACGCCGAGACCGCGCGTAGACAGATCTCCTCGATCTCGGGGTCGACGGTGGCGAACCCCAGATTCGGAGACCACGCAAAGCGCGCGCCATCGATGTCACGATCCAGCGCCGCGACGTAGTCGACGTGGTCCGACGGCAAGGACAGCGGGTCCGCCGGATCGAACCCGGCCATGGCGTTGAGCATCAGCGCGGCATCGCCCACCGTGCGGGTGATCGGTCCGTGGTAGGCGAAGGTATGGAACCGGCCGGCGAGCCGAGTCTGCGGAATGCGGCCCAGCGCTGGTTTGAAGCCGACGACACCGTTCACCGCGGCGGGAATGCGCACGGACCCACCGCCGTCCGTGCCCTGCGCGAGCTGGCCCATCCCGGCTGCCACCGCTGCCCCGGCGCCGCTGCTGGAGCCGCCCGCCGTCATACCGTGGCGCCACGGATTGTGGGTCGTGCCGTACAGATGGTTGGACGACGTCGCCTTGTAGCCGCCCTCCGCGCTGTTGGTCTTGCCGAGAAACAGTCCGCCCGCCGCCCGTAGCCGTGCCGCCACGGGTTCGTCGTGCTCGGCGACCGCGTCTTTGAACGGGACGACGCCCGACGTCACGGGCGTTCCCGCCACAGCGCACACCTCTTTCACGCTGTAGGGGATGCCGTGCAGGGGTGGCAGCGGTCGCCGTCCCGCAAGCTGTTCGGTGAGCGCCTTTGCATCGGCCAATACCTGATCGGGATCGTGGTACACGAACGCATTGAGTTGCGGATTGACATCCGATATCCGGCCCAGCACGGCCTCGGCGACGTCGACCGGGGTGATCTCCCGGTCGCTGATCCTCCGCGACAACTCCACGGCGGGCATCCAGCACAGCTCTTCGTAATCGGACATGGCCCTCACTTTCCAGCGGTTGATTGGGCAGGCCTGCAATCCGGAGCCTACAACTTATCTGACAACCTGATAAGTGCTACGGGTCGGCGCCGGCTGCGAAACATCGGAGCCGGCCGCGGAGAACGCCTGACCCCGCAGAAATCCGCGGAGCTTTTCAGATCGGTGAAAGGTGATGGGAAATATTGGATTTCGGTCAGAGTCGAGAGCGGCCTAGAGCTCAGCCAGCGCAACCCCGGTGACGCCGGGACCCAGTTGCGCCAGCTCGCGGTCGGTCCCGTCGGCGAGGTTCACCACGCGGATGCCGCCAGTGCGCAGCTCGCTCACGTAGTACGTCGTGTCATCGGCGGTCGTCAGACCGATCGCCTCCTGATAGCCACGGGCCACGATGTCGTACATCCCGACCGCAGGCTGGACCCGTCCACGGTTGAGCGTGTTGCCGTCCGGCTCGGCGCCGCGGTCCGTCCAGACCAGGTTCCCGGATCCGTCGAGATCGAGGTCGATGGGCTCGGGCAGGTCCTGCCACAGCAGCTCGATGTCGTCGCGGTCGGTGGCCGTCATTCCCGCGGGAATCTCGGTGCCGCACCGGAAGATTCGGCCCTGCCCGCCGTCGGGTGCGCCCTTCTGCGTCCAGTAGACCAGGCGATTGACGGGGTCGACGGCGATACCCACACAGTGATTGCGCTCATCCTGCGCGTCGGTGCCCGCCACCACCAGCGTCTCCAAACCCGAACCGTCGAGCCGGCAGCGCAGCACCTGCATGCCTTCGCGGTCGCACCAGTAGAGCAACCCCGCGTCGAAGTCGGCCGTCAGCTGCTTGCCCGTGGTGAACGCGCCCCGCGGCACGATGGTCCGCCGGTCCGAACCGTCCAGATTCACCCGCTCGAGCGATCCGTTGCGGGTGAAGAAGGTGGAGAAGGCTCCGCGTCCGGAGCCGGGGTCCGGAGTGCCCATGTTGGTCCAGTAGATGTGGCCCCGGGCCTGGTCGACGACGATGCCGTCGGGCGTCTCGTCGACGTCGGCGACCAGCGTCCGGACCCGTGAACCGTCGAGGGACACGGCCAGGATCTCCCGCTTGGCGATGTGCAGCACCAATAGTTCGGTCATGCCACGGATTATTCAGCGGGGTCGCTAGCGTTGTGTGACCGGAACATTCATTGGAGGCTGATTGTGCACATTGATCTGACCGGCAAAACCGCCCTGGTAACCGGTTCTACGCAGGGCATCGGGCTGGCCATTGCCGAAGGGCTTGCTGCCAGCGGGGCCCGCGTCGCGGTGAACGGACGCAGCGACGAACGCGTCCAGGCGGCCGTCGCCGAACTCACCGGCAAGGGATTCGCCGACGTCATCGGCGTCGCCGCCGACGTCACGACCGAAGAGGGCGTGGCCCAACTCACCCGACAACTTCCTGATGTCGACATCCTGGTCAACAACCTCGGCATCTTCGGGTCGACGCCGGCGCAGGAGATCACCGACGACGAGTGGCGGCGGTACTTCGAGGTGAACGTGCTGTCCGCGGTGCGGCTCATCCGCACCTACCTGCCGGGGATGACCGAGCGCGGGTGGGGCCGCGCGATCCAGATCGCCAGCGACTCGGCGATCGTCATCCCGGAAGAGATGATCCACTACGGCACGTCCAAGACCGCGCTGCTCGCGGTGACCCGCGGTTTCGCCAAGGATGCGGCAGGCACCGGCGTGACGGTGAACTCGGTGATCGCAGGCCCGACGCACACCGGCGGCGTCGAGGACTTCGTCTATCAGCTGGTCGACAAGAACCTGCCGTGGGACGAGGCGCAGCGCGAGTTCATGATCAAATACCGCCCACAATCGTTGCTGCGCAGGCTGATTGAGCCCGAGGAGATCGCCAACATGGTGGTGTACCTCAGCTCGGAGCAGTCGTCGGCCACCACCGGCGCCGCGGTGCGCGCCGACGGCGGCTACGTCGACTCGATCCTGCCCTGACGTGCGCAAGCGCGTCGTCATCGCCGGGCTGGGGGACAGCGGCATCCTCGCCGCTGTCCGCCTGGCCCCGCACGCCGACGTGGTCGGCATCTCGGTCAAGGACGGCCTGGTCAGCGGGCAGGAACTCGGCATGCGCGTCGCGCGGCCCGACGCCTGGGCGCGGGACTACTTCATCGGTTTCCGGCGGTTCCGTGGCCTGGATGCGGTACGGATCGTGCACGGGGCCCTGACGAGTGCCGACCTCGACGCCCGCACGGTCACGGTCGTGGCGGCCGACGGAACCGAGACCGTCGAGCCGTTCGACGTGCTGGTGATCTCGACCGGGACGACCAACGGGTTCTGGCGCCGCCCGACGCTGCAGACGGCCGACGACGTCGCTACAGATCTGCACGCCACCCACGAACGACTGGCGCGCGCGCAGCGCATCGCGGTCGTAGGTGGCGGCGCCACGGCGGTGAGTAGTGCCGGGAATCTGGCGCGCAGCTGGCCCGACAAGGTCGTCGACCTGTATTTCCCTGGCGCGCAGATACTTCCGGGCTACCATTCCGGAACCCAGGTGCGCGTCGCCCAGCGACTGGCGGAGCTCGGGGTCCGGCTGCATCTCGGGCACCGCGCGGTGCTGCCACCGAATCGCAACGAGATCACCACTGGGCCAATCGAATTCAGCACCGGCCAGCCGGACGGGGAAGCCGATGCCGTGCTGTGGGCCGTCGGGCGCGTCCGACCCAACACGGCGTGGCTGCCTACTGACATCCTCGACGACGACGGCTTCGTGCGCGTCACCCCGGAACTGACGGTGCCGGGGTATCCGAGCGTCTTCGCGGTCGGCGATGTCGCCGCCACCGATCCGCTGCGCACCTCGGCGCGTAACGGTGGCGGTGCGCTGGTCGCGCGAAACATCCTGGCCCAGTTGAAGTCCCGCAAACTGCGCCGCTACCGGCCACCGGCCGTGCGGTGGGGTTCGGTGCTCGGACCGCAGCCCGACGGACTGGAGGTGTTCACCCCATGGGGACAGGCCGTCCGATTCCCGGCGTGGACGGTCGACCGAGTGCTGCAACGCTTCGTGGTGCGTCGTCAGCTGTACCGGGGTGTCCGGGACTGATCACCAGGTGTCGATGAAGCCCCGGCGCGGCGGCAGGCCCGCGGGCGCCGCGGTCGCCAGCGTCGCGGCGATGAGCGACCGGGTCTCGGCTGGATCGATGACGTCGTCGATCTCGAACATCGACGCGGAGTTGAGTGCGGCGGCGTTGGCCTGCGCGGCGGCGGTGGCGTCCCGCACCGCCTGTTCGCGGGCTTCTTCGTCGGCGATCGCCTCGAGTTCCTTACGCAGCCCGAGCCGCACCGCGCCCTCGAGTCCCATCGGTCCGAGGTGTGCCCCCGGCCAGGCCACCGTCAGCAGGGGCTCATGCAGGCTGCCGCCGCACATCGCCTGTGCGCCAAGGCCGTAACCGCGGCGCAGGATAACCGCGATCAAGGGGACGCGTAGCGCCGCACCGGCGACCAGCAGCCGCGACCCGCGCCGGACCAGCGCTTCGGCCTCCGCAGCGGGTCCCACCATGAAGCCCGGGCAGTCGACGAGGGACACCACGGGAATCCCGAAGGCATCGCAGAGTTGCAGGAAGCGGGCCGCCTTGTCGGACGCCGCCGCGGTGATGGCACCGGCCATGACCATGGTGTTGTTGGCGAGCACCCCGACCGGCCGGCCCTCGATCCGGGCCAGTGCGGTCACCAACTCCGGGGCGAACTTCTGCCGCAGGAAGGTGACGGAGCCGTCGTCGGCGAGCGTCTCGATGATCGGCGCGACCTGATACGCGCGGCGCGCGCGCTCGGGAACGATTGTGCGCAAAGCGGTTTGATCCGGCGCGGTGCCGGGTGTGGTGGGCCCGCGGAAGTAGCCGAGTAACTGGCGGGCGACCGAGACCGCGGCAGCCTCGTCGGGCACCACGACGTCGACGACGCCGTTCGGCGCCTGCACCGAGATCGGGCCGACGGCATCGGGCGCGATGTCGCCGAGTCCGCCGCCGGCGATCATCGCCGGGCCACCCATGCCGATCGACGTGTCCTCGGTCGCCACGATCAGATCCGAACAGCCCGCGATCACCGCATTGCCTGCGAAACAGCGGCCCTTGACGACCGCGATGCGCGGCACGACGCCCGACAACCCGGCCCACAGCGCAAAGGCGCGGACATCCAGCGATGACACCGTCGGATGGTCGGTGTCGCCGGGCCGTCCGCCGCCACCCTCGGCGAAGAACACCGTCGGCAGTTTCATGCGCTCGATCAGCTCGAACAACCGGTCCTTCTTGAGGTGCCCGAGGGCGCCCTGGGTACCGGCCAGCACGGTGTAGTCGTACGACAGCACCGCGCACGGGTGGCCGTCGACATGGGCCGTGCCGGCCACCAGGCCGTCGGCCGGAGTGCGCGCGATCAGGTCGTCGAGCTCCCGCCGTGCCCGTTGGGCGGCGATGGCGAACCGGCCGTACTCGACGAAGCTGCCGTCGTCGACCAGGTCGAGGATGTTCTCGCGGGCCGTCCGTCCGCCGGCGTCATGTCGGCGCTGGACGGCGTCCGGTCGGGCGGCATCCTCGGTGAGCGCCCGCCGGCGCAGGAGCTCGATGTGGTCGTCGCGGAACGGTACTTCGGGCATTGGGCCGGGCATGGGGACAGCCTGCCAGGCGCCCTGGATGGGGGTGCGGCATGATCGGTCCATGCAATCGACTGCAACCACCACTGTTGCCCGCCCGATCGACGTTGTTTGGGCGACCCTGATCGACCACGAAGGCATGGCCAACTGGGGTCCCGGCATCAGCGTGACCATCGACCAGCCCGGCACCCCCGCGCCGAACGGCCTGGGCGCGGTCCGCCGCATCTCGGCTCCGGGACCGGCGCCCGCGATCGTCGAAGAGGTCGTCACTTTCGACGCCCCCAACGTGTTCGGCTACAAGGCCCGCTCCGGCGTGCCGTTCCCGGGCTACGCGGGCGAGGTGCGGCTGACCCCCGAGGGCTCGGGCACGCGCATCGACTACTCCTTGACCTCGACCGCGTCGTTCCCGCCGGTGAAGCTGGCGCTGGTCGCCATCAACCAGGTGCTGCTGCGCCTGTTCGCGAAGGCTGCGTCGAAGGCGTAACCCACGTCTCCGGATCGCACAGGTCGTCTGGAGAGCTGCCGCGGCGGCGAAAGTACGTGGCGTCAATCAGAACGCGCTCATACGCAATGCAATTGAACGCAGGCACCTTCTGCGGCTCTGAGAAGTCCCTGAGTTCAATAACCGACGGCAGATCGCCATCGCTACTGAGCTCACGTACTTTTCGCCGCTACCCGGACTGCGGAATCTCCCGGGCGATCGTGTCGAGCAGCGCCGGATACCGGTTGGCCTCGGGATGACCGCCGGGCTTGCCGCTGCTGACCACGGCAGCGGCGAGGTTCCGGGCCGGGTCGGCCCACACCGCGATGTTGGTCAGTCCGGTGTGCCCGAAGGCGGCCGGAGCGCCCTTGCCGAACGGGCCGAAACGCTTGGAGCCCAACATGTATCCGGTGCCCCAGCGCATCGGTTGGAGTCCCACCGCGATGTCGGGCCGCAGGCGCCGGCAGGGGGCGGTCGCGGCGCGCAGGGTCTCCGGGCGCAGCACCCGAACCCCGTCGAGTTCCCCGCCGCGGCAGAGCATTTCGGCGAAGCGCGACAGCTCGACGGCGTTGGAGACCGTGCTCGACGACGGCACCACGCTGGTCAGGAAGTCCGGGGTGTTGCTGAACGGGATGATCTGGTTCGGGGTGCCGCCGACCGCTTTCTTGAACGCCGCCGCCATGGGCGCCGGCAGTGGCTTGCCGGTGACGTGACTCGGCGCGACCAGCGGAACATCCTCCGGCACGACGCCGTAATTGGTCCAGCGGAAGCCCAGCGGCTCGAGGATCTCGGTGGCCAGGATGTCGCGGATGTTGCGACCCGTTGCGGCTGAGACGATCTCGCGGATCAGCGGGCCCCAGGTCAGGCCGTGATACATGTGGACCAGGCCCGGCCGGTAGATCGGCCGCAGATTCCCGAGCATCTCGCGGGCGTACTCGCTGTCGTTCATCCGCTTGAGGTCCGGCCGTGGCCCGGTGGCCAGCGGAACCCCGGCGCTGTGGGTGACGACGTGCCGAACGGTGGTGCGGTCCTTTCCGTGGCTGGTGTACGTCGGCAGGTAGTCGCAGACGCGGGCGTCCAGGTCGAGCTCGCCGCGTTCGACGAGCATGTGCACGACGGTCGTGCTGATCGCCTTGGCGGCCGAGTACACGCAGAACGGGGTGTCGACGCCGACGGGGATCTTCTCGGCATCCACCGGATCGTCCGGCCCGTTGCCCCAGCCGTGGCCGATCGCGCGGTTGAGCACGACCCGACCGTTCTGGCGCAGGCAGACCTGGATGGCCGGCTGCATCCCGGCTGCGTACCAGTGCCGTGCTGCCTGCCAAATCCGTTCTACCGCTTGCGGATCGACGTCGGTGTGGTCTTCGGTGCCGGTGGCTGTGGCCGAGTCCAGGTCGGCGGGGACCCGAATCCGGCCGGTTTGTGGTTCCGTCATGCGTCCTTCCGATGCAGCACAGCCGCGAGGTGGTGGCGCAGCGGGATGCCCACGGCAGCCATTCGGACGTTGTAGCTCAACGTGTCTCCGTCGAGCCGGAACCAACGACGCAGGGCGTCAACCTCTTTCGCGGATTCGGTACGCCCGATGTCGGTGGTGGCCAGATCCAGCACGAATTCTCCGTCGGTGCTGATGGTGCCCTGCAGCACCTCGGTGATGCCGGTGGGGTGGGCCAGCACCCACTCGATGCGCCCGGGCGCGGGCACTCGCAGGTAGCCGGTCTCGGCGTGCAGCGGACGGCCGTCATCGGCGGCACGGGTGCGCTGGCTGTAGGCCAGGAACGGTTTGCCGACATGGCCGAACGTGACCTCTTCGAGGTAGTCGAACGAGGCGATGGTCGGGTACTCACCGGAGCCGGTGCCGGCCCAGGTGCCCAGCAGCGGCGCCAGGACCGCGACGTCGGGGTGCAGATCGGGCATGTCGGCTACTTCGTTCCCACGGTCAGCAGGTCGGACACGATGAGCGTCCACGCCGGCCGCTTCACCCGGTGCTGCTCGGACACCGTGAACCCGGCGTCCTCGAAGAGCTTCTTCATCTCCGCGGGGGACGGATTGTGGGCGGGATTGAGGATGTGCGACGACAGCGCGTGCAGCGGCAGGACCTGCCGCGGGCTGATGGTGGTGACGGCCGCGATGCCGCCCGGCTTGAGCACCCGATGGAATTCGCGCAGCGCGGCGGGCTGATCGAACCAGTGGAACGCCGACGTCGTCACCACCGCATCGAGTGCGCCGTCGTTGAACGGCAGGTCCTCGGCCGGTGCGGTGAGCCAGGTGACGTTCGACGACCGCGCCTTGGCCTGGGCCAGCATGCCCTCGGACATGTCCACCCCGGTCACGACGGCATTGAGCTCACGTTGGATCCGGTCGGCGAAAATACCGGTGCCACAGCCGGTATCGGCGATGGTCAGGGAGTCGTGTGCCCGCAGCTGTGCCAGGACCTCGTCCTGGGCAGGTTGGTAGACCCAGCGCTGCAGTACCTGGGTGTCGTAGGCGGGAGCGGCGAAGCCCCAGAAACGGGTGACGGCGTCATTGAATCCCCGGCGTTGAACCATGCGCTTCAGCCTAGGCGGCGGCGCCGGCCGGATGCCGATCGATACGCTGCCGCTTTATGAGTTCTACTGCGCTCAGCTGGATTGCCCAGCTCCTGGACTTCGCGCGCGACGGCGACACCTTCATCGCGCCGCAACCGACAGAAGGGCCGGGACGGTCTCTGTTCGGTGGACTGATCGCCGCGCAGGCCCTCGGTGCGGCCGGTCGCACCGTCGAGCCCGACAAGTTGCCTCAGTCACTGCACCTCTACTTCGTCCGCGGTGGCCAGTACGGCGTCGACGTGGAGTTTCACGTGGAACGAACCCGGGACGGCCGGTCCTTCGATACGCGGCGCGTCACCGCGAAGCAGAACGGCAAGACGATCCTGGAGATGATCGCGTCGTTCCATGTGCCCGAACCCGGCGCCGACTGGCAGCGCCCCGAGGTGCGCGGCCTCGAGCTCGACGCCGCGGTGCCCAAGGCGACGAGCCTCACCGCGGCCGACTTCTTCGATATCCGGGTGCGGCCGGAAGATGTGGGTGCGTTTGCCGTGCCCCCGTTCTGGATCCGCACCAAGGACGAGATCGAGGACGATGCGCTGATCCGGGCCTGCACGCTGACCTTCATGTCCGACTTCGGGCCGGTGCCCGTCGCGCGGCCCGACGGTGCGAGCCTGCGTGACGGATTCGCGGCCAGCCTGGACCACGCGGTGTGGTTCCACCGGCCGTTCGTGCCGCGCGACTGGCACCGGTACGAGGTCACCCGACTGAACAACACGGACTCCCGCGGGCTGGTCGCCGGAGCCCTGTATGACACTGGTGGGGTGCTGATCGCCAGCACCAGCCAGGAAGCCCTGTGGCGGCTGTAGTCCCGGAAGATCACTCTCACTGATGACCGTCCCGACGCCGACCTGCTATCGGCATCCCAGCCGCCCGACCTACGTGAGCTGCAGCCGGTGTGGCCGCCCGATCTGCCCGGACTGCATGACCGCGGCTGCCGTGGGTCAGCAGTGCCCGGAGTGCGTCAACGAGGGCAAGCGAACGGTGCGGCAGGCCCGGACGCACTTCGGTGGCCGGATCTCCAAGGGCTCGCTGGTCACCTACACGCTGATCGCGGTCAACGTGGTGATGTTCGTGCTGCAGCACACCTCGGTGCAGATGCAACAGGATCTGGTGCTGTGGCCGCCCGCCGTCGCCGACGGCCAGTACTACCGACTGGCGTCGTCGGCCTTCCTGCACTACGGCCTGGCCCACATCGTGTTCAACATGTGGGCACTGTGGGCCGTCGGCCCGCAGCTGGAGCAGTGGCTGGGCCGGTTGCGATTCGGGGTGCTGTACGGCCTCAGCGGCTTGGGCGGCTCGGTGCTGGTGTACCTGCTGTCGCCGCTGAACTCGGCGACAGCAGGTGCCTCGGGTGCGATCTTCGGCCTCTTCGGCGCGACGTTCGTGTTGTTCCGCCGGCTGCAGCTCGACGTCCGCGGGATCGTCGGGCTGATCGTCATCAACCTGGTGATCACCTTCGTGCTGCCCGCCGTCAGCTCCCAGGAGATCAGTTGGCAGGGGCACGTCGGCGGGTTGGTCACCGGCACCGTGGTGGCGGCGGTCTTCGCGTATGTGCCTGCGCGGCAACGGCTCCTGGCGCTGATCTCGGTGACGGCGGTGCTGCTGGTGTTGTTCGCCGGGCTGACGATGTGGCGGACTCAGGCGCTGCTGACGATGTTCAGCTGATCCCGGAGTAGGGGAGCAGTGCCATTTCGCGGGCGTTCTTGATCGCGGTGGCGACCTGGCGCTGCTGCTGGACCGTCAGGCCCGTCACGCGGCGGGACCGGATCTTGCCGCGCTCGGAGATGAACAACCGCAGGTTGTTGGTGTCCTTGTAGTCCAGGTACTCCACGCCGAGCTTGGTCAGCATGTTCTTGACCGGTCGCTTGGCCTCGGCCGGGCGCCGGGCGGGCTTGCGCTTCGCCATCACCAGCTCGCTTTCCGGATGCCGGGCAGCTGTCCTTCGTGGGCCAGTTCGCGTACCCGCACTCGGGACAGGCCGAACTTGCGCAGGTGGCCGCGCGGACGGCCGTCGACGGCGTCCCGGTTGCGCACCCGCACCGCGCTGGCGTCGCGCGGCTGGCGGGCGAGTTCCCGCATGGCGGCCGACTGCTCGTCGAGGCTGCGGGACGGGGACTTGATGATTGCCTTGAGCTCGGCCCGGCGCTCGGCGTAGCGGGCGACGGTCAGCCGGCGCTGCTCGTTCTTGGCGATCTTGGATTTCTTGGCCATGCTCAGCGCTCCTCTCGGAAGTCGACGTGCTTGCGGATGATCGGGTCGTACTTGCGCAGCACCATGCGGTCGGGATCGTTGCGCCGGTTCTTGCGGGTGACGTACGTGTAGCCGGTGCCCGCGGTGGACTTGAGCTTCACCACGGGGCGGATATCGGTGCGGGACATCTAGATTCGCACCCCGCCCCGGCGCAGCCGCGCCACGACGGCCTCGATGCCGTCCCGGTCGATCACCTTGATGCCCTTGGCGCTCACCTGGAGGCGGATGCGCCGGCCTTCGGAAGGCAGGTAGTAGGTCTTGCTCTGGATGTTGGGGTTCCACCGGCGCGAGGTGCGCCGATTCGAATGGGAAACCGTGTTGCCGAAGCCTGGCTTGCGCCCGGTGACCTGGCAGTGCGCTGACATGTCCTTCGCCCTATCGCTAATGAAAATCGTTTTCGACAAGTTGCCGGTTGCCACTGTAGCGTGACGGTCGACAGATTTGAAAATGATTGTCGATAAGGAGTGGCGATGCGGACGCCGGTGATCGTCGTGGCTGGTCAGGGACCGACCGGATACGTGACCGAGGAACTACTGAAGGCGCCGGGCACGGTGCTCGTGGAGCACCAGTTCGACGGACACGTCGTGCGCCGTCGTACCGTCACCGCGCCGCACGGCATCGTCACCGCAACCGAGGCGGCGCTCGAACTGGCCCACGGCTGCGTGTCCTGCACCGTCCGCAATGACCTGCTGATCTATCTGCGCCTGCTGCACCGGCGCGATGACGTCCACCGAATCGTCGTCCACCTGGAACCGTGGATGGAACCGGAGCCGATCTGCTGGGCCATCAACCATGTCCGGGTTCGGGTGGGCCCGGGGTACATCGACGGACCTGCTGCCCGTGACGTCGCGATCGCGGGCGTGGTGACGTGCATCGAAGCCGGCGACTGGCTCACCGACGCGCTGGGCGACGACGAACTGCCCGACGGCCGGACCGTCGCGCAGGTGGCGGTGGGGCAGACCGAGTTCGCCGACGTCCTCGTCGTGACCCACGCCGAACCTGTGCTGCTCGCGGTATGCCGCCGGCTGGCGCCACGCGCTCAGCTCGTCACCGGGCCCGACCTCGTCGAGGACGCGTTGCGCACGCTGTGGCCCGACGCCCGCCTGGGCCGCGCCGACGAGCCGCACGGGCCGCTGCTCGCGGGGCAACCCAGCCTGAAACCTGAAGGGCCCGTTCAGATTGTCGAGTTCAACGCGCGCCGGCCGTTCCACCCCGAACGTCTGCACGATGCCATCGACCACCTCCTGGACGGCGTGATCCGGACGCGCGGCCGGATGTGGCTGGCGAACCGGCCCGGCCATGTCATGTGGCTCGAGTCGGCCGGCGGTGGCCTGCGCGTCAGCAACGCCGGCCGGTGGATCGCCGCGATGACCGTCAGTGAAGCCGCCTACCTGGACCGCGAACGCCGCGCCCTCGCAGACCTCATGTGGGACAACGAATTCGGCGACAGGCACACCGCGATGACGATCCTCGTGTGCGGCGCCCGGCCCGACGACGTCACCGCCGCCCTGAATGACGCGTTGCTCACCGACGAGGAATTCGCGGCGCGCGACACGTGGGCCGGCTACCCGGATCCGTTCGGGGACTGGCACCAGGAACCGTGCACCCGCGACGACGTGACGGTCGTCAGCGACGGCACCGATCACGGCGCGGCGTGAGAGGTTCTGGACTCGATAGCCAAACGCCTTGGTAACGAGGCGATCACGCCGCGCGTTGGTCGAACGGCCCGGCGCGGCACGGCGTTAGTTTTCACTCGTGTTGGCGACTCTGGTTGGCAAGAATTACGGCGCGAAACTGCGGCGGCTCGCGGTGGCGGCTGTCGCTGCTCTGACGGTTCCGGCGATGGCGATGCCCGCGGTGGCCCCGCAGGCGCATGCGGCCGCGAAAGCGGTTGAGGTGCTGAATATTCCGTCGCCCGCGATGGGGCGCGACATCAAGGTCCAGTTCCAGGGCGGCGGACCGCACGCGGTGTACCTGCTCGACGGGCTGCGCGCCCAGGACGACGCGAGCGGCTGGGACATCAACACCGCCGCGTTCGAGTGGTACTACCAGTCCGGCGTCTCGATGGTGATGCCGGTCGGCGGGCAGTCCAGCTTCTACAGCGACTGGTACCAGCCGGCCACCAACAACAATGGCGTCATCACCTACAAGTGGGAGACGTTCCTGACCCAGGAGCTGCCGGCCTGGCTGGCCGCCAACCGGGGTGTGCAGCCGACCGGCAACGCCGTCGTCGGTCTGTCGATGTCGGGCGGCTCGGCGCTGACGCTCGCGATCTGGCACCCGGCCCAGTTCATCTTCGCGGGCTCGCTGTCGGGCTTCCTCAACCCGTCGCAGGGCCTGTGGCCCACGCTGATCGGCTTCGCGATGAAGGACGCCGGCGGCTTCAACCCGACCCAGATGTGGGGCATCGCCAGCGACCCGGCCTGGAAGCGCAACGACCCGACCGTCAACGTCCGGCAGCTGGTGGCCAACAACACCGCCGTCTGGGTGTACTGCGGCAACGGCACGCCGTCCGATCTCGATACCCCGGGCGACCTGGGCATCCTCTACAGCGCCCAGTTCCTGGAGAACCTGACCATCAGCTCCAACCGGGACTTCCAGAAGGTGTACCAGCAGGCCGGTGGCCGCAACGCGGTCTTCAACTTCCCGGCGGACGGCACCCACAGCTGGGGTTACTGGGGCCAGCAGCTGCAGGCCATGAAGCCGGACCTGCTGCGCGTGCTCGGCGTGGGTGCGCCGGTGCCGCCGCCCGCCCCGGCGCCTGCTCCGGTGCCCGCCCCGGCCGTCGCTCCCGTCGCGTTGCCGGCTCCCGCTCCCGTCGCGGCCGCGGTTCCGGCCGCGGTGCCCGCCGCCGTTCCGGCAGCAGTTCCGGCCGCGGTCCCCGCAGCGTTGCCTGCCGCTGCGCCCGCTGCGGTTCCGGCGCCGGTGGCACCCGCTCCGGCCGCCACCGGCGGACTGGTGCTCGCGCCGACGGGCTAATTCGGCAAGACTCAGGGGTCGGATTTGACACCTGAAAGGGCGGGACAGCCGTGCAGACCACGATCATCCACGGGCCGGGCGACATTCGATACGAGGACCGCCCCGATCCGCAGATTCAGTCACCAGGCGATGCGGTGGTCCGCGTGGTGCGGACCTGCGTGTGCGGTTCGGACCTCTGGCCGTACCGCGGGGTGCGTCCGACGCCTGCGCCACACCCGATCGGGCATGAGTTCGTCGGGATCGTCGAAGCTGTCGGCGCCGAGGTCAGGAATGTGCGCGTCGGGGATTTCGTCATCTCGCCGTTCACCGACAGTGACGGCACCTGCGTGCACTGTCGCAACGGGATCACCACCTCGTGCGTCAACTTCGGGGTCTGGGGCGGCACCACCAAGACGGGCGAGCCCCTCGACGGGGCCCAGGGCCAGTACGTCCGGGTGCCCTTCGCCGACGGCACTCTGGTCACGGTGCCGGAATCGCCTGACGCAGAACTGCTCCCGCACCTGCTGACCCTGGCCGACGTCATGTCCACCGGTCACCACGCCGCGCGATCTGGGAACGTGCAACCCGGTGCCACCGTGGTGGTCGTGGGCGACGGCGCCGTCGGGCTGTGCGCCGTGCTGGCCTCGAAACGCCTTGGCGCCGAGCGGATCATCGCGATGTCGCGGCACGAGGACCGACAGCGTCTGGCACGTGCGTTCGGGGCCACGGACATCGTCGCCGAACGCGGTGATGACGGAATCGCGGCCATCGAGGAACTGCTCGGTGGCGTCGGCGCCGACTCCGTGCTCGAGTGCGTCGGCACCAAGGACTCGATGCACCAGGCACTCGGGGCGGTCCGTCCCGGTGGCTCTCTGGGGTTCGTCGGGGTGCCGGCCGGCGCCCCCGAACTGCCGATGCAGCAACTGTTCAGCACCAACATCCACGTCGCCGGCGGTATCGCGCCCGTCCGCCCGTACCTCGATGAACTGCTGCCCGACGTGCTGTCCGGGGCGATCGAGCCGGGTCGGGTGTTCGACCTGTCGCTGCCGCTGGCTCAGGTCGCCGACGCGTACACGGCGATGGACCAGCGCACGGCCATCAAAGTGATTCTCGAGCCCTGATCACGCCGGCCGGACCAGATGGTCCTCGCCGCCGACGTACACGGTGTCACGCAGATCGCGTCCGGTGGCGGCGATGGTGATGGCGGACGCGAACTCCTCGATGGTGGGCAGCGGCCCCCGGCTGCGGCGCGCCCCGACCGCGTCTGGATCGCGGCGCTCGTACAACCTGGCGATGATCGTGCCCTCGATCATGTCGCCCGAGACGATGGTGAATCCGATTCGGCACCGGTCGAACTCTGGGCGGAGTGCCCGCAGCGCGTCTTCGCCGGCGCGCTTGCTGGCGGCAATCGGGGCGTAGGCGTCGGGCACCGGCAGGTGCGGATAGCAGTGGGCCTCGTGGCTCGTGACGAACACGATCTGCGCGCCGGCGGGCATGAGCGGCAGCGCCAGGTCGACGAGCCGCAGCTGGGCGTCGCGGTTCAGGCGCATCGCGTAGTCGGGCGCGGCGCCGAACTCCAGGCCGCCCGACGCGTTGAGCACCAGCATGTCCAGGCGCCCGAACCGGCTGTCGATCCGGTCGATCATGGCTTTGGCCGCGGCAGCGTCGGACACGTCGGCGCCGATCGCGGAGGCCTGCCCGCCGGCGGCGCGGATGCCGTCGACGACGGTGTTGGCGCGTTTGGCCTTCTCGCGGTAGTTCACCAGGACGTGGGTGTCCGGCGCGGCGAGCTGCTGGGCCACGGCGGCTCCGATGCCGCGGGAAGCGCCGGTGACGAGAGCGATCCTGGTGTGCATGGCATCGACCGTACCTCAAGTTTAAGAAAAATAAGAGATATTTAAGGTTTTGGTAAGTTGGCCCGGCGCGGCGCGTACGGGCTGTGCCGAGCGGGTGGCCTGACGAGGCGACATGCCAGATTCGGACGCGCCGAGTCCCACGCTCGACGGAGCGAACCGTCGCTCGCGCCGGTGGCCGCGCGGTTCGCGAGTGGGACAGATAGTCCCGCTCGACTACCCTTTGGGCGTGATGTTTCCGGTGAGCCCTGTGGCGCGATACGCGGCCACGCTGATCGGACGCCTCCGTTGATCCAACACGGACTTGTGGTGCTTTTCGCCCTGTGCGCGGCCGTCTGCGCCGCCGTCGGCATCGTGGTGCGCCAGCGCGCGACCATCGATGTGCCGCCCGAACACGGCGTCAGCATCGTCATGCTGTCGACGTTGCTGAGCCGCCGGCTGTGGTGGGCCGGGACCGGCGCGGCCGTCGCGGGCTATGTCTTCCAGGCGCTGGCGTTGGCCCACGGATCGCTGTTGGTGGTGCAGCCACTGCTGGTCTCGGCATTGCTTTTCGCGCTGCCGCTGAGTGCCCGCCAGGCACACCGCCGGGTGACGCGCGGTGAGTGGCTGTGGGCCGGATTGCTGACCATCGGGCTGGCGGGGTTCGTCGTCCTGGCGCGGCCTGAACGCGATGAACACCTGGCCTCACCTGGGGTTATCGTGCTGGTCGCCGCGGTCTGCGCCGCGGTGATCATCGGCTGCGTGCTGTTGGCGCTGCGGTGCAGCGGCTGGGCTCGCGCGGTGCTGCTGGCCGTCGGTGTCGGCGTGCTGTTCGGGGTCGTCGCGGTGGTCACCAAGATCTTCATGGCGATCCTGCAGCACCGGGGCTGGCTCGGGTTGCTGACGACGCCGGCGCCGTATCTGCTCATCATCTTGGGCGCCGTCGCGACTGTGCTGCAGCAGTCGGCGTTCCATGCCGGCGCCCTGCAGACGTCGGTGCCGACCATGCTCGTGCTGGAGCCGGTGGTAGCCGTCGTGCTCGGCGCCCTGGTGCTCGGCGAGGGCTTCGACACGACCGGTGCCGAGGCCGTCGCGCTCGTGGTGTCCATCGGTGCCATGGCGGCGGCGACCATCGCCCTCGGGCGTGATGAGGGTGCGTACGAGACGCAGGCGGGAGCGAAGGTGGCTCCGCCCCTCGCGGCGCCGCAGGTGCCATCGACCTCCGAGCGCTGACCTGATCGGTGTGGTTTGTCCCACAGCCACACCGGGCATATCGTTAGTTTTGCTAACGTTGTATTTGGCGACGCTGGTGAACCAATTGATGAGGTTGTTATGTCGAACGAAGAAACCGTATTTACCGACGAGCTGACGCAGCGCATCGCTGACCTCTGCGCTGCCGACCCCCAACTTGCCGCCGCGCGCCCCCTCGCCGGGGTCGGCGCAGCCCTCGAAGAGCCCGGCATCCGGCTCCCCGAAATCATCCACACCGTCATGGCCGCCTACGCCGACCGGCCTGCGCTGGGACAGCGCGCCGTCGAGTACGTGGTCGAGAACGGCCGCACTGTCGCCCGGCTGCTGCCGCGCTACGACACCATCACCTACGGCGAGGTCTGGCAGCAGATCCAGGCCGTCGACAACGCCCTGCTCAGCGGGCCCGACGCCGTCGCTCCCGGCGACCGCGTCGCCATGCTCGGCTTCACGAGCGCCGAGTTCACGATCATCGACACCGCCCTGGCGCGGGCCGGCGTCGTCGCCGTCCCGCTGCAGACCAGCGCGCCCGCCGAGCAGCTGCGCCCCATTCTCGACGAGACCGAACCCCGCGCGCTGTTCGCCGATGTGAAGTTCCTCGACGACGCCGTCGAGCTGGTTCTCGGCGCCGGCGCCGCACTGACGCGGATGGTCGTGTTCGACCACCAAGCCGCGGTCGACGACGAGCGCGAGGCCATCGAACGGGCGGCCGCGCGACTGGCCGAGCGCGGTGTCGTGGTCGAGACGCTTGCGGACATGGTCGCGCGCGGTGCTGCGCTTCCGGCCGTCGAACCGGTGGTTTCCGCGGACGTGGACCCGCTGCTGGTGCTGATCTACACCTCCGGCAGCACCGGTACCCCCAAGGGCGCCATGTACCCCGAGCGCCTCGTCACCAACGCGTGGCGGACCGGCCTCACGCACCAGCAGCCCGCGCTGCCGTCGATCGTCCTGAGCTTCCTGCCGATGAGCCACATGATGGGCCGCGGCACCGTCTACCGCACGCTGGCCCACGGCGGCACCGTGTACTTCGCCGCCAAGAGCGACCTGTCCACCCTGTTGGAGGACATCGCACTGGTCAGGCCGACGCAGATGACCTTCGTGCCCCGGGTGTGGGAGATGATCCACCAAGAGGTGCAGAGCGAGGTCGACCGTCGCGCCCTGGACGGCGTCCCCGAGCAGCAGGTGCTCGACGAGCGCAGCCGCAGCCTGATCGGCGGGCGGCAGCTGGTCGCCATGACGGGGTCGGCACCGATCTCGCCGGAGCTCAAGGCCTGGGTGCAGAAGTTCCTCGGGCTCGAGCTGATGGAGGCCTACGGCTCGACCGAGGCCGGCGGCGTCATGGTCAGCGGCCACCTGAGTCGTCCCCCGGTGCTCGACTACAAGCTGGTCGACGTGCCCGAACTCGGCTACCTGTCGACCGACCGCCCGCACCCGCGCGGCGAATTGCTCTTGAAGTCAACGGATTTGATCCCCGGCTACTACAAGCGGCCCGACGTCACCGCCGATGTGTTCGACACGGACGGCTTCTACCGCACCGGTGACATCGTCGCCGAGCTCGGTCCGGATCATCTGCAGTACCTCGATCGCCGCAACAACGTGCTGAAGCTGGCGCAGGGCGAGTTCGTGACGGTGTCCAAGCTGGAAGCCGCCTTCGGCACCAGCCCGCTGATCCGCCAGATCTACGTGTACGGCAACAGTTCTCGTTCCTACCTGCTGGCCGTGATCGTGCCGAGTTCTGAGGCGTTGGCCGGTGCTTCTGACGCCGAGGCCCTGCGCCCTGAACTGGCCGACGCGCTGCAGACGGTGGCCCGCGAAACCGGGCTGCAGTCGTACGAGGTGCCCCGCGACTTCATCATCGAGACCGAACCGTTCTCGCTGGAGAACGGACTGCTGACCGGTGTGCGCAAGCTGGCCTGGCCCAAGCTGAAGGCCCGGTACGGTGCCGAGCTCGAGCAGCTGTACAGCGAACTGGCCGAAGGGCAGGCCGCTGAGCTGCGCGCGCTGCGTTCCCTGTGCGCGTCCGACGCACCGGTGCTCGAAACCGTGCTGCGCGCTGTCGGCGCCACGCTGGGTGCGGCCGGCTCGGACCTGACGGGCGACGCCCACTTCACCGACCTGGGCGGAGACTCGTTGTCGGCGTTGACTTTCGGCAACCTGCTCGAGGAAATCTTCGAGGTGGAGGTGCCGGTCGGCGTCATCGTCAGCCCGGCCACCGACCTGGCCGGCGTGGCCGCCTACATCGAAGGCGAGCGTGCGCCGGGTAGCAAGCGGCCGACGTTCTCCACGGTGCACGGCAAGAACGCCACCGAGGCGCGGGCCGCGGACCTGACGCTGGACAAGTTCATCGATGCCGAGACGTTGGCCGCGGCGCCGTCGCTGCCGGGGCCGGCCGCCGAGATTCGCACCGTATTGCTCACTGGCGCAACCGGATTCCTGGGCCGCTACCTGGCGCTGGAATGGCTGGAGCGCATGGACCTGGTCGACGGCAAGGTCATCGCCCTGGTCCGAGGCAAGTCCGACGCCGACGCCCGGGCCCGTCTCGACGCCACGTTCGACTCGGGGGATCCGAAGCTGCTGGCGCACTACCAGGCACTGGCCGCCGATCACCTCGAAGTCATCGCCGGCGACAAAGGCGAGGCCAATCTCGGTCTTTCGCAAGAGGTTTGGCAGCGTCTGGCCGACGAGGTCGACTTCATCGTCGACCCGGCCGCACTGGTGAACCACGTGTTGCCGTACAGCGAACTGTTCGGGCCCAATGCGCTGGGCACCGCCGAGCTGATCCGCATCGCCCTGACCACGCGGATCAAGCCGTTCGCCTACGTCTCGACCATCGCGGTCGGCGGCGGCGTCGCGCCCGGCCAATTCGTCGAGGACGCCGACGTGCGCGTGATGAGCGCCGTGCGGTCGGTCGACGACAGCTACGCCAACGGCTACGGCAACAGCAAATGGGCCGGCGAAGTCCTGCTGCGTGAGGCCAATGACCTTTGCGGACTTCCGGTTTCGGTGTTCCGCTGCGACATGATCCTGGCCGACACGACGTACGCGGGCCAGCTGAACCTGCCCGACATGTTCACCCGCATGATGTTCTCGCTGGTGGCGAGCGGCATCGCGCCGTACTCGTTCTACGAGCTCGGTGCCGACGGCAAACGGCAGCGCGCTCACTACGACGGGCTGCCCGTCGAGTTCGTCTCCGAATCCATCTCGACGCTGGCGGTGCAGGTCGCGGCCGGCGAGTCCGACTCGACGTTCGAGACGTACCACGTGATGAACCCGTACGACGACGGCATCGGCATGGACGAGTTCGTCGATTGGCTGATCGAAGCCGGGTATCCTGTTGCCCGCGTTGATGATTACGCCGATTGGCTGGCCCGGTTCGAGACCACCCTGCGGGCCCTGCCGGACCGGCAGCGCCAGGCGTCACTGCTGCCGCTGCTGCACAACTACCAGCAGCCGAGCTACCCGGTGCCGGGGTCCATCGCCCCGGTCGAGCGGTTCCGCGCCGCGGTGCAGAACGCGAAAATCGGTGCGGACAAAGATATTCCGCACATCGGTGCGCCGGTGATCGTCAAGTACATCACCGATCTGCAGCTGCTCGGTCTGCTCTGAGCTGACCACTGTGATTTGTGCACGATTTTCCGCGGTGGCCGCGGAAAATCGTGCACGAATCACAGGGAACTGGCAGGAAATCGCCGGAACAACGGCGACCGCGCCAGCGTCATTCAATTAGTGGGGATGCAACGGGGCCTACCCCATTCGAGATTTCGATTTTTCGTGAGGTTTTTTCATGTCGATTGACCATGCCGAGAGCACTGCCGACGGGCTCGCCCGCCGGATCGCCGAATTGTCCGCCAATGATCCGCAGTTCGCCGCGGCCGTGCCATTGCAGTCGGTCGCCGAGTCGGTCGAAAAGCCCGGCATGCGACTGCCCGAGATCGTGAAGACCGTCATCGAGGGCTACGCCGACCGGACCGCCCTCGGGCAGCGCGCCGTCGAGTTCGTCACCGAGAACGGCCGCACCGTGGCCCGGCTGCTGCCGAAGTACGACACCATCACCTACGCCGAACTGTGGGACCGCATCCGCGCCGTCGCCGCCGCCCTGCACGCTGACGGTGTGAAGGCCGGCGACCGCGTCGCCATCCTCGGCTTCGCCAGCACCGACTACACCGTCATCGACACCGCGCTCGGGCAGATCGGCGCCGTCTCGGTGCCGCTGCAGACCAGCTCCGCGGCGTCGTCGCTGCTGCCGATCGTCGCCGAGACCGAACCGGTGCTGATCGCCGCCAGCGCGGACTACGTCGCCGACGCCGTCGAACTCGCGGTCGGTGGCCCCGCACCCGCCCGGTTCCTGGTCTTCGACCACCACCCGGAGGTCGACGACGAGCGTGATGCCATCGACCAGGCGCGCGACGCCCTGTCCGGCCTGAACGTCTCGGTCGAGACCTTCGGCGACGTGCTGAGCCGCGGCCGCGAACTGCCGGACGCCCCGACTCCGGTCTCCGAAGAGGCCGACCCACTGGCCCTGCTGATCTACACGTCCGGCTCGACGGGAGCGCCCAAGGGTGCGATGTACCCCGAGAGCAACATGACGAGCTTCTGGCGGCGGGCCAGCACGGCGTGGTTCGGACCCAGCGAGGCGTCGATCAACCTGGCGTTCATGCCGATGAGCCACGTCATGGGTCGTGGCATCCTGTACTCCAGCCTGGCCAACGGCGGCATCGTCTACTTCGCCGCCAAGAGCGACTTGTCCACGCTGCTCGAGGATTTCGCGCTGGCGCGGCCCACCGAGCTGAACCTGGTGCCCCGCGTCTGGGAGATGCTGTACCTGGAATTCCAGAGCCGCGTCGACAAGCTGGTGCCCGCCGGCGCCGGTGAGGCCGAGCGCGACGACATCGAGCAGCAGGTGATGGCCGACATGCGGCAGAACCTGCTCGGTGGCCGCTACATCAAGGCGATGACCGGCTCGGCGCCCATCACCGACGAGCTCAAGACGTGGGTCGAGAAGTTCCTCGGCATCCACCTGCTGGAGGGCTACGGCTCCACCGAGGCCGGCATGGTCTTCTTCGACGGCGTCATCCAGCGGCCGCCGACCCTGGACTACAAGCTGGTCGACGTGCCCGACTTGGGCTACTACCTGACCGACCAGCCCTACCCGCGCGGTGAGCTGCTGGTGAAGACGCAGTACCTGTTCCCGGGTTACTACAAGCGGCCCGAGGTCACCGCGAGCGTCTTCGACGAGGACGGTTTCTACCGCACCGGCGACGTCGTGGCCGAGATCGGCCCCGACCAGATCCAGTACGTCGACCGCCGCAACAACGTGCTGAAGCTGGCGCAGGGCGAGTTCGTCACGCTGGCCAAGCTGGAGGCGGCGTTCAGCAACAACAGCCCGCTGGTCCGGCAGATCTACGTCTACGGCAACAGCGCGCAGCCGTACCTGCTGGCTGTCGTGGTTCCGACCGAAGATGCCTTGGCCCGTTGGGATTCCGCCGAACTGAAGCAGCGGATCAGTGACTCGCTGCAGGAGGTCGCCAAGGCCGCCGAGTTGCAGTCCTACGAGATCCCCCGCGACTTCATCATCGAGACCGAACCGTTCTCGCTGGAGAACGGCCTGCTGACCGGCATCCGCAAGCTGGCCTGGCCGAAGCTCAAGGCGCACTACGGCCCGGCGCTGGAAGACCTGTACGTGAGTCTTGCTGCCGGACAGGCCGATGAGCTCCGTGAGCTGCGGCAGCACGGCGCTGAGGGCCCGGCCCTGCCGACCGTCATCCGTGCGGCGAGCGCGCTGCTCGGCGCATCCGGCGAGGTATCGGCGGATGCCCACTTCACCGATCTCGGCGGAGACTCGTTGTCCGCGTTGACTTTCGGCAACCTGCTCGAGGAGATCTTTGGCGTCGAGGTCCAGGTCGGCATCATCGTCAGCCCCGCCAACGACCTGGCAGCGCTGGCCGCCTACATCGAGAGCGAGCGCAGCGGTGGCGCCAAGCGTCCCAGCTTCAGCTCGGTGCACGGCAAGAACGCCGTCGAGGTGCGGGCCGCGGACCTGACGCTGGACAAGTTCATCGACGCGGCGACGTTGGCCGCCGCACCGTCGCTGCCGGGGCCGGCTGCCGAGGTTCGGACCGTATTGCTCACCGGCGCAACCGGATTCCTGGGTCGCTACCTGGCTCTGGAATGGCTCGAGCGCATGGACCTGGTCGACGGCAAGGTGATCGCCCTGGTGCGCGCCAAGTCCGACGAAGAGGCCCGGGCCCGTCTCGATGCGACGTTCGACTCGGGGGATCCGAAGCTGCTGGCGCACTACCAGGCACTGGCCGCCGATCACCTCGAAGTCATCGCCGGTGACAAGGGCGACGAGAATCTCGGCCTGTCGCAGGAGGTTTGGCAGCGTCTGGCCGATGAGGTCGACGTCATCGTCGACCCGGCCGCGCTGGTGAACCACGTGCTGCCGTACAGCGAGCTGTTCGGGCCCAACGCGCTGGGCACTGCCGAGCTGATCCGGATCGCGCTGACCACCCGGCAGAAGCCGTACATCTATGTGTCGACGATCGGCGTCGGTGACCAGCTGGCGCCGGGCACGTTCACCGAAGAGGCCGACGTGCGCGTGATGAGCCCGGTGCGTGCCGTCCACGACGGTTACGCCAACGGCTACGGCAACAGCAAGTGGGCCGGTGAGGTGCTGCTGCGCGAGGCGAATGATCTTTGCGGACTGCCGGTTTCGGTGTTCCGCTGCGACATGATCCTCGCGGACACGTCGTACGCGGGGCAGCTCAACCTGCCCGACATGTTCACCCGCATGATGTTCTCGCTGGTGGCGACCGGCATCGCGCCGTACTCGTTCTACGAGCGGGACGCCGAGGGCAAGCGGCAGGCCGCGCACTACGACGGGCTGCCCGTCGAGTTCATCGCCGAGGCCATCGACACGCTCGGTGTGCGGCCCGCGGGCGAGTTCGTCACCTACCACGTGATGAACCCGCACTCGGACGGCCTGGGCATGGACGAGTTCGTCGACTGGCTGATCGAGGCCGGGTATTCCATTGCCCGCGTTGATGATTACGCCGAATGGCTGGCCCGGTTCGAGACCACCCTGCGGGCCTTGCCGGACCGGCAGCGCCAGGCGTCACTGCTGCCGCTGCTGCACAACTACCAGAAGCCCGAGCACCCGCACAACGGGTCCATCGCCCCGGTGGTGGTGTTCCGTGAGGCCGTGCAAGAGGCAAAACTGGGCCCGGACAAGGACATCCCGCATGTCACCGCGCCGGTGATCGTCAAGTACATCACCGATCTGCAGCTGCTCGGCCTGCTCTGACCCAGGGATTTGTGCACGATTTTCCGCGGTTGCCGCGGAAAATCGTGCACAAGTTTTCAGGCGGCGTGCCTGGACAGCAGGGCATTCCGTATTTCGGCGAGCACTCGGTCGGGATATTCGGTCAGGTCGAGCCACGTGAACCGCAAGATCTGGTAGCCGAGCAGCGAGATGGTGTTCTGCCGCTTTCGGTCGTTCTCGAAGTCGTCAGCACTGCTGTGATAGGCCCAGCCGTCGACTTCGATGGCGAGTTGTGCTGCCGGAAACACGATGTCGACTTTGTATCCGGCGACCGGGCAGTTGGCCTTCCACCCAGCGATCTTGTTGCGGCGCAATAGTTTTACGAGTAGACGTTCGGCCTGCGACCGGGCCCCGTCTTCGGCGGCCAGCAACAGTATCCGAGCCGCAGGCGATCCGTGTCGTCCTTTGTTGCGCAGGTGCGCATCCCAGAGTTTCTTCAGCTCGACATGACGCTGCAACGCAGTGTCCATGAGTCGGGCGCCACCTCCGCGTCGCGTCGCGGCTTCGATGACGGTCAGTGGGAGCGCGGTGACTCGTAGTCCGCCGCGTTCGACGATGTCCTGTGGCAGCAAGTCGCGGCGGCGGACTCGGATGCCATCGCGCTTGCGGTGATTGCTGACCTTCGGCACGGTGACTTCCACCGTCTCGGGCGCGTAGTGAGTGATACCAAGCCACCACGCGGCGGCCAGTCCGGTGGCGGTGGCGGCTGGGCCGTAGGACCACACTGCACTGCGGACGCGGGCCGCATCGCTGAATGCGCGGTCGTCGACGAAGAAGACTCCGGGGGCGCATCGAAGCCAGTGGCCGGAGCGGACTCGGCGGCTGATGGCGTCATCGCTGATCCCTGCGGCCAGGGCTTGGGCGCGGGTGATTACGCCATCGTGGCGGCGAAGGAAGTCGTCAAGCACACAGATTCGGACGTTTGCGGCGGCGCCGCGGTTCCATCAACGGGGATTTGTGCACGATTTTCCGCGATAGCCGCGGAAAATCGTGCACAAATCGCTGGTTACGGGGCGATCAGAACACCGGCGTCGGACGCGGCCTGCTGCAGTTCGTAGATGTCCAGGTCGCCCCAGTCGTTGATGGCACCGGTGTAGGAGCCCAGCCACGGCACCACACCGGGATCCGGTGCGACGCCGAGGTTGTAGGCCTGCATGCCGGGCAGGTGGTGCTCGAAGAAGTTACCGAGGATGTCGACGGCGAAGATGATGTCGTTGATCGGGTTCGGGCCCCACAGCGCGGACGCGTTGAACAGCGGGTTGACCGCATCCGGGTCGCCGATCATGACGATGTTGCCGTAGTGCGGCTTGCTGCCGCCGGTCGGGTCGTAGGCCGGCATGAACGGCTGCAGCCCGGGCAGATCGGTGGCGAAGTACGCCGCCGTGTCGCCGTAGGTCTCGATGTTCACGAAGTTCGAGTTGACGCCGTTGCCCGGGACCGAGGTGTTGAGGCCCGGCCCTTCGAAGCCGATGCCGCCGCGGCCAGTCTTCTGCGCGACGAACTGCGCTTCCCAACCACCCAGCGAGTGACCGGTGACGAAGATGTCGTCGGTGGTGTAACCCTGCTCGAGGGCCGCTGCCTCGACCTTCCGCTCGAACGCCAGCGAGTCCCAGAACGCCTGCGGCGTGGTGTGGGTGAAGATGACCTGCATGTCCGTGAAGATCTGCGACAGCGCGATCAGCGGATGGAACAGCAGGTTGGTGCCGCCTGTCGTGCCCTGGTAGGCGACGATGATCTGGCCCTCGGGCGTCACCCACGCCTTGCCGACGGCGCCCGACAGCGGATTGAACGTCTGCATCTGAAAACCGTTGACGGTGAACGGCTTCAGATCACCCGGCTGGGCGCCGAGCACGTAGGCGTTGGCCGAGGCGTTCAGGAACTGCTCCACCGTCGGGGTGTCGCCACTGGTCGGCCCGGTGTAGGTCAGCTCCGGGATGACGGGCGTCGCGGTGGGGGTCTTGCTGAGCCCGAGCATGTCCTCGATGCGGCGGAAGCCCGCGAACAGCGCCTCGGAAATGGGCGACCAGTTGAACGGGCTCTTCGGGCCGCTCTGCGAGACCGTCAGATCCAGCACCTGCAGGACGGTGTTGATGATGCGGCCGGGCAGCTGGATGATCTTCGCGATCGGGTTCAGCGGCTGCGGTGGCGTCGGCGTCGTCAGGGTGCCGACGGTGTTGTTGGTCGCGGACAGAGCCGCGAGCCGGGTGGTCGGCGCGGGCGTCTTCGTCGGCGCGGGCGCCTTTGCGGGCGCGGGCGTGCTGGCGTCGGCGGCCGGAGTCTGCGCGGTGGCCGTGGGAGAGCCAACTGTCGCGTCCTTGGCCGGCGTGCTCGCAGTGGCGGGCTGGAGCTTCGGTGCCTTCTTGCCGTCGCCGGCGGGCTTGACCGAATCGGAGCCGTTCTTCGCCGGTTTGACGGCCGGCTTGGCGTCGGGCTTGGCCGCGGGCTTGGGGTCCGGTTTGGCTTCCGGATCCGCGCCTGGCTTGGGGTCGGTGACCGACGTGTCGGTGGCGGCGTCCGGCTTGGTGCCGGACGTGCCGGACGTGCCGGAAGTGTCGGACTTGTCCGCGCCTGTCTCGGCCTTGCCGGCCTTCTTGTCCGGCTTCTTCTTGTCCTTCTTGTCGGTGCTCGCCGGCTTGGGCTTGGCGGGGCCGGGCTTCTGCGGTCCGGACTGGCTGGTCGCGGTGCCGGGTGAATCGGTCGTCCCGGTCTCCGCCCAGGCGACGTTGTGACTGGTCGCCGCCGCGATACCCATGGCCGCGGCGAGCACCGCCAGGCGGTATCGACCGGATTTACGCAGACTGAGCCCCGACTGTGTCCCCACCGGTGTCCCCTTTGACATCCCTGGTGCCCGCCCGCGCGCGCACGAATCTGACGACACTATGACATCGGGTGATGTCAGTCACGATCAGGTTTGCCAAAGTCGTGGATCACTGTGCGGAGATCAGCGCACGCGCGCCGCCACCGCCTCGGGCATCGGTTCGTACCGGGCGAAGGTGCGGGTGAAGGACCCGGCACCGTGGGACAACGACCGCAGTTCGATCGGGTAGCGGGTCAGCTCGATCTCCGGAATCTCGGCGTCGATGCCGGTGCAGGAATCGCCGGCGGTATCGGTGCCCAGCACGCGGCCACGCCGGCCCGACAGGTCGCTCATCACCGCACCGACCATTTCGTCGGGCACCACGATGTGCACGCTGTCGATAGGTTCGAGCAGATTCACCGACGCGGCGGCGGCCGCCTCGCGCAGCGCCAGGCCGCCCGCGAGCTGGAAGGCATAGTCCGACGAGTCCACGCTGTGCGCCTTGCCGTCCAGCAGCGTCACGCGAATGTCGACCATCGGATACCCGCAGATGCCCCGATCCATCTGCGCGCGAACGCCTTTCTCCACGCTCGGGATGAACTGGCGCGGCACCGCGCCGCCGACGACCTTGTCGACGAACTCGAATCCGGTCCCTTCCGGAAGCGGCTCGACCGTGATGTCACACACCGCGAACTGCCCGTGCCCGCCGGACTGCTTGACGTGCCGACCGTGGCCTTTCGCGTTGCCGCCGAACGTCTCTCGCAGCGGAACGCGCAGCTCCGTGGTGTCGACGGCGACCCCGAACCGCCGCGACAACGCGTCCAGGACCACCGCGGAATGGGCTTCACCCATGCACCACAACACGATCTGGTGGGTCTGCGGGTTCTGCTCGATGCGCAGCGTCTGATCCTCGGCGGACAGCCGGGCCAGGCCCACCGACAACTTGTCCTCGTCGGTCTTGGCGTGCGGCACGATCGCCATCGGGAGCAGCGGCGCGGGCATCGTCCACGGCCGGCACACCAGGGGAGAAGCCTTGTCCGACAAGGTGTCCCCGGTCTCGGCGCACGTCAGCCTGGCGATGGCGCAGATGTCACCGGCGATCACCTCGGCCGCCGGGCGTTGCTTGCGGCCCAGCGGAAACGACAGTGCGCCGACGCGCTCGTCCTCGTCGTGGTCCTCGTGCTCGGCGCACCCCGCGGCGGGATCGGCGAACGAATTGAAATGGCCCGACACGTGAACCGTCGTGTCGGGCCTGATGGTGCCGGAAAATACCCGGACCAGACTCACCTTGCCGACGTACGGGTCCGACGTCGTCTTCACCACCTCTGCCAACAGCGGTGCATCGGGATCGCAAGCGGGCGCGGGCTTTTCCACACCGGCCGGGGTGAACACCTGTGGCGGCACATGCTCTGGGGGAGAAGGGAATCCGCGCGCGATGACATCGAGCAGTTCGGCAGCACCGGTTCCCGTGGTGCTGCACACCGGGATCACCGGGAAGAACGAGCCGCGGGCCACCGCGCGCTCGAGGTCGGCAACCAGCACCGCGTTGTCGATCTGTTCACCGCCGAGATACCGCTCCATCAGCGTCTCGTCCTCGGACTCCTCGATGATGCCCTCGATCAGGGTCGCGTCGTCCGCGAGCAGTGAGACCAGCCCGTCCCCGTCGGGCAGGTACAGCGGAATGACCTTGTCGCCGAACGACTCCTGCGCGGACTCCACCGCGCCGCCGAACGTCGCGCGGGCGTGGTCCAGTTTGGTCACCACGACGGCGCGCGGCATCCCGACGTCGGCGCATTCGCGCCACAGCGCCTTGGTGGCAGCGTCGACCACGTCGTTGGCGGCCATCACGAACAATGCGCAATCGGCCGCCCGGAGACCGGCCCGCAGCTCGCCGACGAAATCGGCGTACCCCGGGGTGTCGAGCAGATTGATCTTCACCGGCCCGTGCTGCAGCGACGCCAGCGCCAAGCCGACCGACCGCTGCTGCTCGACTTCGGCGGGCTCGTGATCGCAGACCGTGGTGCCGTCGAGCACCGTCCCGGCCCGCGTCAGCACGCCCGCATGGAGCAGCAGTGCCTCGACGAGCGTGGTCTTGCCGGACCCAGATGGCCCGACCAGGGCCACATTTCGGATCGCGGCCGGACTGTCCACGCTGGGCGCGGCGCCGGATGAGCTATTCGACTTGTCGGCCATGGCGTGCCCCTATCGACGACTCACGTCCACCATGCTCCTGTCGCGACGGTCGGCACAAGAGTCAGGCGTGCCACGAACTCCATCGGCTGATCGCAACCCGGATCACCGGGCCGTCCAGTGCCACCCGGTCGTACTGGTGGTACTTGGCCCGCAGCAGCGAGTAGCCGATCGCCATCTCGTCGCCACTCGGGTGCACGGTGGCGATGCCGTCGGCACGGGCCCACCAGAGGTGCGACCAGTCGTCGTCGTACTCCTCGGCCAGCAGGCTCACGCGCGGGTTGGCTGCGATGTTGTCCAGCCGCCGCAGATGCTGCGTCGACTTCCGCTTGGCGTCCACCGCCGTATAGAGCCGGTCCCCGCTGACTGCGAAGACCACCGGGACCACATGCGGCTGGCCCTCGGCGGACACCGTGGCCAGCACCGCCACGGGCGCGGCGGAGAACAGGGCGGCGGGATCGGACATCAGCGATGCCGCGGGGTCGGGGCGACGCTCATGGGCATCCGCGTCACGTTGATCTCCGGCGGACGCGTGGGTGCGGGCGGCGCGGCCGGCGCATGGTAGGCCGGGGGCGCCGCGGCCGGTGGCGGTTCGGCCGGCGGTGGGGGAGGCGGCGGCGGAAGGGGGGTCGACGAGGTCACGGGGGCGTGCGTCGTCGTGGTAGTGGTCGTCGTGGGGGTGGGCTCGACCGGCGCCTCGTCGGAACCGGAATCCCGGCGCGTGGCCAGGACCACCAGCGAGACGACGAGAGCGACCACCGCGACCGCGACGACGATCAGCAGCAGCCGGGCGTCTTTCTTGCGGTACCAGGGCGGTGGTGGTTCACGGAACCGCCAGGTGTCGGTGTTGAACGCGTCGAAGGTCTCGCCCGTCGGCTCCGGTTCGGGGATGACGAACGAGCCGGTCGTCGGGCCGGCGAACGGTCCGGTGCCGTGTGGGCCGGGGTCGACGGCGCGGAACGGGTCGGTGTCCGGGTCGTCGTCCTGCTCCTCGGCGGACGATTCCAGCACGCCACCCGGCGATAGATCGCGCTCTGGGTCGTCGCTGTCAGCCACCTCCCAGATGCTAGGGGTGGCTCGCGCCAATTGCTCGGTATCGGCGCGCGTGTCCGCGCTTTAGACGTCCTTGACCGGTTCGATGCCGAGATCGCGGTAGCTGACCAGCGCGGCAAACGGCACACCGCGCTTGGCGAAACGCCCGGTGGCGATGTCGCCGCGGTCGACCATCGGGATGACGCCGGTGACCACCGCGCCGAGGGAGGTGACGCGGTCGTAGGCGATCTCGGTGGAGCCGCCGGTGCTGATCACGTCGTCGACCAGCAGCACGCGGGTGCCGGGCTCGATGCGGGTGCCCTCGATCCACTGCTCACGGCCGCGGGCCTTCTGTTCCTTGCGGACCGAGAACCAGGCCTTGCCGGTCACCATCGCGACGCCGTGCGCGAGTGGGTCGGCGCCCATGGTCAGACCGCCGACGGCGTCGAACTCGATGCCGTTCAGGGCGGCGAGTTCCGCCACGGCCTTGCTGACGGTCGTCAGGCTGACGCCGTTGTCGATGGCGAACTTGCCGTCGATGTAGTCGTGGCTGAGCTGTCCGCTGGCCAGCCGGAACGGCTCCTCGCGGCGCTCGTAGCCGCGGGTGCGGATCAGGTCGAAGGCGGCTTCCCAGCTTGCGGGGCGATCAGACATGGTGCGAATCCTAAACCTGACGGGACCGTCGAGCCAATTCGACTGTCGCGGAACGTAATTCATCGATGGACTGCAGGGGGTGCGGGTATCCGACCCGGGTGTAGGCCATGCCGCGGGCGGTGTTCACCCGCAAATCGAGGCCGTAGCGGTCGGCGCCGGTGCAGGTCGCCGACTCGGTGTCGGGGTAGCCGCCGAGGACCCGGGCCATGGCCGCCAGCGAGTCGGCGTGGTCGGCGTTCAGGTGCGCGATCGCCCCCGCGGCCGCGTGCGTCACCGGATCCGGCTGGGCCGCAGCGTAATCCGCGCCCGTCGTCGAATCCATCCGGCCGTAGCCACCGACCCACCGGACCCGATCGACGTGCAGCACCCACAGGGCGAAGTCGCTGTAGTCGATGTAGTACTTGGCGGCCGGCACCGCCGCGACATGGGCGTCGCGGGCCGCGTCACGTTCGGCGCCCCCGGGCCGCGCCACCCGTCCGGCAAGGGTCACCCGGCCACCGGCCAGTGGGTCCTTGTCGGTACTGGCCGCGATGATCGAGATGCTGGCCCGCTGATCGCCGGCGAGGTTGCGGCCGTGCTCGGCGAGATTCGAGACGCACAGCACCGGCGCGCCGCCGAGCAGTCCGTAGGTGACCATCGACGCCCACGGATCGCCGTCGGCCGTCAGGGTCGCCAGGGTCCCGGTATTGGTCGAGGCCGCGATGGTGCGGGCCTCCTCCGCGGCCGACGGCCGGGTCGCGTTGACGATTTCGGCCAACGGCGGCGGGATCGTCGGGGCATCACCTGGGTCGCCATGATCGCGTGTCGCCACGTTTGCACCCTACCCAGGCGCGGGTACGTTAGTTGTCGATGGACGCCTCCAACGGTGGCGTGGAACATCCAAGCGCCGCGGACTTCGGACACGCGCGAGTCCTCCCAGAGGACCGCACTTGGTTCAAACGCGCGGTTTTCTATGAGGTGTTGGTCCGCGCCTTCTACGACTCAGACGCTGACGGCTCAGGGGACCTCCGGGGTCTCACCGAGCGACTCGACTACTTGAAATGGCTTGGTGTCGACTGTATTTGGTTGCCACCGTTCTACGATTCGCCGCTGCGCGACGGCGGCTACGACATCCGCGACTTCTACAAGGTGCTGCCGGAATTCGGCACCGTCGAGGATTTCGTCGCCCTATTGGACGCGGCGCACCGGCGCGGTATCCGCGTCATCACCGACCTGGTGATGAACCACACCTCCGACACCCACGCCTGGTTCCAGGAGTCCCGCCGCGACCCCACCGGGCCCTACGGGGACTTCTACGTCTGGAGTGACACCAGCGAGAAGTACCAGGACGCGCGCGTCATCTTCGTGGACACCGAGGAATCGAACTGGACGTTCGATGCGGTGCGCAAGCAGTTCTACTGGCATCGCTTCTTCTCGCACCAGCCCGACCTGAACTACGACAACCCGGACGTGCAGGAAGCGATGATCGACGTGCTGCGCTTCTGGCTGGACCTGGGCATCGACGGCTTCCGGCTGGACGCCGTGCCGTACCTGTTCGAACGCCAGGGCACCAACTGCGAGAACCTGCCCGAGACGCACGCCTTCCTCAAACGGTGCCGCAAGGTGATCGACGACGAATTCCCGGGCCGGGTCCTGCTGGCCGAGGCCAACCAGTGGCCGGCCGATGTCGTCGAATATTTCGGCGACCCGGAGACCGGCGGCGACGAATGCCACATGGCCTTCCATTTCCCGCTGATGCCAAGGATTTTCATGGCGGTCCGGCGGGAGTCCCGGTTCCCGATCTCGGAGATCCTGGCCCAGACACCACCCATCCCCGACATGGCGCAGTGGGGCATCTTCCTACGTAACCACGACGAGTTGACGTTGGAGATGGTCACCGACGAAGAGCGTGACTACATGTACGCCGAGTACGCCAAGGACCCGCGGATGAAGGCCAACGTCGGCATCCGCCGGCGCCTGGCCCCGCTGCTGGAGAACGACCGCAACCAGACCGAGCTGTTCACCGCGTTGCTGTTGTCGCTGCCCGGTTCGCCGGTGCTGTACTACGGCGACGAGATCGGCATGGGCGACATCATCTGGCTCGGCGATCGCGACGGCGTGCGCACCCCGATGCAGTGGTCGGCTGACCGCAACGCGGGGTTCTCCACCGCGAACCCCGGCCGGCTCTACGTCCCACCGAGCCAGGACCCGGTGTACGGCTACCAGGCGGTGAACGTCGAAGCGCAGCGCGACACCACGAATTCCCTGCTCAACTGGACGCGCACCATGCTCGCGGTGCGACGGCGGCACGACGCGTTCGCCGTCGGGTCCTTCCGGGAACTCGGCGGCTCCAATCCGTCGGCACTCACGTATGTGCGCGAGCTCGTGCGAGATGACGGTGAAGCTGACACTGTTTTGTGCGTCAACAATCTGTCCCGCTTTCCCCAGCCGATCGAGCTGAACCTGCAGCATTGGAACGGCTACACGCCGGTTGAGCTGACCGGCCAGGTCGAGTTCCCCCGCATCGGGGAACTGCCCTACCTGTTGACACTGCCTGGGCACGGTTTCTACTGGTTCTCGTTGCGCGCGCCCGTCGGTGAGGAGCCGTGATGGATCCACAATTGACCGAATACCTGACCCAGCAGCGCTGGTACGCCGGCCGCAACCGGGAGTTGACCGGCGCCGAACCGGCGCTGGTCGTGGCACTGCGCGACGACGTCGACCTGGTGCTGCTCGACGTCAGCTACGACGACGGCCCCGGCGAGCGGTACCAGCTGGTGCTGCGCCAGGGCGAAGGCGAGGTCGGTGACGCCCTGGGCGACCCGGAAGTCGCGAACCTGCTGCTCGGCCTGATCGCCGACTCGGCGACGATCGGTCCGGTCTCCTTCGCCGCGGAGCCCGACGCCGAGCTGCCCGCGGGCGAGACGGCGCGAGTGATGGGTGCCGAACAGAGCAACACCAGCGTCGTGTTCGACGAAGCCGCCATCCTCAAGCTGTTCCGCCGCGTCACGTCGGGCGTGAATCCCGACATCGAGCTCACGCGGGTGCTCGGCCGGGCCGGTAGCCCGCATGTGGCGCCGCTGCTGGGGACGATGTCGCTGGATGGTGGCCCGGAGACGGCGCTGGGCATGCTGGCCCGTTTCGCCGACAACGCCGCCGAGGGCTGGGACATGGCCGTCGCCAGCACGCGTGACCTGTACGCCGAAGGTGACCTGTACGCCAATGAGGTGGGCGGCGACTTCGCCGGGGAGTCCGAGCGGCTGGGCCAGGCTGTCGCCGCGGTGCATGCCACGCTCGCCGACGAGCTCGGCACGGCCACGGCGCTGTTCCCGGTGGCGATCATGCTGGAGCGGCTGGAAGCGGTGGCCGCGTCGGTGCCGCAGGTGCGCGAGTACGCCGCGGCCATCGAGAGTCGCTACCGCGCGCTCGAGGGACAGCCGATCACGGTGCAGCGGATTCACGGCGACCTGCATCTGGGCCAGGTGCTGCGCACCCCCGAGACCTGGCTGCTGATCGACTTCGAAGGCGAACCCGGGCAGTCACTCGATCAGCGCCGCGCACCCGACTCGCCGCTGCGGGACGTCGCGGGAATGCTGCGGTCCTACCAGTACGCGGCCTTCCAGCGGCTGACCGAGGGCGGCGGCAACGAACAGCGTCGCAAGCAGCTCGCCGCACGCGCGCGGGAATGGGCCGACCGCAACCGGGCGGCGTTCTGCGATGGCTATGCCGAGGGCGGCGGTACCGACGCCGACGCGGAACTGCTCGCCGCCTACGAACTCGACAAGGCGGTATACGAAGCCGGGTACGAGGCCCGGCACCGGCCGTACTGGCTCGACCTGCCGCTGGGGGCGATCGCCAACATCGTCGGTGGTTAGGCCATGGCCTTGACGGCCGCCTGAGCCGGCTTCGGGGTCCAGTCGGAGCGGTAGACGCCGATGGATTCCTCGGGGTTCGAGCTGCCGGTGACGCGGTCGCGCGTGGTGTAGATGTACGACGGGCCGGCGTAGGGCAGGGTGCGCCACTTGGCCAGGAAGTCGCGGATGTAGTCGGCCTGGGTGGCCTCGTCGACGGCCGAGTTGGGCTCGCCGTACTCCGTGGCCCAGATCTTCTTGCCGCCGTCACCGTTGGCGGCCATGGCTGCGTGAATGCCTTCGGTCTGGCTCAGCGGCGAGTTGGGCACGCCGGCGCCGGCCGAGAACTTCAGGTTGTAGTGGTACGGGTGGAACGACAGCGCGTCGAACGACCCGGCCGCTCCGGCGCCGTACATGCGCTGGATGAAGGTGACGGGGTCGAGCGTCAGCGAGCCGAACGACACGACCGCGCCGACCACACCGCCGATGACGACGGCGCCGCGGTCGGCGGCCTTGATCTTCGGGTACGAGGCCTTGAGCATGTCGGCGTAGACGGCGGGCTCCGGGCCCTGCGGGCCGGAGGTCCACGACATCACGGCGTTGGGCTCGTTCCAGATCTCGTAGGCGTCGACGCGGCCCCGGTAGTGCGCGGCGACCGCGCCGGCGAAATCGCCATACACCGCGGCCGAGGCCGGCGGGCTGCTGATCGGGAGGGCGCCGGGGGCCACGGCCCAGGCCGGCGTCGCGACGATGGCGCCGACCACCGACATGTGGCGAGCGTTGGCCGCCCCGACGACGGTGTCGACCTGGCCCCAGTTGAAGCTGCCCTGGGTGCCCTCGATGCCGGCCCACGGGATGATGATGCGGACGGTGCGCACGCCCGTCGCCGACATCAGGTCGAAGGTGTGGTTGATGTCGTCGGCGTTCATGCCGTAGACGTCGGAGTCGGCGAAGCCGACGCTGCTGGCCGACTGGCTGATGCCCGTCGGGATGAACGGAATTGTGGCGGGGGAATTGGCCAAGGTTTCGGTGGCGGCGGCGGAAACTGCCGCGACGGTGAAGACTGCTGCAGCGATCTTGAGGACCTTGCGCAACGTTCGCTCCAATCTCGTGGCCGTGATCGACCGATTGGCTCGAACCTAACAGCAATTCAGGCCGAAGCCATGAGGACCGAGCTATACAGCTTGGGGTCGACGATCATGTCGACGCGGCCGAACCGGGCGCGCGTCAGGGCCAGCACCTGGTCGAACTGGCTGCGATCGTGAGTGTCGGCGGCGAGCGCGTAGATGCGGTCGGCGGGGTAGCCGTGGGTGATGCGGACGAGCGGGCCGGCCTGCCGGGCCGTCACCACCACGCGGTGTCCCTCGGCCAGCAGGCTGTGGGCGGTGGCCAGGCCGGCGTCGGTACCGGCGTCCAGGACGACCGCGACGATGCTGTGCTTCATGAGACGAGTCAACGCGCGCCGCATGGGCGTCAGATGAGAGCGGATTAGGTAGCCGCACAGCGTTCGTCAGCGGACCAGGCGGCGCAGCAGGGCCGACGCCGCGGCGATGCCCAGGACTGCCGCGACGGCCAGGACCGCGATGTCCAGCAGGGTGTGGCCGGGTGTGCCGAGTAGTAGTGAGCGCAGCGCGTTCACTTCGTAGGACAACGGATTCACGGTGGACAGCGCGCGCAGCCAGCCCGGCATGATGTCCACCGGGTACAGCGCGTTGGAGGCGAAGAACAGCGGCATGGTGATGGCCTGGCCGATGCCCATCAGGCGGTCGCGGTTGCGCACCAGCCCCGCCAAAGTCATTGACAGGCAAGAGAAGAACGCCGACCCGAGCATCACCACCGCCATGGCGGCCACGATGTGCAGCGGGTTGAAGCTGAGGTGGATGCCCATCAGCAGGGCGATCACCAGCACCCCGATCACCTGGGCTATCGATCGGACGCCCGCCGCGAACGCCTTGCCGGTGATCAGCGCCGACGCCGGCGACGGGGTCACCATCAGCTTGGCGAGGATGCCGGCGTCGCGGTCCCAGACGATCTGGATGCCGTAGAAGATCGAGATGAACAGCGCCGACTGGGCGATGATGCCCGGCGCCAGGAACGACAGGTACGGCACGCTGCCGGTGTCGATGACATGCAGCCGGGAGAAGGTCTGGCCGAAGATCAGCAGCCAGAGGGCGGGCTGGATCGTCCGGGTGACCAACTCGGTGCGGTCGTAGCGCAGCTTCTGCAATTCGACCAGTGCGAAGGCGCCCATGCGGCGGGCGAGCCCGCCGATACGCCTGGCGCCGCGGGGTGCGGCGACGAGTTCGACATCAACTGACACGACGGGCCGTCCTCCTTCCGGCGCGGATGTCCTTCAGGGTCTGGCGGTCGTCGTCCCCGGACAGGTCGGACCCGGCGTAGTGCCGGAACACGTCCTCGAGCGTGGCGGCCGGACCGAGCGTCGCCTTCAGATCGGTGGGCGACCCGACGGCCTGCAGGACGCCGTGGTGCATGAGGGCAACCCGGTCGCACAATGCGTCGGCTTCCTCCATGTAGTGCGTGGTGAGTAGGACCGTCATGCCGAACTCCTGCTGCATGTTCGCCACCTGGGCCCAGACGCTGTCGCGCGCAATGGGATCCAGGCCGACGGTTGGTTCGTCGAGGATCAGCAGCGACGGCCGGTTCACCAGGGCCTGCGCCAGCTCGAGTCGCCGGACCATGCCGCCCGAGAAGGTTTTCGCGGGCCGGTCGGCGACGTCGAGGAGCTGCATGGCATCGAGTGCATCGTCGACCCGTGCTCGGCGTTCACGCCGCGGCACGTCGTAGAGGCGCGCGAACAGGTCGACGTTCTGACGTCCGGTGAGGGCGGACTCGATCGAGAGTTGTTGCGGCACATAGCCGAGGTTCTGGCGGATATCCATGGTGCGGTGGCCGGCGTCGAGCCCGAAGATGCGGACCTGCCCGTGCTGCACCGGCGTCAGGGTGGTGAGCAGCCGCACCAGGGTGGTCTTGCCGGCGCCGTTGGGGCCGAGCAGTCCCATGGTTTCACCCACCTGGACGGTGAGGCTCAGGTCGTCGACCGCGGTGAAATCGCCGTAGCGGTGCGTGACGTGGTCGCATTCGACGGCGGGAGTACTCATGGTTGGCCCTCCTGGAGCATTCGGGTCATCTCGGCCAGGACGGTCAAACCCTTTGTCAGATCGTCGATTTGATCGGTGCTGAGTTGCTTCAGGACGACATCGAGGGCCGCCCGGCGCGAGGCCCTGGTCTGATCGGCGAGCTGCTGGGCGGGTTCGGTCAGTCGGAGCCGACCGATGCGGCGATCGTCGGGGTCGACGGTGCGGACCAGGAGTTCGTCCGCGGCCAGCTTGGAGACCAGGGTCGACGCGGTGTTGGCGGCCAGGCCGAGTTCCTGTGCGGCTTCCCGGACCGAGATGCCGGGCCGGCGGCCGACGAGTCTGAGCAGTTCGGCTTGCGATTGGGTGACGCCCGCGAAGCTCCCCCCGGCGGTGCGGCGCAGCTGCCGGCGGAACCTGCCGACGGTATGGAACAGGTCGGTGCTGAGGTCCGAGGTCGGGGCGGTGTGTGTGGGCACGTCGCCATAATAGCTCTGTTACAGAGGTATTGCAGGATCGTGGTTTACTCGGGCGGTGTTCCCCGAATACCGCACGCTGCTGACCAGGTTCGACGGCGGTGTGGTGACGCTGACGCTGAACCGGCCCGAGCGGCGCAATGCGTTTGGTGACGGGATGCGGGAAGAGCTCGCCGACGCCTACACCCGCAGCAACGAGGCCGACGACGTGCGGGCCATCGTGTTGACCGGGGCGCCACCGGCGTTCTGCGCCGGGGCCGACCTGGGCGCGGGCGACGAGACCTTCGCGGCGCCGGGCCCGGAGTTCAGTGCGGCCGGCATCCCGGTTCCCGCGTGGTCGTTGAGCAAGCCGGTGATCGCGGCGGTCAACGGGCACGCGATCGGCCTGGGGCTCACCTTGGCGCTGCAGTGCGATATCGGGATTTTCGCCGCCGACGCCCGCTACGGCGTCGTGCAGGTGCGCCGCGGGGTGGTCGGGGACGCCTACTCGCACTGGGTGTTGCCGCGGCTGGTCGGCATCGCCCGGGCTGCGGAAATCCTTTTGACCGGAACAACTTTCGATGGACACCGCGCGGCGGAGCTCGGTATCGCGAGCCGTGTGTTGCCCGCTGACGAGGTGCTGCCGGCCGCGCTGGCGGTGGCCCATGACATCGCGGACAACACCGCACCGATGTCGGTGGCGGCCAGCAAGCGGCTGCTCTGGGATTCGTTCGACCTGTCGCGCGACGAGGTGGGGCAGCGGGAGACGGAGATCCATCTCGCGGTGATGGCGCACGACGACGCCAAGGAGGGTGTGCGGGCGCTGCAGGCCGGGCGGCTGCCGCGGTGGTCGGGCCGGCCGGTGGATCCGACCGCCTAGACCACCGTCACGCCGGAATCCTTCAGGGCGGCAACGGCATTCGCGGTGCCATCGGCCGAAACCCCGGCGGTGTAGTCGAGCAGGACGCGGGTGCGGAACCCGGCCGTGGCGGCATCGGCTGCCGTCGCCTTGACGCAGTAGTCGGTGGCGATGCCGACCACGTCGACCTCGTCGACGCCGCGGGTGCGCAGCCAGTCCGCCAGCGCGGTGCCGGTGCCGTCCTCGCCTTCGAACCCGCTGTACGCCGCGGAGTACCGGCCCTTGCGAAACACCGCCTCGACCGTGGACACGTCGAGCTCGGGGTGGAACTGCTCGCCCGGTGTCCCGGCGACGCAGTGGGGCGGCCACGACGTCACGTAGTCGGGTTGGTCGGAGAAATGCGCGCCCGGGTCGATGTGATGGTCGGCCGTGGCCACGACGTGGTCGTACTCGCGGCGGGCCAGCAGGCCGGTGATCGCGCGGGCCACCTCGCCGCCGCCGGACACCGCGAGGGAGCCCCCTTCGCAGAAGTCGTTCTGCACGTCGACGACGATCAACGCCCGCATGTGTCCACGGTAGACCGCTTGCTGCGGTTCGCCCGTTGCCGTAGCGTCCGGACACGTGTCCGAACAGGCGCTTGAGCCCACCCGGCGCCGGTTGACGGCCAAACAGGCCGATACGGTCGACCGGCTGAGCCGTGCCGCGCTCGGCCTGTTGCGCCGCGAAGGCTTCGCGGGACTGACGGTCCGCCGGGTCGCGGCCGACGCCGGTGTCGGCGCGGCGACGGCCTACACCTACTTCTCGTCGAAGGAACACCTGGTCGCCGAGGTGTTCTGGCGCCGACTGGCGTCCTCGCCGCCCGCGGCGCACGACTCCGACGATCCTGCCACGCGGGTGACCGAGGTGCTTCGGCACATCGCGCTGCTGGTGATCGACGAGCCGGAGTTCGCCGGCGCCGTGACCAACGCGCTGCTCGGCCGCGACCCGGATGTCGAGGTGCTGCGGCAGCGCATCGCCGGGGACATCCGCGCGCGGCTGGCGGCGGCGCTCGGCCCGGACGTCGACGACGACGTCATCGAGTCGCTGGAGATGCTCTATTCGGGCGCGCTGGTCCGGGCCGGCATGGGATTCACGTCGTACGACGAGATCGCCGAACGGCTGGAGAAGTCAGCGCGCCTGATGTTGCGCTGACGATCTGGTGCCCAGCATCGCGAGTGCGGCGGTGAGAGCCGGCTCGGTGAGGTCTGCGACGTCGCGGCCGTCCTCGACGAGGAGCGCGGTGAGTTCGCGAAGGCCACCGAGCAGGATCAGGGCCACCGGCCGGCTGACCGGGGACAGGCCGGCGCGCTGAAATGCCGCGCCGCTGCTGAGGTCGACGACCATGTCGGTGAGCTGCTCCATGGCATGGCGATTCAGCGGTAGCGCGGCGTCACCGAGGGCCGGCGCTTCCCGGATCCAGCTCAGGGTGATCGCGGGCCGGGAAGCGATGTGTGCGACATACGCGTCCACGGCGTTGCGCACCTGCTGCTCCCAGTCGACATCGGGATCGATGGCGGCGCGGATCCGGGCGATGAGGTCGTCGTTGTTGGTGCGCAGCAGCTCGACGAAGCACTCTTGCTTGCTGGCGAACTGGTCGTAGAAGGTGCGCTTGGAGGTCTTGGCGTTCCGGACGATGTCGGCGACGGTGGTGTCGCGGTAGCCCCGGGTCTCCAGGGAGGTGGCGAGCCCGTCGAGCAGCCGCCCGCGGAAGGGCTGTGCCGCCGATTGTGCCGAGTTGACCTCGCCGTCTGCCATCTCTCCCAGAACCCTTGCCTAGCTGTGGTACCAGCCGGTACCGTACCCGATAACCGCGTGGTACACCGTGGTACCGCGTAATCAGTGGCTTGGAGTGTGCCATGACCGAAACCGTCACCGCTGAACTCACCGACCGCGCCCCGGCGATCCACCTGCCGCCGGCTACCGGAGTCCCCAAGCTGCTCCAGGGCGTCGCGTTCGCGACCAACCGGCGCGCGTTCGTCAACCGGATGGTGCCGCGACTCGGCCCGGTATTCACCTGTGACGCACCGGTTTTCGGCCGCGCGGTCATGGTGACCGACCCGCAGCTGGCCAAGCAGCTGTTCGCGGCGAACCCGGCCGACGTCGGCAACATCCAGCCGAACCTATCCCGCGTCCTCGGCAGCGGATCGGTGTTCGCACTCGACGGTTCCGAACACCGGCTGCGCCGTAAGTTGCTGACCCCGCCGTTCCACGGCAAGAGCATCAAGAACTACGAGCGCATCTTCGAAGAGGAGACGCTGCGTGCGGCGGCGTCCTGGCCCGAGGGGAAGTCGTTCCCCACGCTCGAGCCGATGATGCACATCACCCTCAACGCCATCCTGCGCGCGGTGTTCGGCGCCGACGGTCACCACCTCGACGAACTGCGGCGGATCATCCCGCCGTGGGTCACCCTGGGGTCGCGGCTCGCGGTGCTGCCCATGCCGCCGCGCACGTACGGCCGCTTCACACCGTGGGGCCGGCTCGCCGAGTACCGGCGCCGGTACGACGAGGTCGTCGGCAGGCTCATCGACACGGTCGCCGCCGACCCCGATCTCGAGAGCCGCGACGACGTGCTGGCGCTGCTGCTGCGCAGCACCTACGAGGACGGAACGGCGATGTCCCGCAGCGACATCGCCGACGAACTGCTGACGCTGCTGGCGGCCGGCCACGAAACCACCGCGGCCACCATGGCGTGGGTATTCGAACGGATCTCCCGCCACCCCGAGGTGCTGCGCCGCCTCGAGGACGAGGTGGCAGCCGGTGAGACCGACGAGTACCGCCAGGCGACCATCCTGGAGGTACAACGCATCCGCACCATCATCGACTTCGCCGGCCGGCACGTGTACGCGCCGACATTCCAGCTCGGCGAATGGGTCATTCCACGGGGTTTCTCGGTGATCGTCGCCATCGACCACATGCACGAGGACGCAAAGGAATTCGCCGATCCGGAGCAGTTCGACCCGGAGCGCTTCCTCGGGCGCCGTCCGCCGCTGGCGTTCCTGCCGTTCGGTGGCGGTACCCGGCGCTGCGTGGGCGCGGTGTTCGCGCAGGTCGAGATGGACGTCGTGCTGCGGACGGTGTTGCGGCACTTCGCCATTCAGGTCACCAGCGCGCCGGGGGAGCGGGTCTTCTCGCGGGGTGTGGCCTACACGCCCAAAGACGGTGGCCGCGTGACCTTACGCCGGCGGGTCACCCCGCTGTAGGTTCATGCCGTGACCGAACGGATTACGCAGTACCGCAATGACGGACTGACCTTCGACGTGGTCGACTCCGGCCCCATCGACGGCGACGTCGTGGTGTTGTTGCACGGCTTCCCACAGACCGCCGAGTCCTGGGCCGCCGTGTCGGAGCTTTTGCACGCCAACGGTTTCCGGACGCTGGCACCCAACCAGCGGGGCTATTCGCCCGGTGCCCGGCCCAAGGGCCGGCGGCAATACACGATCCCCAAACTGACCGACGACGTCGCCGCGCTGATCGACCTGGTCGGCGGACCGGTGCACGTCGTCGGGCACGACTGGGGCGCCGCGATCGCCTGGTCGCTGGCGGCGACGAAACCGGAGTTGGTGCGCACCCTGACCGCGGTGTCGGTGCCCCACACCGGCGCCTTCCTGAAGGCGATGGCCGTCGGGACGCAGGCGCTGCACTCGTACTACATGCTGATCTTCCAACTGCCGTGGCTCGGCGAACGATTCGCGCAACTGGCCATGCCGCGCAGCGGAATGACCGATGAAGCGCTGGCCGTCACGCGGGCCGAGGTATTCGACAGCGGGGCGCTGACCACCGCACTCAACTGGTACCGCGCCATGCCGTTCGTGAACCCGAAATCGGCGTTCACCCCGGTGACCCGGCCCACCACCTACATCTGGAGCGACGGCGACATCGCGCTCGGCCGCAAGGGCGCCCTGCTCACCGAGCAGTTCGTCCACGCGCCGTACAAGTTCGAGATCGTCGAAGGCGCCAATCACTGGCTACCCGATCAGCACCCCGAGCTGGTCGCCCGGCTGATCGCCGAGCGCGCCGCCACTGCGTGATTTGTGCACGATTTTCCGCGGGTGGCGCGGAAAATCGTGCACAAATCACTGACGCTTGGGCAGTTTCCAGCCCGGCCGCGGGAAGTGGCAGGTGTAGCCGTTGGGGATGCGCTCCAGGTAGTCCTGGTGCTCCGGCTCGGCCTCCCAGAACGGGACGGCCGGCGTCACCTCGGTGACCACCTTGCCGGGCCACAGGCCCGAGGCGTCGACGTCGGCGATGGTGTCCTCGGCGATGCGCTTCTGCTCGTCGTCGGTGTAGAAGATCGCCGAGCGGTAGCTGGTGCCGACGTCATTGCCCTGCCGGTTGACGGTCGACGGATCGTGGATCTGGAAGAAGAACTCCAGGAGCGCGCGATAGTCGGTCTGGCTGGGGTCGTAGATGATCTCGACGGCCTCGGCGTGGCCGGGGTGGTTGCGGTACGTCGGGTGATCGTTGGTTCCGCCGGTGTAGCCGACCCGCGTGGTCAGCACGCCCGGCTGCTTGCGGATCAGGTCCTGCATCCCCCAGAAGCAGCCGCCGGCCAGGATCGCGGTTTCGGTGTTTGTCATGTGCGCCTCCTTGAATCAATTATGCAAGTGCTCGACAAGCGCCACTAGAACGTGTTCTAGTTTTCCTGTGACGGGCAACACCTTCAGCCGTGAGGAACTCATCGCGGCATTCGACGTCTTCGAGCAGACCGTGGACCGCGCCGCCCAGACGCGCGACTGGGATCCGTGGACCGACCACTACACCGAGGACGTGCTGTACATCGAGCACGCCATGGGCACCATGCACGGCCGCGAAGAGGTGCGGCCCTGGATCTGGAACACCATGGAGAACTTCCCCGGCAGCTACATGACGTCGTTCCCGTCGCTGTGGAAGGTGTACGACGAGGCGACCGGCCGCGTCATCTGTGAACTCGACAACCCCATGCGCGATCCGGGAGACGGCACCATCATCGGCGCCACCAACATTTCGATCATGACGTACGCGGGCGACGGCCTGTGGAGCAAGCAAGAAGACATCTACAACCCCATGAAATTCCTCGAGACCACCATGGCGTGGTGCAAGAAGGCCGAAGCGCTGGGCACGCTGCCCGACGTGGCCGAGGAGTGGATGCGCAAGGTCGGTGGCAGGGGACGCCGGTGACCGCCCTCGTCATCGGGGCCAACGGCTACCTCGGCTCGCACGTCACCCGGCAGCTGGTGACGGCCGGGGAAGACGTGCGGGTCATGGTCCGGGCCGGCGCCAACACCATCGGCATCGACGACCTCGACGTCACCCGCTACGAGGGCGACATCTGGGACAACGACACCCTGCGCGCCGCGATGACCGGGGCCGACGTCGTCTACTACTGCGTCGTCGACACCCGTGGCTGGCTCCGCGACCCGTCGCCGTTGTTCCGCACCAACGTCGAGGGCACCCGCAACGTGCTGGACGTCGCGGTGGAACCCGAAATCGCTTCGGGGCTCAAGAAATTCGTCTTCACGAGCAGCTATGCCACGGTGGGGCGCAAGCGCGGCTTCGTCTCCAGCGAGGACGACATCGCCGACGAGCGCACCCTGCCGCCGTACGTGCGGTCGCGCGTGCAGGCCGAGAAACTGGTGCTGCAGTACGCCCGGGAACGCGGGCTGCCGGCCGTCGCGATGTGTGTGTCCACCACCTACGGCGGAACGGACTGGGGCCGCACGCCGCACGGCGCCATCATCGCCGGCGCCGCATTCGGGAAGCTGCCGTTCGTGATGAGCGGCATCGAATTGGAAGCGGTCGACGTCAACGACGCCGCCCGCGCGCTGATCTTGGCAGCCGACAAGGGCCGGCCCGGTGAGCGGTACCTGATCTCCGACAAGATGATCAGCAATGCCGAGGTGGCGCGGATCGCCGCCGCCGAGGCGGGGGTGCCGGCACCGGCCAAGTCGCTGCCGCTGCCGGTGACGTACGCGCTCGCCACCATGGGCACCGTCAAAGGCCGGTTCAAGGGCACCGACGAACACATGTCGCTGGCGTCCCTGCGGCTGATGCGCGCCGAGGCACCCGTCGACTGCAGCAAGGCCCGGGCCGAATTAGGTTGGGAGCCAAGGCCGGTCGAGGACGCGGTGCGGGAGGCGGCGCGGTTCTGGGTGGGCCTGCGGAAGGCCCGCCAGGCTCAGAAGTCCACGGGCTGAACAACGCGCCGTGCGGTGTTAAGTCGTGGCGCGGCAAGGCCTATCACGGCTAGCGTCGAAACCATGACGGACAGATTGCAGGTGGACCTGACCGGGGCGCCGCAGACCATGCTGGCCACGCTGTACGGCAAGGCCCTGGACGCCGACCTGCCGAATTCGGTGCTGCACGACACCTACGCCCGGGATGTCGTCGCCCGCATCGACTACGACTGGTCGCAGACCACGGTCACGGCCGCCAGGTCGCCGGGCATCACGCTGCGGTCCGCCTACTTCGACAGGACGGCCCGGCAGTTCCTGGCCGTGCACCCGGAAGCCGTTGTGCTGCACCTGGGTTGCGGGCTGGACAGCCGGTACTACCGGCTGGACCCAGGGCCCGGCGTCGACTGGTACGACGTCGACTACCCGGAGGTCGCCGAGCTGCGCCGGCAGCTCTACCCGCCCCGCGAGCACTGCCACATCGTGCCGGCGTCGGTGACGGACCCGGCGTGGCTCGCCGACATCCCCGCCGACCGCCCGGTGCTGATGCTCGCCGAGGGCCTCACGATGTACCTCGGCGAGGCCGACGGCCAGGCCCTGTTCCGTCGTATCGTGGCGCATTTCCCAAGTGGGGAACTGCAATTCGATGCCTTCAGCCGGCTGGGCGTGAAGCTGCAGTGGACGAACTCCATCGTGCGGCGGTCGGGCGCGACGTTGAAGTGGGCCATGGACGGCCCGGACGACGTCCTGTCTGCCATGCCCGGGCTGCGACTGCTGTCGTGGGAGTCGGCCCTCGGCCCCGACGGCTACGACCGGCTGCCGACGGGGCTGCGGGTCGTGGCGGCCGTCATGCGCGCCGTACCCGGTATGCGGCATATGTCGCAGTATCACCGGTATTCGTGGGGCTGACGGCGTCGTAGGCTACGCCGCTTCGGCGCGGGCCTTGAGCCGCTCGAGCGTCAGCCGGATGTTCTCGGCGTTGGCCCCGTCGCGGTCGGCAACACCGGTGAGCGAGGCGGCGAACAGCTTCAACAGGCCCGGCCGGTTGTCCCATGTGGACTCGGCGACGCGGCAGCCGTCGGCCGTCTCGGTGATGTCGTAGCGCCAGTGCGCGATCGGCACGATCGAGGACTTCACGGCGAAGCCGAACGTCTTACCCGGCACGGCTTCGGTGACGGTGCAGCTCGTGGTCCACGTCTTCGAGCCGTTGCGGTTGTGTCCCTTGAACACCGAACCGGGTACCGCCGACGACCCCTTCTGCCACTCCATGGTGTGTGCCTCCTCGGCGAGCGAGGCCAACGTGGGCAGATCGGTCAGCAACGCGTAGACGTCCGACGGGCTGGCGGCGATCTCGATGGCGGCGGTGACGGAGGCGGGTCCCTGTGCGGTCATGGGGCTGATCGTAGACAGGCCGTCCAGGGGTTGGGCAAGCGGTAATTGTCGGTGGCGCAACAAGAATGCTCGACCGTTACGGGTAACCGTTTGGGGGTATCGCGGCGATATACCGCGTGACGGCACCTTCCAACGAAGGAGTTGGGTTGATATGAGCAAAAAGACGTTAGTGGTAGCTACCGCGCTCACCAGTGGGGTGAGCGCGGCGATTATGGGATTAGGAGTCAATATCGCGCAGGCGAAGCCTGCCCCGCCCTGCCCGCCGATGCAGGTATGCAACGGTCCGGGTAATGGACACGGTCCGGGTGGCGGCGGTCCGCCCGGGAACCCCGGCGGTCCGCCCGGAAACCCGGGTAATCCACCTGGAAATCCGGGCGGCCCCGGTGGGCCACCGCCCGGTAACCCGGGCGATCACGGTGACTGGCACCCGGGTGACAACGACAATGGCCGCGGGGACTGGCATCCCGGTGACCAAGGAACCTGGCACCCCAGGCCGGGCGACCCGGGACCGGGCGACTGGCACTGGCGTGGCGGCCCGCCACCGTGGGGCCATGGACCCGGGCCGTGGGGCTGGGGACCGCCGCCGAGACCACAGATCATCTGGGTGGCGCCCCCGCCGTGGGCACCGCCGCCTCCGCCGTTCGACTACTGGGGCTACACCGTCTACCCGGTGTGGGATCCAGGCTTCATGGCGTGGGGTTTCTGGTTCTTCGGCATCTGGATTGCGCTGTAATCCGTCAGTAGCTGTCGTCTGATGGCTGGGCCTGTCACTGGTGACAGGCCCAGCGTCATGCCGGGAATCGGCGCCGCCGGGAAAGGTGTTGCACTGAACATGACCGAGCGTCCCGTGCTCACGCCCAGTGCGTCGCACCCCATCACCATCACGCCGACCGCCGGGCGCGTGACCGTCACGGTCAACGGCCGGGTGGTAGCGGACACCAGTGATGCGCTGACTCTGCAGGAGTCGAATTACCCAGCGGTGCAATATGTTCCGCTCGCCGACGTCGACCGGGCGGTGCTGACCCGAAGCGCGACCACCAGCTACTGCCCGTACAAGGGTGACGCCGGCTACTACCACGTCGGCGACGTCGAGGACGTCATCTGGACCTACGAGCAGCCGTACCCCGCGGTCGCGGAGATCGCCGGCCGGGTGGCGTTCTATCCGGACAAGGCCGACATCGTGGTGCGTCCCGCTTAACCTGAATCCGTGCCCACCGCCAGCCTGGCCCTGGACGGCCCGGCCGGCCTCGGCCTGACGTTGTCGCCGCTGCGCCGCGGCGGGACCGATCCGACCTTCCGGACCGCCGACGGCGTGATCTGGCGGACGAGCCTGATGCGCACCGGCGGGGTCACCGCACGGCTCAGCTCGCCCGACCTCAGGACCGTCGACTGCGAGGTGTGGGGTGACGGCGCCGCCGAGTTTCTGGACCGCCTGCCCGCGACGGTCGGTGTCGAGGATGACGCGACGGGTTTCGACCCGGCGGAGCCGACCGTCGCCGAAGCCTGGCGCCGGGTTCCACACCTGCGCTTATGCCGCACCGGGCGGGTGTTGGAGGCGCTGATCCCGGCGATTCTCGAGCAGCGGGTGCACGGCATCGACGCCTGGAGTGCGTTCCGCACGCTGACCACGCGGTACGGCGCGCCGCCCCCGGGCCCGGCGCCGGCCGGGATGCGGTTGCCCCCGACCGCCGATGCCTGGCGGCGCATCCCGTCCTGGGAATTTCACCGGGCCAACGTGGATCCAGGCCGGGCCCGGACCCTGGTCGGCTGCGCGCAGCGGGCCGACGCGCTCGAGCGGTTGACAGCCGAGACCGCGACGACGGCGCTGATGTCGTTGCCGGGCGTGGGGGTGTGGACGGCGGCCGAAACCGTGCAGCGGGCCTTCGGCGACGCCGACGCGCTCTCGGTCGGTGACTATCACCTCGCGAAGATGGTCGGCTGGACGTTGCTGGGCCACCCGATCGACGACGCCGCGATGGTCGACTTGCTGGAACCGCTGCGGCCGCACCGGTACCGGGCGGTGCGGCTGCTCGAGGTCAGCGGCCTGGCGCGCAATCCGAGATTCGGTGCGCGCCAGGCGATTCCGAACCTGAAGAAGATCTAGTCCCGATCGGGTTCCGAGGCCGTGCCGAACAACAGCGGATAGGCGACGCCCGCGATGGCGGCTCCTACCAGCGGCGCCAGCCAGAACACCCACAGCTGAGTCGGCGCCCCATTGCCGTTGAAGAACGCGACGCCGGTCGAGCGGGCGGGGTTCACTGAGGTGTTGGAGATCGGGATCGAGATCAGGTGGATCAGGGTCAGGGAGAGGCCGATGGACAGTCCGGCGAAGCCCTTCGGGGCCCGGGCGTCGGTGGAACCCAGGATCACGAACAGGAACATCGCGGTCAGGACGATTTCGGTGATGAGCACCGACGCCAGGCCGAAATGTTCCGGTGAGTGGTCACCGAAACCGTTCGCGGCCATGTTGCCGGTTGCCGACCAGTCCTTCTGGCCGCTGCCGATCCAGTAGATGACGCCGCCGGCGATGAAGCCGCCGATGACCTGGGCGATCCAGTACGCCGGCAGCGCCTTCCACTCGATCCGGCGGGCCAGGGCCGCGCCGAGCGTGACCGCCGGATTGAAATGACCTCCCGAGACACTGCCGAAGGCGTAGACGCCCGTGAGCACTGTGAGTCCGAAAGCGATTGCGACACCGAGGAATCCGATGCCGATCGAGGTGTGTTCGGTGGGATTGGCGGCGAAGACCGCGGCGCCGCAACCGCCGAGCACCAGCCAGAAGGTGCCGACGGCCTCCGCCGCCAGCTTGTGTGTCATCGTGGGAGCACTCATTTGGTCGAACCCTCCAATTCCAGTCGAAAAAGCCGGGTCAGCAAACAGCATTTCGAGCGTCTCACCGCTGGTCGGCCGGGAGGCCCGCTGTTGCTGAATAGCAGCTCAAAGGTGACCGGCGGTTGCTCGGCGGCGGGCGCTGAATCTAAGAATCTGAGCAATCTTTGCAGCAAATAACGATTTGGCAACAACCTGTGAATATGTGATTTGCAGCAAAACAAATTCGGGTGCGGTGACCAGTGGTGCAGGTGGGCTCCGTCTGGGTGTGACCAGAAACGATTGGCGAAAACGCAAGTGCTTCAATAAAATTGGCCCTACCGACCGGTAGCTTTCGAGCGCTGCGAGACGTAGTCGCAGCAACCTCATTAGGTCTGCCTAAGTTGGCATGTCAGGCCGGGTTTGTCATATCGTTTTGTCTCAATCGAGGCGAGCGGGACGGCCCGTCGTTCAGTGCTGCACGCTGGCATACCGTCGCTCAGTCCGCTGACGCCGTTGAAAGCGGCGGTCAAGCGATGCTTCGTAAAGAAGATGGTGAAGGGTTAGGTGGGAATGGCGCCGCAGCACGGCGGACCCAGCAAGGTCGGGCTGTACAACCCCGCGAATGAGCACGACGCCTGTGGCGTCGCCATGGTCGCGGACATTCACGGACGTCGGAGCCGCGACATCGTCGACAAGGCGATCACGGCACTGCTGAACCTGGAGCACCGCGGTGCTGCAGGTGCCGAGCCGAACACCGGCGACGGCGCAGGCATCCTGCTGCAGGTTCCCGACGAATTCCTCCGCGCCGTGTGCGCCGAGGAAGGCTTCGAGCTGCCCGCCGAGGGCAGCTACGCCACGGGCATCGCCTTCCTGCCGCAGTCGGCCCGCGACGCCAAGCTGGCGTGCGAGGCCGTGGAGAAGATCGTCGAAGCCGAGGGCCTGCAGGTCCTGGGCTGGCGCGACGTGCCGTTCGACGAGTCGTCGCTCGGCGCCCTGGCGCGTGACGCCATGCCGACCCTGCGCCAGATTTTCATCGCCGGCGCCGACGGCATGCAGCTCGAGCGCCGCGCCTACGTCATCCGCAAGCGGGCCGAGCACGAGCTGGGCACCAAGGGCCCGGGCCAGGACGGCCCCGGTCGCGAGACGGTGTACTTCCCGAGCCTGTCGGGCAAGACCATCGTCTACAAGGGCATGCTCACCACCCCGCAGCTCAAGGCGTTCTACCTGGACCTGCAGGACGAGCGGATGAAGAGTGCGCTGGGCATCGTGCACTCGCGCTTCTCGACCAACACGTTCCCGTCGTGGCCGCTGGCGCACCCGTTCCGCCGGGTCGCCCACAACGGTGAGATCAACACCGTCAACGGCAACGAGAACTGGATGCGGGCCCGTGAGGCGCTCATCCACACCGACGTGTTCGGGTTCCACAACGACCTGAACAAGATCTTCCCGGTCTGTACGCCGGGCGCCTCGGACACCGCACGGTTCGACGAGGCGCTCGAACTCCTGCACCTGGGTGGACGTCCGCTGCACCACGCCGTGCTGATGATGATCCCCGAGGCGTGGGAACGCAGTGAGACCATGGACCCCGCCCGTCGGGCGTTCTACCAGTACCACTCGTCGCTCATGGAGCCGTGGGACGGCCCGGCGTCGGTGTGCTTCACCGACGGCACCATCGTCGGCGCGGTCCTGGACCGCAACGGCCTGCGTCCCTCGCGCATCTGGGTCACCGATGACGGCCTGGTCGTCATGGCCTCCGAGGCCGGCGTCCTGGATCTGGACCCGTCGACCGTCGTCAAGAAGATGCGCCTGCAGCCCGGCCGCATGTTCCTCGTGGACATGGCCGAGGGCCGGATCGTCGACGACGAGGAGATCAAGGACAAGCTGGCGGCCGAGCACCCCTACCAGGAGTGGCTCGACAACGGCCTGTTCCACATCGACGACCTGCCTCCGGGCGACTACGTCAAGATGCCGCACCACCGCGTGGTGCTGCGCCAGCAGGCGTTCGGCTACACGAACGAAGAGGTCACCCAGCTGATCGTGCCCATGGCCCGTACCGGCGCCGAGGCGCTGGGCTCCATGGGTACCGACACCCCGATCGCTGTGCTGTCGCAGCGGCCGCGGATGCTCTACGACTACTTCCAGCAGCTGTTCGCCCAGGTCACCAACCCGCCGCTGGACGCCATCCGCGAAGAGGTCGTCACCAGCCTCTCGGGCGTCATCGGCCCCGAGGGTGACCTGCTGAACCCGGACGAGAACTCGTGCCGCCAGATCGTCGTGCCGCAGCCGATCCTGCGCAACGGTGACCTGTCCAAGCTGATCTGCGTCGACCCCGACCATGAAATCCGGGGCCGCAAGCACGGCATGCGCGCCGCGGTCATCAGCTGCCTGTACCCCGTCGCCGACGGTGGAGAAGGTCTGCGCCGCGCCCTGGAGGACGTCCGCACCAAGGTGTCGCAGGCCATCCGCAACGGTGCCCGCATCATCGTGCTGTCGGACCGTGAGTCCAACGAATGGCTCGCGCCGATCCCGTCGCTGCTGTCGACGGCGGCCGTCCACCACCACCTGGTCCGGGAGCGCACCCGCACCCAGGTCGGCCTGGTGGTCGAGTCCGGTGATGCCCGCGAGGTGCACCACATGGCCATGCTCGTGGGTGTCGGCGCTGCCGCCATCAACCCGTACATGGCCTTCGAGACCGTCGAGGACATGGTCGACCGCGGTGTCATCACCGGTCTGACCAGCGACCAGGCCAAGGCCAACTACGTCAAGGCCGCCGGCAAGGGTGTGCTGAAGGTGATGTCCAAGATGGGCATCTCGACGCTGGCCTCCTACACCGGCGCCCAGCTGTTCCAGGCCGTCGGCATCAGCCAGCGCGTGCTCGACGAGTACTTCACCGGCATCTCCTGTCCGACCGGCGGCATCGACCTCGACGACATCGCGGCCGACGTCGCGGCGCGGCACAGCCTCGCCTACCTCGACCGGCCCGACGAGTGGGCCCACCGCGAACTCGAGGTCGGCGGCGAGTACCAGTGGCGCCGCGAGGGCGAGTACCACCTGTTCAACCCGGACACGGTGTTCAAGCTGCAGCACTCCACCCGCACCGGGCAGTACTCGGTGTTCAAGGAGTACACCAAGCTGGTCGACGACCAGAGCGAGCGCATGGCCTCCCTGCGTGGCCTGTTCACCTTCAAAGAAGGTGTGCGCGAACCGATCTCGATCGACGAGGTCGAGCCCGCCAGTGAGATCGTCAAGCGGTTCTCCACCGGCGCGATGAGCTACGGCTCGATCTCGGCCGAGGCCCACGAGACGCTGGCCATCGCCATGAACCGCCTTGGCGGACGGTCGAACTCGGGTGAGGGCGGCGAGAACGTCGAGCGCTTCGACCGGGACGCCAACGGCGACTGGCGGCGCAGTGCCATCAAGCAGGTCGCGTCGGCCCGCTTCGGTGTGACGTCGCACTACCTGACGAACTGCACCGACATCCAGATCAAGATGGCCCAGGGCGCCAAGCCCGGTGAGGGCGGTCAGCTTCCGGGGCACAAGGTGTACCCGTGGGTGGCCGAGGTACGGCACTCGACCCCGGGTGTCGGCCTGATCTCGCCGCCGCCGCACCACGACATCTACTCGATCGAGGATCTGGCGCAGCTGATCCACGACCTGAAGAACGCCAACCCCGAGGCCCGCATCCACGTGAAGCTGGTGTCCGAAAATGGTGTGGGAACGGTGGCAGCCGGTGTCTCCAAGGCGCACGCCGACGTGGTGCTCATCTCCGGGCACGACGGTGGCACCGGTGCGACCCCGCTGACCTCGCAGAAGCACGCGGGCGCGCCGTGGGAGCTGGGCCTGGCCGAGACGCAGCAGACCCTGCTGCTCAACGGTCTGCGCGACCGCATCGTCGTGCAGGTCGACGGTCAGCTCAAGACGGGCCGCGACGTCGTCGTCGCCGCGCTGCTGGGCGCCGAGGAATTCGGTTTCGCCACCGCACCGCTGGTGGTCTCGGGCTGCATCATGATGCGCGTCTGCCACCTGGACACCTGCCCCGTGGGTGTGGCCACCCAGAACCCGGTGCTGCGCGAGCGGTTCACCGGCAAGCCGGAATTCGTCGAGAACTTCTTCCTGTTCATCGCAGAAGAGGTCCGCGAACTCATGGCGCAGCTGGGCTTCCGCACCATCAACGAGATGGTCGGCCAGGTCGGCGCGCTGGACACCAGCAAGGCCGTCGCCCACTGGCGCGCGCAGAAGCTGGACCTGACCCCGGTGCTGTACGAACCGGAGTCGGCCTTCATGAAGCAGGATCTGTACTGCACGTCGAGCCAGGACCACGGTCTGGACAAGGCGCTCGACCAGCAGCTGATCGCCGAGTGCCGGGACGCCATCGAGTCCAAGGTGCCGGTGAGCCTCGCCATGAAGATCACCAACGTGAACCGCACCGTCGGCACCATGCTGGGCCACGAGGTCACCAAGGTTCATGGCGGCCAGGGTCTTCCGGACGGCACCATCGACATCACGTTCGACGGCTCGGCGGGCAACAGCTTCGGCGCGTTCCTGCCCAAGGGCATCACCCTCCGGGTGAACGGCGACGCCAACGACTATGTCGGCAAGGGTCTTTCGGGCGGACGCATCGTGGTGCGCCCGTCGAAGAACGCGCCGGCCGGGTATGTGGCCGAGGAGAACATCATCGGCGGCAACGTGATCCTGTTCGGTGCCACCAGCGGGCAGGCTTTCCTGCGCGGTGTGGTGGGCGAGCGGTTCGCGGTGCGTAACTCGGGCGCCGTCGCGGTCGTCGAGGGCGTGGGCGACCACGGCTGCGAGTACATGACCGGTGGCAAGGTCGTCATCCTCGGTGAGACCGGCCGTAACTTCGCCGCCGGTATGTCCGGCGGTATGGCCTACGTCTACGACCCGAAGGGCGCCCTGCCGGGCAACATCAACGGCGAGATGGTCGATCTCGATGCGCTGGACGCCACGGATGAACTGTGGCTGCACGAGATCATCACCGCCCATGTCGATGGCACCGAATCGGCTGTGGGACAGCGGATTCTGGCCGATTGGCAGAATCAGAAGGAGCAGTTCATCAAGGTGATGCCTCGCGACTACAAGCGGGTACTGGAGGCGATCGCCGGGGCCGAGGCCGCCGGCGAGGACGTCAGCGAAGCGATCATGGCGGCCGCTCGTGGCTGATCCGAACGGCTTCCTCAAGCACACCCACCGCCAGACCCCGGTCCGCCGGCCGGTCGACCTGCGCCTCAAGGACTGGAAAGAGGTCTACGAGGAGTTCTCCAAGGAGACCCTGCAGGTCCAGGCCTCGCGCTGCATGGACTGCGGTATCCCCTTCTGCCACAACGGTTGTCCGCTCGGGAACCTGATTCCCGAGTGGAACGACCTGGTGTACCGGGACCGCTGGCGCGACGGCATCGAGCGCCTGCACGCCACCAACAACTTCCCGGAATTCACCGGGCGGCTGTGCCCGGCGCCGTGTGAGGCGTCGTGCGTCCTCGGCATCAACCAGGACCCGGTGACCATCAAGCAGGTCGAGGTCGAGCTCATCGACAACGCCTTCGACCAGGGCTGGGTCAAGCCGATGATCCCGGACGTGAAGACCGGCAAGAAGGTCGCCGTCGTCGGTTCCGGACCGGCCGGTCTGGCCGCTGCCCAGCAGCTCACCCGTGCCGGACATGACGTGACCGTCCTCGAGCGGGCCGACCGCATCGGTGGTCTGCTGCGTTACGGCATCCCGGAATTCAAGATGGAGAAGCGGCACATCGACCGTCGTCTCGAGCAGATGGCGGCCGAGGGCACGCAGTTCCGGACGAACGTCAACGTCGGCGTCGACATCACCGTCGAGCAGCTGCAGGAAGACTACGACGCAGTGGTCCTGGCCGGCGGCGCGACCGCATGGCGTGACCTGCCGATCCCGGGCCGTGAGCTCGAGGGCATCTACCAGGCCATGGAGTACCTGCCCTGGGGCAACCGGGTGCAACTCGGCGACGACGTCCTCGGCCCCGACGGCGAGCCGCCGATCACGGCCAAGGGCAAGAAGGTCGTCATCATCGGTGGTGGTGACACCGGCGCCGACTGCCTGGGCACCGCCCACCGGCAGGGTGCCGAGAGCGTCCACCAGTTCGAGATCATGCCGCGTCCGCCGGAGGAGCGCGCCGAGTCGACCCCGTGGCCGACCTACCCGCTCATGTTCCGGGTGTCCTCGGCACACGAAGAGGGTGGCGAGCGCGTCTTCTCGGTCAACACCGAGGAGTTCCTGGGCACCGATGGCAAGGTCTCGGCGCTGAAGGTGCACGAGGTCGTCATGAAGGCCGGCAAGTTCGAGAAGGTCGAGGGTTCGGACTTCGAACTCGCGGCGGACATCGTCTTCCTGGCCATGGGCTTCGTCGGTCCCGAGCGTGAAGGCCTGCTGACCGAGCTGGGCGTCGAGCTCACCGACCGCGGAAACGTGGCCCGGGACAACGACTTCCAGACCACCGTGCCGGGCGTCTTCGTCGCCGGTGACATGGGCCGCGGCCAGTCGCTCATCGTGTGGGCCATCGCCGAGGGCCGTGCCGCGGCCGCCGGCGTGGACCGCTACCTGATGGGTGAGTCGGCGCTGCCGAAGCCGATCAAGCCGACGGCTGCGCCGCAGCGCTGATCGGTAAGAAGGCTTCGTTCGCCGGTCCCGGGTTTCCCGGGGCCGGCGAACTGCTATCTGAGCCGGGTGACCAACTCGGTTCCCTCGCGGGTATCGCCCCCTACCGGTTGACGAGCGAGATCAGTTCGGTGCCGTCGTCGGATAGTTGTACGAGGGTGTCTCCGAGCCGTGCCACCGTGCCAAGGGAGCCAGGCGGTCTCGGGATCGACCACGCCACTTCACAGGTGGTGAGGTCGTAGGCCTGAGCAAGCAGCTTCCATTGAGGCGAGGAGCGATCAGTGGGCGCCTGCACGATCACTCTGCCGTCGGTACCGATCGACCGGAAGAAGTCCAAAGCGCACGTAGCGCCTGCCGCGCCGGAACGCATGTCGTATGCCCGATAGACGGGCTGCGCTTCGTCAACGCGGGTCTCACGAACCCATAGTGTGGTCCCGACCAGGTAGGAGTGGCGCGACCGGTTCCCAGAGATCTCCAGAAGCTTGGTTCCGCGGAGGTCGTAGACCGACGTCGCGCGGGCATCCAAGACGGTGATGAGGTTTCCGGCGACTCCGGTCAGGTGCCCCTTGATCTGCTTGGTGCTGAGGGGCTTTCCGTCGAGGTCGAAGAGTTGAACGAACTCGCGATCTGCCTTGGAACTGAACTGCGCCGCGAAGCCACCGTCGAAGAAAGCCCACCCGGTGAAGTCTGCGTCGGTGGGAAACTGCGGGGTCCATTGACGACCGTCTTTGACCGAAAACATCACGGTGCCATCTGGTCCATCGCCGTCTGGGTCGCTGAACGTCACGTCATCCTTGACCTCACCGCCGCTCCCACCCGTATTGGGAATGTGCCAGGTCCGCTCTGCGCGTGCCCCGATCCCGTAGGTGCCGAGGCCCAAGTAGGTGGCTAATAGGTAGTTGGGCGTCCTTTGTGCCTGCGGTTGGGCGCCGTTGGCCAACCGGAGATCGGTCGGCCCGCTATAGGTCATGACACCGGTCTGGCCGTTGATGACCCACGCGGTGGATGGCTCTACGATGTGGTCCGAAACGCATATGACGTCGATGCCGTTGGGGAAACACCTTGGTATCTGGCGACTTTCGCCCATCGACACTGCTCGGAAGAGTGGACGTCCGGTGGCGCCGTCAATCGCGGCAAGCCACCATCGCTCCGGCGGCCCAGGCGTACTGGCTAGCACGTACGTGCGGTTTGAAGTCGTCTTGATGATGGGGTATTCCCACGAGTCTTTGCCAGCGTTGATCCGCGCCTCGGCAGGTAACCCCAGGCCGGTGACAGTGGTCCGCCATCCTGGCGTTGGTCGCAGCCGCAGTGTCGACAGTAGATCCTGCTTGGGCGGGGTCCATCGGGTTCGTGCCCACTTCTCGGCGCCGCCGAGAAACCACCACGAGATTCCGCCTCCAATGACCACTGCCAACAGCGTCGTGATGGCGGCGAGGATCAGTATCCAGCGGCGTCGTCGAACAGTCGGAGCAGTCGCGGCCGGTGGCGAGACGTACACGCCGTCAGTCCTCTTCACGTTCGTACCGTGTGGCGAAGATCCGAGCCTTGTCGGCGAGTGCGGCTTCCATTGAAGGAAGCCCGAGGTCGCGCTCCAGGTAGCTCCGGACGAACGCACGGTCGAGGCCGGAATTGGAGAGCATCCCCGAAATGATCAAGTGCTGTCCGGCCAGGGCGTTCTGTCGGGCTAGCCTCGCGATCAGCGAAATCTCTTCGATCAGTTCATGTTCCGTCATCCTGGCGACTTCAGGAGCGAGTTCAACTCGGTACGGTGCGCCGTTAGAAAGTGCAGCTACCGAGACGGTTCCGAGAGGATTCGTCACAGTGAAAATCAGTGACTCAACGCTGTCGTGGTCACCGTCTGATGTTGCGGCCGAGGCAGATTCATCGGTGTTGGTCACCGGAAACACCCCGCCGTAGAGGGTGTCGAGGATCGATTCGTCTTCGTTGGTGCCAGCGTCCCAGCCGTCGTCAGATGTATTCATCTGGGCATTTGGTGATTGAGCATCTGAGCTCCGGCGGCGTCGGCGTTGCCGTAATAGGCAGACGCGTCGGTAAGCTTGAGGTCGAGCTCGTTCGACACTTTCTGCATCTGCTTGCCGCCGGCGCGGCGGGCGGAGATCGCCGCCGACACCGCCAGATGAGTTGCTTCGCAGGCTATCCCGTGGGTGTCGGACACTTGACGTGCCGGATCGACCAATGACCTGGTCGATCCGGCGATCTGATCCGACGCTTTCCGCTGCTTTTCCGCCAGATGCAGGAGATGTTCGGTCAGGACGACGAGGTTCTTTTCGTGATCACTTGCCATGGGGGTTCGTTCCTTGTGGTTCGGGTTTGGTGGCGTCCGATTGAGCCTCTTCCGTAGGCACGTTGATTGGTGCGCGAGGGCCGGGATTCGCCGGGGCGGCAACTGATGCGGCCTGTGTTGGCGATACTGCGGCCGACTGCGCAGAACCTGGAGACGACACCGGCGCACTGGCCGATGTCGGCATAGGAGCCGTGAATGCCGATGCTGCAGTCGTTGCGGGTGCGGAGGGCGCGGTCCGCTGAGGCTGTGGCGAGAACGCCGCTGGCGCAAGTGGTGTCGTAGGTGCGGCGCTCGGAATCGGTGTCGCGAGCGGTGGTGGTGCTGGTTGTGACGTTGTTGGTGTTGAAGGAGCTGACGGTGCGGATGGCAACGTGGGCATGCCATACGGAGTGGCTGGCGGGCCGCTTGGGACGGGTTCTTCTGGGCTGGGCTCGGTATATGGCTCGTTGGCCTTCGTGCGTCTCGGCTCGGTAGTGCCGTCCTCCGGATTTGGCATGTGAGTCGTGCCATTCGGATTCGTATCACGGCGTGGCAGCTCGTCGTCTGGGATGGGTGGGAATACCCCGTTGCTCGCGGGTTTTCCGGATGTGTCGCGCAGTGCGGTTTCGTACGCATCGAGATGTTCGCGAATGCGCCCTGCGTTCTCGAAACTGTTCTTCACGAGAATCGTCATAGCGGTGCCTGCGGCGGTGACGGTAACAGCGGCTACCGCGGTATCAAGCGCAATCTTGATGGCTCGACCCGGGCCGGTCGCATTGAGATGGACGGTCATGAGGTCGAACTTTCCGAGCCAGTCCTTTTCGTCGTCGAAAGTCTTACGAGTCCGGGTTACCTGGCCGGCCTCTGTATCGAGGACTCCGGCAATCGCGAGGTCGGACGCTTGCACGCCGGATGCGACCCTCCGGTGGGAGGCATTGACTGCGGTATACACCTGGGAGGCCGTGCCGTCCCATCGATCGGTATGTGGGGCTGCGTCGACCAGGGCCTCGACGACCGATTCCAAACGCTTGCTTGATTCACGGAACTCGTCGCCGTCATATGGGGTCCCGGTTCCTGTGGCCTTCTCCAAACCTTCGATGACCATCTTGGCGCCCCACAAGATCTTGGAGCTTGGGTCCGTCGCTTGTGCGCCTTGATATCCCGCCGGTACTGGTGCCACCGATGCGCCGAGCGATCCGAGTCCTTGCACGATGTCAGATCCGTCCGCAATCACCTTGGTGAGATCGCTTGCCGCGGTGGTGTAGTCGCCACGGCTGATGTCACCCACGAAGTGAGTGGTATCGATAACGCCGTTGACGACGCCGCTCGCAATCTTGAATGGGGCCTCGACGATGTCGGTCACTTTTTCGAAAAGTCCCACAAGCCCCCCTTCGGCATTTCCCCATGTCCAGCGTAGCTGCGGACAGCGGTGTGATCTGACGGAGCTTGTGTGTCCGCTGGATGTGACCGCGGACGTCGTTGATAACGACTCGATACCACCGGGTGTGTCGCATGAGGCTGGTGTGACTGAAGTTGCACAATAAATCGGTTCGGGTCCCGATCGACCAGAACTGAATACTTATGGCGAACTACTCCACTGCACCCGGATCCCTGTTCGCCGGCTCTGAGCTGAGCCGGCGACGTTTTCTCGTGGGTTTGTCGGCCTCGGTGGTGGCCGGCGTGGGCCTGGCGCGGTGCGCTGTCGACGGGCCGGCCGCGACCGTGGCCGCGGCGCCGCCGAAGGCTCCGAAGGAACCGGTACAGCGGGGCATGGGATTGGCGTTGCCGGGTGGCGGCGAGCTCAGCAGCCTGCCGGACGTGGCCGGCAATCGTGTGGCGATCACGCTCGATGACGGCGTGAGTTCCGAGGTCGTGCGCGCGTACACCAAGCTCGCGCGGGACACCGGGATGCGGCTGACCTATTTCGTCAACGGCCGCTACCAGTCATGGACCGAGAACCGGGACCTGATGCTGCCGCTCGTGGAGTCGGGCCAGATTCAGCTGGGCAACCACACCTGGTCGCATCCGGACCTGGCGAAACTGTCCAAGGACGAGATCGTCGACCAGTTGGAGCGCAACCACAAGTTCCTGCAGTCGACCTTCGGGGTCGACTCCCGTCCGTACTACCGGCCGCCGTATGGCAGCCACAACGCGACCGTCGACAAGATCGCCGCGGAGCTCGGCTACTCGACGCCGACCATGTGGACGGGATCGCTGGGCGACGAGAACATCGTCACCGAGGACTACATCCTCAAGATGGCGGGCAAGTACTTCACGGAGCAGACGGTGGTCATCGGCCACCTCAACCACCTGCCGGTGACGCACGTGTACGGCCAACTGGTCGACCTGTTGAAGGAACGCAACCTGCGCACCGTCACGCTGGACGACGTGTTCCGGAAGCCGCGTGAACTTCCGGTCTGAGCCGCGTGAGTGACGTAGCTCATATTGTCTGGTGGGTCACTTGCGCGGCTGTCACTCTCTTAAATTAAGAGGGCTTTAAGGGCTTCTTCCGCAACAACAATCACACCAGTCACATCCGACACGCCGCTGTTACTTTCGGCGCGCCTCCAAAGGTTTGCCGATGACCGGCGTTGTAATGAAATCGCGAGGGCCGTGCGATAGTCTGGCCCCACGGTGCAACCAATCGCCGACCGCAGGAGTGATCACCGTGTACAACAACCCGATCTCACGTTCGCGCATGGGACGTATTGCCTGGTCCCTGTTCCGGCACCCGGTCAAGAGCCGCGAGTTTCCGGCGAAGAACGAGCGCCTGGTCACCGCCGCGGACATGGTCCGCTTCGGCGCCTAGCGCTCGATCGACCGCCCTGGCCGACGGTAATCGGCAGTAACGTCAGCTGCTTTGCTGATCGTTATCGATTTGTGACCTCCGCGATAATTAAGAACGCACGCCCGCCCGGAACCGAACTCTCGGTTCCGGGCGGTTGCCGTATCTCAGGCGGTCAGCAGCCCTGAGTCCCGGATCGCTTCGGCCAACGGCTCCAGCACGGCCGGGTCATGCGGTTGGGGGATGTAGATGATCGCCAGGTCCAGGCCCTCAGCGCCCAGGCCCGCAGCCTCGTCGACCACCTTGCGGTAGTCCCGGTCCTGGCCGAGCCGGACGTGCGCCGACAGGGTGATCTCCTTGGGATCCCGGCCGATGTCGGCACAATGCGCGGCGAGCACGTCGCGCTTGCGGGCAAACTCCTCCGGCGTCCCGCCGACGAAGTTCCAGTGATCGGCGTACTTGGCAGTGATCTTCAGAGTGCGCTTCTCGCCGCTACCGCCGATGCAGAACGGCGGATGCGGCTGTTGCGGCCCCTTCGGCTCGTTGCGGGCGTCCTTCAACTGATAGAACTTGCCGTCGAAGGTCGTGGTGTCCTGGCTGAGGAGGCCTTTGAGCACCTCGCAGGCCTCTTCGAAGCGGTCGAACCGCTCCTTGACCGAGCCCAACTCGATGCCATAGGCGCCGGACTCCTCCTCGTTCCAGCCGGCGCCGATGCCCAGCTCCAGCCGGCCGTTCGAGACGATGTCCAGCGCGGATGCCATGTTGGCCAGAACGGCCGGGTGTCGATAGTGGATGCCGGTGACCAGAACGCCGACCCGCAGCCGTTTGGTGGCCTGCGCCAGCGCGGTCAGCGTGACCCAGCCCTCCAGGCAGGGACCGGACGAGTCGGAGAAGATCGGATAGAAGTGGTCGAAGGTCCAGCCGGACTCGAACACGTCGATGTCGTCGGCGGCCTGCCACACGGCGAGCATGTCCGACCAGGTGGTGTCTTGCGGTGAGGTTTTGAAGGCGAATCGCACGCTTACTGAAACTAGTCACGACCGGCTACTAATTCCTGTGAGTTTCCTCCGCGCGTTGGCAGACTGGACGTCATGGACCCGGTGGCCGCGTTGCGAGAGATCGCCTTCTACAAGGACCGCGCACGTGAGGAGTCCCGCCGCGTCATGGCCTACCGCAAAGCCGCGGACGTGGTGGAGGCGCTGACACCCGAACAACGCGAGAAGCTGGGCCGGGCCAATAACTGGCAGACGCTCGCCGGCGTCGGACCCAAGACCGCCGCCGTGATCGCCCAGGCGTGGGCCGGACGGGAGCCTGACGCGCTCGTCCAACTGCGCACGGCGGCAGCCGATTTGGGTGGGGGAGCGCTGCGCACGGCACTGAAGGGCGACTTGCATCTGCACTCGAACTGGTCCGACGGCTCGGCGCCCATCAGTGAAATGATGGCCACCGCACAGCGTTTGGGCCACGGGTACTGCGCGCTCACCGACCACTCGCCGCGGTTGACCGTGGCCAACGGTCTCAGCGCGGACCGGTTACGTCAGCAGCTGGATGTCATCGACGAAATCCGGGACCGGTTCGCGCCGATGCGCATCCTCACCGGCATCGAGGTCGACATCCTTGAGGACGGCTCGCTGGATCAGGAACCCGAGCTGTTGGAGCGGCTGGACGTGGTGGTGGCCAGCGTGCACTCCAAGCTGGCCATGGACGCCGCCGCGATGACCCGGCGCATGGTCCGCGCGGTGTCCGGTGGTCAGGCGAACGTGCTGGGTCACTGCACCGGTCGCCTCGTCGAGGGCTCGCGCGGCACCCGGCCGGAATCGAAGTTCGGCGCGGAAGCGGTGTTCGCGGCGTGCGCCGCCAATGATGTTGCGGTGGAGATCAATTCGCGCCCAGAACGGCGCGACCCGCCGACCCGGCTGCTGAACCTGGCGTTGGACACCGGGTGTCTGTTCTCGATCGACACCGACGCGCATGCGCCCGGCCAGCTGGACTTTCTCGGCTACGGCGCGCAGCGGGCGCTGGATGCCGGTGTGCCGCAGGATCGGATCGTCAACACTTGGCCGGTCGAGCGACTGCTGTCCTGGGCCGCCGCGTAGCGTCGGGCCCATGGTTCTCGGTACCGCAACCGTCATCACGCTTTTCGCCGCCGGCCTGATCTTCCTGCTGGCGCTGGTCCTCGGCATCTGGAAGTACCGGCAGATGGCCGTCAACGCCGACCATCTGGCGCACCCCTACGTCGACATCGCGCACCGGGCCGCGCTGATGTACTCGTTCTCCACCCTGCTGGTGGCGGTGTTCGTGCAGCTCAGTTCCTGGCCGACGTGGGTGAACCTCACGGCCGCAATGGTTTTGGTGTTCTTCTTCGTCGTCGCCATCGCCGCGTACATCCATCATGGGTTCCGGCAGGACACCACCAACCAGTTCGAGCACCCCAGTGGCGGTCTGCACGCCGGGATGGTGGCGCTGATCCTCGGAGAGGTCGGCGGATTCCTGGTGCTGCTGTCGGGATTCGCGGTTGCGCAATTCTGAACTCCGCGGGCGGGCATACTGATTCAGCATGGGCGGTCGATCGACGCTGCGACGGGCTGCGCTGCTCGCCGCAGCATGCGTGCTGACGTCGTGCTCCGTGCACGTCGGGGGCGGAGCCCCCACCATGTCGAAAGCCCAATTGGAGACGGCGGTCAAGAACAACTTGGGCACCAAAACCAGTTCAACCATCGATTCCGTGGTGTGCGACGGCGGTCTCGAGGGCAAGGTAGGAGCGGCACAGACCTGCACCGTGGTCACCGGCGCGAAGTCCCGCCGCGCGATGGTGCGAGCCGTCGACGTCAAGGGATCCAACATTGCCCTCAGCATTGAAATCATCCCCGGACAGTGAACTGCACGGCTTCCTGCTGCAGCTGAACAGTCCAGCGCGCCCGTGGCTGATCCGTGACGGCGCTCCCGAGGGCGTCGACCTGGTGGCCGAGTGGAAGTCCGACGACCCGGACTGGCGGCAGGTACTCGAAGATCTGGCGGTGGCGCTGACCTTCCAGATCCATCTACGACTGGATGCCGAGAACCGGCTCCTGCACGCGGTGGATCACCTGGTCGAATGGCGCCAGGACGCCGAAGGCCAGTGGATCGAGTGTCACGACACCGGTGACCTGCAGCTGTTCTGGTCGGGCAACTCGAACTGCATGCACCACCTGATCACGACCGACGACATCAAGATCCCGATCCAGCAGTGTGTCGCCGACGCGGGATGGACGTACCGGATCGGTTAGCTTCAATACTCGCCTCGCAGGTACCGCGCGTTCGCTTCGGCCTCGGCCTCGGCCGCTTGAGCCGAAGTCGGCAAGTTCATGTATTCGTCGACGTAGTCGCGGGCGGTGTGGCTGTCTGCGCCTTGCCACATCAGCATGTCTTCAACGAGGTTCCGCTGACTGGCCTGGCCCTTCAGCCTGGCCAGCTCGGCGGTGGCGATGACTTCCCGAGCCAGCTCTGCCTCGTCGATGGACGTCACGTGTGGTGCCAGCTCGATACGTTGTAGCCAGCCACTGATGGTCGCCGTCGCAGTGATGGTCTCTGCGGCGTTGGTCACGCTGACAGCGAGCACGATCGGGCCTGTGGTCTCGTCGTCTGGCGTGAGAGCGCGTGCCGAATCGGACACGCTGCCGGACTCGGCTGCCTGGCGGTCGGTGTCGTCCGCTACGACATCGAAGTAACTGGGCGGGGCAACGAAATCGTCGAAATCCACGTCGCTTTCGTCGGCCCAGTCGTCTACGTCATCCGATCGGTCACTGTGCGACATGGACCCCTGAGTGCCTTCTCGAATCCGACGAGATTCTCCTGCTTTTCATGACATTAGCAGCGCTGGCCATTTCGAATCGCGGCGAATTCGTGCCGAGCAGGTGTCCACGGCAGCGTTAATGTGGAGGTGTTCAAGCCGCAGTAGTGCGTACGGCGCGCAAGGGGGAACGCATGAGCGAGTTGAAGGTCGATCCGGCCGAGATTCACACATCAGGTGTCGAGGTGGGTGAGATTGCCGCGAGGACGAGATCGGCATTCGGCGACAGCGACACAGCGATTGCGTCCGCTCAGTCGGGCTGGGTAGGTAGATCCGCCGGCGCCCTTGCGTCGTTGGCCGCGGATTGGCAGGAAGCGACGGCGTTGTATCCCAAGAACCTTGTCGAGCACGGTGAGAAGTTCATCGAAGCCGCAGAGAAATACGTGCAGTCCGACGAATTGGGGGCGGCTTCGGTAAGAAAAGCGGCCCAGGATATTGGGACTCGTTCGCGTAACTGAACACCCTGGTTGGCAAGTTCCTCGATGCCGGTCAGTGGGCGGGCGTCAGCCTGAAGTAGCCATAGATATGGACCTGCTCATCGATTGGCCCCGGCGCAACAGGCTCCTGTAAAGCGACCGCAAGTATTCGGTCGCTGCTGTTCGGTCGCCAGAACTTGCTGTCGCTTCGCCATAGGATGTAAGCAAAGTCGATTTCGCGCTCTGGAGTTTGGCCGGCGCGATCCACTGAGTAGCCTGCACGCTGCAGATATCCGCCCGCCTCGCTGCGAACCGCATCCCAGGCAAACCCGCCCTTGCCGGCCAAGAATCGGTTGTCGGCGACGACGTAGCCGGACTCAACTGTCGAAGCAAACTGCGTCAACGCCTGCTCGGCACGGGTCCGGACTGCCGAATCAACGCTGTCGATCGGAAGCGACGCCCCCCGCATCTGATATTTTTCGTACGGATAGGCGGGAATGTCCGCTAATGGAATGGCCGGCCGCTGAGCAATTCGATACATCATGGTTCCTCCGGCGACAATAACGACGAATGCGACAACGGTAAGAACTATCCACATCTTTTTCGTCGACCGTTTCATCCTAGTGCACCGATGTTGACGACATTGGTGGGGTGATGCCCGTTGATGCCAGGTATTCCAGAGCCGATGAGATCGCCAAGCCTGACAGTGACGATTGGATTCTCATTGTCGCTGTTCCATGGATTGCGTAGCGTGACTTGAGCGTCACTGCCTGTTCCGGTGATCTTTTCAACCATATATGCGTGGCTATTGTGTATCGGGCTGCCATCCGGCGTGCTCCCAATTGTTACAGGTTGGTGGTTGGCCAGGGCCTGTGCAATCTGTTGGTCAAGGTGGTCCCTCGTCAGCCAGACATTCTGTGGATTGATGACTGTGCCTCGGTTTCCGGTGAGAGCCTCCATCGCGTCTTGAGGATAACCGCCCTTACCTATGCCGTTGTCCAGTGCATCTCCGAGACTCCGGTCCGGGGCTTTCAACTTCGCATAGGCGTTCTCCAGAACTGTGGGCCACAGTGGCGCATCAGGCCTGCCATTGTCGAGCCAACTTGCACCGTGATGCGCAATATTGGTGTCGATATCGTCTTGCGTGACAGGGATGTGCCTCCACTGCTTGCCATCCCACAACGTGACATCGAAATTTCCAGACGCCGGGTCGTAGTGTATGCGATCCTTTATCCATTGTGGATTCGCATTGGCGATTGCACCCATTGTGGAATCCAGATAGCAGTCTCCAATGCTGTCTTGATTGACATCGTCAGCAGTTGGATCGTGCGGATACAGATCTTTGTCAGTCCACCGAGGCGGCGGTTTATCATCGCCTTTTCCATCCTCGCCTTGCGTCGGTAGCTTTTCACTGCTTTTCGTCAATGAATCGGCGAGAAGGCCGTCGGCTTGATCGGCCGCCTGTCGGATCTGATCCAGGCTCTGCTGGCCCGCTCTAGTCACGCCCTGCACAAGCGTGCGAAGGGCAGGCGGCAGCGACGATAAATTTGTCGGCGGCAGCACGCGGTTTCCATTGGCATCAACCGTGATGCCGTACTGCCCCAACGTCGACCGCAACTCGCTGAGTTGGCTCTTGACCTGCCTGACCTCGTTGGCTGCGGTCCTGGTAGCTGTGGCAACCGCAGACGCACCCCGGCCGTGTCCGTCCAGACTGTCTGCGTATGCCTGGGTGCGTAACCGCGCAGCGTTGGCGCCAGTACCTTGCCAGCTGTCAAAGGCCGATAACCCTCTCAAGGCGCTATCGGCCTCGGCCGCCGCATTCGCGCGAGCGGTACTTGCCGCACCTACTGCGCTGAGCGAGTCCGGATTCCACTTATCTACGTCTGCAATCGATAGCCCCATCGTGCAGCCGGCCTAGGAGGTGTTCTCGGCCGACTTACCGACCGGACTCGCCCCAACATCGGCAACTTTGCCGCACACCGTCGCTACGGAGATGCACTTCTCGCCCACACGCCCCCCAGTGCAGTCAACATCCGACCCTCAATCGAGCCTAACCCGGTCCACTGGACCCGACTTGCATCAATTTCGGATCACTCGGCAGAGCCTTCGAGCAGATATCTCGTGACGTAAAGAAGTTCTGATGCAGCGTCTTTCGCTCGATCAAGCAACCGGCAGCATCGGCATTTCCTGGCCGGGAATTTGTCGACAGGCACCACCAATCCGTGCGCGGTCAGACCTCGTCAGAGAAGTCGGCCGTGAGCCACCGGTCGGGGCGGACGGTGAACAGGACGGTGGCTACGCCCGCCATCGAACGGGCGAACTCGCGCCCGGCCTCTTCGCCCAGGTACCGGATCGCGATCTCTTCACGCGCGTCGTCCGGCGCGGGCGTGGCGGTGTCGACGACCGAGCCCTCGACAATCACGTACTGGTACGGCGGCTCTTCCCTCTGGACCACCAGAGACACCACGCCCGCCCGCTCGATCAGCTTCGCCTTGCGGCTGCCGGCACCGGTGTTGATCCGGATCAACCCATCGGAGGTGTAGTCGTACCAGATGGGGACGCTCGACGGCGGCCGGCCGTCTTCGGCGGCAACGGACAGCACCGCGACGTGCTTGTCGGCCAGGAACTGCTCGCGCTCTGCTTCTGTCAGCTTTCTCGGCATGACCCGGCCAACACCGCGTCACCCCGTGCTATTCCGGCAGCATCGGCATTTCCCAGCCGGGGTCCTTGCCGACCAGCACGCCGCGCGTCAGGCAGGCGTTGCCGAACTTCTGGCGCACCAGGTCGACGGCGCAGTCCACCGCGGCAGTGTCGGGCTCGCCATCGAAGGGTAGCTCGAGCTGTTCGGTGCCGGCGGTGTCGACGTTCGACACCGAGAACCCCATCAGCGTCAGTCCGCGGTCGGCGATCATCGGCCCTGCCGCGGCCACCAATCCGCGTGCGGCGGTGAGGATTTCCTCGGTCGACGCGGTCGTGCGGTGCATGGTGTGCGAACGCGTCACGCGACTGTAGTCGTCGAACCGCAGCCGCAGGACCACCGTGCGGCCGGTTCGTCCGCTGCTGCGCATGCGGCGGGTGATGCGGTCGATCAGGTTGATGATCATCGCATCGATGTCGTTGTCGGACATGGTGTTTCCTCGCCGTCCCACGGCGCGCTGGGCGCCGACGGACCGGCGTCGTACGCCCGTGGTCACCCGCCTGCGGTCGATGTTGTGCGACAACGCGAAAAGCTGACGTCCCATGGCCCCGCCCACCATGGCGCCCAGAGCCGACTCGGTGAGGGCCGCGACGTCGGCCACCGTCTCGACGCCGTGTTCACGCAGTTTCTCCGCCGTCTTGGCGCCGACGCCCCAGAGGTGTTGCACCGGAAGCGGATGCAGGAAGGCCAGCTCGCGGTCCGGCGGCACCAGCAGCAGTCCGTCGGGCTTGGCTTCGCGGCTCGCGACCTTCGCCAGAAACTTGGTGCGGGCGATGCCGACGGTGATCGGCAGCCCGACGCGCTCGCGGACCGCCTCACGTAGCGCGGCGCCGATCTGCACCGGGGTGCCGGACACCCGGCCGAGACCGCTGACGTCGAGGAAGGCCTCGTCGACCGACAGCGGCTCGACGAGCGGTGTGGTGTCGTGAAAGACCTTGAAGACCTCTCGGCTCGCCTCTGAATAGGCGGACATCCGCGGCGGCACGACGATGGCCTGCGGGCACAGGCCGCGGGCCTGGTGTCCGCCCATCGCCGTGCGTACGCCGAAGGCCTTGGCCTCGTAGCTGGCCGCGAGCACCACGCCGGCGCCGACGATCACCGGCCGGCCGCGCAGTGCGGGATCGTCACGCTGCTCGACCGATGCGTAGAACGAGTCGAGGTCGGCGTGCAGGATCGCGGCTGCTTCAACGTCCGACACCCATCAATCTTCGCACATATGTTCGCATCAACGAATGGCTGGCGCTCAACTAAACAATTGTTTACATTGGTGAACATGCATTCACCTCTGGTCGACGACCGGACCGCGCGGGCACGGATTCGCGACGAGGCGCTGCGCCTGTTCGCCGAGCGAGGTGCCGATGCGGTGACGATGCGCGACATCGCCGCCGCGGCTGGTGTCTCGCCCGCGCTGCTGGTCCGGCACTACGGCTCGAAAGACGGACTGGTGGAGGCGGTCGACAGCCACGTCGTCCAGACCCTGGAGGCGCTGCTGGCCGAGGTGACAGCACCGGTCCAAGACGGCCCGCAGCCCTCCACGACGCCGACGCTGCTCGAGGCCTTCGCCGTCCACCTGCCGCCGCAGTCGCCGATTCCGGATTACCTGGGCAGATCGCTCATCGCCGGCGGCGCAATGGGGTCCGCCCTGTTCGCCCGGCTGTACGCCATCAGCCAGGACGCGCTCGGCGCGATGGTGGCGGGCGGAACGGCGGATGCCGGCGACGATCCGGCGGTGCGCGCGGCCTTCTTGTTGGTCAACGACCTGGCGGTGCTCATGCTGCGTCGGCGCGTTGCGGAAGTACTCGGGGTCGACCCGCTGACCGCCGCCGGCATGGAGCGCTGGGCCACCGAAGCCTTCGCCATCTACCGCGATGGCCTGACCGGATCGCCTGGCTCCACGTGAGCGGCCTCATCGACAGTGCACGAGAAAGGTAGGGAGACAACCATGTCCACGCCCTGCAAACCACGCTCCGGTGATACCGGTGGCTTGGCGGCCGGCGGCGCCAGGCTGCTGCGGTGCCGACGCTTGGTACGCGCGCCGATCTGGATCTATCGGGCCCGTGCGGGCGCGCTGTTCGGTTCGCGGATGCTGATGCTGGAACACACCGGACGCACATCGGGGGCCCGCCGCTACGTCGTCCTCGAAGTCATCGACCATCCGTCGGCCGATACTTACGTGGTGGCTTCCGGATTCGGGACGAAAGCCCAGTGGTTCCGCAACATTTCGGCCAATCCGCGGGTGCGGGTCTACGCCGGTAGCCGCCCGCCGGCGGCCGCGACGGCGCGGGTGCTGCCTCCGTCGGCCGCCGACCGCGCACTGGGTGCCTACATCGAGCGTCATCCGCGCGCCTGGGCTCGGCTCAAAGGCGTCCTCGACCAGACCTTGGGTACCGAAGTGAGCCCGACCCACACGGCGCTCCCGATGGTCGAGTTGCGGCTCGACACGACCTCATGAAGATCGCCATCAGTGGCGCCGGCATAGCCGGGCCGACACTGGCGTATTGGTTGTCCCGCAGCGGCCATGACGCGGTGCTGATCGAGACGGCGTCGCAGCTGCGCACCGGCGGCTACCTCATCGACTTCTGGGGCGTCGGCTACGCGATCGCCGAGCGGATGGGCTTGGCGGACGCAATGCAGCGGGCAGGCTACGGGATCGAGCAGGTCCGGCTGGTCGATGGCCGCGGCCGCAAGACAGGCGGGTTCACCGTCGGCCCGTTCCGGCGGGTCTTCGACGGGCGATACATCAGCTTGCCGCGCGGCGAGCTGGCGAGGCTGATCTACGAGGCAGTCGGAGACGACGTCGAGACGGTGTTCGGCGACCGGATCACCGCGATCGATCAACGTGACGAGGGCGTGCACGTCGCGTTCGAGCACAGCGGGCGCCGTGAGTTCGACCTGGTGATCGGCGCGGACGGCGTCCATTCGGCGGTGCGCGGTCTGGCTTTCGGCGCTGCCGCGCTGCAGAGGCGAATGGGCTATTGGGTCGCGGCGTTCGAAACCGGGGGATATCGCCCGCGCGACGAACTCGTCTACCTCGCCCACAACAGGCCCGGGCGCCTGGTAGCCCGGTTCGCGCAGCGGAACGATCGGACCATGTTCCTGTTCGTGGTCGCCGACGATCAGCTGACCGGCATGGAGCCGGCCGACGACGCCGAGGCCAGGAGAGCGTTGCGGCAGGTGTTCGGCGATGACGGATGGGAGTGCCCGGCGATCCTCGCCGCGTTGGATCGGGCCGAGGACCTGTACTTCGATCGGGTCAGCCAGATCAAGGTCGACCGCTGGTCGCAGGGCCGCGTCGCGCTGATCGGGGACGCGGCGTCATGCGTGTCGTTGCTCGCCGGGGAGGGGGCCGGACTGGCGATGCTGCAGGCGTATGTGCTTGCCGGGGAACTCGACAAGGCACGCGGCGACCACCGTGCCGCTTTCCGCCGCTACGAGCAGCTGCTCAGACCGCTGATCGAGGGCAAACAGGAGTCGGCTCGAGCGTTCGCCGGCGTATTGGCACCCCGGACCTCGGTCGGCCTCTGGACCCGCAACCGCGTCAGCCGGCTGTTGGACATCCCGGCACTGGCGGCCTGGGCGATCCGGCGGGAATTCCGCGACGACATCGAATTGCCGGACTACGCGATGTAGAGCAGAAGTGGCGGCTCAGCCGTAGATGCTGGTCAGCCAGATGTGGGTGAGGGTGTCCACGACGTCGTCGTGCGCGACGGCGCCCGGCTCGTCGGCCAGGGTGGCCATGATCATGCGCTCGTTCATCAGGTTCAGCGAGGTCGCCAGGTCCCGGGCGGGCAGGGTGTTCGGCGCGGCGCCGCGTGAGCGTTCCGCGGAGATCAGTGCGGCGGTCAGGTTGATCCACTTCTGCATGAGGCCGGCCCAGAACTCGCGGAACTCGGGAACGGTCCGGACCGCCTCGACGCCGGCCCGGGCGGTGGCCGGGTGCGAGCCGAACGAGCTGAAGAAGATCTCGATGCCGTGCCGGATGGCCTGCTTGGGGTCTGACGGCATGTCTTCGAGCGCGCCGTCGAAGCCGGTGTCGGCGCGCTTGATCAGCGGATCGAGCAGCGACAGCAGCACCGCTTCTTTGGACGAGAAGTAGAAGTAGAACGTCGGGCGGGAGATGCCGGCGCCTTTGGCCAGGTCATCGACGGAAATCTCGGAGAACGAGCGCTGCTGCAGCAGGGCGGTCGCGGTGGCCAGGATGGCCGCTTCGCGGTCGTCGCCCGACGGTCGGGCCGCGCGTCGACCCCGGGCGGACCGGGTCTGTGCGGCGGTACTCACGCAACTGAGCCTAACAGTTTGTCGAGTTTCTCAACAGACCGTTGACTGACTCAACACCATGTTGATACCGTCGGTACCATGATCGAACACTTCGATGTTGTCATCGTCGGTGCCGGCATCTCCGGCATCAGCACCGCCTGGCACCTCCAGGACCGCTGCCCCACCAAGAGCTACGTGATCCTGGAGCGCCGGGAGAACATCGGCGGCACCTGGGACCTGTTCAAGTACCCCGGCATCCGCTCGGACTCCGACATGTTCACCCTCGGTTTCCGGTTCAAGCCGTGGGAGTCGGCCAAGTCGATCGCCGACGGACAGTCGATCTGGAACTACATCAACGAGGCCGCCGACGAGAACGGCATCCGCCAGCACATCCGCACCGGCCAGCGCGTCACCTCGGTGGACTGGTCGGACGCCGAGAACCGCTGGACCATCAACATCACCGCAGGTGGTGAGGAAAAGCAGATCACCGCGTCGTTCCTGTCGGTGTGCAGCGGCTACTACAACTACGACGAGGGCTACTCGCCCGAGTTCCCCGGCGCGGCCGATTTCAAGGGCCAGATCGTGCACCCGCAGCACTGGCCCGAGGATCTCGACTACACCGGCAAGAACGTCGTCGTGATCGGTTCCGGCGCAACGGCCGTCACGCTGATCCCGTCGCTGGTGAACGGCGGCGTCGGGCACGTGACCATGCTGCAGCGCTCGCCCACCTACATCGGCGCGCTGCCGCTCGAAGACCCGGTCGCGAAGCAGACCAACAAGTTCCTGCCGAAGCACCTGGCGCACTTCGTGAACCGCTGGAAGCAGATCGGTTACAGCACCGGGCAGTACCAGCTCGCCCGCAAGTTCCCGGCCGTGTTCAAGAAGGCGCTGCGGCAGATGGCTGAACGCCGACTGCCGGAAGGCTTCGACTACGACAAGCACTTCAGCCCGCGCTACAACCCGTGGGACGAGCGAGTCTGCTTGGCGCCCAACGGCGATCTGTTCAAGGCCATCCGCTCGGGCAAGGCCGGCGTCGTCACCGACACCATCGAGACCTTCACCGAGAACGGCATCAAGCTGAGCTCCGGCGAGGAGCTGCAGGCCGACATCATTGTCACCGCAACGGGTTTGAACATGCAGCTGTTCGGTGGCGCGACCGCCAACCGCAACGGCGAGCCGATCGACCTGCCGTCCTGCATGACCTACAAGGGCCTCATGCTGTCGGGCGTGCCGAACATGGCGATCACCTTCGGCTACACCAACGCGTCCTGGACGCTCAAGGCCGACCTGGTGTCCGAGTTCATCTGCCGCGTGCTGAACTACATGGACGCCAACGGATTCGACCGCGTCGAGCCGCAGCACCCGGGCGACAGCGTCGACGAGCTGCCGTTCATGGACTTCACCCCCGGCTACTTCAAGCGGGCCATGGACAGCCTGCCCAAGTCGGGTTCGGAAGCGCCGTGGAAGCTCAAGCAGAACTACTTCTTCGACATGCGGACCATCCGGTACGGCAAGGTCGACGAGCAGGCTCTGCAGTTCACGAAACACCGTGCCGCAGTGACGGTTTGATCCGTCAGACGAGAAAAGCCCCCACCTCGCGGTGGGGGCTTTGCCGTGTTGAGGTCACGGTGTCACGACGGTGACGGTGTCACGACGACGATGCCGTCCTCGTCGCAGTAGGCGATGTCACCCGGGACGAAGGTGACGCCACCGAAGGTCACCGCGACGTCGCGCTCACCGGCGCCGGTCTTGGTGCCCTTGCGCGGGTTGGTGCCCAGCGCCTTGATGCCGACGTCGATGGTGCGCAGCGTCGACGCATCGCGCACCGGGCCGTTGACGATGACGCCCGACCAGCCGTTGTCGTGGGCGAGGCCGGCGATGATGTCACCGACGAGGGCGGTGTGCAGTGAGCCGTCGCCGTCGACCACCAGGACGCCGCCGTCACCGGGCGTCGACAGGATCGACTTGAGCAGGGCGTTGTCCTGGAAGCACTTCACCGTGGTGATGCGGCCGGCGAACATGGTTCGACCGCCGTAGTTCTGCAGCTGCAGATCGCAGCTGCGGACATCGGGATAGATCTCGTCGACGAGGTCGGCGGTGGCGCGGGGTTCGATGGTCACCCGCCGATTATCTCAGGGGCGAAGTCAGTCAGCGGCGCGGCGTCGGGCCAGCAGCACGACGAGCAGGGCCAGGACGCTCGCGGCGATCACCGCGGTGACCGGCAGCTGCGAGCGCTGCGGGACGGGCGGAGCCAGGTCGAGCACGGGCGGTGGTGCGGGCGCCGGGGCGTCGGGAGCCGGCGGCTGAGGAGCCGGAGATTCGGGAGCCGGGGGCGCTGGTGGCGCTGGCGGCGCGACCTTCGGCGGAGCCTTCTTCGCGGCCGCCTTCTTGGCGGGCGCGGTGGTCGCGGCCTTTTTGGCGGGCGCCTTCTTGGCGGGCGCCTTTTTCACTGCGGCCTTCTTGGCCGGAGCTTTTTTCGCCGGAGCCTTTTTGGCGGGCGCCTTTTTGGCAGGTGCCTTCTCGGCCGGCGTCTCATTCGCGGGAACGCCGGGTTGCGACTTGTCCGGGGAATTCTGCTCGTCTGCCATGCGGATGCTCCTCCGGGCGGTCAGGACACCCCGAGGCGGGCCAGGACGTCTGCGTCGATGCCGTTGAGCTGGCTCTCGATGGCGGCGTGTGCCGTCCGCCGCTGCGGGGCCGGCATGTTCTCCGCCGCAGTCACCGCCGCGGACAGGTCGGCCAGCTTGCTCGACAGCGTCGCCACGAACTGCTTGGTCTCGGCATCTTTGGGCTTGTTCTCGGCCACCTGGCGCAGCGAGCGCTCCGCGCCGGCGATCCGGGCCGACAGCGCGCCGCCGGCGCCGGAGAACTGGCCGATCTGGCTCAGCGGAACACCCAGCTGGTCGGCGCGGCGCTGGTCGATGAGACCGCGCGCGGCAATCGCGGCCCGGTACGCCACAGGCACGACAACAGGAGTGAGGATTCGCGACACCATCAGCAGCCGGCGAATCTTGGTCGGCGACAGCAGCTTGCCTTCACGGACCGCCTGCAGCTGCGCTTCAGCAACCTTGAGTGCCGTCTTGTCGCTGTCCCGCTGGGCTTTGACGCCGGCCCGGTCCCGCTTCGTTTGCCGACGGCCGTCCGCCTTGATGCGGCGGGCCTCGTTCTTGGCGGACAGCCGTGCCTCGAGTTTCGCCTTCGCCTTGATCGCCTTCGCCTCGGCGCGACGGGTTGCCCGGCTCTTGCGTCGCTTGAACAGGCCCATTCCGGCTGACCTCCCGGTCGTCTCGACACGTGTGCACGATCTTGCTGCGATGGTGACGTCACCTTATCGTCCGTGGGCCACAATCGGGCACCGGGTCGCGGCTCGAATTGCGCCGCAATTCCAGGGTGGAATTTCCCACATTTCTCGTTGCTTTATCCAGCAAACAAAGTCCGGCGGCTGTGCGACAATTATTCGGAATTCATCGGAGCGGGTTTTTGATGCCATGAAAGCGGAGGGAACGATGGCGCCACGCCAACGAATAGCTACAGCTGCCGCTCTGATGGCATCTGGGCTGTTGATCGCTGGCCTGGGTGGCGCGAACGCCTTCGCTGATACGGCATCTTCCGGTAGTGGCTCGAGTGGCCATGGTGACGGGGCTTCCCACGAGGGCGCGAAGCCCGGTGGTGGCTCAACCGCTGGTGGCGGGCACAAGTCCCCCGCGCGGCCCACCAAGCCCACCGACGGCCAGTCGCAGACGCCGTCGATCAGTGGCACCGGTTCGGGCACGAAAAAAGATAAGCGCGGCGCGCCCGGCGGCGTTGCCAAGAGTGGTTCTGAAGCCGGTGCTCACGACCCCGGCAAAACCGGTGAATCCGGCAAAAATACGTCCGAAAGCAATGCCCCCAGCAAACAAAACAATGCCACTTCGCCGGGCCGGTCCGAAGATTCCGGAACGGCAAACGGGGCCGCTGGCGAACATCAGCAGTCGGCCGGCTCGTCGCCTCAGCAGACCGAAAGCGGCACGACGACCGGCACCACGGCGCCCGCGACGACGGGCGCGACGAGCCAACCGCAACCGGCTGCCGCGATCGGTCCCGCGACGGCGACCGAGCCCGCGACCACGACGGGCGTTCCCGCCATCCGGTTCCCGAGCCTGCCCAACATCTTGAGCCTGCCGTCCCTGCCGGGCCTTCCCGGCCTGCCCAAGCTGCCGGGTCTGCCTGCCCTGCCCACCGCAGGCGGCGTCAAGCCGGGAGGCGGATCGGACAGCCCCGCGTCGCCGTCCACGTCGCCCACCAAGACGCCGGTCAAGGCCACCCCGGCCGGGGCGACCACCAGCATCAACCTGATGGGTCTGACGTTCTCCCTGCCGACCGCCGCGGTCCACACGTCGCCGACCGGCGCGGTGCAGAGCATCGATCTGACGAAGATCCCGCTGGCGTCGCTGGTGCCGCGCCTGCCGAAATGGGATCAGCTCCCGCAGCTGCCCGACATGTCGAACATTCCGGTGCTGGCGCAGCTCGCCGCGATCCCGGTCTTCGTCCTCGCACACATCGAGCCGGTCTATGACTTCGTCGCCGGGCTCACCAACGCGACGCTCGACGCCGCGACGTCGCTGCCCTTCATGCAGACGTCGCTGTCAATGCTGAGCGGGCAGGTCGTCCCGACCATGAACTTGAATGCGGGGCGCCCGAACCGCATGCCCGCGCCGGCTGCGATCCTGCCGGCGGCGCCGGTACTGGATACGCCGGCGTTTCCCGCGCTGAAACTGGACAACCCGGTCGTCGTCAGCGCCCCGACAGAACTCCCGGCGGTGCGGTCACCGCAACCGACCACTTTCGGCGCCAAGAACGAGATCATCGCTGACTCCGCGTTCCGCGCCGGATATCCTGACTACCTGCGTGCAGCCGGTCTCAGCGAGGTGGCCGCGGTAGCCGTCCCCGGCTTCACCGGCATCCTCATCCTGACGGGCGCCGGTGGCCTGGTCGGCTACCGGCAGGCGCGCGCTGGTCACGTGGTCCGCCGCAGCGGCACTGCACGATTTATGACCTGAGGCAATGGGTCTGCGGCACAATTGATGGCAACCGTGCCAATCGCAGTGAAAGGGGGTTCGGCATGCCCGCGAGCCGCCGTGTCACACGCGCAGTCAATTCGGTGCTGGATCTTGCCCCGCGACGTGGCGAGGTCTCACTTGCCCGTCTCGTCGAAGCCGTCAGCGAGGATCGTGGCCGCCCCATCGAGGTGACCATGGCCGACCTCCCGGCCGGGGTCTGTGGACAGTGGCGCCAGTACAACGACCGCGACGTGTTCCTCTTACAAAAGGGACTCCCGGCCGGAGACCGGACGCTTGCCCACGAGCTCGGCCACCTGGTTCTCGGTCATGAGGGCGTCTCCGTCGTCGAGGCCGCCCGTGACTCCATGGAACTGGCGAGTTCCGATCTCATCGGCTACATGCTGAATCAGCGGACCGGTTGTATGGGGCCGGCCGGTGAGGAAGCCGAACAGGAAGCCGAGGATTTCGCGGCGTTGCTGATCCACCGGCTGGGCCGGCTGCCTTCTGACCGCTCGTCGATCGTCCAGATCCGTCTCGGCGAGGCGTTTGGTTGATCATCTGGGTTATCGCCGGCCTCCTCGGCCTGGCGACCGGCCTCCGTATCGGTTGGGCACTGGTCAACAAACAGTCGCTCGTCAGCGCAGCGATGATCGTCGCGTTAGGCAGTCTGGGCCTGGTCGCGGCACTGAACTGGGAGCCGCTCACGCTGCTGCTCGACACGATCCTGCATTGGCCGAACGTGTCCAGCATGCTCAGTCAGGTGGCGCTGATCGCTTGTGCCGCAGGCAGTTGCGTGATGATCACGTCGGCCTCGTCGAGTCGTAAACCGCTCGTCATCCGCCGCATCGCCCTGGCTCAGTACGGCGTCGCCGGGGCGATCGGGGTGCTCACCCTGGTCCTCTTCTTCCTGACCCCGCAGCAGCCGGAGATGGCGCCCGAGGAGTACCTGCGCAGAAATCTCGGTTCGGGCGGCAACTCGTTGTCGTGGCTGCTGCCGTTGCTGTACGTGCTGCTGGCGCTGACGCTGGTCGCGTGGGCCGGTGTGCGTAACTCGAACCGCACCCGGCGGGGCCGGGCCCTGTTCGTCTTCAGCGTCGGCATCGTGCTGATCGTGCTGGCCAGCGCCTTCATCCTGCTGCGCGCGGTGGGCAGCACGCAGCTGGTCGGTGTCGGCGCGGCGGCGACCATTCTCGGCTGCGCCATGCTGGTGGTGGCCAGCGGCTCGCTGCTGCCCAGCGTCGAGGACTGGTTCGGGGCGCGGCGCGAACTGCGGACCATCGCCCCGCTGCTCGCCGAGTTGAGCCGCCGTCATCCGAACATCGGGATCGGCGTGCGGCCCCGCGGTCCGCTGCTCTTCCGGGTGGCCGAGCAGATGTCGCTGATCTCCGATGCGCTGTACCTGGAGGCCACCGCAGTCCTGGACGGCGGCGACGTTTCCGACTCGCGCGGCGTCGATGTGGCGCCCGATGTGCAGGCGCGGCGCGTGGCCAGCTGGATTTATGACGGCCGCAGCGGCCGGCCGAAGGGCGGTTCGCGGACCAAGTTCCCCGGGCCGGGCTGGCTCAGGCAGCCCGCGACATATTCGGACCGAGAGTGGATCCTGGCGATTGCCGAGCAGTACCGCGAGCTGGATCGGCAGGGTAAGGCGGATGCGACCGGAACCGCCGCCAAGGCGTCCGTCGGTCGGGTGAAAGCAGTACGACCAGCGGATTAACGGAATCCGCTGGTCGTAATGTGGTCGAGCCCGGTTGGGCTAACCGGTTCAGCTGTCGAGGTTCTCCTGGCGACGCAGCTCGTCAACCTTGTCGGCGAGGTCCTTCTTGGCCTCGGGGGACAGGCCGACGGTACGAGCGGCAATGCGGCGGATGCCCTCATCGCGCATGTTGGCCAGCCAGGTCAGTTCCTTGTCGAGCTTCTCGTAGTACTCGTCGTCGGTGAAGTAGGCCGGCTTGATCCGGAAGAAGTTGGCAAGCGCCGCCATGGTCGCGACAGACGGGTTGGTCCGGTTGCCCGAACGCAGCTGCGACAGGTAGGGGGCCGACATGGTCACACCCTCGGCCTTGAGTGCGGCGATGACCTCGGCAGATGTGTGAGCGCCGCGTCCTGGCGGGTAGACGGTGTCAAACAGCCGGTTCAGCCGAGCGGCGAACGTCATGCTCATCGGTTATTCCTCCACTTAGCGATATCTGCAGGCGTCAGTGTCACTATTTGCTGACTATCGTAGCGAGAGTTGCGCCGAGAGCCAAGTGCAAACCACGGAAAACTCGATCCAGCTACCAGATTTATCGGTTCAAACGGCTCCGAGCTGCGGTTCTGAGGGGGGATCCCGGTGCCTGCCCGTAGCCTGATGAGGCAAATTTTGACGCGTATGCTATTTTGCCCGGACCTCGACTGCACGTCGCGTCACAGTCGCTGTCGGGCGGTGGGCGATTCAGCAATCCGGCTGCGCGGCGCTCGGTGTCGTCCGAAGTGTTTGCCATCAGCGTACCGACGATTAACCGGAGCGGCGGGATGCGGCAACCGCGCGAGCTGGATGTGGAGCGCCCTGGCTCGCCGGCCCGTGACGTGGCGAAATTCGCCGATTCTTTGCTGTTAACCCACTGTTGGGTCAGGCGGCAAGCAGCATCGCCAGAATGGCGGTATCGGGGTGGCTGATGGGATCGACGCCGACCCGGCTGACCATCGAGGTGATGGTGCCGTCTGCTTCTGCCTCCACCCACGCGGCCCGGTGATCCAGTCCCAGGTAAGGCAGTCCCGGCAGGAGCAGGCACCCGGACGCGGCGCCGCGGCACTCCGGCAGCGACGGCGTCGTCTCGGCGGGCGGGTGGAGCATCAACAGCGCAGTCGGCTGATGGTCGGCGAAGTATCCGGGTGTCACCGCTGCTTCGCCAACAACGGGGCCTTCCGCGAGAACAAGGCCCACGGTGCCTGGCTGTGGATGTTCTGGCAGTTCTTCCCGTGTGCCGAAGACGGTGGTCGTTGCCAGCAACCCCGGCAGTGACGCGACTCGGACGGCGACCATCAATAGCTGGGCCCATTCTTTGGTGGAATCGGGCCACCGCCCGGACACCACGAACCCCTTCAATGCGCCGCCAGAATGGAACGGCGCAATCTCGACGGCTTGCCCAGACCTCTCCATGGCTGCCCTCCGGTACCTCAATCAGCAATCTGTCGATACGGCAGTGGATCGCTGATTCCAGGGTGCGGCAGTGACGGGTTAGCACGCAAGATGGCCCGAGTGCCAGAAGTGTCACGTGAGCCGAGAGTGGCTTCCGACTCGCGGGGTGAGAGCTTCAGTGGTAACGAGAACGGGGCGCCGCGCAACAGCGCGACGCCCCGTTACCCGGAAACGCGAGATCAGCCGAAGATCAGACCGTTGGTCTTGGTGGTGGCGGCGGCGAAGCGCTCCTGGACGTCGGCCCAGTTGACGACGTTCCAGAAAGCCTTGACGTAGTCCGCCTTGACGTTCTTGTACTGCAGGTAGAAGGCGTGCTCCCACATGTCGACCTGCAGCAGCGGGATGATGCCGAGCGGCACGTTGGCCTGCTGGTCGTACAGCTGGAAGGTCAGCAGACGGCCGCCGAGGCTGTCGTAGCCCAGCACCGCCCAGCCCGAGCCCTGCAGGCCGTTGGCGGCCGCGGTGAACTGCGCGCGGAACTTGTCGAACGAACCGAACTGGTCGTCGATGGCCGCGGCCAGCTCGCCCGTCGGCTTGTCGCCACCGTTGGGGGACAGGTTCTTCCACCAGATCGAGTGGTTGACGTGGCCGCCGAGGTGGAAGGCCAGGTTCTTCTCGTTCAGGAAGATCGCGGCGTGGTCGTCGCCGGCCCGCGCCTCTTCAAGCTTGGCCACCGCATCGTTGACGCCCTTGACGTAGGCCGCGTGGTGCTTGCTGTGGTGGATTTCGTTGATCTGACCGGAGATGTGCGGCTCCAGGGCGCCGTAGTCGTAGTCCAGTTCCGGCAGGGTGTACTCAGCCACAGGATTCCTTCCTTAGATGATCGCGTGCGGGATCAACGACCCTAGTTGGGGTTCGTCCACAGATCCCAGACCACATTGCTCCATCGCTGCGCGCACCGCAAGGACACCCCCGTAACAGGGGTGGGATCGATGCCTGTTGGGCCTTTAGACCAGAACGATCAGAACGAGCACGACGAGCAGGAACAGCGCGATGATGCCGGCGCGGACGCAGGCGACGAGTTGGCTGTGGGTGCGGGACGGGAACGCCGAATGCCACTCGGGCGAGGCGCCCGAACCCGGACGCAACGGATGTGCCGCCATTGCATACTCCCTGACCTGCCAGAACAATCCTGAGTTCCCGATTTCGAGCGGAGTGAGGATTGTCACAACCCGATGTTGTGACGCCGATCATAACCGTTTGCCAGCGGGACGGGGAAATCGGGCGCCATCGGCGGCGGGCCGGCATCTGCGGCCCCAAAGTTACTTAGCTCGGCAAGCTTTTTCGCTCACGCCGCGTGTCGCCCTGTTGATCAACCGGGACCAATGGCCTCTTGTTTATCCCCAGTCAATTATGCGTTCGGCTCGCTGTGGCCGGTGAGACCCGCAACGGACGCCGCGTCGTCCTGTGGATGAACCTGTGGAAACTGTGGATAGTTCCGCGATTGCTGTCGTGGCGTGCTGTGGTGGCGTGAGCGCTGCTCGTGCCAGCATGTACGCATGGATGACGTGCACGTGCCGCAGATTGACGTCGATCAGTTGCCCGCCGAGTTCGACTCGGCCGCGGTTCTGCTCGACGTGCGGGAAGACGATGAGTGGGCCCGGGGCCATGCCGCAGGGGCGCAGCACATCCCGATGAGCGAGGTGCCCGCCCGGCTGGGGGAGATCGACGGAGACGCCACGCTGTACGTCATCTGCCATGCCGGCGGCCGGTCGCTGAAGGTCTCGCACTACCTGGCGCGCAACGGGTTCGAGCCGGTCAACGTCACCGGCGGGATGCTGGCCTGGGCCGGGGCCGGTCGCGCGATCGTCACCGACGACGGCGCCCCCGGCGCCGTCTGACGGGCCCGTAGGCTGGTTCCGTGATCCAGGTCTGTTCCCGGTGCTCGACGCGTTGGAACGTGCGTGATCGCCAGCGCCAGTGGTGCCCGCGCTGCCGTGGTCCGCTGCTGGCACCCGACGCGCCGACGCCGGCCGGGCAGACGAAATCGTCGCGCGGATATCGCTGGATCGCCGTCCGTCCGGGTCCGGCGCCGAAGCCGCGGCGGCACCAGCCGCCGTTGGGGCCGACCCCGCATTACGACCACATTCCGCGCTGGGGCCTGACCGAAGAGTTCACGCAGGCTCCCGAGCTGGCCGCCGAGCAGGAGCAGGCGCACCGCGGACCGTCGACCGCGGTCGTGCAGACGGTCGCCGCCATCACGATGATCGCGCTCGGTGCCGCGGCGCTGATGCACGTCGTGCGCTACGTCCTGCTGCTGATCAACCGCACCGTGCTGCTCAACCCGTGGGTGGCCCTCGCGGGCAGCTGGCTCGGCGTCGCGGCCAGCGTCGTCGCGTTGTTCGCGGTACTGGCGACGGCGATCGTCTTCACCAATTGGCTGATCGCCCGCCGCGCGGCGGCCTATCACCGCGCGGGCACCACCGAGCCGCGCCGCCGCTGGGTGCTGTGGGTCGGCTGCCTCGTCCCGGTGGTCAACATGTTCCTCGCGCCGGTGTTCGTCACCGAGATGGCCACTGCCGAGAACCGGGTGAAAACGTTGCGTCGCCCGATCGGCGTCTGGTGGGCGATCTGGGCCGTGTCGGGTCTGGTTGTCGTGTGGTCCATCGTGGGCATGTTCGCGACCGACCCGCAGGGCATCGCCGACAGCACCGAGGTGACGGTCATCGCGTATCTGATGGGCATGCTGTCGCTGGCATTGGTCCTGCGCGTCTATCACGCCTTCGAGCGGACACAGGCCGATGCACCCGCACAGCGCTGGGTCGTCCTGGATGCTGACCAAGCCGAAGAATCAGGCGCCCAATCGGCGGTTCCGGTTGAGCCCACGCCGGAGGAACCGGCAGCATAGGACCATGGGCGTGGACGGCACTGGCGGGACGGACGGCACACGCAACAGCTCTTTCGTGGTGGCACACCGTGGCGCATCGGCCGAGCGGCCCGAGCACACGCTGGCGGCCTACGAGCTCGCGCTGAGCCAGGGTGCCGACGGCCTCGAATGCGATGTCCGGCTGACGCGTGACGGGCACCTGGTGTGCGTGCACGACCGCAAGGTGGACCGCACGTCCGACGGCACCGGGCTGGTCAGTGAGATGAGCCTGGCACAGCTGCGCGAATTGGATTACGGCGCATGGCATCCCAGCCGGGCCGACGGCGGCCAGAGTTCAGCCGGACTGCTCACCCTCGACGACCTGATCCGGCTGGCGCTGGACTGGGGCCGGCCGGTGAAGCTGTTCATCGAGACCAAGCATCCCGTGCGGTACGGCGCGCTCGTCGAGAGCAAGGTGCTCGCACTGCTGCACCGGTACGGCATCGCGGCACCGGCCTCTGCCGACCTCGCCCGCGCCGTCGTGATGTCGTTCTCGGCGGCGGCGGTGTGGCGGATCCGCCGCGCCGCACCGATGCTGCCGACGGTGCTGCTCGGTGAGACGTCGCGGTACCTGGGCGGCAGCGCGGCGACGACGGTCGGCGCGACGGCGGTGGGCCCGTCCATCACCACGCTGCGCGAGCACCCCGAACTGGTCGACCATGCGGCCGCGCACGGGCGTGCGCTGTACTGCTGGACCGTCGACCATTACGAGGACGTGCGCTACTGCGCGGATCTCGGTGTCGGGTGGGTCGCCACCAATCACCCGGGCCGAACCAAGGACTGGTTGCAGAACGGGTTGACCGGCGCGGGCCGGGACAGCGGCCAGGACGCCGAGGCGTAACGGCTAGAGGTTGCCGCCGGCGGCCTCGGGCGCGGTCGGGTCGGCAGCACCGGCGCCGGCCAGCTCGCGGGCGACGAAATCCTCGAGGTTGAACAGGTTTTCACCGGCGCGGTCGGCGATCTTCACCAGCGTGGTGATGGTCGCGACCTCTTCGACCTGTTCCTTGAGGAACCACTGCATGAACTGCTCGCCGAGGTAGTCGCCCTCTTCGCGGGCCACGCTGGCCAGCCGGCTGATCTGCTCGGTGACCACGCGTTCCTGGGTGAGCGCGAGCTTGAGGGCCTCGGTCGGCGAGGCGAAGCTGTTGCGCACCGAGTCGACGCCCGGGATCTCGACGTCGATGTCCCGGTCGAGCAGATACTTCACCAGCATCATGGCGTGATTGCGCTCTTCGACGGCCTGCGCATAGAAGTGCTTGGCGAGCTGAGGGAGGTCTTCCCCATCGAAGTAGACGGCAACCGCAATGTATTGCTGAGACGCGCCGAATTCGCTCCGAATCTGCTCTTGGAGCAGTTGGTGGAATTTCGTCTCGAGGCGCGTCACGTCGGTCATGAAAATGAAGATAGTGCAGGTCAAATGGCCTTGTCATGCAAGGTCAACCTAATTCAGGAAAGCGTATCCTTACCCGATGTGACGTATGCAATATCCATTAATTCGAATTGCTGAATGCGAATAGAGGTAAGGCTTGGCTGGCATCCGGCGGAATTACGCGGGATGAAGCCAACCCAAATGGCGGGCGGCCAACGCGTAGCCGACAAACGCCACCGCGTCGATCACGCCGTGCCCGATGATCAACGGCCACAATCGGCCGGTGCGCCGCCAGGTGTACCCGAACACCAGGCCCATCGCGATGTTGCCCAACCCGGCGCCGAACCCCTGATAGAGGTGATAGGCGCCGCGCAGCAGAGCTGACAGGACGAGCGATTTGGTCTCGGAGACGTCCAACTGGCGCAGGCGTGTCAGCAGGAACCCGACGACGATGATCTCCTCGGCCCAGGCGTTCGCGAACGCCATCAGCAGCAGCACCGGAATGCGCCACCACGTGTCGCCGAGTGTGCTCGGCACGACGTCGACGCCGATGCCCAGCGCCCGCCCGGCCACGTACAGCCCGAGCCCGGGCAGGCCGATCAGTGCGGCCAGTCCCAGGCCGCCCAGCAGATCGGGGCGCCACCGGAAGCGCCCCAGCCCGATCGCGGCGGGCCGGAAGCCGCTGCGCCACAACAGGTACAGCGCCAGGAAGCCCCAGCCGACCAGGGTGATGACCGGGCTGAGGTTGAGCAGGAAGTCGATGAAGTCGATCGGGGAGCGGCGGCGGTTGAGCGCGACCTTCTGCCCGGACAACCCGAGGATGACGGCCTCGGCCAGGCTCACGACGGCCGTGTAGGCCGACAGGCCGAACGTCACCGCCAGCACCACGGCGATCTCGAGGCGCAGCGCGCGACGTTCGGTGTGCTCCTGCTGCGGCCCGGTCATCGCAGCTACGGTAACCGGCGCTCGTCTAAGGCTGTTCGCGCGAACGGCTCATCGGCGCGCTCAGATCTTGCGCGCGCGGAGCCCGTTGAGGAACGGGCAGCCCATCAGGGTGCGGATGGCGCGGCTCAGGCTGGTGACGTCGTCGACGGGCTTGGTGAACGGCAGCCGGACGTCATGGTCGCCGTCTTCGCGTTCGATGCGCAGCTGCACGCCGTAGCGGTCCAGGCCCAGCGGGCGCACGTGCCCGTGGCGCAGCGTCACCGGCAGCCGGCTGGCGAGCCGGTCGACCATGTCGCGGTGGGCGCTCTCCATGTGCTGCACCCAGTGCGACTCCATGGCGCAGAACGGGTCGGGCCGGGCTTCCAGGAGCGCGCCGACGGGCACCGATTCGGCGCCGGTGGCGTCGGCCACTACGACGGACTCGATCTCGAGGCGGACCAGCGTGTAGGGCGTGTCGGTTTCGCTGGCCCCTGATCCGGTGTTGACCTGGAGCAATGCCGGGTGCGGGTGCTCGGACGCGACCAGGTCGAGCATGGCCCGGACGCGGGCCGACGGTACGTCGTGGAGGCGGCCGCGGAACCAGACCAGGGAGCGCACCCGTTCGCGCAGCGGCAGGGCGGCCAGGTCGGTCAACTCCAGCATGGCGGCGACGCCACCGGTTCCGGCGGCCGTGACGGTGGCGGCGAGCAGGCCCGCGGCCGGCACGGTCAGGACGACGGAGCCGTCGGCCAGCAGGTGGTGCACCGGCGTGGTGGTCGGCGTGACGCCGTCGGCGGCCAGCGTCGCGTCAGCAGCTCGAGCGCACGCGCTGCGGACGCGTTCGGCCGTGGTCGGTGCTGCGATTGTCGTCGTGAGGTCGCGCATGTCCCGCCTTCGCTAGTAAGTGAGGTAAGCCTAAGTTAACTATCGCTGGGTGTTGGCGCAAGGCCTATCGAAAGGCCCGCGTCGCGGGCTCTGGCCGACCGGCAGCCAGTAGGGTTGCGGCGTGGCACGCATCGCCTATCTCGGGCCGCAAGGCACCTTCACTGAAGCGGCCATGCTGCAGTTGGTCGCCGGCGACCCGGATTTCGAACCCGTCGCCTGCGACAGCTCGAGCGCGGCCGTGGAAGCCGTCCGGACGGGCGCCGCGGACTACGCGTGTGTGCCGATCGAGAACTCCATCGAGGGCTCGGTGCTGCCGACCATGGACAGCCTGTCGTCCGGCAGTGGGGTGCAGATTTTCGCCGAGCACACGCTCGACGTCGCGTTCAGCATCGTCGTCCGGCCCGGGGTAACCGCCGATGCGGTGTCGACGATCGCGGCGTTCCCCGTGGCCGCGGCCCAGGTCCGCCGCTGGCTGGCCGACCGGTTGCCGCACGCCACCGTGGTCCCCGCGATCTCCAATGCCGGTGCGGCGCAGCAGGTTTCCGAGGGTCTGGTGGACGCCGGCGTCAGTACCGCCCTCGCGGCCGCGCGGTGGAAACTGGACTCGCTGGCCGACGGTGTGGTCGACGAGCCCAACGCCAGAACGCGCTTCGTGCTCGTCGGCCGTCCCGGCCCGCCGCCGCCGCGCACCGGCGCCGACCGGACGTCCGTCGTCCTGCGGTTGCGCAACGAACCGGGTGCTCTGGTCTCGGCGATGACCGAGTTCTCGATCCGCGACATCGATCTGACCCGCATCGAATCTCGGCCCACCAGAACGGAATTGGGCACCTATATCTTTTTCCTGGATTGTGTCGGACATATCGATGACGCGCCGGTCGCCGAGGCGCTGAAGGCGCTGCACCGGCGCGTGGCCGACGTGCGGTACCTCGGTTCGTGGCCGACCGGGGTGGCTGCCGGCGCGGTGCCGCCGGTCACCGATGAGGCGACGCAGTGGTTGGCGGGGTTGAGAGAGGGGCAACGCGGATGAGTGGCCGTTTGGTTCTGGTGCGGCACGGGCAGTCGGAGGCGAACGTCGCCAAGCGGCTGGACACCCGGCCGCCGGGGGCGGCGCTGACCCAGCTCGGCCGGCAGCAGGCGCGTGATTTCGGGATCGACTGGGCACATCCCGTCGGCCTGGTGGTGCATTCGGTCGCGGCGCGCGCCCAGCAGACCGCCGCCGAGATCGCGGACGGGTTGGGCCTCGATCCGGTCGAGGCGCACGGTATCCACGAGGTGCAGGTCGGCGATCTGGAAGACCGCAGCGACGCGGCCGCCATCGAGCAGTTCGACGCCATCTACGAGGAGTGGCAGCGCGGCAAGCTGGATGTCGCCATGCCCGGCGGCGAGACGGGCCGCGAGGTGCTGGACCGGTATGTGCCGGTACTGACGAACCTGCGGGTGCGCAGCCTCGACGATCACGACTGGGTCGGCGACATCGTCGTGGTGAGCCACGGCGCGGCGATCCGGCTCGTCGCGGCCCAATTGGCCGGTGTGGACGCCGATTTCGCGTTGGAGCACCATCTGCTCAACGCCGAATGCGTGGTGCTCAGCCCGATCACCGACGGACGGTGGAGCTGCGTGCAGTGGGGCGCGAAGACGCCGCCGTTCTACCCGGGGCACGACCCCGAAGCGCCGCCGGCGCCCGACCCGATGGCCTGACTATCCCGCGGCGCGCAGGCCCATCGCGGGCTCCGCGCAGCCACACCCGATCACGTCGCAGTCGATGCGCAGCGTGTGTTCGGATTCGGGCAGTGCGCACGTCTCGTCGGTGCATTCGGCCGGCAGGCCCACGTGCACGATGACCGTGCCGTGGCAGTGCGCCAGCCCATCCACGCAATTGCGGCAGGTGGTGCTCATGAACTCTGTTGTAGCACCGCGGTCCGACAAACCCGCGGTGCCGCGCTGCTCAGCCCCAGCCCAACTCGTGCAGTCGCTCGTCGTCGATGCCGAAGTGGTGGGCGATTTCGTGGATCACCGTGATGGCGACCTCGTCGACGACCTCCTCCTCGGAGTCGCACATGTCGAGCAGGGCGTCGCGGTAGATCGTGACGGTGTCCGGCAGCGCGCCCGCGTAGAAGGAATCACGCTCGGTGAGGGCGACGCCCTCGTACAGGCCCAGGATGCCGGGATCGTCCGGGTTCCGTGGCTGGACGAGCACCACGACGTTGTCGAGCGCCGCGGCGAGCCGGGGCGGGATCAGGTCGAGCGCGTCGGACACCAGTTCCTCGAAGCGCTGCTGTCCCATGCGGACCGGCATGGCTACGGAGCGGGCGCCGGTACCGCCGGTCCCGGGGGCGCACCCGCACCCACAGGTCCGGCCGGCGGCGCCGGGGCGGGCGCCTCTTCGAGCGGCGGGCCGTCGAGCGGCGCGCCGAAACCGGGCGGCGGCGCGGGAGCGGGCGGCGGGCCGTTGAGGAACGTGTTGCCCTGCTGCTGCTGAGGGGTGCCGGGCGTGGTGTTGCCGTGCTGGTTGGAGGTGTCCGTCTGGCCCGGCATGTGCTGGTTGCCCTGCGGGGACTGCGAGGTCTGCTGGCCGCGCTGGTTCTGGCCGGACTGGCTGGACGAACCGGACTGCGAACCCTGCGACGAGGACGACGACGAGCTCTGCGACGACGTGTCCACCGGCGGTTCGATGACCGGGATCGGCGGCAGGTTCAGCCGTTCCTCCGGGATGGCCGGCGGTGCGACGGGCGACTGGCCGTTGACCAGCAACGGTCCCTTGGCGCTGTTGACCAGCGTCGACCAGCCGCCGTTGCCGAGCGACGAACCGATGCTGCACGACACCTGACGGCTGCCGGCGGTCCAGCTGGGCAGCGCGACGGAACTGTAGATCAGCGTCAGCGTGGTGGCGCGCAGCTGCACCGGGGCCAGGTACTCATCGGTGGCCTTGGTGCAGGAGTCCTTGATGTACGCCAGCTGGTCGGGCTCGGCCGGCATGACGTCGTGGTACTTGTCGGCGAGGTTGACCGCGCCGGTGACCTCCATGGCATGCGGCGCCGAGCAGTCGACCGGGATGTCGATGGGCTGGTTGGTCGCCGGGTCGATGCCGAGGCACGTGCCGGCCGGCCACACCTTGGACTGGTCGACGTCGGCGACCTTGCCCTTGTAGGCCAGCTGCTGGCTGTTCGGGCCGAGCAACTGCAGGCCGCACAGCATGCGGCGCTGGCCCTTGGTCTTCCAGGCCTTGTCGCCGGACCAGACCAGGCTCACCGCGAACTTGCCGTTGGGGTCGTAGCGCGGGCCGAGGTAGTCGCGTGCGGCGTTCTGGCACTGCTCCTGGCTGATCTGTTTGATCCGGGCGTCCGACGGCGGCGCCGCATCGGGGCCGTATTCACTGCCCGGGAACGTCCGCATGTCCAGGGACTCGGCGACCTCGAAGCGGTGCTCGTTCTTGCAGTCGACGATCTCGACGGCGTCCGGCGAGCGATCCGGCCAGTTCAGGCAGTCGCCGGGCTTGGCGTGGTCGAGGGTGTCGCTGACGCGGCCGGCATTGACGCGGCCGGTGTTGAAGCCGAGCCCGGTCGGGCCGAGCGAACCTTCCGGCATGACGGTGAGGACACCGGCGATGAGCAGTCCGCCGAGCGCGGTGAGGACGAGCGCGCGCTGCGTCCCGGTGACATGCATGCCGTGCATGCGCTGCCGCCAGGTGGTCGTCGTCTTCGGCGCGTCTGGGGGTGTGTCCGGGCCCAGCTCGATTGCCGCGGGTGCGTCCAACATCGGTTCCATTGTGACAGCCGCTGCTGGAGCTGTGACAAGAGTTGCAGTTGTACCGTTATGTGGTTGTGGCCAGGCGCCGCTAGTGGCCCTCGACATTCCACGGCCGCGACGACAAAAGTAGTCTGACGCCCGTGATCGACCTCAAGCTGTTGCGCGAAGATCCAGACCGGGTGCGGGCGTCGCAGCGGTCCCGTGGCGAAGACCCCGGCCTCGTGGATGCGCTGCTGGACGCTGATGCCTCCCGGCGCGCCGCCATCGCCGAGGCGGACACCGCACGGGCCAACCAGAAGGCGGCGAGCAAGCTCGTCGGCGCGGCCTCGCCGGAAGAGCGGCCCGCACTGCTGGAGAAGGCCAAGGAACTGTCCGCGGCGATCAAGGACATCGAGGCCCGTCAGGCCGAGGCCGAGGCGGCGTTCACCGCCGCGCACCTGGCCATCGGCAACGTCATCATCGACGGCGTGCCCGCCGGCGGCGAGAGCGACTTCGAGGTGCTGGATGTCGTCGGCACGCCGACGGAGATCGAGAACCCCAAGGACCACCTGGAACTGGGCGAGGCCCTCGGCCTGCTCGACATGGAGCGCGGCGCCAAGGTGTCGGGCTCGCGGTTCTACTTCCTGACCGGCCAGGGCGCCCTGCTGCAGCTCGGCCTGCTGCAGCTCGCCGTGCGGCTGGCCACCGAGAACGGGTTCACCCTGATGATCCCGCCGGTGCTGGTGCGCCCGGAAGTCATGCGCGGCACCGGATTCCTCGGCGCGCACGCCGACGAGATCTACCGGCTCGAGGCCGACGACCTGTACCTCGTCGGGACCTCCGAGGTGCCGCTGGCCGGCTACCACTCCGACGAAATCCTGGACCTGTCCGCGGGCCCGCTGCGGTACGCCGGCTGGTCGTCGTGCTTCCGCCGCGAGGCCGGCAGCTACGGCAAGGACACCCGCGGCATCATCCGCGTGCACCAGTTCGACAAGGTCGAGGCCTTCATCTACTGCAAGCCCGAGGACGCCGAGGCCGAGCACCAGAAGCTGCTCGCCTGGCAGCGGCAGATGCTGGCCCTGATCGAGGTGCCCTACCGCGTGATCGACGTCGCCGCAGGCGATCTCGGTTCGTCGGCGGCCCGCAAGTACGACTGCGAGGCCTGGGTGCCGACGCAGCAGGCCTACCGCGAGCTGACGTCGACCTCGAACTGCACGACGTTCCAGGCCCGGCGCCTGTCCACCCGCTACCGCGACGAGAACGGCAAGCCGCAGACGGCGGCGACCCTCAACGGCACGCTCGCCACGACCCGCTGGCTGGTCGCGATCCTGGAGAACCACCAGCAGCCCGACGGCAGTGTCCGGGTGCCCGAGGCGTTGGTGCCGTACGTCGGCACCTCGGTGTTACAGCCCAAGTAAGAGAACCACGTCGGCGGGGGCATGACGGTGGCACAACCGGTTCGGGTGACGGTGCTCGGTCCGGTGCGGGCGTGGGTCGGTGACGACCCGGTGGACCTGGGCGCGCGCATGCAGCGGGCGCTGCTGGCCCGGTTGGTGGCGGCCCGTGGGCACACCGTGTCGGTCGACCGGCTCATCCACGACCTGTGGGAAGGCGAACCGCCGCCCAAGGCGCTGTCCGCGCTGCAGGTCTACGTCTCGCATCTGCGCCGGGTGCTCGAACCCGGCCGGCAGCGCCGGGCTCCGGCCCGCATCCTGGTCAGCGCCGCGCCCGGATACTGCCTGCGGTTGCCGGACGACGCCGTCGACGCCTGGTTCTTCGAATCGAAAGTGACTGCGGCGCAAGCTGAATCAAATCCGGTGCGGCGTGCCCAGCTGCTCGACGAGGCACTGGCCGGCTGGGCCGGCGAGCCGTTCGCCGGGGCCGGTGACGCCTTGTGGGCGGTGCCGGAGGTGTCCCGGCTGACCGAACTCCGGTCGGCCGCGGTGGAAGGTCAGGCGGCCGCGCACGTCGAGCTCGGCCGGTACGGCACCGCGGTCGCGGCGTTGGAGGGGCACGTCGCCGCGCATCCGGGACGGGAAGGCGCCGCCGCGGTCCTGGCGACCGCCCTGTACCGCACGGGCCGGCAGGCCGACGCGCTCGAGGTGCTCCGGCGCACCCGCGAGCACCTGATCGACGAGCTGGGTCTCGAGCCCGGCCGCGCCCTGCGTGATCTCGAGCGCGACATCCTGCGGCAGGCCGACCATCTGGAACCGTCGCGGCCCGCGCCCTTCCGGGCGACGGCGCCGGAGGTTCCGGACGCGGCGCCGCGCGAACCGGCGGGCCTCGTCGCGTACGGCCGGGCCGAGGAGCTCGCGGCCATCGACGCCGCGGCACGCAGCGTCGCCACCGGTGCCAGTGCGGTGCTGTGGATCGGCGGCGAGGCGGGCTCCGGCAAGACCACGCTCGCGGCGGCCGCCGCGGCCCGGCTGCGCGCGGCCGGCTGGCGGACCGTGCACGGCCGGTGTCAGGAGGTCCACGGCGCGCCGGCGGGGTGGGCGTGGACCGAGGTGCTCCGGGAGCTGGTCGACGCGACGGACCAGGACCGGCAGGCGCTGGCCCCGCTGCTGCACGACGGCGCCGCGGCTGACCAGGGCACGTTCTGGCTCGGGCAGGCGGTCGCCGACGCTTTGAGCGCCGTCGCCGACCAGCAGCCGCTGGCCGTCGTCCTCGACGACCTGCACCGCACCGACGGTCTCACGCTGGAGCTGTTGCGCCTCGTCGCCGACCGCATCCAGGACCGCCGTGTGCTGGTCATCGCGACGTACCGCCCGTCGGAGGATCGCGGCGAACTCGAGGTGGCGCGGGCGGCGCTGACGGTGCACACGTCGGCGCACCTGATCCTCGGCGGCCTGGACGCCGCGGCCACCGCCGCCGTCGCCGCCGACTGCGGACTGACGACCAGTGGCGAGGCGCTGCGCCTGCTGCGCGAACGGACCGGCGGCAACCCGCTGTTCGTGCGGGAACTGGCCCGGCTGATGGCCGCCGAGGGGCCCGACGCGGTGTGGGCGTCGGTGCCGGTCGGGGTGCGCGACGTGCTGCGGCGCCGGCTCGCCCGGCTGCCCGGCCCGACGGTCACCGCGCTGCGCCAGGCCGCCGTACTGGGCCGCGACATCGACGTCGACCTGCTGGCCGAGCTGGGCCGCAGTGATCCCGACGATCTGCTCGACGCTCTGGAACCGGCCGTGCTGCTGGGCCTGCTCGACGAGCCGACGCCCGGCCGGCTGCAGTTCGCGCACGGGCTGGTCCGCGACACCCTCTACGAGGACACCTCGAAACTGCGTCGGTCCCGGCTGCATGCCGCGGCGCTGGAGCTGCTGCGCGCACCCGGCCGCTCGGTCGACCAGGCCGCGCTGGCGCACCATGCCGTCGCCTCGGCAACCGCGGAAACCGCTTCGGCCGCAGCCGATTTCGCGACCGCCGCCGCTCGGGACGCGGGTTCGGTCGGGGCGCATGCCGAAGCCGCCCGGCAGTGGCGCGCCGCGGTCCAGATGCTCGAACTCGCCGCCAGCCGGCAGCTCGCGCCGAGCGTGGCGATGCTGGATCAGGACATCGAGGTCCGCTGCGGCCTGATCGCCGCGCTCGCGCAGTCCGGCGACGCCGTCACCGCGCGCAGCGAGATGAAATGCGCGCTGCAGCTGGTCTCGGGCCGGTCGCGCGACGATCTGGTGGTGCGCATCCTCACCGCGTGGGACACCCCGCTGGTGTGGCGCGACCGCGAGTACGACGAATCCGACGGCCAGATGATCGGGCTGCTGCGGCACGTGCTGGCCGGCTCCGGGGTGACGGCCGCGGACCGCATCCGGTTGCTCAAGGCGCTCTACGTCGAGCTGGAGGGCAACGACCCGGAGGGCGCGCTGGCCGCCAGCACCGAGATGCTCGCGCTGGCGCGGCAGGTGTACGCCGACGATCCGGGGACGGGCCGGTTGCTGTGCACCGCGCTCAACGTGCACGCCTTCTGTGCTCTCGGCCCCGACCTGGACGCCGAGCGTGACGTCCTCGCCGCCGAACTGCTGCAGACCGCAGAGGCCGCCGAGCAGGCCGACTACCAGGCGGTGGCGCACTGGCTGCTGTCGCTGGCCGCCGGCAACCGCTCCGACCTGGCGACGGCGAAGCGCCACGTCGACCTCGCGGTGGCGCGCGCGAGCACCGGCCAGCTGGTCCATCTGCTCGGTGTGCTGGGCCTGTTCCAGGCCCGGATGTACCTCCTTGCCGGCCGGCTGGAGGAGGCGGTGAGCGCCTACACCGACCTGGCCGCGCGGATGGCCGAAAACGGCGCCGCCAACGGCGCGAAGCTGGCGATGGTCGGCCGGGTGACGGGTGAGTTCTGCCTCGGCGACCTGGGCACCCTGGCCGACGAGCTGGTGTTCTTCTACCGCGAGATATCGGTCGCCGCGCTGGACGCGGCGGTACTGGCGTTGGTCGCGCGGGGCCGCGAGGCCGAGGCCCGGGCGCTCTGGCCGGACCGCAAGCCGATCGAGCGGGCCTACTTCTGGGTGCCGTTCACCGTGCTGCGGGTAAATGCCGCGGCGGCGATGGGTGACCTCGACGAGGTGCGGGCCCGCGCGGCCGAGCTCGAGCGCTACTCCGGCAGCATCGCCGGGCTCGGGGTCGACGGGCTCATGGTCGGGCCCGTCGACGACGCGCTGGCCGCCGCCGCCGAGGCGCTGGGCCGGCCCGACGACGCCCGCGCCTACGGCAAGGCCGCCGAGGCGCTGCGGTCCCGGCTCGCGGCCGAGGCGCTGAGTTTCATCGACTAGTCGGCCAGGGCCTCGAGCCGGCTCTCCGCGAGGTCGCCGAAGACGGTGCGCACCACGCGCCGGTGCCGGAACATCAGCACCGCGAGGAAGGCTCGCAACCCGATGCTCAGCTTGCCCGCCATCGAGGCGCGCTCGTCGTCGGTCATCACGGCCAGCGAGCGCGGGCCGTCGAACGACATCCGGCTGCCGGCGCGGGCGGCCGCCTCCACGTCCTCCCAGTCGTCCACCGACACGTGCTCGGTGATCAGGGGGAACAGGTCGAGTTCTTCGTCGTTGATGTGCTCGGTCAGCAGCGCGGTGAGTTCGGCCAGTTCGAACGCCATCAGGAACGCGACCTTGCGGTCACCGTTGGACAGCCGGAACGCCGCGGCGCGGGCCCGCAGCTGATCCAGGCGCGGATCCAGCGCGGCGTGATCGTCGGTGAGTTCGCTCAGGTCGAGGTGAGCACCGACGCTGGCCTGGATGACCGGCCACAGCACGGTGTCCTCGGTGCTGTGGTGGTGATGGATCGAGTCGCACAGCATCTCGATGTACTGCGAGATGGCGCGGGCCCGGGCGGGCGTGCAGATGATGTCGCGGTCGCGCACGGCCTTGGCGAGCTCGGTGAGCCGGACCAGGTCGACAAGCATGGCGCGGTGCGCCAGCGTGATGCCCAGCAGGTCGGGCCTGGGCTCGCCGGCCTGGCGGGGTGCGACGCTGACGGCGGGGACGGAGGTGGGCACAGCAGACTCCTCATGATCGGTTGTGTACAGCCTGGTGCCCGTGACTTAAGCGCGACTTGGTTGTGGCTTGTCGGCGCTGGTCACGGCCGCAGTAGGGTGGCAGCCATGATCGATCTCGACCTGGACGACATGCGTGGCTGGTTCGGCTTCGGGGTGGCGGGCAATTTCGCCGGCCATCTCGAACAGGCCGGGGAGGCAGTCGATTTCGTCAACGTCCGGTCGGAGGGCGGGGCACCGAAGGGCATTTTTCCGTGGTACGCGCCGGGCAGCGACACGTTTCTGGGCGAGTTTCCGCTGTCGACCGATGCCGTCCAGCTGCCGGTCAGTGACACCCCGCTGAACCTGCAGATCGAGCCCGAGGTCGGGCTGGCGTGCGAGGTGTCGTGGTCGGGCGACCGCGTGGTCGGGCTGCGGCCGTTCGCGCTGGGCGCGTTCAACGACTGCTCCATCCGCCGGCCGAACGCCCCGAAAATCAGCCACAAGAAGAACTGGGGTCCGGCGTCCAAGGGGGTGGCCCCGCAGTTCTTTGCGATCGACGACCTGAGCCCCGACGGTCCGACGTCGTCGCTGCGGCTGGCCAGCTTCCTCGACGACGGCAGCGGCGTCGAGCAGGCGTACGGACAGGACAGCCCGCTGCTGGGCTACTCCTATTACGGCACGCAGCTGCTGGACTGGATCGTGGACCGGCTGGCGAACCAGAAGGGTTCGGACGACACGCCTTTGGAGGATGTCGGCGCCCTGATGGTGGCCAGCGGACGCCCGGCGCACCTGCTCGTCGGCATCGGCGCGACGCGCTACACCGAGCTGGGGGAGTCCACGTACCTCAAGCCGGGCGACCGGGCGATCGTGCGCGTGTACGACACCGCCTCCGACGACGTCTCCGAGTTGCGGCAGACGGTGCGGACCGCCGATTAGCTTGGTTCACCTCCCGGATTTCGGCGTAGCATTGGTGCACGTCGGGGCCATCGGCCGGAGGTGTCCATGATGTTCGACTCGACCCGCTCTCTCGTCCTCGCGTCCACGGCAATGCTCGCGTTGGGCTTCAGCACTGCTGTGGCCGCCGCCGATCCACCCGGTCCGGGCACCCCGTGCGGCCAAGACAAGGTGATCACGTCCATCAACACGTGCGAGCCGCTCAACGCGTCGTGTACGGGTTATGACGGCATGCTCATCGGCCGCGTCGCCGCGGACGGGCGGTGCGTGATTCCCGGGCTCGATGGCACCAGGTGGTAGGGCGACCGGCTGAGATTTCGTCAACCGCGACGAGCGGCCTGGTCTCCCAGTAACTCGTCGAGCGTGGTCAGGAACTCCTTGGGCCGCAACGGGGTACAGGCCGGCGCGGGGGTGGTGCCGACGACGTCGAGGGTCACCAGCGTCGACTTGATGGGCCGCCAGATGTCCAGCGGCAGCCACCGGCGCGGGTCGGTGCCGCCCCAGATCAGGAACCGGTCCATGATGAAGCCGAGCGACTCGGCCTTGTAGCCACGGACGGCGCTCAGCGGGATGATCTTCGACGTGCCCGACGGAAAGTGGTAGCGGCGCAACGTGATCGCCTGCCGGTCCAGGAAAATCTGGCCGTCGTCGTAGTGCGCGTCCGAGCGCGGCCCGGACTGGGCGCTCGTCACCGCTTGGTGCTCCGCAACTCATGACCCTTGGAGGTCAGGCAGCGGCCGTTGTCCAGGTTCCACTGCCACCCGTGCAGGTTGCAGGTCAGTGTGTTGCCCTCAACGATGCCGAACTTCGACAGGTCGGCCTTCAGGTGCGGGCACCGGCGCTGAATCTCGTAGCCGCCCATATCGATTGACGCCGACGTGTCGTGCGCCTCGGCGAACCAGCCGTCGGCGTAGGCGATGCGCTCGTCGGTCAGGCACTTGAAGAACGTGTACAGGTACTCGTTGTAGCCGCCGACGCGCCACGCCTGGAAGCGGGTGGACAGGAAGATGGTGTTGACCCAGTCCGGCTCGTCGTCGCGCAGCACGGTGCGCACCAGTTCGGGTGCGATGCCGAAGCCGTAGCGGAACTTCTCGTCCGGAATCGCTTCCCGCACAGCCCGTTTCGGGAAGTCCAGCACCACGGTCTCGCTGCCGATCCGCAGCTCGACGGGATAGCCGATGCCGTCGCAGATCTGGTCGCTCTGCACCATGATCGGCTCGAACTTGGCGCGCAGCGGCTCCAGCAGCGAATCGCCGGAAGCCGGTGCCCACGAAGCCTTTTCTGCGGCCAGCACCGGTGCCATGCGCTGCGCGTAGGCCTCGATGTAGTCGGCCTTGCCGGTCGTGAAGATCGCCTCGGCCTCGGCGTCCGGAATCGGGTGCACGAGCGCGTCGAGCGTCGAGCCGGTGAACGTCGCCACCGTGCCGGGAATCATCAGCAGGCCGCCGTCGTGGCCGTGGCTGCGCAGCTGGTCCAGGAACACCGCCTGGTCGGGGAAGATGTTGGCCGGATCGTCGTGATCGTCGTTGAGCCAACGCAATTCGGGATCAAGGAAGCAGGGCGGGCCGGCCGACGGCACCACCCAGGTGGCGCCCACCTGCGCGATGTACTGGCGACAGCGGTCCATCTGCCGTTGCCGCTTCTGGGTGCCGAAGGCCTCCTTGGCTCGGGCCGGCATGTCGTAGACCATCGGGTACCAGATGGCGCCCGAGTACTGCAGCATGTGCACGTCGACGTCGCCGAACTCGGTGCCCACCATGTCCAGGTCGATCGGGCGGGCGTCGTTCATGTTGAACGCGACGGTCTCACCGTCGGACACCACGAGCCCCGAGTCGCCGATCGGGCCGTCGGCCGGGGCGCGCAGGGCGATGATCATGACGTCCAGATCACCCTTGGGCCCGCTGACGCGGTGCTTCACCGAATCGGTGGTCTCGAAGAACGTGTGGAAGCCGAGCGCCTCGAGTTCACGACGCAGGTCCGGCACCGGGTAGTCGGGCAGCAGCACCGTCGCGTCCTTGTTGACGTGGGCGCGCAGGTGCTCCGGATCGAAGTGGTCCTTGTGCAGGTGGCTGACGTACAGGTAGTCGCAGTCGCCGAGCGTGTCCCAGTCCAATTGGCTGTTGTCGGGGAACGGGAACCACGACGCGAAGTAGGCCGGGTTCACCCACGGGTCGCAGAGAATGCTGCCCGCGGCGGTATCGATCCGGAATCCGGCGTGTCCAACGCTTGTGACCTGCACTAATGCCCCTTTTGGCGGTGACGAGTTCGCCAGCGAGTCTAGCCGGATTCCGGAGCGTCCCAGAGCGAGCGGTAGTAGTCGATGCGTTCGTCGTCGCGCGCCACCCCGTAGGCGTCCAGCAGGGCGGCCTCGTAGTTGCCGGGGTAGTTCCAGTCCAGGGACATGGTGGCGATCGCCAGGTCGGCCCACCGGTCGGCCACCCCGAGGTCCCCGATGTCGACGTGCCCGACGAACACGCCGTCGTCGCTCAGCAGGGTGTTCGGCGCGCAGGCGTCGCCGTGGCAGACCACGAGCCGGTCCGGGTCGGGGACGTCGACGACCCAGGAGGGCCGCCCGAACGGGCAGTCCGCGACGGGCAACGCGTCGTGCATGGCCCGCAGGCCGGCGCCGATCGCGCGCGCCGCGGTCTCGGGATCGTCGGACCACAGTGGGTCGACGGCGGAGCGCCCGGGCAGGCCCGCGGTGTGCAGCCAGCCCGGGCCCTCGCCGAGCACGCGCGGGACGGCGATGTACCGAACGGCCCAGCGCAGCCGGACGGACTCGTCGGTCAGCAGCGGCGCGTGCTCGGTGGGATAGGTCTTCACGTACTCGGCACCCGCGCCGATGGCGAACGTCACGCCGCCGAGTTCGTTCTCCCAGACCGCGGTCACGGGACGGCCGGCGGCCAGTGTGTCGACGACGTCGGGAACAGGTACGGGGCCGCTGGGAAAGGTCACCTGACCGACCTTTCCACGCCCGGTACCGACGGTCCGCACTAGGCTGATCCCCGTGGAACCGGTATATGGCACCGTGATCAAGCTGGCGCGCACGGTGTGGCGGGCGCAGGGTCTGAAATTCACCGTGACAGGCGCGGAGAACCTGCCGGTCAGTGGCGGCGCCGTGGTCGCGATCAACCACACCAGCTACTTCGACTTCACGTTCGCCGGGCTGCCCGCCGTCATGCAGAAGCGCGGCCGCAAGGTGCGGTTCATGGCGAAGAAGGAAGTCTTCGACAACAAGTACGGCGGCTGGCTGATGCGCAAGATGCGCCACATCGCCGTCGACCGTGGCAGCGGCGCCGAGTCCTACGCCGAGGCGGTCAAGCAACTCAAGGCGGGCGAGCTCGTCGGCGTCTATCCCGAGGCCACCATCAGCCGCAGTTTCGAGATCAAGGCGTTCAAGTCGGGCGCGGCCCGCATGGCCATCGAGGCCGACGTGCCGATCGTCCCGCACATCATCTGGGGCGCCCAGCGGATTTGGACCAAGGGTCATCCGCGCAACATGCGTCGTCCCAAGGTGCCCATCTTCATCCACGTCGGTGAGCCCATCTACCCGACGTTGCCCGCCGCCGAGCTGACGGCGCTGCTGCACGCCCGCATGCAGCACCTGCTGTCGGAAGTCCAGGACCGCTATCCCGAACATCCCGCAGGCGAGTTCTGGGTGCCGCACCGGCTGGGTGGTGGGGCGCCGACGCTTGCCGAGGCCGACCAGATGGACCTCGACGAAGCTCGCGAGAAAGCGGCACGTCGGGCGGCGCGGCAGGCGGAAGGTGCGCCGGAGTAGCGCCATGGAGCCAGTTTTCCGCGGCATCGAGATTGCCGCCAAGGCGGCCGTCGCCGCCACGGGAACCCGGATCACTTACCAAGGGCTGGAACACATTCCGGATACCGGTGGTGCGGTGATCGCGATCAACCACACCGCGTACGTCGACTTCCTGCCGGCCGGGCTGGCCGCCACGCATCGGCGGCGCCGGGTCCGCTTCATGCTCAAGGCCGAGGTGCAGCAGGTGCCGATGGGCAATTTCCTGGTCAAGCGGGCCGGGCTCATCCCCGTCGACCGCAGCTCCGGCGGCGACGCGTATCCCATCGCCGTGGAGCGGCTGCGCGCCGGGGAACTGGTCGGGGTGTACCCCGAGGCCACGATCAGCCGCAGCTTCGAACTCAAGGAGTTCAAGACCGGTGTGGCGCGGATGGCGCTCGACGCGCAGGTGCCGATCATCCCGGTGATCGTCTGGGGCGTGCACCGGATGTGGACCAAGGACCACCCGAAACGGTTGGGCCGCAAGAAGATTCCGGTCATCGTTCGGGTGGGCGCGCCGATCGAGGCGAACGGTCCCGTCGCGCAGCTGATGGCGACGCTGCAGCAGACGATGACCGAGCAGCTGCACGCTGTGCAGGAGGAGTACCCGCATCCGGCGGGTGAGTACTGGGTGCCGAGCCGCTTGGGCGGCGGCGCCCCGACGCCCGAGGAGGCCGAAGTGCTGGAGAAGGCCGAGCGGGCCCGCCGGGCAGCTGGGGGCCGGTGATGCTGCCCGCACTCATTGCCACCGACGTCGACGGCACGCTGCTCGACACCCATGAGCGGGTGACGCCGCGGACCCGCGCCGCCGTGCAGGCCGCCGTCGCGAACGGCGCGAAGTTCGTGCTCGCCACCGGCCGGCCGCCGCGCTGGATTCCACCGGTCGTCGACGCCTTGGGACTCGCGCCGATGGCGGTGTGCGCCAACGGCGCGGTGCTCTACGACTCGGCGACCGACCGGATCGTCTCGGCCCACACCCTCAGCCCGGATGCGTTGGGCGAGTTGGCCGAGATCGCGACCCGGGTGATCCCGGGTGTCGGGCTGGCGGTCGAACGGGTGGGCCGCACCGCGTTCGACGAGTCCATGCCGCAGTTCGCGAGTTCACCGGGCTACGAGCATGCTTGGCACAACCCGGACAACACCGAGGTCTCGGTCGAGGACATGCTCAGCGTGCCGGCGGTGAAGCTGTTGATCCGCAAGGCGGGCGCGCACAGCGCCGATCTGGCCGCGGCGCTGGCGCCGCACATCGGCGTCACGGGCGACCTGACCTATTCGACCAACAACGGGCTCATCGAGGTGGTGCCGCTGGGCATCAGCAAGGCGACGGGGGTCGCCGAGGTCATCCGCCCGTTGGGTCTGACGGCCGAGGACGTCGTGACCTTCGGCGACATGCCCAACGACATCCCAATGCTGACCTGGGCCGGACTGGGCGTGGCGATGGGCAATGCGCATCCGGAGGCCCTGGCGGCCGCTGACGAGGTCACCACGACCAACAGCGACGACGGGGTGGCCCGGGTGCTCGAACGCTGGTGGCTCTAGCCCGAGCCCGTTAGCTCTGCATCTCGATCCGGCTGAACCGCTCGAGCTGCACCGGCTCCTGCTTCGGCGGCGGCGGAAGTTCTTGCGGCACACCGTCGATGACACGCGTCACGGTGCCGTTCTCGCGGTCGAAGTTGAGGGTGCCGTGCTGGAAATTCTGCACGATCCACTGCGGTTCGCCGATTTCGCCGCTGGTCGGCAGCCCGAGGGCGCCGCGTTCGAAACCCAGTGCGCCCCAGGCGTCGTAGAGCGCTCCGGTGAGCGGCTGCGCGCCGGTGGCCGGTGACCAGTACATGGCGCCGTGGTCGAACGTCGCGTAGCGGGTGTGGCCATCGGCCGCGGCCTCCGGTGAGGTGGCGACGCCGAGCGGGCCGGACGCGCCGCCCATTGCCTGCCATTTGTCGAAGATGGCACCGCCGCGCAGCATGTCCATCGCGCTCAGGGCGCCGGGCGGGGCGGTGAAAGAGGCTGCGATGTCCCGCAATTCGCCCATGGCGGCGTAGGCGGCGTTGCCCGGGCAGTCGGTGTTGCCGACGTCGCGGTGGGTGAAGATCGTCGGCAGCGTCGGCGTCGCGCCGGCGGGGAAGTGGGTGAACGAGCCGCCGCCCGATGTCAGCACCACGCTCCCGAGGGGGTTGACGTGGTCCAGGCTCAGCCGCCAGCCGATGAGCCGGCCGGTCATCTTGAGCTGCAATGGGGTCGGGGGCACGGCGTCGAAGTCACCGAGCATGGCCACGCCCCAGGTGTCGACGTTGAAGCCACCGGTGTGCGAGCCCTCGACGGGCCGCGTCATACCGCCGAACCGGCCCTCGAAGACCTGTCCGTACTTGTCGACCAGCGCGTTGTAAGCGATGTCGCACCAACCCAATTCGCGGGTGTGGTACTCGTAGATCGACCGGACGATGCCCGCGGAATCCTCGGGCGCGTAGTCGTTGCTGCCGGCGGTGTGGTGCACGATGGCTGCCCGCACACCCGGGTCGTACACCGGTTGTCCGCAGCGGACGCTCTCGTTGGCGCCCCACTGGGCTCGGCTGATGATGTTCGGCGGCTGGTTCGGCGCCGACACCGCGGTCGGCTGGAACTGTACGTCGGCCGGTGCCTCCGGCGGGCTGATGAGCACCGCCTTCATGCTGGGGCCCAACGGTTTTTCGACGTCGACGGGGCGGTACCCGAGGCCGGGACCCTGCGGCCGGTCGCCGGCGGGCGGCGTGGCGGCGGCTTCGGCGGGCCGGGTGACCGCGATCTGGACGGTGTTGGTGCGGCCGACGAACACGGGCTCGGTGCCGCGCGTGGTGGCATGCGCTTCCCCGACGCCGTCGGGCGCCTCGACCTCGTACCACGGGCCCCAGGATCCGTCGGCCTTCTGGGCGCGTACCCGGGCCGAGGTTCCGGTGAAGTCGGACGCGGTGAGCGCGACCAAAGAGAAAGGAGTGTCCTGGTGGATTTCCCGGACGGTCTGTCCGCCACCGACGCCGGCCAGTGGCTGCGTGCGGAGCTCGGGCGCCGACGGCTTGTCGTCCGTCAGACCGGGGATGCCCGGGATGCCGCTGACGGCCAACGGCACCATCACGACGGTCGCCGCCAGGGCGGACAACAGTATTGACGGTGCGGGACGACGGCGCGGCACAGCGCGAATGTTACGTATGTGTCAGGTGTTACCCGTGTTTCGACACGGATTACTGTGCTGTCAATTCTCTGCAAGACGCCGCAACGGCACCGCAGAGCCTTGGGGCTTCTGCGGTGCCGTCTCGGTTACAGGTCTTCAGTTGTGTGTGACGGATATCAGACCGCGGGAGCGGCCACTGCGGGTGCGGCCGCCGCGGCTGCCGCGGGGGCGGCCTGAGCGGACTTCACCGCTGAGGTGATGGCCGGCACGACCATGCCCTTCAGTAGATCGATCGCCTGGGTCGCACCCAGCTGGTTGGCCGCGCTGGTCAGGTCGCTGATCAGACCGCCGCCACCGCTGCTCGGGGCCGCGCCGAGGCCGAGGCCATCGCCGCCACCCAGTCCGACCGACGGGTCACCGAGGATCGGGTAGCTGCCACCGAGGCCCTGGCCGGGGCCGAGGCCCAGGCTCGCGTTGGGATCGGTCATCGGCATACCGGCAGCACCGAGTCCGGCCGGGTTCGCGCTGATCGACGGCGTCGTCAGACCCGTGGCGTTCAGGCCGGGAGCGGTCAACCCGGGCGTGCTCACGCTCGGGAGGGTCGCGCCCTGGGTCGTCAGACCGGCGCTGGGCAGGCCACCCAGGCCCGGGGTCAGCGACGACGGGCTGGTGGCGCCCAGACCGGCCGGCGGGGTCAGGCCGGGTGCGGTCGCCCCGGTCGGTGGGGTCAGGCCCGGTGCGGTCAGCCCGGTCGACGGCGTGGTGAGCCCGGTCGACGGGGTGGTGCCCAGGCCCGGGGTCAGGCCGGCCGGCGGAGTGAGCCCACCCGCCGGCGTCAGGCCGGCCGGCGGCGTCAGGCCGGGGGTGGTGCCCAGGCCGGGGGTCAGGCCGGTCTGCGGGGTCAGGCCGCCGGTCAGCGGGCTGGGGGAGCTCGCGGCTCCGCCCATGAGGTTCGGCAGGTTGACGCCGAACTGGGACAGGCCCTGGGACAGCGCGGACATGACCTCGTTGGGCAGGTCGGTCACGAGCGCGGCCTGGACGAATTCCCGGTGCTGCGGAGTCGGGTTTGCCGGGGTCATCTCGGCGACCGCCACGAGTGCGATCGGACTTGCGACGGCCACGGCGGCGACTGCGCTCATGGCTGTCGAGAGCTTGCGTCGACGTCGGTTAGGCACGGAAGTCTCCTCAATCTGTGGGGTACGGCTCGAGCTGGCTTGCTGAGTCGTCGGTACTGACGCAATCGATGTTAAAGCTGTGATTAGTGGGATTAGAGTGACGATGCGGAATCGTGAGCGAATTGCGACCGGCCCGCGCACTGCCCGACCCGACCGGGTGTTTTCGGGCCGGACGGCCTCTGTCGGATACCCTGAACGCCGATGACCTCCGCTGATTCCCGGGGCGCTGCGAGCCAGTCCTCCGGCCCTTATGACCTCATCGTCGTCGGCTCCGGATTCTTCGGACTGACGATTGCCGAGCGCGCGGCAACCCAACTCGACAAGCGGGTGCTGGTCGTCGAGCGCCGTCACCATCTCGGCGGCAACGCCTACTCCGAAGCCGAGCCCGAAACCGGCATCGAGGTGCACAAGTACGGCGCCCACCTGTTCCACAACTCCAATCAGCGGGTGTGGGACTACGTGCGGCAGTTCACCGACTTCACCGGCTACCAGCACCGCGTCTTTGCGATGTACGACGGCCAGGCCTACCAGTTCCCGATGGGGCTGGGTCTGGTGTCGCAGTTCTTCGGGCGCTATTTCAGCCCGGACGAGGCCCGCGCCCTGATCGCCGAGCAGTCCGCCGAGATCAACACCGACGACGCACAGAACCTCGAAGAGAAGGCCATCTCGCTGATCGGCCGGCCGCTCTACGAGGCCTTCGTCAAGGGCTACACCGCCAAGCAGTGGCAGACCGACCCCAAGGACCTGCCCGCGTCGATCATCAGCCGCCTGCCGGTGCGCTACAACTTCGACAACCGCTACTTCAACGACACGTACGAGGGCCTGCCGGTCGACGGTTACACCGCCTGGCTGGAGAACATGGCCGCCGACGAGCGCATCGACGTGGTGCTGAACACCGACTGGTTCGACGTGCGCGACCGGCTGCGGGCCGAGAGCCCCGGCGCCCCGGTGCTGTACACCGGCCCGCTCGACCGCTACTTCGACTACTCCGAGGGCCGGCTGGGCTGGCGCACCCTGGACTTCGAGATGGAAGTGCTGCCCATCGGAGACTTCCAGGGCACGCCCGTCATGAACTACAACGACCCCGACGTGCCGTTCACCCGGATCCACGAGTTCCGGCACTTCCACCCCGAGCGGGATTACCCGACGGACAAGACCGTCATCATGCGGGAGTACTCGCGCTTCGCCAACGACGACGATGAGCCGTACTACCCGATCAACACCGATTCGGATCGCGCGATCCTGGCGGCCTACCGCGCCAGGGCCAAGGCCGAAACCGAGGAGAACCGCGTGCTGTTCGGGGGCCGGTTGGGCACCTATCAGTACCTCGACATGCACATGGCCATCGCCAGTGCGCTGAACATGTACGACAACGTGCTGATGCCGCATCTTCGTGACGGCGTGGCACTCGCCGGTGCAGAAAGTAGCTGAAGACCATGAGCGACATCCCATCCGGCGCGTTGGCGTCGGGAGAATCCCGTGCGGTGAGCCTGCTGTCGCGGGTCATCCTGCCCCGTCCGGGTGAGCCCCTCGACGTCCGCAAGCTGTACATCGAGGAGTCGTCCACCAACGCCCGGCGCGCGCACGCCCCGACCCGCACCACGCTGGAAATCGGTGGGGAGTCCGAGGTTTCGTTCGCCACCTACTTCAACGCGTTCCCGGCCAGCTACTGGCGCCGCTGGACGATCCTGACGTCGGTGGTGCTGCGCGTCGAGCTGACCGGCAGCGCCCGTGTGGATGTCTACCGGTCGAAGGCGACCGGCGCACGAATCACCGTGGGCGGCAGCGAGATCGCCAGTGGTGAGGACGGTCTGCCGGCCGTGGTCGAGTTCGAGATCGGCCTGGAGCCGTTCGAGGACGGCGGCTGGATCTGGTTCGACATCACCACCGACAGCGCGGTGACGGTGCACAACGCCGGGTGGTACGCCCCCGTGGAAGCGCCGGGCCACGCGAACATCACGGTCGGTATCCCGACCTTCAACCGCCCGGCGGACGCCGTCAACGCGCTTGCGGCGCTGACGTCGGATCCGTTGGTGGACAAGGTGATCGGCGCGGTCATCGTGTCCGATCAGGGTGCCAACAAGGTCAAGGACCACCCCGACTTCGCGGCGGCCGCGGCCCCGCTGGCCGACCGGTTGTCCATCCACAACCAGCCGAACCTCGGTGGCTCCGGCGGCTACAGCCGCGTCATGTACGAGGCGCTGAAACACACTGACTGCGAACAGATTCTGTTCATGGACGACGACATCCGCGTCGAACCCGACTCGATCCTGCGGGCGCTGGCGTTCAACCGGTTCGCCAAGACGCCGACCCTGGTCGGCGGCCAGATGCTCAACCTGCAGGAGCCCTCGCACCTGCACGTCATGGGTGAGATGGTCGATTCGGCGAACTTCATGTGGACGCACGCCATCAACGCCGAGTACGACCACAACTTCGCGAAATATCCCCTCGCCGACGAGGAGGAGTACCGCAGCAAGATCCTGCACCGCCGCATCGACGTCGACTACAACGGCTGGTGGATGTGCATGATCCCGCGCGCGGTCGCCGAGGAACTCGGCCAGCCGCTGCCGCTGTTCATCAAATGGGACGACGCGGACTACGGCCTGCGCGCCGGCGAGCACGGCTACCCGACGGTGACCCTGCCCGGCGCGGCGATCTGGCACATGGCGTGGAGCGACAAGGACGACGCCATCGACTGGCAGGCGTACTTCCACCTGCGCAACCGCCTCGTGGTGGCGGCGCTGCACTGGGACGGCAACATCCGTGGCCTGGTGGCGAGCCACTTCAAGGCGACCATGAAACACCTTCTGTGCCTTGAGTATTCGACGGTGGCGATCCAGAACCGGGCGATGGACGACTTCCTCGCCGGGCCGGACAACCTGTTCACCATTCTGGAGTCCGCACTGCCCGACGTGCGCGCCATGCGTGCCGAGTACCCGGACGCGGTGGTGCTGGAGAGCGCGACCGCGCTGCCCGCGCCGTCCGACAAGAAGTGGCGCCGGAAGGTCAAGATTCCCACCAGCCTGCCCGCCATCGCGATCCGGCTGACGCGTGGCGTCGTGAACCAGCTCAAGCCGCACGACCCGGAACACCATGTGCGGCCGCAGATCAACGTCGCGACGCAGGATGCCCGCTGGTTCTCGCTGTGCATGGTCGACGGTGTCACCGTCACCACCGCCGACGGCCGCGGCGTCGTCTACCGCCAGCGCGACCGCGAGAAGATGTTCGAGTTGCTGCGTGAGTCGCTCAAGCGCCAGGCGCTGCTGGCCCGCAAGTTCAACCGCATGCGGAAGGTGTACCGCAACGCACTGCCGGAGCTGACGAGCAAGGAGAAGTGGGAGACCGTGCTTCTGGCCTCCCAGACCGAGTCGGCTGGTGCCCGGTGAGCCTCGAAGGCGCCGGCGGCATCGAGGGTGACGTCATTGCTGACGTCCCCCGCGGCGAGGACGCCATCCTGGTCGGAGTCCAGTCCGCGCTGACCGGTCGTCCCGGCGTCCTCGCGGGCGCCCGCGTGCTGTCGTACTTCGGGGAGCACAGCCTCGGCTGGTTCGCCGTGTGTGGTCTCGGCGCGCTGCTGCAGCCGCAGCGCCGCCGGGCCTGGGTGACCGCCGGTGTCGGCACCTTCTTCGCCCATGCGGCCGCCGTCCTGATCAAGCGGGTGGTGAAACGTGAACGCCCGCAACACCCGGCCATCGCCGTCAACGTCGGCACTCCGAGCCGGCTGAGCTTCCCGTCGGCGCACGCGACGTCGACCACCGCCGCGGCGATCCTCATCGGCCGGGCCACGGGCCTGCCGCTGCCGTGGTTCCTGGTACCGCCGATGGCGTTGTCCCGCTTGGTTCTCGGCGTGCACTACCCCAGTGACGTGCTCACCGGTGTCGTGGTGGGAACCGTGGTCGCCGAATCAGTCGGGGCGGTTTCGGAGCGAACTGCCAAGCGCGAACCGAAGGCTGGGGTATGACCGAACAGACGCAGGAGCTGGGGCCGCCGAAGAATCTGGCCGCCGGCATCGTCAAGGCGCTGCGGCCGCGGCAATGGGTGAAGAACGTCCTGGTCCTGGCCGCACCGCTGGCGTCGCTCGGCGTCGGGGCCCACTACAGCTACACCGAGGTCTTCAAGGCCGTCGGTGTCGCGTTCGTGGTGTTCTGTATGGCCGCTTCGTGTATCTACCTCATCAACGACGCCCGTGACGTCGAGGCCGACCGGGTGCACCCGACGAAGCAGTACCGGCCGATCGCCGCCGGCGTCGTGTCGGTACAGCTGGCCTACTCGCTGGCCGTCGTGCTCGGTGTCGGCTCGCTGGCCATCTCGTGGTGGCTCACGCCCAGCCTGGCGATCGTCATGGCGGTGTACCTCGCGACGCAGCTGGCCTACTGCTTCGGCCTGAAACATCAAGCGGTGCTGGACATCTGCATCAATTCGTCGGGATTCCTGATCCGCGCCATCGCCGGTGGCGCGGCCGCCGGCATCCCGCTGTCCAAGTGGTTCCTGCTGGTGTTCGCGTTCGGCTCGCTGTTCATGTCGGCCGGAAAGCGTTACGCCGAACTGCAACTCGCCGAACGCACCGGCGCCAAGATCCGTAAAGCGCTGGAGTCCTACACCAGCAGCTACCTGCGGTTCGTCTGGACGCTGTCGGCGACCGCCGTGGTGCTCTGCTACGGCTTGTGGGCCTTCGAGGGCAACAAGGGTCCGTGGTTCGCCGTGTCGATGGTGCCGTTCACCGTCGCGATCCTGCGCTATGCCGTCGACGTCGACAGCGGCGCGGCGGGTGAACCCGAGGAGATCGTGCTGAACGACCGGGTGTTGCAGCTGCTGGGCGTCGCCCTGGTCGCAACGCTCGTCGCTGCGATTCTGCCCGGACTGATCCGGTGATCGATTCGCCCGCACAGCAATTGCTGCGCGGGCCGGTCTTCCCGTATGGCCGGGCCGCGCGGATCAGCCTGTGGTTGAGCGTCGTGGTGTCCGCCGCGTTGTTCGGCTGGGGTGCCTGGCAGCGCCGGTGGATCGCGGACGACGGCCTCATCGTGCTGCGCACGGTGCGAAACCTGTTGGCCGGCAACGGCCCCGTCTTCAACGTCGGTGAGCGCGTCGAGTCCAACACCTCGACGCTGTGGACCTATCTGGTCACCCTCGGTGCCTGGATCGGTGGCTCGGTCCAGCTCGAGTACGTGGCCCTGGCGTTGGCGCTGACGCTGAGCGTGGCGGGGCTGGTCTTCGCGATGCTCGGCACCGGCCGGCTGTACGCCCCCGGCCTGCGGGGCCGCCGCGCGCTGTTGGTGCCGGCCGGCGCCCTCGTCTACATGGCCGTGCCGCCGGCGCGTGACTTCGCGACGTCGGGCCTGGAGAACGGCCTCGTCATGGCCTACCTGGGGCTGCTCTGGTGGATGATGGTGTGCTGGTCGCAGGCCTTGCGCGTGGCCCCGCCCGAGGCCCGCGAAGCTGATGCCAACGCCACCAGCGCCCGATTCGACGGCACCCTGGCCTGTCTGGCCGGCCTGTCTGTCCTGGTACGCCCCGAACTCGCCTTGATCGGCGGGGTGGCGCTCGTCATGCAGCTGGTCGCGGCCCGGGGCAAGCGCCGCCGCGTCGTCATCCTGGTGGCCGGTGGTCTGCTCCCGATCGCCTACGAGATCTTCCGGATGGGCTACTACGGCCTGCTGGTGCCCATCACCGCGCTGGCCAAGGACGCCACCGGATCCAAGTGGCAGCAGGGCTTCGTCTACCTCGGCAACTTCAACCGGCCCTACCTGTTGTGGATCCCCGCGGTGCTGACCGTGGCGCTGGCGATTGTGTTGTTCGTCACTCACAGCCGGCCGTGGTGGGGCCAGACCGCGCCCCGGGGCTACAGCCTTTTGGCCCGCCGGATTCAAAGTCCCACGGCCGTCGTTGTTTTCATGGCCGGCAGCGGCCTGGTGCAGGGCCTGTACTGGCTGCGCCAGGGCGGTGACTTCATGCACGGCCGGGTGCTGCTGGTGCCGCTGTTCTGCCTGGTCATCCCGGTGGCGGTGATCCCGATCGTGCTGCCCGACGGTAAGAACATCGCCCGCGAGGTCGGCTACGCGCTGGCCGGTACGACGACGGTCCTGTGGCTGGCGGTGGTCGGCTGGTCGCTGTGGGCCGCCAACTCACCGGGGCTCGGGTACGACGCCACCCGGGTGACCTACTCGGGCATCGTCGACGAACGGCGCTTCTACTCGCAGGCCACCGGGCACGCGCATCCGCTGACGGCTGCCGACTACCTCGACTACCCGCGCATGCGGGCGGTGCTGACGGCCATCGACAACACCCCGGTCGGCGCACTGCTGCTGCCGTCGGGCAACTACGACCAGTGGGACGTGGTTCCGGCCATGCCGCCGCCGGTACCGGACCCGACGTCGCCGCCGCCGCCCAACTGGTTCGAAAAGGGTCCACACACAGTCTTTTTCACCAACCTGGGCATGATGGGCATGAACCTGCCGCTCGAGGTCCGGGTGATCGACCAGATCGGGCTGGCCAACCCGCTGGCCGCGCACACGGCACGACTGGACGACGCGCGCATCGGCCACGACAAGGACCTGTTCCCGGACTGGGCCGTCGCCGAGGGGCCGTTCCTGCGCAAACCACCGTGGATTCCGACGTATCTGGACCAGGACTGGGTGGCGCAGGCGGCGGTCGCGCTGACGTGCCCGGAGACGGAGACGATGTTGAGTTCGGTGCGGGCTCCCATGGGCTTCCATCGGTTCATGTCAAATCTGGTACACGCGTTCACATTTACGCGTTACCGGATCGATCGCGTGCCGTTATACGAGCTGCACCGCTGTGGGCTCGATGTGCCTCCGAGGCTGTCGACCCCTTACACTGGCTTACCGGCTACCGGTCCGTAGTTTCAGCGCACGAGCGCTGGCACGGTCTGAAGCGTAGGTAACGCCGGTGAACCATGCGGCGATAACCACTCGGGCGTGTGCGCCCGGCCTGATCGTCACCTCAACGGCAGAGGCGGGGATGAGGGTTGTCCGTACGCCGTCATAGGAAAGATTAGGGAGCGGTATGAGTTTCGTTGGGAAGATGCGGTCGATGGCCAAGGCCATGCCGCGCCGGATGGCGGTTGCGGCCGTTGCCGCGGCAGCGCTGCCCGGTCTTGTCGGTGTCGTCGGTGAAACGGCGACTGCAGGGGCTTTCTCGCGTCCCGGTCTGCCGGTTGAGTACCTGCAGGTTCCGTCCGCGGCCATGGGTCGCGACATCAAGATCCAGTTCCAGAGCGGTGGCGCCGGCTCGCCGGCCGTCTACATGCTCGACGGTCTGCGTGCGCAGGACGACTACAACGGCTGGGACATCAACACCGCTGCCTTCGAGTGGTACAACGGCTCGGGCATCTCGATGGTCATGCCCGTCGGCGGTCAGTCCAGCTTCTACAGCGACTGGTACAAGCCGGCTTGCGGCAAGGCCGGTTGCTCCACCTACAAGTGGGAGACCTTCCTGACCCAGGAGCTGCCCGCCTACCTGCAGGCCAACAAGTCGGTCAAGCCGACCGGTGGCGCTGCTGTCGGTCTGTCGATGGCCGGTTCGGCCGCGATGACCCTCGCCATCTACCACCCGCAGCAGTTCATCTACGCGGGCTCGATGTCGGGCTTCCTGAACCTGTCCGAGGGCTGGTGGCCGTTCCTGGTCAACATCTCGATGGGTGACGCGGGTGGCTACAAGGCCGACGACATGTGGGGCTCCACCGGCGACCCGAACAACGCCTGGAAGCGCAACGACCCGTTCGTGAACATCGGCACCCTGGTCGCCAACAACACCCGTCTGTGGGTCTACTGCGGCGACGGCAACCCGAGCGACCTGGGCGGCGACAACGTGCCGGCCAAGTTCCTCGAGGGCCTGACCATCCGCACCAACCGCACCTTCCAGCAGACCTACCTGGCTGCCGGTGGCACCAACGGTGTGTTCAACTTCCCCAACAGCGGTACCCACGACTGGGGCTACTGGGGCCAGCAGCTGCAGGCCATGAAGCCTGACCTGCAGCGCGTGCTGGGTGCTTCGGGACAGGCGTAACAACCTGATCCTGAGGTAAATCCTCTGGCAACAACTCGCACTGGCGGCGGCGACCCTTCACGGGTCGTCGCCGCCAGTCGTTTACGTCGGGGTAGACGAATATCACCCCATCCGCTGGCAACGTTCCCTCCCTTTGTCCGGGACATCTGTCGAGGTGATGTGGTTCACTACAACGCGGGTTCAGGACGCTCGACGATCACGAACAGGTGAGGTTGGTTATGGGGCTGCAGGCAATGTTCCGGACGATGGCCGCGACGGCGGCGGCGGTAGTGCTGGCCGGCGGCCTCCTGACGGGTACCGGAACCGCGCACGCCGCGGGCGTGGAGACGCTGATGGTGCCCTCGGCCGCGATGGGCCGGGACATCCCGGTGACGTTCCAGGCCGGTGGCCCGCACGCCGTGTATCTCCTCGACGCCTTCAACGCCGGCCCGGACGTGAGCAACTGGGTCACCGCAGGCAATGCCATGGGCACGCTGGCCGGTAAGGGCATCTCGGTGGTCGCCCCGGCCGGTGGCGCGTTCAGCTTCTACACCAACTGGGAGCAGGACGGCAGCAAGCAGTGGGAGACGTTCCTGAGCCAGGAGCTGCCGGACTATCTGGCCGCCACCAAGGGTCTGGCCCCGAACGGCCACGGTGTCGTCGGAGCGGCCCAGGGCGGCACCGCCGCGTTGGCCCTCGCCGAGTTCCACCCGGACCGGTTCCGCTTCGCGGGCTCGCTGTCGGGATTCCTGACCCCGTCGTCGACGACGTTCAACGGCGCCATCACCGCCGGCATGCGCGAGTTCGGCGGTGTGGACACCTACGGCATGTGGGGCGCCCCGCAGCTGGGCCGCTGGAAGTGGCACGACCCGGATGTGCACGTGAGCCTGCTGAACCAGAACAACACCCGGGTCTGGGTGTTCAGCCCGTCGACGGTCACCTGCAGTGACCCGGCCGCGATGATCGGTTACTGCGACCAGGCGCAGGGCAGCAATCGCGCCTTCTACGCGCATTACCGCAGCGTGGGCGGCCACAACGGGCACTTCGACTTCCCGGACGGCCCGCAGCACGACTGGGGCAGCTGGAGCGGTCAGCTCGGTGCTATGTCGGGCGAATTGGTGAGCGTCATCCGCTAGCTCAACCGGAGTGATATTGCCGACGGAACCCGCCGGCGTGACCAGTCCGTGATGCCTGCTGACTAGATTCGGATGACAACCGCTTGATTCAGCCCGCAGGAGACCTCACACCACATGGCCACCAACAATCGCCGCCGCCGCCATCGCATCCTCGCCATTGCCGCGGCGGGTGCGGTGGCACTGCTGGTCATCGTGGTCGCCTTCGCGATCGTGGTGTGGCTGCGTCAGCCCGGTGAGATTCCGGGCCCGACGCCGCCCTCGGCGCAGCCGCCGACGTCCGGTCCCACCACGAAGCCGTCGAAGCCGCGTCCGGCCTACCAGTCGGCCGACTGCCCCGATGTGCAGCTGATCTCGATCCCGGGCACCTGGGAGTCCTCGCGGGCGCTCGACCCGCTGAACCCGACGCCGTCGTTCCCGATCGCGCTGCTGCTGAACGTCAGCAACCCGCTCGGCCAGCAGTTCGGTGCCGACCGGTTGGCGCAGTACACGGTGCCCTACACCGCGCAGTTCCATAACCCGCTGGCCGCGGACAACCAGATGTCGTACAACGACAGCCGCGAAGAGGGCAAGAAGAAGGCCGTCGAAGCCATCACGGACATCAACAACCGGTGCCCGCTGACGAGCTTCGTCATCATCGGCTTCTCTCAGGGCGCGGTGATCGCCGGCGACATCGCCAGTGACATCGGCAACGGCCGCGGTCCCATCGACCAGGATCTGGTGCTCGGCGTGACGTTGATCGCCGACGGCCGCCGCCAGCCCGACGTGGGCAAGGACATCGGCCCCAACCCTCCCGGCCAGGGCGCCGAGATCACGCTGCACGAGCTGCCGCTCGGCATGCTCGGGCTCAACATGACCGGACCGCGGGTCGGCGGTTTCGGTGCGCTCAACGACCGGGTCAACGAGATTTGTGGAAAGGGCGACCTGATCTGCGCCGCGCCGACCGAGGCGTTCAACGTCGTGAACCTGCCCAGCACGCTGGCGACGCTGTCCGGTAGTGCGGCGGGACCGGTGCACGCGCTGTACAACACGCCGCAGTTCTGGACCCTTGACGGGCAGACCTCCACGCAGTGGACACTGAACTGGGCGAAGGACCTCGTCGACAACGCGCCGCACCCCAAACACGGCTGACATCAGGCGTTGGCTACTGACGAGTACAACGGGGTCCATGTTCGGCCCGCCGAAGCGGTGGGGCGATTTGGCCTGCGAATACGCGTCACCTAACATTAAGAGATAGCTAAGAGCACGGTCTTATCATTGACTGAGCATCTTGGGGTGGCTTATCGCTACCGCCCGGTACCATTTGCCGGGATTTGGCGTGACTGGCCGCATACGACGTAACCAGCGCGGCAGGCTGTGACAGGAGATTTTGATGGCGTTCCACAACCCGTTCGTCAAGAACGGGAAGATCACCTTCCCGGACGGCGCCGGCATCGTGAAGCACGTCGAACGCTGGGCGAAGGTCCGCGGCGACCGGCTGGCCTTCAGGTTCCTGGACTACTCCATCGAGCGTGACGGCGAGGCCAAAGACCTGTCCTGGGCGCAGTTCAGCGCCCGCAACAAGGCGGTGGCCGCGCGGCTGCAGCAGGTCACCCAGGTCGGCGATCGCGTCGCGATCCTGTGCCCGCAGAACCTCGAGTACCTCGTGGCGTTCTACGGCGTCCTGTACTCCGGCCGCATCGCCGTGCCGCTGTTCGACCCGTCGGAGCCGGGCCACGTCGGCCGTCTGCACGCCGTGCTCGATGACTGCAAGCCGTCCGCCATCCTGACCACCACCGCCGCCGCCGAGGGCGTGCGCAAGTTCTTCCGCAGCCGCCCGGCCAACGAGCGTCCCCGTGTCATCGCCGTCGACGCGGTGCCGGACGAGGTTGCCGCGACCTGGATCCCTTTCGACGACGTCGACGAGCACACCGTCGCCTACCTGCAGTACACCTCGGGCTCGACCCGCATCCCGACCGGTGTGCAGATCACGCACCTCAACCTGGCCACCAATGTGGTGCAGGTCGTCGAGGCCCTCGAGGGCGAAGAGGGCGACCGCGGTCTGTCCTGGCTGCCGTTCTTCCACGACATGGGTCTGATCACCGCGCTGCTGGCGCCGATGATCGGCCACAGCTTCACGTTCATGACCCCGGCGGCCTTCGTCCGTCGCCCGGAGCGCTGGATCCGTGAGATGGCGCGCAAGGAAGGCGACACCGGCGGTGTCATCTCCGTGGCCCCGAACTTCGCGTTCGACCACGCCGCCGCCCGTGGCGTGCCCAAGGAACCGATCGATCTGTCGAACGTCAAGGCCGTGCTGAACGGCAGCGAGCCGATCTCGGCCGCCACCGTGCGCCGGTTCAACGAGGCGTTCGGCCCGTTCGGCTTCCCGTCCAAGGCCATCAAGCCGTCGTACGGCCTGGCCGAGGCGACGCTGTTCGTGTCGACCACGCCGTCGTCCGACGAGCCGACCATCGTGTCGGTGGACCGCGACGCCCTCAACACCGGCACCTTCGTGGTGGTCCCGGACGATTCGCCGAAGGCGGTCGCGCAGGCCGGCGCCGGCAAGATCGGTGTCGACGAGTGGGCCGTCATCGTGGACGCCGAGACCGCCACCGAGCTGCCCGACGGCCAGATCGGTGAAATCTGGATCAGCGGCGCCAACATGGGCACCGGCTACTGGGGCAAGCCCGAAGAGACCGTCGAGACGTTCCAGAACACCCTCAAGTCGCGCACCAACCCGTCGCATGCCGAGGGCGCTGCCGACGACGCCACGTGGGTGCGCACCGGCGACTACGGCGCCTACCACGACGGCGAGCTGTACATCACCGGTCGCGTCAAGGACCTGGTGATCATCGACGGCCGCAACCATTACCCGCAGGACCTCGAGTACTCGGCGCAGGAGGCCAGCAAGGCGCTGCGCGTCGGCTACGTCGCGGCGTTCTCGGTGCCGGCCAACCAACTGCCGGACCAGGTCTTCGCCGACGCCCACTCGGGCCTCAAGCGCGATCCCGACGACAGCTCCGAGCAGCTGGTCATCGTCGCCGAGCGGGCCCCGGGTGCGCACAAGCTCGAACCGCAACCGATCGTCGACGACATCCGCGCGGCCATCGCGGTGCGTCACGGCGTCACCGTGCGCGACGTGCTGCTGACTGCGGCCGGCGCCATTCCCCGTACCTCCAGCGGCAAGATCGGCCGCCGGGCCACCCGTGCGGCGTACCTGGACGGCACGCTGCGCAGCGGCAAGGTGGCCAACGCCTTCCCCGACGATCTGAACTGACCCTCACCCGGCTCCCCTGTCCGGCGGCGAAAGTGAACAGTGAAAATGACTGACACCGAAGACAATTCGAACGAAATCGACACTTCGCCGCAGGAGGGGCAGGAACCCGCGCGGGCCAATGGCATGTCCGTGCCCGAGATGCGGGAGTGGCTGCGTAACTGGGTGGCCAATGCCACCGGACAGCCGGCGGACTCCATCAATGAGTCGGTGCCTATGGTCGAGCTCGGTCTGGCGTCGCGCGACGCGGTCGCCATGGCGTCCGACATCGAGGACCTCACCGGCGTCACGCTGACCGCGACGGTGGCGTTCCGGCACCCGACCATCGAGTCGCTGGCGCAGGTCATCATCGAGGGCGAGCCCGAGGAAGACATCGACGCGGCGAATGCCGAGGACTGGTCCCGCGACGCCGACGACGACGCGATGAACATCGCGGTCGTTGGTCTGGCCACCCGTTTCCCGGGTGACATGAACACGCCCGACGAGATGTGGCAGGCGCTGCTGGAAGGCCGCGACGCCATCACCGATCTGCCTGAGGGCCGCTGGGAAGAGTTCCTTTCGGAGCCTCGGATCGCCGAGCGCGTGGCCAAGGCCCGCACCCGCGGCGGCTACCTGTCGGACATCAAGGGCTTCGACGCCGAGTTCTTCGCGCTGGCCAAGATGGAAGCCGACAACATCGATCCGCAGCAGCGGATGGCGCTCGAATTGACTTGGGAGGCACTGGAGTTCGCCCGTATCCCGGCGTCGTCGCTGCGCGGCGAGTCGGTCGGTGTGTTCGTCGGCAGCTCGACCAACGACTACAGCTTCCTGTCGGTCTCGGACCCGTCGATCACGCACCCGTACGCCATCACCGGCACCGCGAGCAGCATCATCGCCAACCGGGTGTCGTACTTCTTCGACTTCCGCGGGCCGTCGATGGCCATCGACACCGCATGTTCGTCGTCGCTGGTCGCGATCCACGAGGGTGTCAAGGCGCTGCGGTCGGGTGAAGCCGACGTCGTGCTCGCCGGTGGCGTCAACGCCCTGGTGACCCCGATGGTGACGGTCGGTTTCGACGAGGTCGGTGGCGTCCTGGCGCCGGACGGCCGCATCAAGTCGTTCAGCGCCGACGCCGACGGCTACGCCCGCTCCGAGGGCGGCGGCATGGTCGTGCTCAAGCGCGTCGCCGACGCCCGCCGCGATGGTGACGAGATCCTCGCCGTCATCGCCGGTTCGGCCATCAACCACGACGGCCGCTCCAACGGCATGCTGGCCCCCAACCCCGACTCGCAGGAAGCGGTGCTGCGCAAGGCGTACAAGGACGCCGGCATCGATCCCAAGACCGTCGACTACATCGAGGCGCACGGCACCGGCACCATCCTGGGTGACCCGATCGAGGCCGACGCGCTCGGCCGCGTCATCGGCCGCGGTCGCGCCGCCGACAAGCCGGCGCTGCTGGGCGCGGTGAAATCCAATGTGGGACACCTGGAGTCGGCTGCCGGTGCGGCCAGCGTCGCGAAGATGACGCTGGCGCTGTACCACGACAAGCTGCCGGCGTCGATCAACTACGCGGGCCCCAACCCGTACATCGACTTCGACAAGGAACACCTCAAGGTCAACGCCGAGCTGTCGGACTGGCCGCGCTACAGCGGCCACGCCATCGCCGGTGTCTCCGGTTTCGGTTTCGGTGGCGCCAACGCGCACCTCGTCATGCGTCAGGTGCTGCCCAGCGACCTCGTCGAGCCCGAGCCCGAAGAGGTTGTGGCCGAAGAGAAGCCGGCCTCGGACGCGGGCGCCGTCTACGTCGGTGGCGTCAAGATGGACGAGTACGGCGAGTTCATCGACGACGACAACGACACGCGCGGTGACGCCGAGTTCTACGGCTACGAGACCGATGACGAGCCCGAGCTCCCCGGTCTGACCGAGCGGGCGCTGGAGCTGATCGAGGCCGGCCGCGCCGAGCTGGAAGCCGCCGAGCCGGTCAAGCGCATTGTGCCGCTGGCGGTTTCGGGCTTCCTGACCTCGCGCAAGAAGGCCGCTGCCGCCGAGCTGGCGGACTGGATCGACAGCGAGAAGGGCCGGTCCTATTCGCTGGAGTCGATCGGTCGCTCGCTGTCGCGCCGTAACCACGGCCGTTCGCGCGCAGTGGTTCTCGCGCACGACCACGACGAAGCCGTCAAGGGTCTGCGGGCCCTGGCCGAGGGCAAGCAGAGCCCGCTGGTGCTGGCCGCCGACGGCCCGGTCACCAACGGCCCGGTGTGGGTGCTCGCCGGTTTCGGTGCGCAGCACCGCAAGATGGGCAAGAGCCTGTACCTGAACGATCCGATCTTCGCCGAGTGGATCAACAAGGTCGACGCGCACATCCAGGATGAGCGCGGCTACTCCGTCGTCGAGCTGATCCTCGACGACGCCATCGACTACACCAACGAGACCTGCGAATACCCCATCGAGGTCGTCCAGACCGTGATCTTCGCGCTGCAGATCGCGCTCGGCGAGCTGCTGAAGGCGCACGGCGCGAAACCCGGTGCGGTCGTTGGTCAGTCGCTCGGTGAGGCGGCCGCGGCCTACTTCTCCGGTGGTCTGTCGCTGGCCGACGCCACCCGGACCATCTGCTCGCGCGCCCACCTCATGGGTGAGGGCGAGGCCATGCTGTTCGGCGAGTACATCCGCCTGATGGCGCTCGTCGAGTACTCGGCCGAGGAGATCAAGACGGTCTTCGCCGACTTCCCGGGCCTCGAGGTGTGCGTCTACGCCGCCCCGACCCAGACCGTCATCGGCGGTCCGCCGGAGCAGGTCGACGCGATCATCGCCCGCGCCGAATCCGAGGGCAAGTTCGCCCGCAAGATGCAGACCAAGGGTGCCAGCCACACGCAGCAGATGGACCCGCTGCTCGGCGAGCTGTCCGCGGAAATTCAGGGCATCGAGCCGCACCCGCTGCAGACGGCCTACTACTCGACGGTGCACGAGGGTCAGCTGATCCGGGCCGGCGCCGAGCCGATCCACGATGTCGACTACTGGAAGAAGGGGCTGCGCCACAGCGTCTACTTCACCCACGGCATCCGCAACGCCGTCGACAACGGGCACACGACTTTCCTCGAGCTCGCGCCGAACCCGGTGGCGCTCATGCAGGTGGGGCTCACCACCATGTCGGCCGGCCTGCATGACGGTCAGCTGATCCCGACCCTCGCCCGCAAGCAGGACGAGGTCGACTCGATGACCAACGCCATGGCGCAGCTGTTCGTGCACGGCCATGACCTGGACTTCCGGACGCTGTTCTCGCCGGCCGAGAACCCGGCCGTCGACTACGCGCCGATTCCGCCGACGCGCTTCAAGCGCAAGCCGCATTGGCTGGACGCGCACTTCACCGCCGACAGCTCGGCCATCGAGCCGGGCAGCCACGTCGCCACCCCGGACGGCCGGCACGTGTGGGAGTACGCCCCGCGCGGCGAGGTCGACGCTGCGGCGCTGGCCAAGCTGGTGAAAGCCGCTGCGGCGCAGGTGCTTCCGGATGCGGCGCTGACCGCGTTCGAGCAGCGCGCCATCCCGGGTGAGGGCTCGCGCCTGGTCACCACGCTGACCCGGCACCCCGGTGGCGGCACGGTGCAGGTGCACGCCCGCATGGGCGAGTCCTTCACGCTGGTGTACGACGCCGTCGTCACCCGCGGTGGCGATGGTGCGGCCCTGCCGGTCGCCATGGGTGGCACCGCGCTGCCGGCCGCCGTCGGTGCATCGGTGGCCGAAACTGCCGCAGCCGCACCGGAACCCGAAGACGATGCCGCGATCCTGCAGGACAACCTGACCGCGGGCGCCGGCCTGGCCGCCGGTTTCAAGAAGTGGTCGCCGGATTCCGGCGAGACTGTCGCGGACCGGTTGGGTGCCATCGTCGGTGGTGCCATGGGTTACGAGCCCGAGGACCTGCCGTGGGAGGTCCCGCTGATCGAGCTGGGTCTGGACTCGCTCATGGCGGTCCGGATCAAGAACCGCGTCGAGTACGACTTCGACCTGCCGCCGATCCAGCTGACCGCGGTGCGTGACGCCAACCTGTACGCGGTGGAGAAGCTGATCCACTACGCCATCGAGCACCGCGACGAGGTCGGTCAGCTTGCCGAGGCACAGAAGGGGCAGACGGCCGAGGAGATCGCCGCCGCGCAGGCCGAATTGATGGGTGGCGCAACGACGGTCGCCGAGCTGGAGGCCAAGCTGGCCGAGGCCGGGCACCCGCTGGCCGACAAGGACGACGCCAAGCCGGCGGCCGCCGAGATCGCGACGGATTCCGCTGTCGCACTGGAGGTTCCGCCGCCCCCGACGAACCCCGCCGGCCCGGCGGCCGTCCCGCCGCCGCCGACCAACCCGTCGGGTCCGGCCGGACCGAGCCAGGCCACCGCTGCTGCGGCTGCCGCCAAGGTCCTCACGCAGGAGGCGGTCACCGAGGCGCTCGGCGCCGATGTGCCACCGCGCGACGCGGCGGAGCGCGTCACCTTCGCGACGTGGGCGATCGTCACCGGCAAGTCGCCGGGCGGCATCTTCAACGAGCTGCCGGCCGTCGACGACGCGACCGCGACCAAGCTGTCCGAGCGGCTCTCCGAGCGCGCCGAGGGCATCGTGACGGTCGAGCAGGTGCGGGCGGCCAAGACGATCGAAGAGCTGTCCACGATCGTGCGTGATCAGCTGGAAGACGGTGTGGTGGACGGCTTCGTCCGCACCCTGCGGGCACCGAAAGAAGACGGGCCGCAGGTACCCCTGTTCGTCTTCCACCCGGCCGGTGGTTCGACGGTGGTCTACGAGCCGCTGTTGAAGCGCTTGCCCGAGGACATCCCGGTCTACGGCATCGAACGCGTCGAGGGCTCCATCGAGGAGCGCGCCGCCGAGTACGTGCCGAAGCTGCTGGAGATGCACAAGGGCCCGTTCGTCCTGGCCGGTTGGTCGCTGGGCGGCGCGCTGGCCTACGCCTGCGCCATCGGGCTCAAGCAGGCCGGCGCTGACGTCCGGTACGTCGGGTTGATCGACTGCGTGCGACCCGGCACGCCGATCGACAAGAGCCAGGCCGGCATGCGAGCTCGCTGGGATCGCTACGCCCGCTTCGCCGAGCGCACCTTCAACGTCGAGGTTCCGGAGATTCCGTACGAGGAACTGGAGAAGCTCGACGACGAGGGGCAGGTGAAGTTCGTGCTGGACATCGTCGCGCAGAGCGGCGTGCAGATTCCGGGCGGCATCATCGAGCACCAGCGCACGTCGTACCTCGACAACCGTGCGCTGGACACCATCGACATCCAGCCGTACGACGGCCACGTCGTGCTCTACATGGCAGACCGCTACCACGACGACGCGATCGTGTTCGAACCGGCGTACGCCACCCGCCAGCCCGACGGCGGGTGGGGCGAGTTCGCTCCCGATCTGGAGGTCGTGAATATCGGCGGCGAGCACATCCAGGCCATCGACGAGCCGTACATTGCCAAGGTCGGGGCGCACATGAGCCAGGCCATCAACCAGATCCAGGCCGGGAAGTAGTAGGAGAACCGTGACTGAAGTTACCGAACAGCGCAGCCCTGCCACGACGGCAGAGAAGCTCGCAGAGCTTCGCCGAAAGCTGGAGCTGGCAGCCGATCCCGGTGACGAGAAGGCCAAGGCGCGGCGCGACAAGAAGGGCATCCCGTCGGCCCGCGCCCGCATCCACGCGCTCGTCGACCCCGGCAGCTTCTTCGAGATCGGCGCGCTCGCCAAGACGCCCGGCGACCCGAACGCGCTGTACGGCGACGGTGTGGTGACCGGCCACGCCACCATCGACGGCCGCCCGGTCGCGGTGTTCAGCCATGACCAGACGGTGTTCCAGGGCTCGGTCGGCGAGATGTTCGGCCGCAAGGTCGCCAAGCTGATGGAGTGGGTGGCCATGGTCGGCTGCCCGATCATCGGCATCAACGACTCCGCCGGCGCCCGCATCCAGGACGCCGTCACCTCGCTGGCCTGGTACGCCGAGCTCGGCCGCCGCCACGAGATGCTGCGCGGCACGGTGCCGGAGATCTCGATCATCCTGGGCAAGTGCGCCGGTGGTGCGGTGTACTCGCCGATTCAGACCGACCTGCTCGTCGCCGTGCGCGACCAGGGCTACATGTTCATCACCGGCCCGGACGTCATCAAGGACGTCACCGGTGAGGACGTGACGTTCGACGAGCTCGGTGGCGCCGACATCCAGGCGCAGCGCGGCAACATCCACAAGGTCGTCGAGGACGAGGCAGCTGCCTTCCAGTACGTCCGCGATTACCTGAGCTTCCTGCCCGCCAACACCTGGGACGATCCGCCGATCGTGAACCCGGGCCTGGAGCCGGAGCTGACGCCGAGCGACTTCGAGCTGGACAAGATCGTGCCGGACGCCGACAACGCCGGCTACGACATGCACGACATCCTGCTGCGCATGTTCGACGACGGCGACATCTTCGAGATCGCCGACCAGCGCGCTCCGGAGATGATCACCGCGTTCGCGCGGGTCGACGGCCGGCCGGTCGGCGTCATCGCCAACCAGCCGCTGTTCATGGCCGGCGCCATCGGTAACGAGGCCTCCGACAAGGCGGCCGGGTTCATCCGCTTCTGCGACTCCTTCAACCTGCCTCTGGTTTTCGTCGTGGACACCCCCGGCGCCCTGCCGGGTGTCGCCGAGGAGACCGGCGGCATCATCAAGCGCGGTGGCCGCTTCTTCAACGCCATCGTTGAGGCCGACGTGCCGAAGGTGACGTTCGTGATCCGCAAGGCCTACGGCGGCGGTTACGCCGTCATGGGCTCGAAGCAGCTGTCGGCCGACCTCAACTTCGCGTGGCCGACCGCCCGCATCGCGGTGATCGGTGCCCAGGGTGCGGCGCAGCTGCTGGTGAAGCGCTTCCCCGATCCGACGGCGCCCGAGGTGCAGAAGATCAAGGCCGACTTCATCGAGGGCTACAACGCCAACATGGCGATTCCGTGGACCGCCGCTGAGCGGGGCTACATCGACGCCGTGATCCAGCCGCACGAGTCCCGGCTGCTGCTGCGCAAGTCGCTGAAGCTGTTGCGCGACAAGCAGAAGCACGACCGCATCGCCCGCAAGCACGGCCTGACCCCGCTGTAAGTCTCTCGCGAGCAGACGTAAATGTCCCCCGACACAACGTGTTTGGGGGACATTTGCGTCTGGTGGGTGGTGACGCATGACTGAGCCCGGGCCGCCGCCGAATCCTGCCGTGCTGCTCGCGGCCGGCGTCGCGGCGACGGCGGTCGGCAGCGCGGTGGCGGTGTACCGCGGCGCGGAGCGGCTGCCGGTCCTCGGGGATCTGTTGCGCCGCAGCCGTTCCGACATGATGGCGCGCGGTGAGCGGGCGCTGGTGCCGATCAAGGTGCTGATCGCGGACGTCGCAGCCCAGGTTGTCGAGCTGGTCCTCGATGAACTCGACCTCAACGAGTTGGTGCGCCGCCGTGTCGATCTGATCGGGCTGGCCAACGAGGTCATCGACGGCATCGACCTGCAGTCCGTCATCCGGGAATCCACCGACACGATGACCAACGAGGTCATGTCGGACGTGCGCAGCCAGGGGGAGCGGGCGGACGACGCGATCTCCGGGTTCGTCGACCGGCTGCTGGGCCGGGACCGCACATGAGCGACCGCACTGCCGGGATCGTCAGCCGGGGCGTGGCTGCCGTCATCGACCTGATGGTGGTCGGTGCGCTGCTTGGCCTGATCTACGGTGGATTGCGGTTGTGCGAGTTCATGTTTCGCCCCGTCATGTTCCACGTCCCGACGTTGTCTTTCGTCTACTCGACGGCGGCGACGTGCGTCGTCTCGGTGCTGTATCTGACCGCGTGCTGGGCGGTGTCGGGTAGTACGGTGGGCGCAGTGGTGATGGGATTGCGGGTCACCGGCCTGCGGGGGGAACGGGTCGCGCCGGTACGTTCCTGCCTGCGGGCCGTTGCCTGTGTGCTGTTTCCGGTGGGCTTGTTGTGGGTAGTGGTGGATCGTCGACGACGGTCGCTGCAGGACATAGTTTTTCGTACCAAGGTGGTGTACGCATGGCATTGACGGAATCGGGTCCCGGTCGGCCCCGTAACGGGGAAACGGTCACCGACAACGATGCCGGGGTGTTGCCGCCGGTACCGGACGGAACGCGCCGGGCCTTCTGGTGGCTCGAGCGTTTTGCGCCGGCGATCGGCGCCCGCTGGGCCACCGAATTGTGGTGCACAGTCCCTGATGTCGACCTGAGCACCAAGATGCCGCCCGGACTGCCGGACAGCACGCCGCTGGAAGCGTCGTGGGATGGCCACCGGATCGCCGGGCAGTCGTGGGGCTCCGGTCCGCTGGTGTACCTGGTGCACGGGTGGGGCGGGTGCCGGGCGCACATGGCGGTGTTCGTCAAACCTCTTGTCGCAGAGGGATATCGGGTCATCGCCTTCGATCTCCCCAGCCACCATGACTCGGAGCCGGGTGCACTGGCACCGGGCCGCACCACCATCGTCGAATGCGCGGAAGCGGTGCGGGCCGTCATCGCGAAGCACGGTCCGGCGCACGCGGTCATCGGGCATTCCCTGGGGGCGAAGGCGGCCGCGCTGGCAGCGGCGCGGGGCGCCGACGTCAAGCGACTGGTGTTCCTCGCGCCGATGGGCGATTTCAGGTGGTACCTGGACGCTTTCGCCGAGCGTCACAACTTCGGGCGGCGGATCCGCGACCGCCTGCACCGGCGCCTGGACCGCCGGATCGGGATGCCGCTGCTGGACACGGACATCACCGCGTCGGCCACGCACGCGGGCGACCGGCCGCTGCTGCTCATCCACGACCCCGACGACCCGGACAGCCCGTACTCGTCCAGCACCGAGATCGCCGAGGTCTGGCCCGACGCACGGCTCGAGACCACGAAGGGTCTGGGCCGGCTGGCGCACTACCGGATTCTGCGCCACCGCCCGGCGATCACCGCGGGCGTTGATTTCATCGGAACGCCCTAGGGTGCTGCTGAATCGCGGGATCTGATGTTCGCGCGGCGGACGCAAATTCGACCCGCCGCGCGAACATCAGGGTCGGCTACACTGTTGAGTTATCAAGGTGCACAGCAGGTTTCAGTAGTGCGTGCGGCAGCTAGGCGGCCGCGTCGAGTCGCATGGTGCGGCGGTTGTGCGCGGGGATGGGTTTTCGGTGTGGGTCGACGGTGGCGGGTGGGATGAGCCAGGGGTGTTTGTCGAGGCCCATGACGACGTCCCAGCCGTCGTGGTGGATGTTGGCGTGGCAGGCCGGGCACAGCAGGCACCCGTTGCTCAGGCTGGTTTCGCCGCCGTGGGTCCAGTGCACGATGTGATGGGCATGGGTGCGTCCCGGTGGGGCGCCGCATTTGATGCAGCACTGATCCCGGTGATACAGGGCTTTGCGTAGCTGCTGTGGGAACAGCCGCTTCTCGCGGCCCATGTCGAGGGGTACCTGTTCGCCGTCGATGATCATGGTGGTGACGGTGGTGTCGCAGGTCAATCGGTCCAGGGTCAGGGTGCTGATCGACCCGATGAATTCCAGCGTGGCCAAATCGGGGGTGTCGGCGGGCACGGTCAGCAGCAGCTGGGTGCGCGGCGCGGAGGCGACGTCCCCGCCGCGGGCCGCGATATCCAACACCGCCTCCAACGCATCAGCCCGCCGCCGCGAGGCGGTGCGGGTGTCGGGGCTGCCGTCGGGTTCGGGCCGCGGCGCCGACCCTTGTTCCATCGCCGCGATGTATTTCGCGCCGACTTCGGCATCCAGGTCCGCGCGGATCTGCACCCGCCCGTCGCTGGTGACGCGGTGGTCGGCGGTGTTGATCGACCGATCCTCCGCGGCCGGCAGCCCACCTTCGGCCGCGGCGACCCGGTTGCCGAGCCGCCGCGCTCGGTTGCCGATGTCGGTGGGGGTGGCTCCGGAGAAGAACTGCCCCAACAGATCGGTCACCTGCGCGAACCGGGCGGCTTCATCCACCGGGCCGGGTGCGCGGGCCTGAATGTGGTTGATGCCTTTGACGATCGCATCGACATGCTCCCCCGAGATCACACCATCAGCAGCATGCGCCGCCAGGGTGGGCAGCGCCGGTAACGCGCCCGCCACACGCACCTGCCGCTGCGCCACCGACGGCGCATACCCCAACGCCATCAACAACTCCCGCGGCGTCCGGCCCTGCGCGGCCGCGGCCCCGCAGCGGTCGAGCACTCCGGTCAGCATCGCCGCCAAATGATCGATCACATTGCGCAGCTTCACCACGCACGTCATCGCCTCCACCGCGCTGTCCGGGGGCATGTGGTCGGGGACCTGCACGCCGCGGAGGGCGTCGAGGCTGGTGGTGAGATCCGTTGCGATTCCCATGCCCAATAGTATCGAACACCTGTTCGAATTGCAAGGAATTTTTGGCTATGTATCCGGACCTCGGTGACGGTGCTGGTGGTCTGCCTTGGAGAGAATCAGCCGAGCCGAGCACGGCCTGCGGTGTGTTACCGCGCTGATAAGAAATCGGGTCGCGCGGCTGCGGCAATGTGACGGGCGACGCACAGCCGCTGCTCCGCGTTCGCCTCGATCAACAAATCGTCGCAGGTAGGAACCGCGATGCCGAAATCGCGCTTGTTTCATGACATGACAGCCCTGTTAACGCGGTCGCACAGGCCCGGAGTGGTCCTGTGCGTTCTTTTGACAGCCGTCTGACCGGTTCTAGCCTCATGTTCCGACGGCTCGAAAGGAGGGCTTTGTGGCCGAGTTGGCAGGAAGCCCGGCGATGGCCGGCGACGCGTTGCTGCGGTTGTCCAAGTACTTTCACCGCGGGGAAATCTCCGGTGATCAGCGCACGATCCACAAGGTCGGCGGACGCTCGGCCGACGACTTCTATCGCGACCGCTGGGCACACGACAAGGTCGTGCGCTCCACGCACGGCGTCAACTGCACCGGTTCGTGCTCGTGGAAGATCTACGTCAAGGACGGCGTGATCACCTGGGAGTCGCAACAAACCGACTATCCGTCGATCGGCGCCGACAAGCCCGAATACGAGCCGCGCGGTTGTCCTCGCGGTGCCTCGTTCTCCTGGTACACGTATTCGCCTGCGCGCGTGCGGTATCCGTACGTCCGCGGTCTGCTGCTCGACTACTACCGCGAAGCCAAGGAGCGGCTACAGGACCCGGTGCTGGCCTGGGCCGACGTCGTCGAGGACCCCGAGAAGGCCAGGGCCTACAAGTCGGCGCGCGGCCGCGGTGGCTTCGTCCGCGCCGAATGGTGGGAGGCCGCCGAGATTGCTGCGGCCGCCCACGTCTACACCGTCAAGACCTACGGGCCCGACCGTGTCGCGGGCTTCTCGCCGATCCCCGCCATGTCGATGGTGAGCCATGCCGTTGGGGCACGGTTCATTTCGCTCATGGGCGGATCGATGCTGTCGTTCTACGACTGGTACGCCGACCTGCCGGTGGCATCGCCACAGGTGTTCGGCGACCAGACCGACGTCCCCGAATCCGCCGACTGGTTCGACGCCGGCTACCTCATCATGTGGGGCTCCAACGTCCCCGTCACCCGTACCCCCGACGCGCACTACATGACCGAGGCCCGTTATCGCGGTCAGAAAGTTGTTGTGGTGTCACCGGATTACGCCGACAACACCAAGTTCGCCGACGAATGGCTGCCGGCCCACCCGGGTACCGACGCCGCCCTCGCCATGTCGATGGGCCACGTCATTCTCAAGGAGTTCTTCGTCGAGAAGAACACCCCGTACTTCACCGACTACGTCAAGAAGTACACCGATCTGCCGTTCCTGGTGGCGCTGACCGAGCGCGATGGCCGGTTGGTGCCCGGAAAGTTCCTCACCGCAGCGGATCTCGGTGGCGAGTACGCCGACACCGAAGCCGCGGTCTCCAAGCCGGTACTGCTCGACGCCGGCGGCACCCCGGTGGTGCCCAACGGGTCCCTGGGCCATCGCTTCACCGCATCCGGTGAAGGGAAATGGAACCTGGACCTGCAGGGGGTCGACCCCCTCCTCACGCTGCACGGTGGCGCCAATGATGTCGCTACCGTTGCACTCCCTCGGTTCGATACTGATCAGCCCGGTGTCCTGGAACGCGGTGTGCCGACCAGAATCGTTGCCGGACAGCGCGTCACCACGGTGTTCGACCTCATGTTGGCGCAGTACGGCATCGCCCGTGATGGCCTGCCGGGCACCTGGCCCACCGGCTACGACGACGCCACCGAGCCGTACACCCCGGCGTGGCAGCAGGCCATCACGGGTGTGCCGGCCCAGGCGGCCGAACGTATCGCGCGCGAGTTCGCCGACAACGCAGAGCGTTCCAAGGGGCGCTCGATGATCCTCATGGGTGCCGGCACCAACCACTGGTTCCATTCGGATCAGATCTACCGTTCGTTCCTGTCTCTCGTGATGCTCACCGGCTGCCAGGGCGTCAACGGCGGTGGCTGGGCGCACTACGTAGGCCAGGAGAAGTGCCGTCCGGTAACGGGCTGGGGCACACTGGCATTCGGACTGGACTGGCAGCGCGCCCCGCGCCAGATGCAGGGCACCGTGTTCTGGTACCTGGCCACCGACCAGTGGCGCTACGACCGGTTCACCACCGAGCCGATGACCTCGCCGCTCGCCACCGGCACGCTGGCCTGCCGGACGGCGGCCGACAACATCGCTCTCGCGAGCCGGCTGGGGTGGATGCCGAGTTACCCCACGTTCAACCGCAATCCGCTGGACCTGGCCGACGAGGCCGAGCGGCAGGGCAAGGACGCGGCGCAGCACGTGCTCGACGGCCTGAAGTCCGGGCACCTGCAGTTCGCCTGCGAGGACCCGGACGCTCCGGAGAACTTCCCGCGCTGTCTGACGGTGTGGCGGTCGAACCTGTTGGGCTCGTCGGCGAAAGGCAACGAGTACTTCCTCAAGCACCTGCTGGGCGCGGACAACAACGTGGCGGCCAGCGACGAGGACGGGGTACACCCGCAGGACGTGCGTTGGCGCGACGAGGCCCCGGCCGGCAAGCTGGATCTGTTGCTGTCCTTGGACTTCCGCAACACCAGCACGACGTTGTACTCGGACATCGTGCTCCCGGCCGCGACGTGGTACGAGAAGCACGACCTGTCGAGCACCGACATGCATCCGTTCGTCCATGCGTTCTCGCCGGCCATCTCGCCGCCGTGGGAAACCAAGACCGACTTCGATGCCTTCCACCGCATCGCCCGTGGCTTTTCGTGGCTCGCCGAGAAGCATTTGGGTAAGCGCAAGGACATCGTCGCGATGCCGCTCGCACACGACAGCTCCGACGCCACCGCCCAGCCCGGCGGAAAAGTCCTGGACTGGAAAGCCGGTGAATGCGAACCGATCCCAGGCAAGACGATGCCGCGCCTGGTGACGGTGGAACGCGACTACCCGGCGCTGGCCGACAAGATGGCCGCCCTCGGCCCCCTCGTCGAGACCCTCGGCCTGACGGTCAAGGGCGTCACCACGCACCCCGACGCCGAGGTCGAGTACCTGGCCGGCGTCAACGGTGTGTCCGATCGCGGAGTCGCGGCGGGACGGCCGTCACTGGCCAAGGACACCCACGCGGCCGAAGCGATCCTGGCACTGTCCGGCACCACCAACGGCCGCCTGGCGGTCGAGGGTTTCGAGGCCCTGCAGCGCCGAACCGGGACGGAGCTCGTCGACCTGGCTGCCGAGAACGAGGGCAAACGAATCACCTTCGCGGACACGCAGTCCCGGCCGATGCCGGTGAACACCTCACCCGAGTGGTCGGGGTCCGAGACCGGTGGCCGGCGCTATTCACCGTTCACCATCAACACCGAGCGGCTCAAGCCGTGGCACACCCTCACCGGGCGCCAGCACTTCTATCTAGACCACGACTGGATGGACGAGATGGGGGAGCAGCTGCCGACGTTCCGTCCGCCGCTGGACATGACGGCGCTGTTCGACGAACCGGCGGTAGGTGACACCACTGGTGGCATCACCGTCCGTTACCTGACTCCGCACTCCAAGTGGTCCATCCACTCGGCGTACCAGGACAACCTGCACATGCTGACGCTTTCCCGTGGCGGACAGGCGATCTGGATGTCGGATGTCGATGCCGCCAAGATCGGGGTGAAGGACAACGACTGGATCGAGTGCACCAACCGCAACGGCGTGGTGAACGCCCGCGCGATCGTCAGTCACCGGATGCCCGAGGGCCTGGTCTTCATGTACCACGCCCAGGACAAGGCGGTCGACGTGCCGCGTACCGAGAAGACCGGTAAGCGCGGCGGTATCCACAACGCCCTGACCCGCATCATGATCAAGCCCACGCACTTGATCGGCGGTTATGCCCAGCAGTCCTTTGCGCTGAACTACCACGGTCCCACCGGAAATCAGCGCGACGAGGTGACGACGATCCGTCGCCGTTCGCAAGAAGTGGAGTACTGACCTATGAGAGTCATGGCGCAACTTGCGATGGTGATGAACCTCGACAAGTGCATCGGCTGTCACACCTGCAGCGTCACCTGCAAGCAGGCGTGGACCAACCGCAGTGGTGTCGAGTATGTCTGGTTCAACAACGTGGAAACCCGCCCCGGACAAGGCTATCCGCGGCAGTACCAGGACCAGGAACGCTGGAAGGGCGGCTGGACGCTCAACAAGCGCGGCAAGCTCACGCTGAAATCGGGCTCCCGGTTCAAGCGGCTGCTGAACATCTTCGCCAACCCGGACCTGCCCACGGTCAGTGACTATTACGACCCGTGGACCTACGACTATGACAACCTGCTGTCGTCGCCACTGATGGACACCACGCCCGTGGCGCGGCCCAAGTCGCTGATCACCGGGCAGGACACCAAGGTCACCTGGGGTGCCAACTGGGATGACGACCTCGGCGGCGGACCTGAACAGGTGGGCCGGGATCCGTTGCTGGCCAAGGTCGAAGAGGTCAGCCAGAAGGTCAAGCTCGAATTCGAGCAGACGTTCATGTTCTACCTGCCGCGGATCTGCGAGCACTGCCTGAACCCGGCCTGTGCTGCCGCCTGCCCGTCGGGCGCCATCTACAAACGTGCCGAGGACGGCATCGTCCTGGTCGACCAGGACAAGTGCCGCGGCTGGCGGCAATGCGTCACCGGCTGCCCGTACAAGAAGATCTACTTCAACCACAAGACCGGCAAGGCCGAAAAGTGCACCTTCTGCTACCCGCGCGTCGAGGTCGGCATCCCCACCGTCTGCTCGGAGACGTGTGTGGGCCGGCTGCGCTACATCGGCGTCATGCTGTACGACGCCGACAAGGTGCTCGAGGCGGCCTCGGTCACCGATGACCAGGACCTCTACCCGTCGCAGCTCGGGGTGTTCCTCAACCCGCACGACCCGCGGGTGGTCGCCGAAGCCGAGCGCGCCGGCATCTCGCCCGAATGGATTGAGGCTGCACAGAATTCACCGGTGTACCGGCTGATCGTCGATTACCAGGTGGCGCTGCCGCTGCACCCGGAATACCGCACCATGCCGATGGTCTGGTACGTCCCGCCGCTGTCCCCGGTGGTCGACATCCTCAAGGAGACCGGCCACGACGGTGAGAACAAGAACAACCTGTTCGGGGCCATCGACACGCTGCGCATCCCGATCGAGTACCTCGCCGAGCTCTTCACCGCGGGGGAGGTCGGGCCCGTCCGGGCGGCCTTGCAGCGCTTGGCCGCCATGCGCGCCTACATGCGGTCGGCCAACCTCGGCGAGGAGTTCGACGAGACCATCCCCGAGTCAGTGCGCCTGACCGGCGAGGAGATCGAGTCGATGTACCGGCTGCTGGCCATCGCCAAATACCAAGACCGATACGTCATTCCGAGCGGTGCGGGTTCCGACGCGCACCGACTCGACGCGATCGCGACCGGTTGTAGCCTCGACGGCGATGGTGGCCCGGGAATGACGGCCTTCGACGCCATGGCCGACAAGTTTCACCTCGTCGACACCAACAGCGCTGTGCCGAAGGATGATCCGACGCGGGTCAACCTGCTCAACTGGGACGGTCGCAGTCCCGACGGGCTGGTGCCGACCCGATGAAGCTCTTGTCCCTGGGGCGCCGGACGGCGACCGGTCCGGACCTGACCGATCATCAGCAACGGCTGGTGTGGCGCATCACGGCACTGTTGCTCGACTACCCGACCGCCGAAACATGCGCCCTCACTGACGAACTGGCTGCGGCCGCAGATGAACTACCGGAGCCGATCCGCACTTACGTGACCGACTTCATCCGGTACTTCCGCGAAACCAACGCCACCGATCGCGCCACGCGCTACGTCGAGACGTTCGACATGCGCCGGCGGGCCAGCTTGCATCTGACGTACTACGCCTACGGAGACACCCGTAAGCGCGGTATGGCGCTGTTGCGGTTCAAGCATGCCTACCGGCAGGCGGACATCACCATCGGCGACGAAGAACTGCCCGACTACCTGCCGCTGGTGCTCGAATTCGCCGCCACCGTCGACCAGGCGCGCGGCGAACGCCTGCTGGCCGAGCACGTTCCGGTTCTCGAACTGTTGCGGCTCTCGTTGCAGGACAGCAATTCTCCATACGTCGACCTGCTGGCCGCGGTCCTGGCGACCCTGCCGCCCATCAACACCGCCGATCGTCGGCGCATCACAGAACTCGCTGCCGACGGGCCGCCCGAGGAAGACGTGGGTCTAGACCCGTTCGGCATGGATCCGATGATGATGGATCCCGCCATGACTGGAGGCAGACGATGACCAACCTCTTGTGGATGACGTTGCCGTACATCGCCTTCACGTCGTTCGTTCTGGGCCACATCTGGCGCTACCGGACCGACCAATTCGGCTGGACCACAAGGTCATCGCAGATCTACGAAAGCCGCTTGCTGCGGCTGGGCAGCCCGCTGTTCCACTTCGGCATCCTCGGTGTGCTCGGCGGACACGTTGTCGGCCTGCTGATCCCGGAAGCGTGGACCTCGGCGATCGGCATCTCCGAGCACACCTACCACTTGATCGCGATCGGCATGGGCGCACCGGCCGGGTTCGCGGTGATCGCCGGTGCCGCCATCCTGCTGTACCGCCGGACCACAGTGCCCGCGGTGCGCGCTGCCACCACCAGCAGCGACAAGCTCATGTATCTGCTGCTGGTCGGTGCCCTTGTCACCGGCATGATCAACACCCTGGGCAATGCGGTGTCGGCTTACAACTACCGGGAGACGGTGTCTCCTTGGCTGCGTAGCCTTTTCACCCCGCACCCCATGCCCGAGTTGATGTCGACGGCGCCGCTGTCCTTCCAGGTGCACGTGCTCATCGTGTTGACGTTGTTCGGCATCTGGCCGTACACCCGGCTGGTGCATATGTTCAGCGCCCCGGTCGGCTACCTCGTGCGGCCATATGTCGTCTACCGGAGCCGGGATCCGCAGCGCGCCAGCAACAATCGCTACGCAAAGGCCTGGGTGACGCCGCAGGCGCCGCCGCCGCGCAGCCGTTGGGTCTAGGTCCTACTGCTGTGTCGTTCGGCGTTCGGGACGCCTCACACGATGACCAGCAGGCGGGTGAGTGAATTGTCACTGCCGGGTCATCGCTCGGAGCCTCGAGGAAACATGAAAATTCTATGGTTGCAACATGTTTCGATCACGAACCATCGCCGACTGGGACCCCGAAGACATCGTTGCCTGGGAGGCTGGTAACAAGAATATCGCCCGGCGGAACCTGATCTGGTCGGTGATCGCGGAGCACATCGGGCTGTCGGTCTGGACCATGTGGTCGGTCATGGTGCTGTTCATGCCGCAGTCCGTGTACGGCTTCACCGCCGGGGACAAGTTCCTGCTGGCCGCCACCGCGACGCTCGTCGGCGGCTGCCTGCGCATCCCGTACACCATGGCGACCGCAACCTTCGGTGGCCGTAACTGGACCGTCTTCTCTGCGCTCGTGCTCTTCATTCCGACGCTGGGCAGCATGTGGCTGCTGGCGCGTCCGGGGCTTCCGTTGTGGCCCTACCTGTTGTGTGCGGCACTCGCCGGCCTCGGTGGCGGTAACTTCGCGTCGTCGATGACCAACATCAACGCGTTCTACCCGCAGCGGCTCAAGGGTTGGGCGCTCGGAATCAACGCCGGCGGAGGTAATCTCGGCGTGCCGGCCATCCAGGTGGTGGGCCTGCTGGTGATCGCTGTCGCGGGTAATCGGGCGCCCTACTGGGTGTGCGCGATCTACCTGGTTCTGCTGGCCGTCGCGGCGGTCGGCGCCGCGCTGTTCATGAACAACCTCGCGCAGCATCGAATCGACGCCGGGGCAATGCGTTCCATCCTGACCGTGCCGGACACTTGGAGCGTCGCCTTCCTGTACATCGGGACCTTTGGCTCGTTCATCGGCTTCTCGTTCGCCTTCAGTCAGATTCTGCAGATCAACTTCGTCGCCGGTGGTCAGAGTGCCGCGCAGGCGGCACTGCACGCGGCGCAGATCGCCTTCGTGGGTCCACTGCTGGGCTCGCTGGCCCGGGTCTACGGTGGCAAGCTCGCCGACCGTATCGGCGGGGCCCGCGTGACCATGATGGCCTTCACCGGCATGATTCTCTTTGGCGCGCTGCTGATCTTGGCGTCGACCTATCACGACCACACCGGCGGTGCTGTCGATGCAGCGACCCTGACCTGCTTCATCGTCGGCTTCGTCGCGCTGTTCATCCTGTCGGGGATCGGCAACGGCTCGGTGTACAAGATGATCCCGTCGATCTTCGAGGCCCGCCGCCATTCAGTGGTGGGCAGCGAGACCGACCGGCAGAACTGGTCCCGCGGGATGTCCGGTGCCCTCATCGGCTTCGCCGGTGCCATCGGTGCGCTCGGAGGTGTGGGCATCAACCTGGCGCTGCGGCAGTCCTACCTGTCCAACGGCTCTGCCACTGCGGCGTTCTGGGTCTTTGTCACCTTCTATGTCGCCGCCCTGGCCCTGACCTGGACACGCTACATCCGGACCCCGCTGCCTGTGGTCGCACCCGCCCAGCCGGCCGAAGCGGTCGGCGTGGCCTGAGTCGGCCGTCTGGCTAGTTGCTGTGCGGGTCGGCCGAGTTCAGAACGGCCACCGCATGGTCGTACTCACCGCGCACCTCGGCATAGCGTAAGAACTTGACGTTCTCGACCTGAATCTCATCGGCAGCCGGCTGGTTCTCGAGGATCTCGACGACTTCACTCACGAACTGCTCGAGCGGCATGGCCCACTCGCTGTCGCGCTGCCCGGGGACCAGATCGGTCCGTACCGCGGGCGGCTGGAGTTCCTTGAATTCCACAGATGAACCGGCGAATTGCAGCCGTAGTGTCTCGGTCAGCAGGTGGACGGCAGCCTTGGAAGCGTTGTAGCTCGGAGTCACCTTGAGCGGGGTGAATCCCAGGCCTGATGACACGGTGATGACGGTGGCAGCGGGTTGGGTCTGCAGATGTTCGATGAATGCGGCGATGAGCCGGATCGTGCCCAGCACGTTGGTGGTGATGGTGGATTCTGCCGCGGCCAGGAAGCCCTGCGGAGCGTGCCAGTCTTCGATCTTCATCACCCCGGCCATGGTGATCACCACGTTCAGATCGGGATGCTCGGCCAGCACCTGCGCTGCGGCGGCCTGGATGCTGTCGGCGTCCGCGGTGTCGATACGGACGGCGTCGATCCCGGGATGTTCGGCGGTGATCTGTTGTAGCAACTGATCGCGACGGCCACCGATGATGACCTTATTTCCTTTGTCCTGCAGTGCGATTGCCAGTGCGAGGCCGATGCCGCTCGTAGCTCCCGGGATGAAAATGGTGTTGCCGGAGATCTTCATGGTTTCAAGCCTGCTCGCGCGCTGAGCATTTGTCACATGCATATTTAGGATGTCACATATGCTTACCACGCATATCGAGCGCGCAGATCTGAATCTGCTGACGCCGTTGGTCGCACTGCTCGAGGAACGACAGGTGTCGCGCGCAGCGTCCCGAGTCGGGCTGAGTCAACCCGCCATGAGCCGTGCCTTGCAGCGCCTGCGCAGACTGCTCGATGACCCGCTGCTGGTTCGTGATCCAGAAGGATTCCGACTATCGGCCCGCGCCGAGGACATTCATCGTCAGCTCGCCACGCTGATACCGCTGCTCGAAAACCTTCTGTCGCCTGCGGAGTTCGATCCTCGCGCATCGACGCAGCCTGTCAATGTTGCCGGGAGTGACTACGCTGTCCACACTTACGGTCCCGCCATTGCTCGGCTGATCCGGTCGCAGTCGCCTGACACGGCGGTACGTTTCCGCAGTTGGCGCCCCGATGGGATCGAGGATCAGATCCGCCGTGGCGCGGTCGATCTGGGCCTCTACGGGGGTCACACGCCGGATGACCTGAACGCCACGCAGCTCATCACCGAGCAGTTCAAGTGTGTTGTCTCAGAAGGGCATCCACTGGCCACGCGAGGCTCGGTAACCCTCGAGGATTATCTTGAATGCAGTCATGTGGTCGTGGATGTGGCGGATGGGAAGCAGCCTGATATCGACTACCGCCTCGCGGAGCTGGGCAGGGCCCGCCGGGCGGTGGTCACGGTGCCGTATCACACCGCGACGCTTCCGATGCTTCATGGAACCGATTTGGTGGCAACACTTCCCGGTCGATTCATCGACGCTTGGATCGCCGGCTCAGAACTACGCTTGTTGCCCGCGCCGGCCGAGATCGCGACGATGCCCTACCGGATGATCTGGCATCCTGCGTTCGAACTCGATCGTCGCCACCAATGGCTGCGGGAGTGCGTGCGCAGGGCCGTCATCGACCACGAGTGACGTCAGTGTTTCCCGGCGGTGTGGCGCAATTGCTATTCGCCGCTCGCAGCAGCCAGTTCGGCCCGCCGGGCCTCCCGGCGCTTCGATGTACTCAGGTTCCCGGCCGCGCGCGGATCTGAAATGCCCAGTGCGGAAAGACGTTCGGATTCAGATACCCCACCCCAGATGCCGTACGGCTCGCCGGACAGCAGCGCAAAGGCGGCGCACGGGGCCTTCACCGGGCATTGGCGACAGATCTCTTTGGCGCGTTGTTCACGCTGTCTACGCGCCCGGCCCCGTTCGTTGTCGGGGTGAAAGAAGATGCTGGAATCCATTGAACGGCAACGGGCAGACTCCTGCCATTCCCATTCGTCGGCCACCGGCCGGATCGCCGGTGCGGGCAGTGGCAACGCGGTTCGCTTCCCGATCATGTTCTACCTCGTGCTTCCTACTCGGTTGTTGGTCACTCGGTGACCCGTTGGCCTTTACCGACGACCGTCACCCCGCCGTCCGAGATGACGAAGCCGCGTGCCCGGTCGTGCTCTTTGTCGACGCCGACCTGGGCGCCGGGCGGAATCACGACGTTCTTGTCGACAATGGCGTTGCGTACCAGGGCATGTGCGCCGATCACGGTGTTGTCCAAGATCACCGAGCGGTCCACCGTGGCGTGCTCCTCGACGCGAACACCAGGTGATAGGACCGATTCGCGGACCAGCGCGCCGGAGATGATCACGCCGTTGGAGATGACGCTGTTGACGGCGCGGCCGACCCGGTCGCCGTCGTCGTGGACGAACTTCGCCGGCGGGTGGGGCGGAATGTGCGTGAGGATGGGCCACGCGCTGTTGTACAAGTCGAAAGCCGGGACCACGGCGCACAGGTCCATGTGGGAGTCGTAGTAGGAGTCCAGCGTTCCGACGTCGCGCCAGTAACCACTGTTCTCGGCATGGGAGCCTGGGACTTTGTTGCTCTGAAAGTCGTAGACCTGGGCGCGGCCCTGTTCGACCATCAGCGGCATGATGTCGCCACCCATGTCGTGCTTGCTGAACTCGTCGGCGGCGTCAGCGTGTAGCGCATCGATGAGCACCTCGGTCGAGAAGACATAGTTGCCCATCGAGACGAACGATTCGTCGGGAGCGTCGGGTAGGCCGGGCGGGTCGGCCGGCTTCTCCAGGAACGCCTCGACCTGGCGTCCGTCGGCTGCGGTCTTGATCACGCCGAAGGCGCTCGCCTCGCCACGCGGCACCCGGATCCCGGCGACGGTGGCGCCGGCGCCACCGTCGATGTGCTGCTTGATCATCTGCCGCGGGTCCATGCGGTACACGTGATCGGCGCCGAAAACCACAACCAGATCGGGCTTTTCGTCGTGAATGAGGTTCAGCGACTGGTGGATGGCGTTGGCTGAGCCGGTGTACCACTGCGGCCCCAGTCGCTGCTGGGCGGGCACCGGGGTGACGTAGTTGCCGAGCAGGCTGCTCATCCGCCACGTCGTGGTGATGTGGCGATCGAGGCTGTGGCTCTTGTACTGCGTGAGGACCGCGATCCGCAGCACTCCGGCGTTCACCAGATTCGACAAGGCGAAGTCGACCAATCGGTACAGCCCGGCGAACGGCACCGCGGGCTTGGCCCGGTCGAGTGTCAGTGGGGACAGTCGCTTGCCCTCGCCTCCGGCCAGGACCAGACCGAGGATTTTCGGATCGGCCATGTGGATTCTCCTTCTGGGCAGCGGGCGACGGCTGGTGAACTTATGGATGGGCGAAAGTTGTTGCGCTATCGGCAGATATCACGCCTGCTCCACGGTCACTCCGGCGGCGGCGAGCTCGGAGAGTTGCCGGTTGTCGACGCCGGTGTCGGTGATCAGCAGATGGATGTCATCCAGCCGGCCGTACTGGGCGCCGCTGATGGCCCCGAACTTGCTGTGGTCGGCGAGCAGGATGCGACGGTGCGCGCACGCGAGCATGCGCCGCTTCACGGCGGCTTCGGACGGGGCGGGGGTGGTGAGCCCGCGGTCGATGCTGACACCGTTGGCGCCCAGGAAGGCGACGTCGACGTTGATCTCGACGAGCGCGCGGACAGCCCAATCATCCACTTCGGCAAAGGTTTTCGACCGGACCCGGCCGCCCAGAGTGTAGACCGTCAGCAGTGGTCGGTTGAGCAGGGTCAGTGCCTGCGTCAACGAGTTCGTGTACACGGTGAGTTCGCGGTCGCCGGGAAACTGCTCGACCAGCTGCGCGGTGGTGGACCCGGCGTCGATCAGAACCGACCCACGTTCCGGAAGATGTGCCAGCGCGGCCTTGGCGATGCGGGCCTTTTCGGAGAGGAACTCGGTCCGGGTCTCGACGGCAGGCTCGTAGGAGAGGTAGTCGACGCGCACTGCGCCACCGTGCACCCGCCGCAACAAGCCTTGGCGCTCCAGGAGGATGAGGTCCTTGCGGATGGTCTCGCCCGTCACGCCGAGGTCAGCCGCCGTCCGGGCGGCGTCGATTCGACCATCGCGGCGAAGCATCTCGAGTAATTGCTGTTTGCGCTGGTCGGCATAGAGAGCGCCCGCGGCATCGCGGGACGCGGGTCCTGTGAATGCCACGACACCTCCCTTGGTATGTGATCCGCACCACTTGGATTTGATTGCTAATGATTGTGTTTTATTGGGAATCTGTCAAGGGCGCTTGCCGTCGCCTTCGTCATGGCGCCTGCCCTAGCGTGGAGACGGTGAACAGACGCGCAGGCCCCGCAGTGATCTGCGCGGCCGTGACGGTCGGCCTGGTCGGCTGCGGCATCGGGTCCATCAAGGGAACGCCGGTCACCGCTGAGTTCGTGCAACCGCCCGCACAGCTCGATGTCAGCCCAGCGTGCGCCAATGCGCCGGTGACAGTGGAGCAGTTCATCGGCAGCTGGATGACGGGCAGCAGCGGCGTCGTCGGCTTCGGTAGCGACGGCTCGGCCGTAGTGCAGGAACGGGCGGTGGGCCGGCGGGGAACCTGGAGCTACCAGCCGCGCGTGCCCGGTGGTCCGTGCTTGTTGCGGATGCGGTGGACGGTGGGCTTCGTGGCGGGCAGGTCAGACAAGCCCATCGAGCCGCCGTCGGAGTGGGTGCTGCAACCAGTGTCGGTGACGCCGACGGCGTTCACGCTCAAGTCGGTCGACAAGGCCGGTGAGCCTGACACCCACTGGTGGCGCGGGAAATGACCCTGAACGCCGAATGGCCTGGTGTCCCAGGCCATTCGGCGCAGTGAGCTAGGGCTTGATCCGCATCTTCCCCGGCGACCACAGCCCGCTGTGGACGGCGGTGCCCAGGTCCAGCTCGGCCGTCGTCGCATCCACGACGGTCGTGAATTGGCGCAGCGAGCCCCAGTCCCGGCCCCAGTCGTCGGACAGGTACGTCGACATCACGTGGGCCTTCAGCAGTACGTCGGTGATGCCCAGCAGGCCGCCGTTGATGCCGTCCTGCCAGGTGTCGGTGTCCTGCTTCTTGGCGGTGTAGTCCGGCGTGATGCGGAACTTCGGCACCTCGGTCACACCGTTGCGCACCAGCATCGGCTGCTGGCACGGGAACGCCAGGCCGACGGCCCAGTCCATCAGCACCGGCTGCGTCTTGCCGACGAATTCCTGGATGGTCTTGACCTCCGGTACGCGCGGCGGGGTGACGGCGATCCAGTCACCCTCGTTGAGCGAAAGGTTCACCGCCACAACGCGAACGTAGGTGGCGTCGGCCGGAATCTCGCGACGGTCGAAGCGCAGGTTGCGCCACGACGGCGTGGGGCCGATGTCGTAGGGCACGACGCGTCCGCCCGCGACGGGGCGACCGTCCGGGCCGGTGCGGCCGTACTCCAGCTCGACGGTCTGGCCCTCGGTGCGGCCCTTGAGCGAGCTGTAGCCGGTGATGGTCCCGGCGGCCGTGACGACGACCAGCGGATGCGCGGCATCAGCGGCGGGCAGCCCGTACCAGGCCGACGTCAGCTTGGCCTGCGAGTGCGGGCCGGTGGTGTACGTCCCGGCGACCGGCACCCGCGCGGGGTCGAGGCCGTAGGGTAACGGCACCGTCGACCCGTTGATGCCCGGCGTCTTGAGCTTCGCCGCGGCGTCCCAGTCCGCGTCGGTGCCCGACACCGGGAAGTCGAGCCGAATCGCCTCGGCGACAATGCGATCCGGGACTCCGTTGGGGGTGAAGCCGACCGGCTCGACGCCGCCCAGCGCGCCCAGCGGCCCGTAATCGCCCGCCTGCGGGGTCAGGAAGCCGGCGTTCGAATCGGGCTCGACGAGCACGTTGTCGGCCAGTCCGCAGCCGCCCTTGAGCGCGCGCAGGTTGCTCGCCAGGTTCGAGTACGTCGGGTATTCGCGCACCGCACCGATCGCCATGGATGCCACGCACACCACGACCATGAACGCGGCGGCCAGGGGAATCGGGGCCGCTGTGACCAGTCGGGTGAGGCGTCCTTCGGGGCGATCGCTGTTGAAGTGCAGCCAGAACGCCCACACCGCGGTGATGACGAACAGCGTCAAAAAGATTGTGCTGAGCTTGATTCCGCCGACGGCGACCATGTCGTTGTTGAACGGCACGCCGTAACTGGACACGTACCACCAGCCGTTGGTGGTGGCCGAAACCAACGCGAGCAGGAACAGCACCGCCGAGGTGACGGCCATGCGGTTGCGCGCCGACTTCAGTACCGACCGCGACACGAGCACGGTGGCCACCGCGGCCATCGCGGCGCCCACGGCCGCGAACAGGCCGAAGTGGTGCACCCACTTGGTCGGGGTGAACATCAGGCAGAACATGGTGGCGAAGATGATGCCCATCAGGCGCCACACCGGCCCGCGGGCGATGCCCGGAACCCGCTTGCGCCGCAGGATCATGAACATCGACGTGAACAGGCTCAGCGCCGTCAGCAGGAAGCCGAAGCGCCGGGTCATCGAGCCGTCTACCGTCGGCAGGAACAGGTAGTAGTACCGGAGGTTCTCGGTGTACCAGGCCTGGCTCGGGCCGATCGCGGTGCGAATCCTGGTGGCCTCCAACACACCTGCTGCGGTCTGGTTGACGAACACCACGGTGAGGACGACGAAACCGGCGGCCAGCAGCGGGAGGACCAACGGCCAGGTGCCCACCTCGCGGCGCCGCTTCACCAGGATGCGCAGGATCGGGCGACCACCGGCGAGCAGCGCTGCCACGGCGATCAGGCCGGTCGGCTGGATCCCGAGGGTGAACGCCGCACTGATGATGGCGAGCGCCGCCGGGGTCAGCCGGCTGGTGCCGATGGCGCGTTCGATCAGGACGTAGGTGATCAGGGCGCCGGTGGCGATCTGGCCTTCGGGGCGCAGGCCGTTGTCGAACGGCATCCAGGCGGCCATCAGGACCAGGCCCGCGGCCCACATGGCGGACTTGCTGCCGGCCACTGCGGGTCCGAGACGGGGCAGCACCTCGCGCGACAGCAGCAGCCAGCAGATCAGCGCACAGATCAAGTCCGGCAAGCGGATCCAGATGCTGGCGTCGCTGACGTGCGTCATCAGGGCCAGCACGTTGTAATACCAGCCGAACGGATCCTCGGGGCTGCCGAACCAACGGAAGTAGTTGATCATGTACTGGGCGTGCGGCGCGACGCGCGCCATGCCCAGGATGTAGCCGTCGTCAGATGAACCGGCGCCCAACACATGCCAGAGCAGGAACCCGCCGACCACGACGCCGTCGACCGTCGTGAACTTTCGCCAGCGCGACGGGATCAGCCGCTGCATGCGGCGCCCATCCATCCGGTCCAGCCGCCAAAGGGCCAGCAGCGCAACGATGGTCGCCGCGATGCCGCCGAACATGGCGGTGTACTTGATGACGGTCGGCCGGTTGATGAACCGGGTGTCGATGGTCGCGGACACCGAAAGCCCCTGCGGAGCAGCGCCCTTCAGGTCGGTGAAGATGCCGACGACGGTAGGCCGCAGGTTCGGGTCGGCGAAACCGGTGCGCAGTTCCTTGCCGTCGGTACCGGTCAGCCCGACGAACGTCGCGAACGTCCCGTTCTTGTCGGAGATGATCTCGATGCGCGAACAACCTGGATTACCAATGGCTTTCAGCCGTGGGACGCTGGCGATCACCACGTTGCGGTCGGTGATGTCGACGCGGCTGCTGGACACGTTGACCAGCAGGCCGTTCAGCGCGGCCTGCTTGCCGTCCTTGGGCACGGTGCCGAACACCAGCCCGCCCGAGGGTGGCAGCGTCCGGAGTACGTCGCACGGGATCGTCGCCTTCATCGTGACCGGCGTCTGCGAGATCAGCGGCGCCGTCACGTTGCCGAACTGGCCCTGCTGCGGCCAGTTCAGCTGCGCGGTCGTCTGCACCACCGGCAGCAGCGGCGTCAGCGCCGACAGCACGAAGCCGACCAGGCCCGCGACGATGGCCACCCACCGGGTGACCTTGACTTGCTGTGCGTTCATTCCCGTCCCGGTCATAGGAAGACCCTGATCGGGCTTCATGGCAGGGCCCTAATCGGGCCGCGGCGGCTCCAGCCGTTGACGGTCATGGTGCCTTGGTCAATCGCTGCGGGCGGCGCCACTGACGGCGGCACCACCGGGTCGTACCGTTCGATCGAGCCCCAATCTCGGTACCAGTCGTTGCGCAGGTACGTCGGGATGGTCGACGTCCGCAGCAGCGCCTGGATGAACAGGAACGGTCCACCCTTCTGCGCGGACTGCCACATGTTGGACGACACCACGACCTGCTTGGTGTTGGGCAGGATGCGGTACTGCGGCAGCTCCGCCACACCGAGATGCTCGGAGAACGGGCGCTGGCAGGGGAAGTTCGCGGCGGTGGCGATGTCCATCAGGATCGGCGTCTGCGACCCCAGGAACTGCTGCGCGGTCTGCAGCGTCGGCACCCGCGGCGGCGTGAACCCGAACCACTGGTCTTCCGAAAGGTTCGGATCATCGGCGACGATGCGGGCGACGTTGGCCTCCGGCGGTGCCCACGCGAGCGGGAATCGCAGGTTGCGCCAGGCATATTGGGCGAAGGTGTCGATCGGCTGCACCTCGGCGAGGGCCTGGTAGCTGCCGTCCGGCCGGTGCACGCCCCACTGCAGCTTGAGCGACTGGCCGTAGTGGAACTCGTGCTCTTCGTCGTAGTACCAGATGGCGCCGGCAGCGGCGACGGTGACGAGCGGCCGGTCCGCGCTGCGCGGCGGCAGCTGGTACCAGGCGGAGGTGGCCTTGGCGGCGACGCCGTTCTCCTTGAAGCTGCCCATCACCGGGGTGCGGGCCGGGTCCAGGCCGAACGGCAGGAACACGTTGGAGCCGTTGACGCCCGTCGGGCCGTAGCCGCCGCCGGTGCCGGCCGCGAAGGCGACGCCGACGTTGGGCTTGTTGGGCGACCCGTCGGAGTTGACGGTGCCGGGGTTCGCGACGACCGGGTGCGGCGGCGCGAGCGAGTCACTGATCCCGTTCGGCGTGAAGCCGACCGGGTTCTCGCCGCCCAGCGGTCCGTACTTGCCCCAGGTCTGGCCGGGCACGGGCTGCAGCGTGCCGGCATTGGTGTCGGCTTCGACCAGCACGTCGTTGGCCATGGCGCAGCTCTTGTCGGACAACCCGAGCGCGTCCAGGTTGGCCCGTGCGGTCGTGTACTGCGGGTAGCGCTGTACGAAGCCCTTGGCCATCGAGCCGACCTCGAGCACGACCATGATCACCGCGACGATCAGCAGCGGCGTCGACGCCAGCGCCCGGTTGCGGCGGGTCTCGGCGACCTCGGTGTGCCCGGCATAGTCGATGCGGAAGTGCAGCCAGCCGGCGAGCAGCGCGGAGATGATCGCCAGAACCAAAAACATCGAGGTGACGGGGTGGCCGGCCAGGACGGGTTGCCGGTCGAACCACGGCACGCCGTAGTTCCCGGTGTAGAACCAGCCGTTGATGCCGGACGTCGCCCACGCCAGCACGAACAGCAGCGCCGTCACGTACAGCGCGAGGTTCCGTCGGCTGTGCAGCCCGACGGTCGCGAACGCGAAGGCGATGATCGCGCCGAACGCGCCCGAGAGGCCCGCGAACGCACCGAACTGCACGGCCCACTTGGTCGGGGTGAAGTGCAGGAGCAGCAGGCCGAGCATGGTGCTGCCGAGCAGGCGCCACACCGGCCCGCTGGCCAGTCCGGGGACGCGGCCCTTGCGCAGCAGCAGGGCCAGCGTGGCGAACAGGCACAGCAGCAGGATCAGCACCGAGAACCGGCGGGTCATGGAGCTGTCGACGCTGTCCTCGACGGTGAGGAAGTAGTAGCGCAGGAATTCCTGATACCAGGAGATGGTCGGGCCGACGGTGTACTTGATGCGCGCCGATTCGGCCACGGTCGCGAGCGTCTGGTTCCGGAAGATCACCGTCAGGATCAGCGACGCCGACGCGGCCAGCGTCGCGATGGGCGCCAGCAGGCCCGTCCCGGCCCGGCGGCTGCGGACCGTGCGGACCAGGGCGCGGGCGCCGACGAGCAGCGGGGCCAGCGCGATGAGGCCCTGCGGCGCCGTCGTCGCGGTGAACGCCGCCACGATGATCGCCACGGCCGCGGGCGCCAGGCGCCGGGTGGCGATGGCGTATTCGATGAGCACCCAGGTCGCGATCACGCCGAAGGCGATCAGCGGCTCGGGGCGCAGGCCGTTGTTGAACGGGTACCAGGCCGCGAGGAATGTTGCAGCAGACGTCCATACCGCGATGGCGTTGGACGACGCCCCGCGGGCGCCGGGGCCGAGCCGCGGCAGCACCCAGCGGGACAGCAGCGTCCAGGTCGCGATGCCGGCCAGCAGCGCGGGCAGCCGCATCCACACGCCGGCGGTGCTGATGCCGGCCATATGCGCGAGCACCGACTGGTACCAGTCGAACGGCGCCTCGGAGGTGCCGAAGTACCTGTAGTAGTTGGCGACGTAACCGGCCTGGCTGGAGACCCGCGCGATGGTCAGGTTGTAGCCGTCGTCGGAGGAGATGGCGCCGATCAGGTGCCAGCCGGCGAGGCCGGCGAACACCGCGATGTCCGCGAGCCAGTGCCAGCGGTTGACCTTCCAGAAGCGCTGCCAGCCGTCGTGCACGCGGCGGCCGTCCAGGCGGTCCAGCAGTGCCAGCGTGGCGATCGAGACCAGCGTCAGCAGCACGCCGAGCGCCATGGCGGCCGACTTCACGAACGTCGGGACCACGATGAACCGGGTGTCGACGTCGACGCGCGCGGACAAGCCGGGCTGTGCGGGCACCTTGAGGCCGGTGAAGATGCCGGCCACCTGAGGCTTCTTCTCCACGCTGCCGGTGCCTGCGGCTCCGGGCAGGCCGATGAAGTCGGCGCCGACACCGCCGTTGGTCGCCCAGAGGTGCAGATTGCTGCACTTGCCGATGTCGGCGCGCTTGGCGACCGCGGCGACGGTGTCACGGAAAGCGACGACGACATCGGTGGCGTTGGCCCGCACGAACAGGCCGTTGCGGCTGGCGTCGATGCCGTCGGGCGGGATCGTCGAGAACACCAGACCACCGGCCGCCGGCAGGGTGGCGATGGCCGAGCACGGGATGGAGACATCCAGCGCCAGCGGCGCGCCCGACACGAGCGGGGCGGTGAGGTCAGAGACGTTTCCGCTGGCACCGGGGGCCTGGGGCCACAAGATGGTCGCGGTCGTCTGCTTGACGGGCAGCAGTGGGGTCAGCGCGCAGAGCAGCAGACCGGCAAGGCCCGCGATGATCGCGACGAGACGGGCAGTCCTGGCAGGCACGAGGCTCAAGACTAGGCGACAGTTATATGTGGCCTGGGCCACTGACAGGGAATGTCGAGGTAGTTGGCCGGAATGTGACCCTGACTCTTGCTTACGCTGCGTTTAATCCTTGTGGTCTGGACGCGCCGTCTGTCGGATGGACGCCATGCGTGCGAGCGGTGTGTCGTTTCACTGGCGGCGCCTTCCTACCCCTCCGACTCAGGCCAGTTCATGACAACCACCGTTGATCCACCCGAAACCGACAAGCCCGTCTCCGGCTCGTTGCCGCTGCCGCGATTGCCGCAGAGTTACCCGCCGCTGGTGCGAGCGCTGCTGATCCGGGCCGTCGCGCTCGGCGCCTTCCTGCTGGCGTGGTGGGCCGTCACCGCCGCCAAGCTGATCGACCCGCTGTTCCTGCCCAGCCCGGGTGCGGTGTGGGATGCCTTCGTCCGGGCGAATTCCTGGCACCAGATTGCGCCGGGCGTGCCGCGTGAGGTGCTGGGCGAACAGAACTACTTCCTGTGGGAGCACCTGATCGCCAGCTTGCAACGGATCCTGGCCGGGGTGGGTGTTGCGATTCTGGTCGGTCCGCCGCTGGGCTTTCTGATGGGCACGGTGCGGCCGATAGCGATCGCGCTGGAGCCGTACCTGAACTTTCTGCGGGCGCTGCCACCGCTGGGTTACATCGGTCTGCTGATCGTGTGGTTCGGCATCGGCGACACGTCCAAGATCTGGCTGCTGTTCCTGGCCGCATTTCCCGCGATCACGGTTTCGACGCTGGGTGGTGTGCAGTCGGTTCCGTCGGGGTGGGTCAATGCCGCCAGTTCGCTCGGGGCGACTCGCTGGCACACGGTGTGGCATGTGATCTTCCCGGCATCGCTGCCGTCGGTGGTCAATGGCATCCGGCTGGCGGTGGGCTTCGCCTGGACCACGGTGGTCGCGGCGGAGCTGAACAACGGCATCCCGGGTATCGGCGGCCTCGCGTTCTACGCGGGCCAACAGACCAACACACCGTTGACCATCGCCTGCATCATCGTCATCGGCATCACTGCCCTGGCGCTCGACGCGGCCATCAAGTATCTCGGCGAGCTTGCGACACCCTGGCAGGGGAAGGCATGAAAAGCGTTGCAGCAATAGCGGTTACCGCGCTGGTCGTCCTGGCAACCGCGGGTTGCGTGGAATCCGGCCGCGGCGAACAGGTCCGGTCGCTGGCAGAGAAGGTGGAGTGCCCGCTGCCGCCCAACCCGGACATCACCAGCACGGTGCGGATCGGCTATCAAGAGATCCCGAACGGGGACCTCATCGTCAAGGACACCTCGCTGCTTGCCACGTGCCTGCCGAAGGCGAATATCACGTGGAGCAAGTTCGCCTCCGGAGGCGACGTGCTGCAGGCGTTCCGGGCCCGCTCGCTGGACATCGCGCTGCTCGGCTCGGCGCCGGCGGCCCGCGCGCTGTCGCAGCCGCTCGACATCGATATGCGGGTGGTGTGGATCCACGACGTCATCGGCAAAGCCGAATCGCTGGTGGTGCATGACCCGGCAATCACCGATATTCAGGGCTTGAAGGGTAAGTCGATCGCGGTGCCATTCGCATCGACGTCGCACCTGTCCCTGCTGACCGCGCTGGACCGTGCCAAGATCACCGGCGACGTGCGGCTGATCAACACCCAGCCCGACGCCATGCTGGCGGCTTGGGGAAACGGCATCGATGCGGCATGGGTGTGGGATCCGGTGCTGTCCAAACTGGCCGCCAAGGGGCATGTGATTGCCGACTCGGCGCAAACCGCGGCTGACGGCTCGCCGACCTTTGACCTGGAAGGCGCGCGTAGTGAATTCGTCAACGCGAACGGCCCGTTCCTGAAGTACTGGACCGCGGCGCAGAACTGGGCCACCGAGCTCATCGCGTCGGACCCGCAGCGCGCCGCCAGGCATATCGCCGCACAGCTCGCGGTGCCGCCCGACCAGGTGGTGACGCAACTCGGCGGCTACATCTACCCGACGGCGCGCCAGCAGCTCGACGCGAAGTACTTCGGTGGCGGGCTGTCGGCAGCGTTGCTCGGCACCGCGACATTCCTGAACCGGAACAACGGCGACGTCGAGCGGGTATCGCCGGCCGAGCGGTATCGCGCAGCGCTGTATCCCAACGCGATAAAGGAAGTGGCGCAATGACATCGGAAACGACGGTGGCACCGGAAGCGACGGCAGCGCCCGAGGCCGAGGGCATCGAACTTGACGCCATCACCAAGGTCTACCCCTCCTCCGACGGTGAGGTGATCGCGCTGTCGGAGACCACGCTGAGCATCGAACCGGGGGAGTTTGTCGCGGTGGTCGGACCGTCGGGCTGCGGCAAGTCCACGCTGTTGCAGACGCTGGCCGGATTTGTCACACCGACGACGGGAACCGCCCGGGTGGGTGGACACCCCATCGACGGCCCCAACCCGGATCGCGGGGTGGTGTTCCAGTCGCCGACGCTGTATCCGTGGCTGACGGTGGCCGGGAACGTCGAGTTCGGTCTGCGCGCGCGAGGGGTACCCAGCGCGGAGCGGCGGGAGCGGTCCGCGTCGGTGCTGGAACTGGTCGGGCTGGCCGATTTCGCCGACAAACGGCCATACGAACTGTCCGGCGGCATGCAGCAGCGGGCGCAGATCGCACGAGTACTGGTCGGCGACCCCGGCATCGTGCTGATGGATGAACCGTTCAGCGCGTTGGACCCGTTCACCCGGCAGCGGCTTCAGGTGGAGTTGCTGTCGATCTGGGAGCGGGACCGCAAGACCGTGCTGTTCGTTACGCATTCAGTGGAAGAGGCGGTGTTCCTGGCGACGCGCGTGGTGGTGATGAGCGCGCGGCCCGGACGGGTGATCGCTGACCGGCCGGTGCGGCTACCGGGTGATGTTCCCGGCGCCGCCCGGACGGTGGATGTGCTGGGCACGGCCGAATTCGCCGCGCTGAAAGCCGAACTGGCCCGGCTCATCCTGGAAGCCCACGGCTGAATTTCTAGGAGTGCCGTAACGGCGCCGGGGCCCACAGCCCGCTGCGCGTGGCCTTCCCGAGGTCGATCTGGGCCGGCTGCGCATCCGGGTAGTACTGCGTGAACTGCTGCAGCGAGCCCCAGTCCCGGAACCAGTCGTCCTTCAGATACGTCGGCACCGGGGTGGCCTTGAACAGCAGCTCGGTGATGCCGAGCGGCCCGCCGCCGAGGTAGTCCATGACGGGCGAGTTGGCCTCGGCGCCGAAGCGGTCCGGCAGGATGCGCCACTTGGGCACCTCGGTGACGCCGTTGTTGTGGCCGAACGGGCGCTGGCACGGGAACGCCAGACCGACGAGCCAGTCCAGCATCACCGGATCCTTGGAGCCGACGACGTCCTGCAGCGTGCGCAGCTTCGGGATGCGCGGCGGGGTCAGGGCGATCCAGTGCTGCGGCGCGAGATCGTCGTCGGTGGCGACGATGCGGATCAGGGTGGCGTCGGGCGGGATGGCGGCCATCGGGGCGCGCAGGTTGCGCCAGGCGGGTGCGGCACCGACGTCGGCGAAGCCGACGGCCCCGGCGATCTTGCCGGCCGCGGCCTGGGCGTCGTTGGCGTACTCGACGCGGACCTCGCCCTGGTTGAAGCGGCCTGCGGCGGCGACGACGAGCAGCGGGCCGGCCTGATCGCGGGGCGGCAGTTTGTACCAGCCCGAGCGCATCCGCGCCGGGATCTGAACGCCGGGGCGCCAGCTGCCGAGCACCGGGGTGGTGGCCGGATCGAGGTTGTAGGGCAGTCGGGCCTTTGATCCGTTCACTCCCGCGGCAAAGGTGGTGCCGCCTTCGGTGCCGGGCTCCGCGCCGCTGACGGGGCCGCCGTCGTTGTCGGCGAAGTTGGTGCCGCCGGGCGGTTCCATGACGGGGTCCGCGGAAACGTCGGCGGGAATTCCGTTGGGGGTGAAGCCTTCTGCGCTGCCCGCGCCGAGGGCGTCGCCGACTGTCCCGGACTGCGGAACGAGCTTGCCGGCGTTCGTGTCCTGTTCGACCATGACGTCGTCGGCCAGGCCGCAGGTCTTACCGGTCAGCGCCTGCAGGTTCGAGCGGCCCACCGACCAGGCCGGCCACTGCTGCGTCATACCGAGGGTCAGTGACAGCACCTCGAAGAACACCACGATCCACGACGCAATTGCCAAGGGCGCCTGAGGAATCCGGCGACTGACCGGACGCTCGGGGTCGTGGTCGTAGAAGTGCAGCCACGCCGCCCACAGCAGCGTCAGGAACGACAGGCCGAACAGGAAGGTGGTGAAGCCGAAGTGCCACTCGGGGAACTGGTTCGACCACGGCACACCGAAGTTGGAGACGTACCACCAGCCGTTCACGGTGGCGAACGACAGCGCCAACACGAACAGAACCGTCGCGGCGAACATCGCCCGGTTGCGGCGGGAGCGCATCGCGACGGTGCCGACCGCGATGGCGGCCAGCGCGCCCAGCGAACCGGCCAGCCCGGCGAACACCCCGAAGTGGTGCGTCCACTTGGTCGGCGTGAACATCATGGCCAGGAACGAGATGATCGTGATGCCGACGATGCGCCGGGCCGGCCCGGCGGCGGTGCCCGGAATTCGCCCCTTGCGCAACGACATTGCGAGCGACACCGCCAGGGCAAGCAGCAGCGTGAGCACCGCGAACCGGCGGGCCACGGAGCCGTCGGGGCTGGTGGTGAACAGCCGCTCGTAGCGGATGTGCTCGTCGAACCAGCTCAGCGCGGGGCCGACGGTGGTCTTGAAGGAGCTGGCGTCGAGCTCGGCGGCCAGCGTCTGGTCGCGGAAGATCAGGATCGCCGTCACTGTGCCCGCGGCGAGGATCGGTGCCAGCAGAGCCAGATAACCGAAGCGCGAAGTATGCCGCGCCACAATCGTTTTCAGCGGGCCGACGGCGACCAGCAGAGCGCCGATCGCGGCGATGCCCGTCGGGCCGGAGAACAACGTCAGCGCACCGATGATGATGGCGATGGCCACCGGCAGCAGCCGGCTGGTGGCGACGCCGCGTTCCACCGAGCACCAGGTCAAGAGGATGCCGAGCGCGATGATGGGCTCCGGCCGGATGCCGTTGTTGAGCGGCAGCCAGAACGCCAGGAACATGCCGGCGGCCGTCCAGGCGGCGGCACGGCTGTTCTTGACGGCGTGGCCGAGCCGGGGGAGCACCTCGCGGCTGATCACCCACCAGCACGCCAGCGCCATCAGGAGCGTGGGCAGGCGCATCCAGATGCTCGACGTGGAGACGTGCGCCCACAGCGCCAGGAGGTCGTAGTACCAGCCGAACGGCGCCTCGGGGGTACCGAACCAGCGGTAGTAGTTGGCCATGTAGCCGGCGTGCTCGGAGACGCGGGCCATGGTCAGGATGTAGCCGTCGTCGGAGGTGTTGGCGCCGACGAAGTGCCACCACACCAGCGTCGTGATCACGACGCCGTCCAGCGGCTTCACCGACCACCACCGCGACGGCAGGAACCGCTTGTGCGGAACGCCGTCGGCGCGGTCCAGCACGTGCAGGGCACTGAGTGCGACGACGGTCAGCACCACGCCGAAGATCATCGCGAGCATCTTCAGCAGGGTCGGGGACGTGCTGTAGCGCGAGTCGACGGTCGCCGAGAACGTCAGCCCCGGCGGGGCCGCGCCGGACAGGTCGGTGAAGACGCCGACGATCTGCGGGCGGAAGTCATAGCCGCTGAGCTCGCCGCGCAGGGGCTTGCCGGGGTTCTTGTCCTTCGGTCCCTGCACGAGGCCGACGATCTCGCCGGTGACCTTGTCGGCGTGCGCGGTGAACTTCAGTTCCTTGCACGCGGGGCTGAGCACCTGGGTCAGCGGCGCGCTGACGACCGGGGTGTTGCGGACGATCACCAGCAGGTCGCCGCCGACACGCTCGATCAGCAGGCCACGGTCGACGGCCTTGGGCGCCTGCTTCGGCACGGTGGACAGCAGTGTGGTGGCAGGGCCGGTGAGGCCGGCCGCCGCCGAACACGGGATGGTGATGTTCAGGTCGGTGGCCACGTAGCCGATCAGCGGCGCGTCGACGCTCTTGAGGACGCCCGCCTGCGGCCAGTTCAGCTGCGCCGTGGTCTGGTTGACCGGCAGCAGCGGCGTCGCCATCGCCAAAAACGCGCCGAGCAGTCCGGCGACGATCGCGATCCACCGCGCTGTGCGGTGATTGCGCTCTACCTCAGGTTCCCCGGCCACGGGCCTAGATGTTAGTGGCCGCTACGGATGGCCAGCACAAACGGGCCGATATCGGTGACCTGCCAGTGCTTGCTGTCGAACAGCCGCTCGTCGAGTGGCACCTGGTAGCGCCGCACGTTGGGCTGGTTGGGGTAGACGTCCTCGGCCAGTCGCAGCGTGTAGGTGCCGGTGCCGCCGTGGCGCATCAGGAACACCGTCGGCGCCGGCCAGGGCAGCGTGTCGAGTGCCTTGGCGAAGGCGTCGGGGTTGGTCATGGTCGCCCAGCTCTCGATGGCGCCGGAGCGTTCCTTGAACTGCGCCAGCGGGTTGGCGTAGTGCGACGTCAGGCCCTGGAACCCGTAGTAGGGGTAGTAGGACAGGAAGCTGTAGTCCGCGGTCATCACGACGGTCTCGTTGCGGGGCTTGCCCGTCGCCGCGGTGATCTTGCGGTCGACTTCCTGATAGAAGCGTTCCGAGCCGGGGGGACGACGGTCGGCGCGCTGGCCGTAGCCGTCGGTGTCGGTGTACGCGACGGCGATGTCGGCCCGCAGGATGTCGGGGATCGCCTGGCTGAACGACACCGCGCCGATCGCACCGATGACCGCGGCCACCGCGATGATCCGGTTGGTGGTCGGCTGCGCGTACCGGTGCGCCAGGGCGCGGGCGGCCTCCAGGAAGCCGAAGGTGCCGGCCGCGACGAGCAGCACGAGCAGGGTGGGCTGCAGCCGGAACGACAGCAGCGTGGTGCGGGCGAGGGTGGCCAGCATGGACAGCAGCGACCACGCGTACACCGATACGACTGCCATCCCGAGGGCGGCGGCGCGCGTCGAGCTGCGGCCCTTGACCACCAGCCACAGCGTGCCGACGAGGCACATGACACCCAGCAGGGTGGCGTCGAGCATCGGGAAGGTCAGCTGCGCACCGGCCATCGGTAGGTAATGCTGCGCGGTGCCCTTGTCGGCGGGGTGGCCTTCGAGCACGGCGAGGTAGTACGGCGCCCAGTGGATGGCGGCAATGACGCCGGAGATGACGGCGATGACGGCCACCCGGATCAGCGGCTGGATTTGGCGCCGGGACACGGCGAGCAGCAGCGCCATCAGCGTGAGCGTGAACGCCGCGTAGCCGAACAACAAGGTGTAGAACAGCGCGGCGATGCCGAGGAAAATCCCGGTTCCGAGGATCGCGGCCCAGCCGCGGCCGGTGGCTTTGAGCCCCGACCACGCCAGCACGAACACCGGCGGCAGCAGGACGACGAGGACGGCCGAGTAGGGCTCGGTCGAGGAGTACGCCAGCGTGACGGCCGCGGTCGCGGTCGTCACCGCCAGGGCGGACTCGAAGCGAATCATGGCCGTCCACAACACGAATGCGGCGACGATCGCCGCGGTGATCGTGACAATCGCCCACGGCTTGAACATCTCCCACGCCGGCGTGCCGGTCAGCGCGGCCGCCCGGCCGCCGAGCCAGAACCAGCCCGACGGGTAGTACGGCGGCAGCCCCAGGTACGTCATGTCATGGGGGACAGCGGTATCCGTGAGGCGCGTCAGGTACTCGGTGCGGAACTGCTGGTCGACCGAGATGCCGAACAGGTACAGCTTGGTCGCGCCCAGCGGCATGCCGAGGGTGACGACCGAGAACGCCGCCAGTAGCGACGTGGCCGCGACCTTGGCGCTCTTGCGCCAGCCGCGACGCCACGCCCACCCCGCGAGCAGCAGCCCGATCAGCACGGCGCACTGGCCGGCGGTGGTCAGGGCATGCAACTGGTTCGACGAGTTGAACGCCGGCCACTGCACGCGGGCAATCGCTTGCAGCGCAACGACCGCGATGATCACCGCCAGCGCCATGGCGGCCAGCATCTGGCCGCTCACCCTGGCGCTCGCGGCCAGCGCGCTGCGCATCAGAGCGGGAGTTTGCGGAAGATCGACCGCGGGATGTGCCGGATGACGGCCATCAGGTAGCGCACCGGATTGGGCGCCCAGATGAGCTCCTTACCCTTGGCGGCGGCAGCGACGGCCTGGTTGGCGACGTCTTCCTTGTCGACCGTGAACGGCGCCTCCTTGGCGCCGGTGGCCTTCCAGTGCTCCAGCGTCGTGGTCGTGCGGACCTGGCCGGGGCGGATGACCAGAACCCGAACCCCGAACTCCCGCAGTGCCTCTCCGAGGCCCAGGTAGAAGCCGTCGAGGCCGGCCTTGGTGGAGCCGTACACGAAGTTGGAGCGGCGGACCCGCTCGCCGGCGACCGACGACATGGCGATGATCTGCCCGAAGCCCTGCGCCTTCATCTTGTCGCCGACCAGCACGCCGACGGAAACCGCTGCGGTGTAGTTGATCTGGGCGGTCAGCACGGCCTTGGACTGGTTCTGCCACAGTTCCTCGGCGTCACCCAGGATACCGAAGGCGACGATCGCGACGTCGACATCGCCCTGCTCCCAAGCGGATTCGATGACGGCCGGGTGACTTTTCGTGTCCAAGGCATCAAAATCCAGGTACACGACCTCCTTGGCGCCGGCCGCCTCGATCTGCGCGATGGCGGCGTCGCGCTTGGGGGCGTTCGGCAGGTCGGCGAGGATCACGCGGGCCTTGGCGTTCCTGAGGTAGCGCTCGACGATGGCCAGGCCGATCTCCGAGGTACCGCCGAACAGCAGAATCGTCTGCGGGTTGCCGGTTGCGTCAATCACTGAGTCTCCTAGAGAAGTTCGAGGCGGCGGGCCATGTCGGAGGCGAACACGCCGTTCGGGTCGGCTTTGCGGCGGGTGGCGATCCACTCGTCGATCCGCGGGTACATCTTGTGGAAGCTCTCGGCGCTGACGCGGGAGTCCTTGGCGGTGTACACGCGACCGCCGAATTCCATTGCGCGCTTGTCGAGTTCGTTGAGGAACTCGTTGACCCCCGGGCGGTTCGGGAAGTCGAGGGCGACGTTCCAGCCCTGCATCGGGAAGCTCAGCGGCGCCTTGTTGCCCGGGCCGAACAGCTTGAAGACGTTCAGCGCCGAGTACTGCTTCTGCGTGTGCATCCAGCGGATGATGCCCTTGAACTCTTCGAGTGCGTCGGGCGGAACCAGGAACTGGTGCTGCGCGAAACCCGCTGGGCCATAGGCATATTGCCAACCGGAGGTGATGTCGAGCATGTGGTAGAACTGCGTCAGGTTGACGATCTTGCCCTGGTAGTTGCCGCTCATGCGGTAGAACGCCTCGCCGATCATGGAGAGCGAGAGCTTGTTCATGAAGCTGACCGGGAACAGGTTCGGGATCGCCGGCAGCTGGGGCGCGGTGAACTTCAGCGGATCCTTGGCCAGCTTGGCGGGCAGCTGGTCCACCTTGGCCAGGCTGCCGCGGCTCACGGCGGCGCGGCCGAGCTTGGGCTCCGGGCTGATGAGGTCGAACCAGGCGCTGGAGTACGTGTAGTTGTCCTCGCTGCCGTCCTGGTGCACGGCCACGGTCTCTTCCAGATCGTGCGTGGCGATGCCGTCGGCGATGAAGTAGGCGCTCTCGGTGCGGGTCATCTTGATGCGCGCCCGGATCACGATGCCCGTCAGCCCGTTGCCGGCGACGGTGGCCCAGAACAGCTCGCTGTCCGGTCCGTCGGGGGTGATGGTGTGCACCTCGCCGTCGGCCATCAGCAGGTCCAGCGACAGCACGTGGTTGCCGAAGCTGCCCGCGCTGTGGTGGTTCTTGCCGTGGATGTCGGACGCGATCGCGCCGCCGACGGTGACCTGCCGGGTGCCCGGCAGCACCGGAACCCACAGCCCGAACGGCAGCGCGGCCTTCATCAGCTGATCGAGGCTGACCCCGGCGTCGACGTCGGCGATGGCGGTCTCGGAGCTGATCGAATGGATCCGGTTCAGCGCCGTCATGTCGACGACGATGCCGCCGCCGTTGCACGCCTGGTCGCCGTAGGACCGGCCGAGACCGCGGCCGAGGATGCCTCGCCGCAGGTGGGCGGGGCTGGAAGAGTTTGCGTCCGCGACCCGCTTGACCGCCTCGGCGATCACTGACACATCGGGTGTGGACAGCACGTTTGCCACGGACGGTGCCGTGCGGCCGAACCCGGTGAGGGCGCGGCGCGTCAGGGGCAGCGTGGCGTCAGGCTGGGTAGACATAACGGTCAAAGGGTACCGGCCAACGTCACTTCAGCCGGAAAATCACGGCTCGCTGCACCACGAAGTTGATGACAGTCGCCGTGCCCTGGGCGATGACGAACGCCACAGGTCGCCGCCAGGACTCGCCGGCGAATTGCAGATAGAACAGCTGATTGATGCCGACCTGCAGGCCGAAGGTGACTGCGTACAAGATCACAACCGCGATGAAGCGCGCCCGGTTCGGTTCCGCCTGGAAGGTCCAGCGCCGGTTGATCAGATAGGCCGTCGTCGTGCCGGCGATGAAGCTGAGCGTCTTCGCGATCAGCGTGGCGCGGGCGTCGGGCATGCCGTTGGCCACGAAAACGGCACTGAGCAGTGCGTACAGGCCGTAGTCGACGACCGCGGACAGACCGCCGGTCACCACGAAGCGCCACGCCTGCGTCACCAGTCCCAGAGACGCCTCGACGGCCTTCTCGGCGCTGTGTTCGGCGTCGTGTTCGGCGGGGATCTCCACTGGCTCGGCCACCCGGGCAGCTTACGTGCACCATGGACACGTGACCGATTTGCTCCAGGCATGGCGCACACTGCTGGCGCGGCATTCGTCGTCGCCGCGGGTCGACGACGTCGGGGCGGCGCTGCTGGGCCGGTGGGCCGAGCCGCACCGCAGTTACCACGACCTGAGTCACCTGCGCGGCATCCTGTCCGGAGTGGACGCCCTGGAGGAGTTCGCGGACGATCCTGATGCGGTCCGCCTGGCGGCCTGGTACCACGACGCGGTGTACGCGGGGCAGTCCGACGACGAGGAGAACAGCGCGCTGCTCGCGGAGGCGGACCTCACCGATCTGGGTGTGGCCCCGGCGTTCGTGGCGGAGGTGGGCCGCTTGGTGCGGGTGACCATCACGCACGATCCCGCTGCCGACGATCACAACGGCCAGGTGCTGTCCGATGCCGACCTGGCGGTGCTGGCGGTGCCGCCGGCCGACTATCAACACAACACCGCCCGGGTGCGGGCCGAGTACCGCCACGTCAGCGATGCGGATTTCGCCCTGTGGCGTGGCCGGATGATCGCGGCGATGCTGGCCGGGCCGTCGCTGTATCGAACGGATGAGGGACGGCGGCTGTGGGAGGACGCGGCTCGGACCAATCTGAAGGCGGAGCTGGCGGCGCTCAGCGGCTGACGGCCGTCAACACGTCGTGCAATGCGTCGAGCGCCGCGGTGAACTCGTGATCGGCGGGCGTACCGAAACTCACCACCACGCCGTCCTGGTGCGGGGTGTCCGGCGCCGCATCCGGGTGGCGTAGCAGCGCCAGCCCGGACAGCGCGAGCCCGGCGTCGGCCGCGCGGCGCATGACCTCGTGTTCGGTCCCGTCCGGCAGCCGGATCAGTGCATGCAGCCCGGCGGACAGTCCGCTGATCTCGACATCCAGCCCGGACAGCTTGGCCGCCAGCGCATCTCGCCGCCGGCGGTAGCTGTTGCGCATCCGGCGAATGTGCTTGTCGTACTGGCCGGATTCGATGAAGTCGGCCATGGTCAGCTGATCGATGGCGTTGACGTAGAACTGTTGCCCGCCCGCCGCAGCCAACACCGGGTCGATCAGGTTGTCGGGCAACACCATCCAGCCCAACCGCAGCACCGGTGACAGGCTCTTGCTGGCCGAGCCGAGATAGGCTACCCGGTCGGGATCCAGGCCCTGCATCGACCCGATCGGTTGCCGGTCGTAGCGGAACTCGCCGTCATAGTCGTCTTCCAGGACATAGCTTTTCGTGCGGACGGCCCACTCGAGGGCGCCGGTGCGCCGCGTGGGATGCAGTGGCACGCCGTGCGGGAAGTGATGCGCCGGTGTGAGCAGAACCGCTGCGGCGCTGGTCTTTTCGAGGTCGCCGACGACGGCGCCGTGATCATCGATCCGGATGGGCACGGTGGCGGCCCCGCTGGCGGCGATGGCGTCCCGGAACAGGAACAGGCCGTAGTTCTCGACCGCAATGGTATTGGGCGCGAACACTTTCGACAGCAATTCGACGGCGTGCCGGGTCCCGGCGCAGACGACGATCGATTCGGCCGTGGTGCGCACGCCGCGGGCTCGGGCCAGATAGGTGGCGAGTGCGGTGCGCAGTTCGTGGCGGCCACGGGCGTCGCCCGTTCGGAGCGCTTCGGTCGGGGCGTTGGTCAGGGCGCGTCGGGCCGACGCCAGCCAGGCCTGTCGTGGGAAGGCCGCGACGTTTCCCGAACCGGGCATGAGGTTGTTGGTAGGGGTGCCCGGTTGGGCGCGCTGGGTGGCCGGCGCCGATTCGGTGTGCGCGCCGATGACCCAGGTGCCCGCGCCCTGGCGGGAGCCCAGCCAGCCCTCGGCGACCAGTTCGGCGTAGGCCTCCGCGACGGTGTTGCGGGCCAATCCGAGGTCGGCCGCCAGTGATCGGGAGGGCGGCAATGTGGTCCCGGCGGATAACCGGCCTGACCGGACCGCGTCCCGCAGCGCTCGGATCAGCTGGTCACGGGTACCCCGCCGGCCCGGCCGGACGGTCTGACCGAGGTCCAGGTGCAGGTCCAGTCCAGCGCCGTTCGCCTCAGAATTGGCCCATGAAACCACGTAGAAATTGAACCATGTTCACGGGATTTTGGTGGCTAGCGTGGATGCCATGACCGAGACACTGAATGCACCCACCACCACCGCCCACACCAAGCGCATCGACATCTACGACGCCGCTCCCGAGCTGTACGCCGGGATGATGGCCTTCAGCAACGCCGCGTCCAAGGAGCTCGATTCGACCATCGGCGAGCTCATCAAGATTCGCGCCTCGCAGATCAACCACTGCGCCTTCTGCCTCGACATGCACGTCCACGACGCGCGTCGTTTCGGCGAGACCGAGCAGCGCCTGGCCCTGGTCGCGGCGTGGGAGGAAGCCGGCGACCTGTTCACCGAGCGAGAGCGGGCCGCGCTGGCCATCACCGAGGCCATCACCGATCTCAGCCGCGGCCCGGTTCCGGATGACGTTTACGCCCAGGCGGCCGCCGTGTTCACCGAGCGCGAGCTCGCGCACGTCGTCGGCATGGCCGCCGTCATCAACTCGTGGAACCGGCTGAACGCCGCTACGCGGAAGGCTGTCCCGCGCCGTCGCTGAATGTGCGGATCGCAGAAGCGAATTCCTCGGGGGCGTCGGACTCGACATAGGTTCCGGCGCCCTCGACGATGACGGTCGTGTGGTCGGGGAACGTCGCTTCCAGCCGCTCGCGTTCCTGGGCGCGGAAGGCGATGTCGGCGTCGCCCCAGATGATCAGGGTCGGCAGGTGGGCGAGGTCGGGCAGTCCGCGCTCGACCTCCGCGAAGAAGTCCCGGCTCGCCAGCACGCGGCCCGGAAGTACGGCCGACGCCTGGCGCCGGTCCGCGGTGTCCAGCGCCCGCCGGTAGTGGTCCATCTCGGCGTTGGTGAGCTTCCGCCTCCGGTGGCCGGTGGGGATGAACGCGTTGACCAGCAGATTGAACTGGCGGACCAGGAAGCGCGTCGGCAGCCCGCCCATGATGCGGCCGAATGCTTCGAAGTGCAGCTCTCCGTTGACCGGCCAGGCCCAGGTATTCGCAAGCACGAGCCGATGGAAGACCCCTGGCCGCCGCTGTGCCACCGCAAGGCCGATCATGCCGCCCCAATCCTGTCCGACCAGAGTGACGTCCTTCAGATCGAGGGCGTCGACGAACGCGGTGGTGACATCCGCGTGTTCCTCGGGCAGGTAGCGATAGCCGGGCCTCGGCGTCGACAGCCCGAAGCCGGGGTAGTCGAGGGCGATGCACCGAAAGTCTTTGCGCAGCAAGCTGATCACGTCGCGGAAGAGGAATGACCAGGTCGGATTGCCGTGCAGCATCAACAGTGTGGGGCCGGATCCCTCGTCCACGTAGTGCACGGTGTTGCCGTCGATCTCGATGAAGTGACTCTCGAACGGGAACAGTTCGTCGTCGACCCAGGCGGGCCGTGTGGTCTGAGCGGTGTTGGTCATGGCAACCCCTGTCGGATCGGCTTTCCCGGTATGCTTGAACATCTCACAGTCACTTGAGAAACTCAAGCAGAAGGATGGGCGATGCGGAGCTACGACCAATACTGTGGGCTCGCCCGTTCGCTCGAAATCGTCGGCGACAGATGGAATCTGCTGATCGTCCGCGAGCTCTTGATCGCACCCGCCCGCTATCGCGACCTGATCGACCATCTCCCGGGGATCGCAACCAACATGCTCGCCGACCGGCTCCGGGACCTCGAGGCCGCGGGCGTCGTCGAGCGGCGGCTGGCCGGCGAGGGGAGTGCGGTCGAGTACATCCTGACCCCGTGGGGCGCGCAGCTGCGCCAGCCGATCGAGAGCCTGCTCCGCTGGTCCACGCCGCTGATGATCAGTGGTCCCGCCGGCGGTGACTCCTTCCGGCCGGAGTGGCTGACCCTCGCCGTGCCGGCCCTGCTCAACGGCCGGGTGAAGGTCCGCTCCGCCGTGACGATCGGCCTCGTGATCGGCGACCAGACGCTCCAACTGCGGGCGACGCGCTCGGGCTTCGAGGTCGGCCCGCGCGACGGCCGCAAGCTCGATGCCTCGGTCACGGCCATCCCCGCTTGCATCCTCGGTCTCGCCGCGGGCGCACTCAGTCTCGGTGATGCGCGTGCGCTCGGGCTCGTCAACGTGGACGGGGATGAGGCCGCCGTCAGATCAGCCCTCGGTGCGTGATCGGACCCCTCGCGCCGCTGATCGGGGTTCAGTTCGCCGCTGATCCCGCAGCAACTCCCGGGCGCGGGTTTCGGCAGGGGTGACGCGATCAAAAGCGGCCGTTGTGCGGCGTGCGGGCTCCGAGCGCGGCTCGGCCGAGCGGGGCGAATCTGCGTCGCCTGTGAACGGTGCCGCGACCAGTAGCTTGAGCAATATTTCCATTTGTGTGGCAATCGTCCTCGAGCCTGCCGCCGCCCGAAATATCTGACGAAATAGTCAATTATGACTACATCTAACGCGCGTCGACTGTGGCTTTTACTGCGTCTGACCAGCTAATAATCTGGACGTAAATGGGCGCTCCGAGTGGCCATTTCGCGGAAAATGAAACACGTTCCACTCGCCGATTTCTGGCAACTGCGCGGCAATATGGATTTATGGTGCTGTGGTCAATATCACATCTACCTTCGGGGAAGCACCATGCAAATTGCAGTTCGCTCCAGCCTCACGACGGGCGTCGCACTGATGGGCGCCGGGGTCATCGCCCTGGCTCCGGTAACCCATCAGCCGGTGCCGGATCTGCACCTGCCGGCACTGCACGCAAGTGCCGTGCAACTTGCTGCGCAGGTGAACCCGATCACCCAGTGGGGGCAGATCATCACCGAGGCGCTGCAGAACACCAAGGGCATCGTCACCGACGTGATCGCAGACCCGGCCCCCGTCCTCGGCCAGGTGGTACGGAACCAGATCGCCAGTGCCGTCGCCGTCGGTGGATCCGTGCGGGATTACTTGGTTGCGGTCGGTCAGCAGTTGGGCTCTACGCCGGAATCCTTGAAGCAGGCCTTCCAGCAGCTCGCCGCCGGGCATGTCGCTGACGCGGTGCAGACGTTGTACAGCGCGGTGCTCACGCCCTTTGTCCTGCCGATCCTGACCACCAGCATCCTCACCGATGTGCAAGCGGCATTCCGCAAGCCGGTGCAGAACATGCTGAACGTGATCGACACCGCCATCACCTCACCGACCGGTATGGGTTGGGTTCTGACGGCCGGATTGCCGTTGCTCGCGGTGATGAGTGACGTCGTGACCGCCACCGGCGACGGACTGCAGAACGTGGTCAACGCGTTCAGCGCGAAGAATCTGGGTGCTGTCGTGAACGCGATCGTTGCGATGCCCGGGTCCATCACCGGTGCCTTGCTCAACGGTTACAACGGCGACGGTGCGGGGATTCTCGGGCCGAACGGCATCGTGCAAGGCCTGCGGAATGCGTTGGGCATCATCGCAACCGCGATCAAGCCGGTGACTCCGCCGCCCGCCGCCGCAGTCAGTGTTCCGTCGCCGGCGTCGGCGACGGTCTCCGTCTCGATTGACGCGAAGGTGGCGCTGACCGCCAAGCCGGCAGCGGCGGCGAGTCCGCTCGCGGTGGCTCCGACTGCGTCGCCGGACAAGACGGCCTCCGAGAAGACCGGTGCGGACAAGACCGCAGCCGACAAGACCGGGGCCGACAAGTCCGCGGTGGCCGCTGACGACAACGCTGCGGCACCCGCGACCGACGCCGGCGCCGACTCCACGTCCGCGACCAAGCCCGCCGCGTCCGACAAGGGCGAGGCTCCGGCGGCTGATGCGGGTACCGACTCCGCCGCGACCGCGCCGGTGGCGAAGCAGGATCGCCGGACGCGCGGTGCCAAGTCATCGAGCAGCGCTACCGGAGCGTCCACCGCAGACGGGACCAAGAGTGCCGATGACGGGACGACGACCCCGACTCGCAAGAGCACCCCGAAAACCAAGCGGGACCACGCGAAGGCGAAGGGCGCGGACAACGCCGCGTCGGGCTCCGGTGCCAACAGCGGTCACTCGAGCGATTCGGCCGGCAAGTCACAGGGTGCGGGCAAGAGTGATCGTCATTCGGCCAAGGCCGGCGGTGAGTAACAGCCAGGCGGTGAGTAACAGCCAGTTGGTGCCCTGAGTCTGGACGCGCTGGTGCTCGGGATCGGCCCGTACTCCGACCGATCCCGAGCGTCGCGGTCGATCAAGCAGTGGTGTCGAAAGCGTCCCGGATGCTTTCGCGAGAGGCCGAGACCTGCGCCTCGATGGCCTCGCGGGCCGACGTCGCGGTGGTGCGCAGCTCGCCCCACTCGCGGGTGGCGACCTCGCGCACATCCTCGACACCCTGGGCCGCGGTGCCGGCGACGGTGAACAGACCGTCCACGGCGGTCGCCGTCAGGGCGCCCTGGGCGCGGACCAGCGAGCCGGCCACCTGAGACGCACCGGCGATGATCGCGTTGGGTCCGACGGCATTGCGGCCGACGTATTCGCCGACGGCGCTGCGGATGTCGCGGCCCGACTCGGCCAGCACGTCCTGAACGGCCGAGCCGGTCTCGCTCACCGCATCCGGCAGGGTGGCGCCGTCGCGGATGGCGGAGATGACCTTGGCCGGCGACTCGACGACCGCTTCGGTGGCGGCGGAGGTCGCGCTGACCAGCTGGCGGGTGAGGCTGTGGCCGGCGTCGAGCTGACGCTCCAGCACGCCGCTCAGCACCTCGCGAATGGCCAGGCCGGTGTTGGTCGCCTCTTCGGCGGCGGCCTCGGCGGTCGCGACGAGCTCGGCCTCGATGACCTGCCCGTTCGCGGTGTCGTTGGTGGTGGGGGTTTCGGTGATGGTCATGGTTGCTCCTGTTGGAACGCGGAAAGCCGGTCGCCCCAATTGAACTCCGCGCCACCGAACCCGAGGTGACGCTGAGGTGACCGGCCGGAGCCCCGCAGACTACGAGCTAAGCCCGGCGCAGTGACCTACCCGACATTGCGCCGCCGAAACCCTCACGTCGCGTGCAACAGCCTTCGAGTTCTGGACTACACCCAGTACGGCACGCGGGCCCGGTACTGGCGCATCGCGATCGCCGCAACGACCCAGCCCGCAATGGTCAGCGTGATGACCACGAGCCAGTGCCTCAGCTCCTGGGGCTCGCCCAGCAGCGGCGCGCGGACGATGTCCACGTAGTGCAGAAGTGGGTTCAGCTCAATGATTTTCGACCAGGTGCCCGCGCCCTGGAGACGCAGCGTCTGGTCGTTCCAGATGATTGGCGTGATGTAGAACAGCAGCTGCACCAGACTCGCGAGCAGCGGGCTGATGTCCCGGTAGCGCGTGGCCAGGATGCCGAAACACAACGCGACCCAGACACAGTTGGCCACGATCAGCGCCAAGGCCGGGATCACCGACAGGTCGGCCCACGACCACGGCTTGGGGAAGATGATCGCGATGATCACGAAGATGATGATGTTGTGCGCGAACAGCAGCACCTGCCGCCACACCAACCGGTAGACGTGCACCGACAGGGGCGTCGGAAGTTGTTTGATGAGGCCCTCATTGGCGATGAACACGTCGGCGCCTTCGAGGATCGACGCGTTGATCAGATTCCAGATGATCAGGCCCAGCGTCACGTAGGGCAGATGCTCGGCCAGCGGCAGATGGAACAGCTGGGAGTACAGGCCGCCGAGCGCCACGGCCATGGTGCCGGTCGCGATGGTGATCCAGATGGGACCCAGCACCGAGCGGCGGTAGCGCTGCTTGATGTCCTGCCAGCCCAGGTGCAGCCAGAGCTCGCGCTTGCCGAAGCCGGTCACCAGATCGCCCCAGGCGCGGCGCAGCGTCTTGGACTGCGCGGCCGCGTCGGTGAACGTCATCGCTGTCCTCCTGTCGTGGGTCCGCCCGAACCGGGCCTGCTGAACTTCTCGTCTCGTCCCAAGCGGCGCAACCGCATCCACTCACGCAACCCGGCCGGATCGCGACGGGTGATCAGGAAATACCACCCGAACCGCACCCACTCCTGGGGGACCAGCTTCCGCAGACCCGGTTGGGACTGCAGGTATCCGCGGTTGCGGTACGTGAAATAGCGCTTGGTGGCGTCGTCGGGGTACTGCGTGTGCATGCGGCCGCCGAGGATCGGCTTGAATTCGTCGGACCCCTGCGGGTGCAGGTACACCGCGTTCAGGCAGGTGCCGAACGGCAGACCGGAGCGGACGAGCCGGCGGTGCACCTCGACTTCGTCGCCGCGGACGAACAGCCGGATGTCCGGCACACCAACGGCTTCCAGCGTCGCGGCCCGGAACAGCGCGCCGTTGAACAACGATGCGATGCCGGGTAATAAATCGTCCCCGGCGCCAGGGCCAGATCCGGCGTCGACCTGCAACTCGGACACATACCGCCGCCACACCAACCCACGGCGCAGCGGAAAGGCCAGGCGGGCAGGCTCATTCAGGTCGCACACCATGGGCGACACTTCGGCCAGGCCATGCTTGTCCGTGCAGTCCAGCAGTGTCGCGAGCACCAACGAATCGGCGGGGCGTCCGTCGTCATCGGCGAGCCACACCCACTCGGCGCCCAGAGCCAGGGCATGCAAGATGCCCAGCGCGAAACCGCCTGCGCCGCCCAGGTTCCGGGCCGAACCGAGGTACGTCGTCGCAACCGGCTGGGACTCCACGAGAGCCCGCACCGCCGGGTCGTTGTCATTGTCGACGACGACGACGTGGTCGGGCAGTCGCGTCTGGGAGCACACCACGGCAAGGGATTTCGCCAACAACTCCGGCCGCCGGTGGGTGACGATCACCGCGCACAACATGTCGGTCACGCCTGGCGCTCGCGCTCGTTCTCTTCGAGCACCTCGCGCACGTGCCGGGCCGCGTCCTCGCCCTCATAGGCGCGCACGACGTCCTCGATGCCGCCGGTCATGCGGATGGTGCCGTGGTCGACCCACATCGCGGTCTGGCACAGCCGGGCCAGGAATTCGTTGGAATGGCTTGCGAACACCAGGATTCCGGAGCGTTCCACCAGGGCTTGCAGCCGGGTGCGCGCCTTCTTCAGGAACTCCGCGTCGACGGCGCCGATGCCCTCGTCGAGCAGCAGGATCTCGGGGTCGATGCTGGTGACGACGCCCATGGCCAGGCGCACGCGCATACCCGTGGAGTACGTGCGCAGCGGCATCGACAGGTACTCGCCGAGTTCGGTGAACTCGGCGATCTCGTCGACCTTGGCCAGCATCTGCTTGCGGGTCTGCCCGAGGAACAGGCCACGGATGATGATGTTCTCGAAACCGGAGATCTCCGGATCCATGCCGACACCCAGATCGAAGACCGGGGCCACGCGGCCGCGGACGGTCGCCGAACCGCGCGTCGGTTCGTAGATGCCCGACAGCAGACGCAGCAGCGTCGACTTGCCGGCGCCGTTGTGCCCGACGAGTCCCACCCGGTCACCCATCTTGAGCGACATCGTGATGTCCCGAAGTGCTTCGATCACAACGACATTCGATTCGTTGCGGTTGATCCCGCCACCGGCCTTGCCTAGGAAGGCCTTCTTCAGCGAACGGGACTTGGCGTCGAAGATCGGGAATTCGACCCACGCGTTCTGCGTGGAGATATGCGGTTCGGACACGGTCTACAGGTACTGACCGGTGCCGGACTGGAACGGGCCGCGGCCACCGTCGGCGCCGGGCGGCAGGGCGCCCTGGCGCATCTGCTCGAGCTGTGCGCGGGCGGCCATCTGCTGCGCGAACAAGGCCGTCTGGATGCCGTGGAACAGGCCTTCGAGCCAGCCGACCAGCTGGGCCTGCGCGATGCGCAGCTCGGCCGCCGACGGCACCTTGTCCTCGGAGAACGGCAGCGACAGCCGCTCCAGCTCCTCGGTCAGCTCCGGGGCCAGGCCGTCTTCGAGCTCCTGGATGCTCGACCGGTGGATGTCGCGCAGGCGGTTCCGGCTGGCCTCGTCCAGCGGCGCGGAGCGCACTTCTTCCAGCAGCTGCTTGATCATGGTGCCGATGCGCATGACCTTGGCCGGCTGCTCGACCAGGTCGGTCAGCGACTTGCCTTCGTCGCCGTGGTCGGGGTCCTGTCCCGGTTCCCCGCCCAACGCCAGGTCCCCGCCGATGACCTCGATGTTGTCGTCGTCGTCTTCTGGTTTCAGCGTCATGCCTGCAGTGTTCCTATCTGTTCGCCGGTGCGGCGGTGTCGCCGCGCCACTCGTAGATACGGGACCGTCCGTTGTCGTAGATCTTCGCCCACGACTTCGACTTATCCAGCGACACTAGTCCGTCGGGCATGACGAACCCCTTGACGATGGTCGAGCTGGTGATCACGTACCGGATGTTCAGGGCGTGCACGGCCTCCGCGATGCGCCGATCGGTGTCGGCGTCGTCGGCGTAGGCCCAGAAGATGAAGCGGTGGTAGCCCGGGCCCTGCTGCTGCGGGTAGTCGTAGTGGGTCCACAGCGGGTGCAGCCCGGCCACCGCGTACATCCACGACGTGCCGTCGGTGTTCGCGTTGCCGATCAAGGTGTCCTTGGCGCCGGGCAGTGTCGCCAGGTAGGCGAAGGCCTCGAGGTTCTTGTCGTTGACCATGATCCGGTCGTACTTCTGGCCGATCAGGTAGCGGTGCCGCGGGAAGTAGTGCCAGGCCAGGCCGACGGTCGAGAAGGCGAGCAGGGCCACCGTCACCACGGCCCAGAACCGTTCGGTGCGGGGTGCCCGCTTCCGCAGCCAGTCGACGGCGAACTTGATGATCGCGAACAGCGCGATGCCGGCGAACGGCGTGATCAGCAGGGTGACCACGGCAGACAGCCGGCGCGGGTCGCTGTAGTAGAGGTCGGCGTACGACCCGATGAGGGCGCCGATCGGGCCGCCGAACGGCGCACCGGAATGCACGATCGCGACCATCAGCACCACCCACACGAACGCCGGCCACCAGACGCGTTTGAGCAGCAGGATCAGACCGCCGATGCCGCCGAGCGCGATCAGCATGTTCTGAATCGGGTAGTCGTTGAGGTGGCGCGTGTGCTGCACGATGGCGTTGAACAGCACCCGGAGCCGGGTCTGGTGCGTGACGAAGGCGTGTCCGACGATGATGTCGGCCTGCGCCAGCACCCCGATGAACTGGGGAAGCAACAGCAGCAGCGACGGCACGGCGACGGTGAGCAGGGTCAGGAAGTCGGCGAGCCGGCCGCGCACCGGATGCCGCAGGGTGTCGCACAGCCACCAGGCACCGACAAACGTGACGACGACGACGCCGCCCGTGATGTGGGTGGAGAACACGCCGATCAGGGCGATGACGGCCACCGGGATCCGGTCGCGGTGCCGTAGGCACGACATGATCAGCACGGTCGTCGGCCCGGCGAGACCGTAGGCCACCAGGTTGGGGACGGCGGCGACGTCGAATTCGACGTAGGGAACCGAGGTGAACGACGCCGCCAGCGCGCCCGCCGCGGCGGCGGCTCCGGCGCTCCAGCGCTGGCAGGCGTGGGGCCGGACCATGGCCCACGTCAGGCTCGCCGCGCTGACGGGGAACAGCCAGATCGAGGCCGCCAGGGAGTGCAGGGTGTAGGCCGTCGCGGGGGCGGCGCCGGTGAGTTGGCAGAAGACGGCGGCCAGGGCGTGGAAGGTCGACGGGTAGTACAGCAACGCGTGCGTCTCGACGTTACGAAGCTCACCCATATGGGTGGGCGAGGCCTGACCGACGTCGAGAATCCAGCGGATGGTGTTGCCGTGCCAGACCGAGTCCCAGGTGCTCGGAATGGATTGCCAATGTGGCATGCCGAGGATTGCTGAAATTGCGATTGCCGTCGCGCCGACGATGATGCCCGCCGCGACGAACAGGGCCGGGCCGCGGCTGATCGCGAGGGCCTCGGCCGCGGTGTCCCGATAGCGTCGCAGCGCACGACGAAGTCCGGCCACCACTGCGACCACGATGACGAATGACAGCAAAGCCGTCCAGCCGTTCCACGGAACGCCGACGGCACCGAGTGGGACGACGGCCAATGCGACGATGCCGTAGGTCACTGCGGGGCCGACTGCGATGGCAACGGGCCAGGTTAGCTGTGCTACACGTGCGGTGATTGCTCCAGGGACCACCATGATCAACAGGGCGACAAGGACGCCGGACGCCAAGCTCACTGCACTAGTATGGCTGTTCGGGTGGCCCGGCTTTCGCCGGCGTGCAGCGGGGCGCGCCCGCCGGAAAAATTTGGCTGGCAGGCCTGAATCGCTCGAAGGTTGGCATGGCATGGCATACGACGTCGCCCGGGTGCGCGGTCTGCACCCGTCACTGGGCGGCGGCTGGGTGCACTTCGACGCGCCGACCGGCATGCTGCTGCCGGACTCGGTAGCGACCACTGTTTCGACCGCCTTCCGCGGATCCATGTCGTCGGCCGCCGGGCCGCACCCGGCCGCGCAGCGCAGCGCCGCGGTCCTGACCGCCGCGCGACAGGCGGTCGCCGATCTCGTCGGTGGTGACCCGCGCGGCGTGGTGTTCGGCGCGGACCGCGCTGTCCTCCTGAACTCGCTGGCCGAGGCATCCGCGTCGCGGTCGGGCTTGGGTTACGAAGTGGTCGTCACCCGCCTGGACGACGAGGCCAACATCGCACCGTGGCTGCGGGCCGCGAATCGCTATGGCGCCAAGGTGAAGTGGGCCGAGGTCGACATCGAGACCGGCGAACTGCCCAGCTGGCAGTGGGAGACGCTCATCACCCGGCCGACCCGGTTGATCGCGATCACGTCGGCGTCGTCGAAGCTCGGCACCGTCACCGATCTGCGGCCCGTGACCAAGATGGCGCGCGAGAACGGCGGCATGGTCGTCGTCGACCACTCGGTGGCCGCGCCCTACCGCCTGCTGGACATCAATGACGTCGACGCCGATGTGGTGGCGCTCAACGCGATCGCGTGGGGCGGCCCGCCGATCGGTGCGCTGGTGTTCCGGGACCCCGCGATGATCGACACCTTGGCGACGGTGTCACTGGATCCGAACGCCACGGGCGCCGCGCGCCTGGAGGTCGGCGCGCACCAGTTCGGACTGCTCGGTGGCGTCGTCGCCAGCATCGAGTACCTGGCCAACCTCGACGACGCGGCCACCGGCACGCGCCGCGAACGGCTCGCGCGCTCCATGCAGTCGGCGGAGGCCTATCTCGGCCGGGTGTTCGGGTACCTGCGCAACTCGCTGCGGTCGTTGCCGTTGGTCATGGTGCTCGGCGCACCCGAGGCCGCCATTCCGGTGCTGAGCTTCGCGGTCCAGGGTGTGCCGGCCGACACCGTGATCAGCCGGCTCGCCGACAACGGCGTGCTGGCCGTGTCGGACGGCAACTCCCGGGTGCTGGAGGCCATCGGCGTCAATGACATCGGCGGCGCCGTGACGGTCGGTCTCGGTCACTACACGACGACCGCCGAAGTGGACCAGCTCGTCCGGGCGCTTGCGTCGCTCGGCTAGTTACGCGTAGTCCAGCGCGTCGAGCAGCAGCTGCGGAGGTTCGACCTTCCCGGAGCCGTCGGTCGCGATGCAGACGTAGACGGTCCGTGCGGTGACGATCGGGTGCGTGGAATCGCCTGCGTGGATGAGGAATTCGACGGTGAACGACGTGCGTCCCCGGGCCGGCACCGTGACGTCGACGTGAATCTGGTCGCCCCACTTCAGGGAGCCCGACCAGTCCAGTTCGGTGTGCACCACCTGGGCGTCGACGCCCACCTCGAAGATGTCGCGCCACGACGCTGTCTGCGCGATGAACGCGCCGAAGGCCTCGTCCATGTAAGCCAGGTACCACATGTTGAAGACCACGCCCTGCTGGTCGACCTCGAGATAGCGGACCGGCGCGGTGTACGTGAACGTCACAGCGCCAACTTATCTGTCTTGATTGATGCTGCGTTCAGGGCGTTGCGCTTTCGGCCTCTTGGCCGTGCCCGCTGAATCAGCGCGGGTATCGCCGCGTGCGTGACCTGGTGGCGGAAAACCGGCCTCGAAACTGCCCTGGGGTCAATTTCGGCAAGCTCAATCCCTGACTTGCAGAAGCACTTTCCCGGACACGGCGCCCGCCTGCAGAAGCTGATGGGCTGCCGCCGCCTGCTCGATGGGCAGCTCGGCGCCGATGATCGGCCGCACCCGGCCGTCGGCGATCATGGGCCAAACATGTTGCACGACTTCGGAAATCACCGCAGCCTTGCCGGACGGCCCGTCGAGCGGGCGGGAGCGCAACGCGGTGGCGATGACGCCGGCCCGTTTGCCCAGCAGCTTGGCGATGTTCAGTTCGCCCTTGACGCCGCCCTGCATGCCGATGATCACCACGCGGCCGTCGGGTGCGAGTGCGTCGATGTTCCGGTCCAGGTACGCCGCACCCATGATGTCGAAGATGACGTCGGCGCCGCCCGCCTCGGTGATCCGCTCGACGAAGTCCTCGTCGCGGTAGTTGATCAGGATGTCGGCGCCCAGTTCACGGCACAGCTCCAGCTTTTCGAGTGACGCGGTGACTGCGACGCGGGCGCCCAGTGCGTGCGTGACCTGGATCGCATGCGTGCCGATGCCGCTGGCGCCGCCGTGCAGCAGCACCAGCTGGCCGGACCGCAGATGCGCGGTCATGGACAGGTTGGACCACACTGTGGCGGCGACCTCCGGCAGACCGGCCGCATGCTGCAGGCTCACCCCCGCGGGGATCGGCATGACCTGGGCCGCGGGCACGGCCACCTTCTCGGCGTAGCCGCCGCCGGCCAGCAGGGCGCACACCTCGTCACCGACAGCCCAGTTCCCGACGCCTGCACCGACCTCGGAGACGACGCCGGAAACCTCCAGCCCGAGAATGTCGCTGGCGCCCGGCGGCGGGGGATAGAGGCCCGCGGCTTGCAGCAGGTCGGCCCGGTTCACTCCGGCGGCCGCGACGTCGATGACGACCTCGCCCGCTTTGGCCGTTACGTCCGGGACCTCGGACCATGCCAGCTGACCTGGGGATTCGACGACGATGGCGCGCATAGCCGCAACGCTACACACGGACCCTCTGAGCTTGTTCGGGCCCGGACCCCTTAGGCTGTTCGGCGGTGGCGTGGCAGAGCGGCCTAATGCACTCGCCTTGAAAGCGAGAGTTGGTTAAACCCAACCGGGGGTTCAAATCCCTCCGCCACCGCCAAATGTTCGACCTTCGAACCCAGCGTCAGTTGGGTTCGATTGTTTCTCGTTGAAACCGATCAGGACAGCATTCTGGCGTCGTTGTTGCGGTTGAGCGCTTCTCTCGCCGCGTGACAGCAACGCCCGGATCGTGATTGTGTCCACCGAAAAACAACCACGGCTTGACCAGGCCCTCTCAAACAGTTTGCGCCGCAACAACACTCAATCGGCGCCAGCCTCCCTGATGTCGAATCTATGCGGGCACGCAATCGCGCAGCTCAGGTGACATCCCGTACGGACCCCACATTTGCCGTTCGGCGTCAGCGCGTGCCGCACCCTCGTCGGGGCCCCGCCCGATAACGGTGCCCGCCCATTGCTTCATACCGAAACCCATGCCCATACCGGGCATGCCGCCCATCCCGAAGCCGTTGCTCGCCCACACCTGGCACTGCACCGCCACCAGCCCCGGTCCTTGGTCGCCGGGCGCCGCGGCCCCCACCGGCGCGGTCATCCCCGAGACGGCCACCCCCAACATCACCACACAAGCCCGCATCACGGTCCGCATATTTTCCTCCCCAGAAGTCTGCGATGAACCGAGTGTGACACAGGAGTCGAGTTAATCGATCTCCATTAGGTCGATTAACTGATTTGCTTCGTTTTGAGTACGCGTACGGGTTGACGCATCAGTCAGCTTATGCGATCGTTCGCCGTAGTACGTGAAAGGCCAAGCGAGCCGGGGGGCTTGAGGCTGGTCTTCACAGGGGGATTCGTGCATGGTCGTAGTTGGACGTTCGTCGCGGCGTGTGGCCGCGACGTCGATGGTGTTCGCTGTATCTGTTGCTGGATGTGTATCCGCGGCGGGTATGGCCGTCGCCGATCCGCAGCCGATGCCCGATCGGTGGACGCAGTTCGTTACCGATGACGGCTGGGTGGTGGATGTGAACACCACCAACGAGGTGATCAATCACATCGACAACCTGGCCGGCGCCAGCAACTCGTGGCAGGCCCGCGTCACCCTGCGTTCAGAGGCGCGCATCACCGGCACGGGGGGTGCGGTGATTCAGGACGCGCAGTTGGAGTCGGGCTATTTCGTGGGATGCCGTACCGATTCCTCGCCTGGTGTCGAGGTCGGTGTGGATGCCGGGATTGATCCGTATCAGCAGATCAACGGCCAGGTGTACGGCGGTGGCTACGGGCAGGGCCAAGGCGGTGCTGGTGGCGGAGGCGGCGGCGGTGGCGGGTTCGGCGGCGCGTCGGCCGGGGCCACCCTCGGCGTGCAGGAGCATTTGGGTGGGCATATCCGGGTCTTGCTCAAACCTGGTGGGCTGGCGCAAGTTCCGTTGGACCGTATCAGCTTGCGCAGCATGCACGCGGTGTCGAATCTGCGGGAGCAGAACATCGAAGCCGACGGCTGCGGCGGTCAGGTGAAAATCCAGTCCTACACCACGATCCGGGTGCGCACCGACAACGGCAACGACACTCAAACTCTCTACGGCGAACCGAAGGACCTGTGATCGTGGCACACCTACAACGTTCAGGACATCGGCTGCGCGGCGCCCGTCGTTGTGCGTCCATCACGGCAGCGATGACCCTGACGATGGTCAGCGCCGGTGGTGTATCTACCGGCATTGCCGGCGCGGACCCCGCGGCACCGGCACCGAGTCCCCCCGCACCAGGGTCGGTGTCGCGGCCGCCGGTTCCGCTGCCGATCCAGCGGCCGATGCCCGAAGATCCGGGCCGCGTGAATCCCATTGGCGGGGCGCGGGTTTCCTCCACCACTCCGCAAGGAGAGACTGCCGGGATGGAACGTCCGTTGGCGGCGCAGGGGGAGCGGGGCACGGTGACGGTGCCGATGTGGGCTAAGGACGGCATCTTCGCCCCGACCGCGCACCCGAACCGCCAGATCGCGATCCATCTCCCGGGCGAGGTGACCTTGGGTCCGGCGGCCTGGCTGCCCGGCGGTGGTGCCATCTACGGCTCGAACGATGTTGACTACCAAGTCATCCCATACGCCGGCGGCGGCGTCGACATCACCGTCACCCGCAAGACCGTGTTCGCCGCATCGACAATCCCATTCGGAATCAAACTCCCAGCGGCGACGCATCTGCGGCAAGGCAACAACGTCGTGCTGGTGGAAACCGATGCCGCACCGGGCAATCCGGCCCGCGTCATCGGCACTTTCAGCATTCCGGCTGCCACCGACGCCAGCCAGGCGCTGGTCGGCGTCACCCCCACACTGGGGCCGGGCTTCCCACCAGGACAGTCGAATCTGACTGTCGATCTGGGCCCGACAAGCGTTTTCGCGTTCCCGGTCACCATCAGCCTGTCCTATCGGGCATCCGACGCCGCGACCACCGGGGCGCCCGGCCAGAACTGGGCCGGCCTACCCGCCGGCACACCTACCGGATCGGTGACGCCACCGAACCCGGCGGGGTACGTGACCGACCCGCCCGGGGCGCACCGCCCCGACGGTGTCGACCCGACCGTGTATGCGCAGCGGCACTCCGGGCACTGCCAAGGCGGCCCCGACGCGTATACCTCCAGCGACGGCCGTTCAGCGAATTTCGTGGCCGCCTGCCAAACCCAACAACTCTGCCTCGCAAGCACTCCCACGAGCACGTCCGTGGATTCCTGCAACGATCGGCTGCTAGCGCATATGTCCATCTCGTGCGTGACGGTGTTCGGCCAAACCGGCGACGACTACGACGCCTGCACTCGCACCGCATCCGATGAAGTCGCTTGGGTCAAAGCGAACATGGCCGGCGGACCCGGCTGATTCCGACCTGGCAACCGCAGCAGACGTATTGAGAAGTGGTTCTCAGGGGAGGGACACCGCGATGACACCAATGAAACCGCCGGGGTTCGGCGTATACGGGTACCGAAGGGTACTGGTGATTGTGTCGATCGCGACGCTGCTATTGGCGGCGCTCGTCACGACAACCCGCGATGACCATGGTTCCACCATCGCGGCCCTGCCTGGGGCGACTGCCCAACCCAGTATTCCCGGCGGCGGATCGGGCGGCTCAGGTGGCGATGGCGGCGGACCACCGTTCCCGATGCAGCCGCCGGCGATGCCCGACGCGCCCGCGCCATACAACGGCGGCTCCTACCCGGCCCCGTACCAGGGCAACGGGATTGACATCAACAACCCGGCCGAGCAACCCGCTCAAGCGCCGCAACAACAGTCCAACTCCCAGCAGAGCAATTCCCAGCAACTGCAGCCGGCCAACGGCCAACAGCCACCCGACTACGACCAACCGCTTCAACAACCAAGCCAGCAGCCGCAGCCGAGCCAGCAATCGGAACAGCAACCGGCTGAACAAGAGCAGCAACAAGAACCGTCTTCCGACCAAGAGCAACGGAAGCAAAATGACTGCGAGCCGAACCCCATATTCGGTCCGCAGGACTACAGCAATCTCACGCCTGAGCAGCTCGAGCAGGAGCTCAAAGAGCAGCAAGACGCGTACGACAAGCTTGAGCCGGAAGCGCGGAGACTGATCGCAGGGATCCGGAAGCGGATGAAAAATGGAGAATTTGGTCCCGAAATCAGGGACGAAATCAACCGAATTGAAAGCGGGATTTATGGCAACGGCGGTACATATATCACTTGGGACGTGGACCACATTATCCCGTTGAGGGCTTTGGTAAAGCTGCCACAATTTAGGAGGCTGCCGTTGGAAGATCAGGTGGCGATCGCGGATATGCTGGCTAACTTGTATCCGAACCCGTCGGTATTCAACCGTTCCCGGAAAGACAAATTGCCCAGCCAGTGGACAACTGTCAAGGGTGAGCCGGTTCCGGATGATGTTTCCGGTGACTGGTGCAAGAAGGAGAAGGATGCGACCCAGGCAGTGCTGGACGAGGTTGCCCAGCGTCAGCGCGACACGCGAACGGCGCCGAAGCCGAGCCCCACAAACCAAGACCCGCAGAGACAACAGCACCCGACTGCACCGCCCAGTCAAGCACCCAACCAGGCGCCCAGCCAGGCGCCGGCTGAACCGGCGACGCCAGCTCCGCCAAGCAGCCCCGATCACACGGCTGTTCCGAGGATTCCAAACAGCCCTCGGACGAGTCCACCGGAGACGTCGGCTCCACGGCCTGCGCCTCCTGCGAGCGACCCATTCGAGGTGCCTATCATCGCGTCGACACCGATCGGTGATCCAGTCGGAGCGTTAGCTGGCATCGGAGCACTCGTTGTGGGCGGGGTACTGGGCCTTGCTGCACTGGTTGCCCAGGGGGCGCAGGCATGACCGGATACCGGGCTTCTGCCGCGTTGCTCGCCCCGCTGATCCTGTGCAGCACGATGTCATGCACAAACAAGTCAGAGCCGACATCGCACCCGGGTGGAGGCAAGTCTGCCTCGATCTCCGGTGTTCACCGGGTTTCGCACGAGTTCCCTTCTGGGTGGGCAGTTCGAACGAATCCACAAGCCGTCGTCACTCAGCAGGATGTAGACAAGAACCGGCACGCCGCCGCCGGGTTGACGGTCCGGCCACCGCAATGCGGCGCACGATTGCAGCGCCTTGGAGATGTAGTTGGGCAGTCGATCGAATCGATAACTGCGCGTTCGGGCGGGCAGACTATTGGCGTCTCGGCGGCAGAGTATCCGCAGTCGTACCAAGCACCGGACAACGCCGACTGCTCCTACGCCACGTTCAGTCGACCCGGTGACGTCAACGGAACCATCGTGCCGGCGCCGGCACTTACGATCGCCAACATGACGGTTGTCGGGACGCATATCGTCACCGACTTCGATGACCACAGTGGTCGTGTGGTGGATCAATACGTCTATCTTGGGCTGGTTGATGATCGACATATTGTGGCTGTGAGCGCAACCGCTGGACCGGCCGCGAGCGATCTTCCTAAGATCGATGTCGCGTTCGTCCAGCACATTTTTCAGAAAGCTGTCGAAGCCGTTCGCGCATGAAGGATGAACAAACGTGACACTCAGGGCGGATTATCAACTGTTCATCAGGGAAAGAATCGGTGGCCACCGTATCGACCTGCTCGAAAACGACGACGTCGCGTCCGGAAGTGTGCCTCAATGGTGGCTCGATGCAAATGCAGCCGACGGCCGGGACGCAGTCGAACGGGCCCTACGCGTATGGCAGCCCGTCATCGCGCGACGACTGCCACGACTGACTGAAAAAATGACGCAAGATGGCCTCGATGTATTTATTGCGCGCATGGTCTCCACAGGCGCAGCGGACGTGAGTGGACAGCGGCCACTTCTGCTGTACGTTCTACGCAATACAGATAATGGAAGTGTGTTCGATACCAGATTCGGGCCACTGCCGCTGGACCGGGACGACCGTCCGGTGTATTGGAACGGCATTCCATCAGAATTGCAGAGTTTCTATCTGGAAATCCATGACGGCTTTTACGATGACTGTGGCGGAGCTGGACTTAGCCCAAGTAGTAGCTTCTTGCTGCCAGCAGAGTTTGGCGATCCCTCAGAATTTAGATTTCGAGGAGAAGGTAGTCAGCCCGACATACGAAATTTGGTTGAAATCTGTCGTGACGGTGCCGGTGGTGGATTATGCCTCGACGTGAGCGATGGCCTCGGCAGGGCCTGGGACTGGTATCAAGGGACGCTTACACCCAAAGGCGATCTATGGGAAGCGCTCGACGAGCTGCTTGGTCAATTGTGAGCGTCTTGCTCAATTTGTGAGATGCGGCGGGACATTTATTTGGCGAACTTTCTATGCACGGGTCTATTTTGTGGGGGAGTGGCTGCCGTGGCATCGGCGTGGAACCTGGGTTTGAGGCGATGCCTTGCTTGCTCGACCGACGCGGAGTGTGATGATCAGCCGCCTAGCCATCCAGCTTTGACGCATGATTCAACGCCCTGTCACCGATCGCGACGCCCTCGAGAATTCGCACTAATGATGGCCTTCCAGACTAGTCACCCGATCACCGGATTGTCCGCTCGGCCCCGAACCGCGATGGTGGCGTGAAGCGTGGCGGGATCTGTTGTCGGACAACATGGGATTCAGCGATAGCGGCAGCTGTCACGCGAACGATCGCTGTTCGGCAGCCCCGGACCCCCGAGCCGGGGCTGCTTTCAGCGGCCTGCGTCGTTCGCGGTCGTGACGGCCAGGGCGGCGTCCTGCTCCGGTGTGCCACCGGAGACGCCCAGACCGCCGATCAGTTCGCCGGCTCCGTCGAACAGCGGTATGCCGCCGCCGACCAGAAGCAGCCCGCCGTGGTGGATGTGGTCGAAATGCAGCTGCGGTACCCCGAGTTGCAGTGGTGTGCTGAGGGTGTCGGTGGGCGCTTGGAACATCACCGCGGTGCGTGCCTTAGCGATGGCCAGCTCGTTGGATGCCAGCCAGGCGCCGTCCATGCGGGAGAAGGCCACCAGATTCGCACCCTTGTCCAGAACGGCGAAAACCGCCTGCATGCCTTTGGATTTCGCGGAGTTGGCGCCCCGGGCGATGAGGCGATGCGCGTATTCGAGGGTGAGCTCAGGCATTCTGGGTCCACTCCGATTCCTGCCACTGCTTCGCGACGTCGATCGTGGCCAGTGGGCGCATCGTGCGGTACAGGTGGTCCTCTGCGGGGATGATCTCGACCATCGCGTCGATCATCTCTTGCGGGTCGTACTGGTCGGCGAGGCTGTCGCCGAAGTCCGGCATCGGGATGACGGCCTTCTCTGCGTCGTACCACTGCACGTGGCTTTCAGCCCCGGTGTCGTTGAATCCGGTGCCGAAGACGCCTGGATTGACCGTGGCGACCTTGACGCCGTAGGGCTCCAGCTCGGCACGCATCGAGCCGGCGATGCCCTCGATGGCGTGCTTGGTGGCGCAGTAGACGCCGACGAACGGGATCACCAGGATTCCGCCCATCGATGAGGTCCATACCACTTTTCCGGACCCGCGCGCGACCATCTTCGGCACGATCTTCTGCGCCAGCGCCAGGTGCCCAAAGACGTTGATCTCAAACGACTCTCGCACTCGCTGCAGCGGAATGTCGATGACAGATCCGCTCTCCATCACCCCGGCATTGAGGACGAGTATGTCCGGGTCGAAGCTGCCCGCATGGTCGACGTCGATCTCATCGAGCAGATTGAGCTTGATCACCTCGAGCGTGACCCCGGCGGCGGCAGCGTCGGCCCGAAGGCTGCGAACCAGTGGCCAAGCCTCGGCGGTTGCGACGACTTGGTGCCCCAGGCGGGCGAGTTCGATCGCGGCTCCGCGACCGAATCCCGAACTGGCTCCGGTGATCAGAATCTTCTTCGACATCGTTTCCTATCTGTGTTGGGTGTGTGGTGGATGTGCGGGCGCGGACGCGGCGTCAGCCCACCTGTGCGGTCAGGCTTTCGGTGTTGTGCAGGTACCAGAGACCGTCGTCGTGCTGGAGGCAGTACCAGTACTTGAGGAAGGCGTCGTCAGCGCTGTTCTGGAGGTGCTGGTCGGGCCCGTCCTTGATGCACGACGCCTCGGTCGGCCAACTCCAGGGCACGCCGTTGGCGTCACGGACGATGACGTCATCGGCGTGTGCGACACCGGTCGTGGTGGCGAGTGCGGAACCGAACAGGACAACTCCGACGATGCGCGCAGCATGTTTGTTCACGAAAGTCCTCTTCCCGGTGATGAACTCAGTCCATCAGTTGCGTGACGGGTCGAACACTAGACGCGGCTGCGCGGGGCCGTCATTAGCGGAACACGTCAATCCGGTAGCGGATCACGCCATATCTGCATCGCTGAAAACTCTCGTACACTCGCCCGGATGGACGTCAGCTCACGCATGTTCGTGTTGACCCCGGCGGTGCGCTCACTGTTGACAGATCTGAACGTGTCGGTCGAGGCGGTCCTGCGGCGTGCCCACCTTCCGGACGACTTCTTCTCGCGCGGGACCGGAGAGCTCAGCAGCGCGCAGTACTTCGCCTTCTGGAGCGCCCTCGAGGTGGAGAGTGACCGCGACGCGCTACCGGTGGCGGTAGCCGGAGCGTTGAGCGCCGAGAGCTTCGACCCGCCGATCTTCGCGGCCCTGTGCAGCCCCAACCTGATCACCGCCGCGCAGCGCATCGCACAGTTCAAGCCCTTGATCGGACCCATCGCCATCACCGTCGACCGAACCGGTGACGGTACGACGGTCAGCTACACCTGGCAGACGTCGACACCTCCGCCACCGGTATTCGTCACGGTCGAGTTGCTGTTCTGGGTGGCCCTGGCACGACTGGGTACCCGTCGGGCCGTGACACCGCTACGGGTCCAGGCCACCCAGCCGCCACCGCCGAGTGCGACCATCCGCGGGTACCTCGGCGTCGACATCGAAGCCGGGACAAACGATGCGGTCGTCTTCAGCAATGCGGACGCCGATCTGCCGTTCGTCACCGAAAACGCTCAAATGTGGTCGTACTTCTCGCCACAACTGCATGCCCGGCTGTCCGAACTACCACGATCCTCGTCGATGACCGAACGGGTGCGCACAGTGCTTCTCGAAGCCCTGCCGGCCGGCCAAGGCGACATCGAGAGCGTGTCCCGCCGGCTGGCAGTGAGTCCGCGTACCCTGCAGCGCCAACTCCAAGCGGAAGACACCAGCTTCCAAGCCGCACTGAGCCGAACTCGGGAAAGCCTTGCCCGCCATTACCTCACCACCGGCGATACCAGCGTGGCCCAGATCGCACTGCTGGTCGGCTACAAGGACACCAGTTCCTTCTACCGCGCCTACCGCGGGTGGACCGGCACAACACCGGACGCCACGCGCCTGGGCGCGACGACAGGCGCTGCCCTCAGATAGTCATCCGATGGTCAGCTGTGTGTGCACCGGGGTTGTGGCGGTCGTCAGATCCAGCACCGGGCAGTGCGCATCCACCGCGTCCTGCAGTTCGCGGTACCGCTCGGCGGTCTCCGGGCCCGAGACGTTGACGGTCACCCGGATCTGCTGAAAGCCGGGGCGGACGTTGTCGTCCAGCCCGAAGAAGCCGCGCACATCGAGGTCACCTTCGGCGCTGGCGCTGAGGGCGTCGACCTGGATGCCGAGCCGCTCGGCCCAGAACCGGTAGGTCACCACCTGGCACGACAGCAGCGATGCCAGGTAGTACTCGACCGGGTTGGGTGCCGTGTTCTGCCCGCCGAGTGCCGGCGGCTCGTCGACGTGCACCTGGTACTTGCCGAGCGTGATCTCGCTGCCGACGGTGCCTTCCGGCTGCGCCGAGGCCTTGAACACCACGGCGGCCGCGGCGGGATTGTCGGAGACGGCCGCACGGGTGGCAGCGGTGATCGCGTTGAGGGAAGTCACGGAAGCAGTCACGCCGGAGACTTTATTTGCGTCGGCGTCGGGGTTCGACCGTTGGGCCCACGATGAATTCAATGTCCGGATTAGGCTTCGGTCATGACGGCTCAGTGGCTGCCGCGCTACCTGCTGATCTATTCGTCGACGGAGCAGGCACGCGCAAAGGTGCCCGAGCTGTTTCCGGCGCACCAGGCGCACGCCGATCGGTTCCGGAAAGAACAGCCGGGAGTCCTGCTCATGCTCGGGCCGGTTCAGGACGCCGCGCCGGGGGAGTTCGGGGCGCTGGGTGTGTTCACCGACAAGGACGCAGCCGAGCGGTTCGCGGCGGCTGACCCGTTCGTCGTCGGTGGCGCGGTGACCGACTGGACGGTGAAGACATGGTTGTTGTCAGAGTGATCGGACGAGAAGATGCCCAGTAGCGCGGTTTCGGCCATGAGCAAGTTGATGTTTCGAGGCATGGACAAACTGCGCCACCGGGAGGCCTTCGATATCGGGGAGCCGACGGCCACCGATTTCGCGGGCTTCGAGCGGGCGCGGCAGATCGTGCTCGTCACGTTCAAGCGGTCCGGTGAGGCCATGCCCAGTCCGATCAATCACGGTGTCGCCGACGGGAAGTTGTACGTCCGCACCGACGCGTCGACGGGCAAGGTGAAGCGGCTGCGCAACGATCCGCGCGTGGTGGTGGTGCCGTGCAATCTTCGCGGCAAGCCGACGGGGCAACCGGCGGCCGGCATCGCCCGCATCCTGCCGGAGACCGAGCATGCGCACGCCGACGCCGTGATCGCCGCCAACTGGTCGCCGGCAATGAAGCTGTTCGAGCGGACGCTCGACAAGAGCAGCTCCGCCTTCGATATTCCGATGGCCTACATCGAGATCGGCCCGGCGCCAACGATTGTCAGCTAATGTCCGTCCATGCGGGTGCTGCGGTTCATCTGGAGCGGGGTACTGGCGTTTGACCGTGTCGGCAAACGCATTCCGCAACTGATCCAAATCTGGCTCGGAGAGCTGTTTTTCGTCGTTCCGCTGATGTTCTTCATCGCCAAGATCATCGACATCCGTGGCGGATTCGGGGTACCGGGCACCGGCGGGCCGCTGCCCGCCGTGTTCTGGGGCGCGCTGGCCGTATCGCTGGTGGCGGGTTTCTTCTTTGTCAGGGGATTGGTCCGGCCCCGAATCGTGGACGGGAGTTGGACACCGGTCTCGACTGCGGACATCGGTGACTTCACCGTGGGCGTCGGGGTCAAGAGCTGGACCGTCGAGTACAAATACCTGACGAGCCATCCGTCGTATGCCCTGCTGCTGCTCCTCACCCTGCCGATTCCGTTGGTGATGGTGCTGGCGACCATCGACCACGGCGGCAGCACGTTCTACTTCCGGGTGGCCGGCATCGTCGGGTTGTGCATTCTGGCCGCGATGGCACTGGCGCGCGTATTGGCTTGGTATGTCTTCCGATTCGGCCGCAAGGACCTGGAGAAGCAGGGGCCGCGGCAGGCCTGGGAGATCGCGTGGAAGCCGGTGCTGATGCTGCTGGTGATGATCTACGCCATCATCGGTATCCCACTCGGCTGGATGTGGTTCCAGGAGCAGCGGACCATCGCCGCGCTACCGGTGGTCTCGGTGCAAGACGGTGTCGACAACGTCGGGCAGTATCGCCGTGTCGACGGCGAAGTCGCCTCCGACCCGGTCTACTGGGCGCCCCGGGGGACGGGTCGCGGGGGCGACAACTACGCGGGTTCCGGTGTGCTGGTGAAACTTTCGTCCGGTGGTGACGCGCTGCTGCTGGCCGAGTCGATGTCGGTTCCCGACTTCATCGGTGTGATGCGCGACGTCAAGGATGGCAAGCTCAAGGCGCAGGGCAAGGTCATCGACACGATCACCGACACCCAGTTGGAGTACTACGGCTTTCAGGTGGATGCGTTTCCTGAGCCATCACCGGATGGTCGGGTGATGGTCCTGCTGAGCTACCCATGACCGAGGACCTGCTGCGTCCCCTGGTTAAACAATATTGGTAAGACCACTAGACCTCTTACCTTTGGTGGGTTAGTGTCGTCGTCATGGAGTTGACGTCGATCAAGCGGCGCTCGGCCGCGGACGAGGTGCACGACCAGCTGCTCAAGCAGCTCGTCGCCGGTGCCCAGCCGCCGGGCTCACGCCTGCCGAGTGAGCGCAAACTTGCCGAGGTGCTGGGCGTATCGCGGCCGGTGGTGCGTGAGGCGATCCAGCGGCTGGTTGCGTCGGGGCATCTCGACGTCCGGCAGGGCGACGGTGCCGTCGTCAACGACATCACGCGTACGGGCGGCCTCGATCTGCTGCCCTACCTGCTGGTGGACGCGCCCGACGGGGCCATGGTGAACCCGTCGGTGGTGCGCAGCGTCCTGGAGGTGCGTGAGTACCTCGGTCCGTGGATCGCGGAACGGGCGGCAGCGCGGTCCGGAAGCAAGCTCGCCGAGCCACTGGCGCGGGCCCTCGCCGATATCGAGCGCGCGCAGAGCGGCCAGACGCAACAGCTGGCCGCGCTGGACTTCTGGGACTGCCTTGTGACCGGCGCGGATTCGATCGCGATGACGCTGATCTTCAACGGGATGCGCCGGGTGTACGAACCGATGCTCGCCGTGGTCGCCGACGCGGTGGCCGCCGCCGAACCCGTAGCCGGGTACCGCAAGCTCGCCGAAGCGGTGACTTCGGGCGCCGCGCTGAAAGCGCGCCGAGCCGCGTCGACAGTGCTTGGTGGCGCCACCACGGTGCTCACCGAATTTCTCGACCAGATGGAGGCGCAGTGACGACCACCAGCACCCGGGGCGTGACCCTCGGCCAGACGGTCCGTGAGTTCTGGCGCCATCCGACGCCGTGGATGATCCTGGCGCTCGTGGTCGGAGCGGTCGGAGCGCGGACCGTCGTCGGCGGTCTGGCGCTACGCGACCTGTGGGCGCCGCTGGTGCTGGCGCTGCTGTTCCCGTTCGTGGAGTGGGTGATTCACGTCTTCATCCTGCATTGGCGGCCGCGAAAACTGGGCCCGGTCACCGTGGACACTCTCGTCGCCCGCGACCATCGACGGCACCACGCGAATCCCCGCGACATCGACTTGGTGTTCATCCCCACCCCGACGCTGCCGTGGCTGATCGCGGCGATCGTGGCGCTGCCGCTGGGCATCGGCGCCCTGGTGGGGGCACCGGTGTCGGCCACGCTGTCGTTCATCGTGGTCGAGTCGCTGATCCTGATGGGCTATGAGTGGACGCACTACCTCGTCCACACCGACTACAAGCCGCGCCACCGCCTCTACAAGGCGGTGTGGCGCAATCACCGCCTGCACCATTTCAAGAACGAGCACTACTGGTTCTCGGTCACGACGTCGGGCACGTCCGACCGGGTGCTCGGCACCTATCCCGACCCGGCCACCGTCGAGACCAGCCCGACGGCGAAGAACCTGCACGGGTCACGGCTGTAGCTAGCCGCCTTTACACGAGATGTCCACCCACACAACGGTCATCTTCGTCCGGTCGATGATGGCGCCCGAGGAATCGACATTGTCGTTGTGCAGCCCCTCGATGCCGGTGACCTTGCATCCCGACAACGGATACACGACGGCGCCGTTGATCAGCACGGTGAACCCTTGTGCCTGAAGCGTATTGATGGTGTCCTGCGCGTTGCCGAAGCCGCCGGGCCCACCTACGGCATGGGCCGGTGCTGCCACGGCCGCTGACGAAGCGACGAGGACTCCCGCGGCAGTGACGATGACTGCATGGCTGATTTTGGGCATGCGAGTACTCCGATTGTGCTGCAGAGGATTTCAGGGCTGGACGAACTGCTTCACGAAGGCGATCAGGTCGTCCTTGGGCGGCGGTACGTTGTACTGCTTGGTCTGCGTGTCGTCGTCGAAGGACATGAACATCGGGCAGGTGTCGTCCGTACCGGACAGCTCGGTGGTGCCGAGCTCTTTACCGGTCGTGGCCACCCGGACGGTGACGGTGTAGGTGGTGGCGCGCAGGTCGACCTTGTTGGCGGTCGAGTGGCCGTTGTCCTGGTAGCCGGTGCATTCCTTGAGGGACTGCTCGTCTTTGGTTTCCACGCACACCACCGTGTCGATCGCGGCATAGGTGTTGCGGTCCGCATCGAACTGCACTGTCCAGTCCGACGGCAGAGTGCTGGTGTCCTCAACGAGTCCGTGCACCAGCGGAGTGAAGAGAATCGTCTTGTGGGACTTCGTGTCCGGCTGGTAATCGGTGGCGCGTGACTGTGTCGCGCCCTGGCACACGGCCATGAAGTCCGCACTCGTCAGCTTGGCCGGCGCGGGCGAGGTGGTCGGGTCGAGAGTGGGTGTCGGTTTCGCGGCGTCGACATGGGAACAGGCGGCGAGCAAGGCGAGGCCGGCTCCCGCAACCACGATGGTGGTGACGCGCGCGCGATTGAGTTGGGGCACTGCGGTTTTCTTTCACCTTGAGACGAATTGCCATGGGGCTGGCTGCCACTGACAGATAGGCAGCCGGGTTACAGCCCCAGGGCAAGTTCGTCTCGAGGTGGAGGTGCGGGACCTCGCTCAGTGCAGCGTCAGCCAGGCCAGACTGCCCAGACCGGCCACCACGCAGTAGATCGCGAACGGTGTCAGCGTGCGGGTCTCGAAGTACTTCACCAGGAACCGCACCGACAGGTACGCCGCGACGAACGCCGCCGCGCTGCCGGCCAGCACCTGGCCGCCGATGCCGTCGCCGGCGGGGCCGAACAGCTCCGGAATCTTCAGCGCCCCAGCGGCCAGGATCACCGGCGTCGCCAGCAGGAACGAGAACCGTGCGGCGTCCTCATGCGACAACCCGCGCAGCACGCCGGCGACCATGGTGGCGCCCGAGCGGCTGATGCCGGGAAGCAGGGCGAGAATCTGCGCCGCGCCGATGCCCATGGCCTCGGGGATCGGGAGGCGGGCCAGCCGCTCGTCGGAGTCGTTGAGGTTTTCTGAATGCGCGGCGGCAGGGACTGCCGACGCCGTCCGGTGCCGAAGTCGTTCGCCCACAAAGAGAACGACGCCGTTGATCGTCAGGAAAGCCGCGGCCGGCACCGGCTTGCCCAGTGACGTACGCAGCGCGTGGTCCAGCGCCAGCCCGGCGATACCGACCGGGATGGTTGACAGGATCAGCAGCCACGCCAGTCGCTCGGCGGAGGTGGTGATCTTCCGGTTCTTGATCGACGTGACCAGCCCGCCGATAACCGCGACCCAGTCCCGCCAGAAGAACACCAGCAGTGCCACCGCCGTCGCGACGTGCACGGCCACCAGGAACGCGAGGTACGGCGACTTCTCGGCCGTCATGCTCAGATCCTGGGCCCACTGCCCACCGACCAAGGCCGGCACCAGGATCGAGTGGCCCAGGCTCGACACCGGGAACAGCTCGGTGACACCCTGGAACGCGCCGACTACGATCGCTTCGATGTAGTTGAGGCTCAAGGTGATCGGCCTACTCGCCCTTGAATTCCGGAGCGCGCTTCTCGAACATCGCGGTGATGCCTTCGCTCAGATCCTTCGACGCGATGAACGCCGAGTTCCACGCCGCCACGTACCGCAGGCTGGCCGAAACCCGTTCCGTGCGTTGCTCATCGAGCACATCCTTGACGCCGCGCACCGTCAGCGGCGGGTTCGCGGCGATCTCACGTGCGGTTTCATGCGCGGCGGCCAGTGCGGCCTCGGCATCGGCGTAGACGTCGTTGACCAGGCCGATCTTCTCGGCGCGGGCGGCGTCGAAGTCCTTGCCCGTCAATGCCAGTTCGCGCAGATGACCGTCGTTCAGGATCAGCGGCAACCGGGCCAGCGAGCCCACGTCGGCGACGATGGCGAGCTTCACCTCACGCACCGAGAACTTGGCGTCGGCGCTGGCGTAGCGGATGTCCACCGCCGAGATCAGGTCGACACCGCCGCCGATGCACCAGCCCTGAATCGAGGCGATGGTGGGTGTGCGACAGTCGGCGACTGCGGTGATGGCGTGCTGCATGGCCCGCAGCGCGGTGTGGAAGTCGGCGCGTTCCTTGGCTAGCCCGCCCCCGAGCATGGGTGCCAGCATGCCGCCCATCGCGGGCAGATCCAGTCCGTAGCTGAAGTTGCGGCCCGACCCGGTGAGCACGATGGCCCGCACGTCGGGGTCGGCGTCCAGGGCGGCGAAGGCCACCGGCAGCTCGGCCCAGAAGGCCGGACCCATGGCATTGCCCTTTCCGGGGCCGATCAGCGTTACCTGCGCGACGTGGTCCTTGGTCTCAATGGAGAGCGATTCGAAGCTTCCCGAGGTTTCACCCATGATCGGCAGGCTAGCCGGTCAACCTGGGCGTAGCGTCTCGCCCATGACCATTCCGTCCGATGTGATCGAGGCCGGCGAGGCCAGTCTGGACGTGCTCGAGCGGGTGTTGGCCGGTATCGGGCCCGACGATGCGACGCGGCAGACGCCGTGCACCGAGTTCGATGTGGCGGCCCTCACCGATCACCTGATGAACTCGATCACCGTCATCGGCGGCATCGCCGGCGCACAGCTGCCCGAGCGGGACGCCACGGCACCGATCATCGATCAGGTGACCGCCGCGGCCCGGCCCGCTCTGACCGCGTGGCGCAGCAGGGGGTTGGAGGGCACCGTCCCGGCGGGGCCAGGGGAGATGTCCGCCGCCCAGATCGCCGGCATCCTGCCGCTCGAATTCCTCGTCCATGCCTGGGACTACGCCACCGCCGTCGGCCGTGAAGTGGACGCCCCGGACGACCTGGCCGAGTACGTCCTCGGTATGACCAGGGCTGTGATCAACCCCGCGGCGCGCGCTGCCGTCGGGTTCGACGACCCCGTCGAGGTACCGGCTGACGCGAGTGCGCTCGATCAGCTGATCGGCTTCACCGGCCGGCGCGCCACCTGACGGCGAAGTCCAGGAACAGATCGTTCTCGTACGGCACCGTGACGGTGACGCGGACGCCTTCGCCGCCGTAGGGCCGCACCAGCAGCTTGTTGTCGGCCGCGGCGTCGACGAAGTCGGCGGTGTCTTCCGGGCTCAGGGGCAGCCAGACGAAGTTGGCCTGCGAGTCGGGCAGCTCGAACCCTGCGTCACGCAGGGCGGCGCTGACCCGGGCCCGCTCGGCCACGACGGCGTCGGTGCGCGCCAGCAGTTCGTCGGCGGCATCCAGGCAGGCGATGGCCGCGGCCTGGCTGACGCTGGTCGCCGTGAACGGCACGTACACCTTGCCCAGGGCGGTGACGATGTCCTCGTGCGCGACGGCGTAGCCGATCCGCAGGCCGGCCAGCCCGTAGGCCTTCGAGAAAGTGCGCAGGACGACGACGTTCGGGTGCTTGCGCACCAGCGCCAGGCTGTCCGGCAGCAGGCCGTCGCGGATGTACTCGACGTAGGCCTCGTCCAGGACCACCAGGATGTGCGGCGGGACCTCGGCGACGAACTCGGCGAGCTTGACCGGGTCGACGACCGTCGAGGTGGGGTTGTTGGGGTTGCAGACGAAGATCAGCCGGGTGCGGTCGGTGATCGCGGCCAGCATGGCGTCCAGGTCGTGCGTGTAGTCCGTCAGCGGGACGGGCACGGGCGTCGCGCCGGCGGTGCGGACCTGCAGCGGGTAGATCTCGAAGCTGCGCCACGCGAACAGCACCTCGTCGCCGACCGAGGCGGTGATCTGGATGAGCTGCTGACACAGGCTCACCGACCCGCAGCCCACCGAAATCTGGTTGGGCGCGAACCCGACATGGGCCGCCAGTCGCTGACGCAGCGCCGCGTAGCCGTTGTCCGGGTAGCGGTTGATGTTGTCCATCGCTTTGACGATGGCGTCCCGGACGCTGGGCAGCGGTCCGTCGACGGTCTCGTTGCTGGCGATCTTGATGGCGCCGGGAACCGTACGGCCGGGGGTGTAGGCGGGTAGCGCGGCCATCTCGGGGCGCAGGCGGGCGGTCACCCGGGACAGTCTAGGTGGACGGCAGGTGGCGCTCTGGCGTCGCGCTTTGCCTTTGTGGGCGTTGACTGTGTACCGTATGCCCTCGGCGGTTCCGGGGTGCAAGAGTCCGGTACCCTCGGATCGTTCAGGAGGCGTGCCAGAGCGGCCGAATGGGACTCACTGCTAATGAGTTGTCCCCCTTACAGGGGACCGGAGGTTCAAATCCTCTCGCCTCCGCCACATAACTGAATAGTTGTACCCAATGCGCCCGTAGCTCAACGGATAGAGCATCTGACTACGGATCAGAAGGTTAGGGGTTCGAATCCCTTCGGGCGCACCACAAACAACAGGCCAGAAGCGCAAGCTTCTGGCCTGTTGTCGTTGATACGCAAACCCTCAGCGCGAGGCCTGCAGTACCGGAATCAAGTAGCGGCGCGCGAATTCGCGGGTGCTGTCGTCATCGTCGGTGGGCAGTAGTTCTGACGGCGCGATCAGGATCGTCGCGGTGACGCGCAGCGAGAAGTCGAGTGCGCGTTCGATGGCAGCAGGCGGATAGTCGCCATCGGCGAGGAACATCGCGAGCATGCCGAGCATGCTGCGGTAGTCGGGCTCGTCGAGCTTGAACAGCCGGCTGGTGAACGCCTCGTTCTCGAAGTCTCTGAGCGCCCGCACGAGCGGATGCTCACGGCATTCCCGCATGCCCATGACGAAGATCTCCACCATCTTGTCTTCGGCCGTCTTCTGACTCGCCAGGGCAGCGACACCGCGGGTGAAGAAGTCGAGCACTTCCCGCTGCGTGACGGCCGCCACGATCTGGTCCTTGTCGCCGCACTGCCGGTAGAGCGTCGGTCGGGAGACCCCGGCCCTGGCCGCGATGGTGGCGACGGAAGTGCGTGCGATGCCGTGGTTGATGAATTCGGTGCGCGCCGCATCCAGCATCCGGTCGCGGGCGCTGTTCGCCTCGCCGTGACTGCCGCTCAGCACCGCGGCCGCGAGTGACGGCAGGTCAACCATGCGTCAGAGGGTAGCCCATCAATGAGCTATTGAATCAATGAACGATCTTTGATTCACTGATTCGCACGCGCGGCGCCGAGTGCGACCGATGTGCGTCACCGATAGGAGTTCGAGTGGTTGCAGCAGCGGTAGATGGGTCAGTCGACTCGGCCACGGGAGCGCGGCCGCCCGATCCGCCGGCGTTGTCCAAATGGGACGCGGTCAAACTGGCGGCGTCGTGCGCGGGTGATCCGCTGCGCCTGCCCTACACACTGCTGCCCAAGATCGCGGCGAAATACGGCGATGTGGTGCGGTTGCACACCTCTCGCCGGCCGGAGTTCACGGTCACGCTGATCAACCACCCGGACTACGTCGATCACGTCTTCACGCGGCATCACGACCGGTACGTCAAGCACGAGGCCGCGCACGAGCTGGTATCGGGAGAGCCGGCGGCCCTGCCGCTACTCGAAGGCACGGAGTGGAAGCGGGTGCGTACCACCTTCAATCCATTCTTCGGGGAGAAAGCACTGGCTGCCGCGACCCCGCTGATGATGGCGGGAATCGCCGAACGCGTCGACGCGTGGGCCGGATATGCAGCGCAGGGGCGCGAGGTCAACCTCGAGCACGAACTGGGTGCCGTCGTGATGGACGGTCTCATGCGTTCGATGTTCAAGGTGGAACTCACTCCGGAGGAAATCGACGTCGCGGTCGACGGTGCTCGGCAGTACGGCGTGTATGTGATCAGCCGCGTCGGCTTTCACTACCTACCCAACTGGGTGCCAAACCCATTGCAGCGCAGCGGAGAAGCGGCGAAAGACGAGCTCTTCGGCATGCTCGACCGCTTCGTGGACGAACGACGGGGCTGTCCCATATCCGCTGCGCCCGACCTGGTCGACACCTTGATCGGCATGGAGTTCGAGGGGTGTCCGGAACAGCAAGACCGGCGGCGGCGATCAGAGGCCGCAGGCCTGGTGTTCGCCGGATTCGAAACCACCGCAGCGGCGTTGGCGTGGACCATTGCGTTGTTGTGCCGCAACCCAAACGCTCTGGGCCGGGCCTACGCCGAGGTGGACGCGCTGGGCGGCGAGCCTCTGACCTACGACGACCTGCCGAACCTCACATATCTACGCGCCTGTTTCGATGAGTCGCAGCGGTTCCAGGCCGCGCCGGCGAACATTCGCACGGCCGCCGTGGACGACGAGATCGGTGGGTATCACATTCCCAAAGGGTCGCAGGTCGTGATCACGCCCTATGCGCTGCACCGTGATTCGCGATTCTGGACGAGGCCGGTGGACTTCTGGCCGGACCGCTTTCTCACCGAGAAGATCAACAGGAACGCTTTCGTGCCTTTCAGCATCGGGCCGCGCAAGTGCATGGGCACCCGAATGGCCTACATCGAGGGCACCCTGGTTCTGGGAACCATCTTGCAGCGCTTCACTTTCCAGGTACGTGACGGTTGGACGCCGCGCCATCTGGTGCGGGTCTCGACCGGCCTCGCGGGCGGTCTACCCGTGCGGCTGCACACGCGCTGAATGCGCCCATCACATCAAAACCATTGAAAGGCAGCACCTTCATGACCAAGATCAGTGAGCTCGGACCGTCTCCTGAGCACGCCCAACACCAGGCGCTCATGCCCAAGTTCTGGGAGCGCGTCGCGAACCAGGAGGCATTGGCGGTCGAGCGTGGCCTGCCCGCCGAAGGAATGTTCGACTTCGCGCAGGTCTGGTTCTCCGCATGGGCCGAGCAGGACATCAAGAAGATCGACTACTGCCTCGCCGACGAGTGCAGCTACATCGACAGTTCGACATTCCAGGTGAACAAGGAAGGTCGGCAGTTCACGATCGACAACTGCCAGGCCAGCTTTGACGTGTTCCCGGACTTCGCGTTCTACCCGCAGGACGGCACCGTTCGATCGCTGCCGTACGCCGACTATTTCGAAGGGCAGTGGCGCATCACCATCCCGTGGCGCGGAATCGGCCGGATGACTGGTGAGACCACCGTGCCCGGTCTGGACGTGAAGTTGCGGGGCACGGGCCGTTGCCTCAACTTCATCGGCATCGACCGCTATACACTCACCGATGACTTCAAGATCAGTCATATCGACACCGATTGGGACATGCTTTATGGCGCAGCGCAACTCGCCGGGCTTGGTGCTCTGGTGCACAACGAGCGGCTGCAGAAGATCGGCCTTCGCGCCGCGTCGGCGGCGTCACCGATCGTACGGGCGCTCACCCGGCTGACAACCCGATGACATCAGAGCTTGATCAGCGCTCGCTGCTGTGGCGGTGGGCCGGAGACATGCGCATCGCGTTCGAAGGTGGTGCGGCCGGGCTGCTGCAGACGATGCATCCGGCGATCGGTTATGCACTGATCGAGCATTCCAACTTCTTCGACGACCCCGTGGACCGGGTATTTCGTTCCCTGCCAGGAATTCTCGGCACGGTTTACCACGCCGACGGTGCCGCCACCGGGGTGGGAGTCCGCGATTACCATCGCGACATCAAAGGCGAAATGCCCGGCGGACAGCCATATCACGCACTGAATCCGAGAACATACTGGTGGGCGCACGCGACCTTTCAGCGGATGGTCGACCGGGTGGCGACCTATTGGGACAGCTACCCGCTGACCGAGGCCGATTCGGAACAGCTCTATACCGAAGGCTGCATCTGGTACCGGCGATACGGTGTCAGCGACGCACCATTGCCCGCGGACCGCCAGGCGTTCGAGGCGGAGGTCGAGCGCTATTGCACCCAAGTGCTCGAACCGAATCCGGCGTCGGACTATCTGATCGCCTTCATCAAGCGCGACGCGATACCCGATATGAGCGCGTCGCCGTATTTCCCTGCGCTGCCCGGCTTGAATCCGATCACCGACCGGCTCCTGCCGATGCGAGCGACGCGAATGGCGTTGGCACCACCGATGCGGTTGACGATATTCGGTGGGTTGCCCGAGGTCGTGCGGGACCGATTCGAGATTCGATGGACCCGCACCGATGAGCGGGCGTACCGTGCCATCCGGGCGACCATTCGGCGCGCCTGGCCGATGGTGCCTTGGTCGTGGCGGTGGCATCAAGAAGCGCGAACCGGTTGGACGCGGGCCAGACAAACACATTAGGAGCATGGCGTGCCCACAGTTGAACACAATGTCGAGCTCTCGGTGCCCGCTGACGTGTGCTTCGAGTACATCGACGCCGCCGGCAACGTTCCGCGGTTTGTCTTCGGTGCGAAATCATTTGAGTACGTGACGCCCGAAGAACCCCGGCTGGGCGCTCGCTTTGTTCTCCATATGCAACTCGGGCCCATCAAGCTCGCGCTGAACGGTCACATCTCCGACTACGTCGCCGGCCGGGTCATCGGCCTGTCACTCGACGACGGGCTCATCACCGGGACCGTGGTGTGGGGCGTGACTGCGGTTGACTCCGAACAATGTTCGACCTCAGCGGAGATCAGATACCGCGTCGGCAGCGGTTTGACCGGCCGCGCGTTGTCGAAGGTCATCGATTCCATCCTCGAGCCCGGTATCAAGTACACCGAGTCGAAACTGCGTGAACAGGTCACCGCGCACTATCGAGCCCTGGCGGCCGACTGACTCAGCGGGTCGTTTCGCGACGGAACTGGCAGCTGACGTGCGCCGTCAGCGATACGCTGCCGGACATGTCGCCGAGGGCTGCGTCCGCCGAGAGTCTGGCGCGTCGCCGACGCGTGCTCACGGTGGCCGCCAGGATCGGCTCCGTCGTCGCGGCATTCCTCGGCCTGTTGTCGATGCTCGCCGGCGAGGCGGGCCTCTGGATCGGAGGGCTCGCCGTCGTGTGCGCGCCGGTCTATCTCGTGATTCCCCGGCTGTACCGGTACGGGGAACTCGTCGCGCCATTGACCTTCATCGGCATCGCCTATTCCTTGACGACGCTCGTAACCGCTTATGTGGGAAGAGGATCCGGCCAGCAGTTGTACTTTCTGGTCGCCGCCTCACTGGTGGTGCTGGTCCTGGGGATCGAGCACATCGTGCTGGCGTCTGCGGTGGCGGCTGTGGGTGCGGGCCTCATCATTGCGCTGCAGTACCTCGTGCCCGTGGACACCGGAGTGCAACCGCAGTGGGTCACGACCGTCGGCTTCGTCGTCGCGGTGATTTCTTCATGGGTCCTGGTGGTCGCGACCATCTGGTACGCGATGCACGAAATCAATCGTGCGGAAACCGCTTTGGCGGCCGAGTACGCTCGCTCCGAGTCGCTGCTGGCCAACATCCTGCCGGCGAAGGTTGCCCAGCGGTTGAAGGATCCGCACCGGGATGTCATCGCCGACCGGTACGACGACGCGTCGGTGCTGTTCGCCGATATCGCCGGATTCACCCAGCGCGCAAGCGATACCACGCCAACCGAGCTGGTCAGGTTCCTCGACGGCCTCTACACCGACCTGGACACCCTGGTGGATCGCCACGGCTTGGAGAAGATCAAGACGAGCGGCGACTCCTACATGATCGTCAGCGGTGTCCCCGAACCACGGCCGGACCACCTCGAGGCGTTGGCTGACCTCGCCCTCGACATGGTCGACGCGGTGGCAGAGCTTAAAGATCCCAACGGCCAACCGGTTCCGCTGCGGATCGGGCTGGCTGCCGGGCCGGTGGTCGCCGGCATCGTTGGCGCGCGGAAGTTCTTCTATGACGTGTGGGGCGACGCCGTCAACATCGCGGCGCGGATGGAGACCACCGACGTCGTAGGGCGAATTCAGGTGCCGCAGAACGTCTATGAGCGGCTCAAGGACTTGTTCGTGCTGGAGGAGCGTGGGCCCGTCGACGTCAAAGGTAAGGGCGTGATGCACACCTGGTACCTGGTCGGTCGCCGGTCTCAGGCGGCGGCTTGCTCCAATTCATCGAGCGCCTCGCGCGAATAGACCGCCAGGCGCTGCAGGTGTGGCATGGTGTCGCGGCAGCCGACGAACCCGAGGATGACCTTGTCGGTGTACCCGACCAGGGTGATGTTCAGTCCGTAGCCGTCGCAGAGGAACGAGACCGGAGCGATCAACTCCAGCTGCGCGCCACCGAGGTACAGCGGTTCCCTGGTCAGGACGACGTTGGACACCGTGAGGTTGAACAACGGCGGAATCTTGGTCAGCGCACCGGTTTTCTGGCCGATCGTCAGTGGCAGCAGCCCCATCAACGTGTAGTGATTCAGGGCGTTCGGTGACATCGCGAGCAGTTCCTTCTTGCCGCGAGTGGTCGAGGCGTTGATCACCGCCAGCCGCTGCAACGGGTCCGATTCTGTTGTCGCCAAAGGACAGACGAAGCCCGCGGCCGCATTCAGGGTGTCCTCGTCACGCTCCCAGCCCACCGGCACCGAGGCGGTCAGCGTCTGGTCGGGCAGCTCGCCCTGCTCATCGAGGTAGCGGCGCAGCGCCGCGCCGCAGACGGCGAGCGTGACGTCGTTGACGGTGGTCTCGGTGGCCTTGGCGATCGCCTTGAGGCGGCCCAGTTCGAGCACCTCGACGGCGAGCCGGCGCTGTGGCGTCAGGGTCGCGTTGAACGGCGCCCGCGGCGTACCCAGCGTGGCGCCGACGTGGCTGTTGTCGCCGCCGATCATGCCGACCAGGCTCTTCACCAGCTCGGCGGAACCCGAGACGCCGTCCGTCGTCCGGTTCCACAGCTCGTAGGCGACCGACGCGACCCGGTTGCGGTCGGGCACCTCGGCCTTCGGTCCGGCTTCGGACAGCGGCACGTAGCGGTCCGGTTCAGTGCTCAACCATTTCTTGATGGTGTTGATCGCGCCCATGCCGTCCACCGCACAGTGGTGGGCTTTGAAGTACATGGCGAAGCGGCCGTCGGACAGTCCTTCGATGAAGTGCGCTTCCCACAGCGGCCGGCGCATATCGAGCGGGTGCGCGTGCAGCCGGGCGACGAGGGTGCCCAGGTCGGCCTCGCTCCCCGGATACGGCAGCGCCGACAGTCGGACGTGGTACTCCGGGTCCGGGCGGACCGCACGCCACTCGGGCAGTAGGCCGTCGACGACGGCACTGTCGAACGGGAACGGCAGGAACGACAGTTCGGCGAATGCGTTGTACAGGGTGCGGACGTAGTCCGGCCCGGCTCCGTCTGGCAGCCGGAATGTCAGCAGGGCGCCGATGTGCATGGGCGTCCGGTCGGACTCCATTCGGTAGAACATCGTGTCGACAGCACTCAGCAACCGCATGGCAGCACTATGTCAGGCTCACCAGCTGGAATGCGGCGAAATCCGCGAGCAAGTCCACGCCCGACGCGAATTCCTGGTCCCGGTCGAACCGGGCGAGAAAAGGTGCGCACGCAACCACTTCCGGGAGCGCGGAATCTTCGAGTTCGGCCTGCCGGGCGGCGATGTCGGCGGGCTTTCCACTGCCGAAGGTGGGGCCGGCGGAGACCTCGCGCAGCAGCATCCCGACGACGGCGGCGACCAGGACGCGGGTGAGTCGCACGGCGAGCTCGGGGCCGGCGCCGGCCTGATGCAGGATCGACAGGAGGACCTCGACGGGCGCGAGTCCGGCGAGGGTCGACATCTGCCGGGTCAGCACGAGAGTCGCGGCCTCCGGGTGGGCGAGCGTCACGCGCCGGAACTCGTAGGCCAGGGCGCGCAGGTCGGTCCGCAGCTCGCCGGTGGGTGCCGGTGGCCGCAGCTGCCCGAGGAGATGTTCGGCGACCGCGTCCAGCAGATCGTCCTTGTCGGCGACGTGGTGGTACAGGCTCTTGGCGTCGACGCCGAGCAGGCGGCTGACGGACCGCATGCTGACCGCGGCGATGCCGTCCTGGTCGATGACGGTCAGCGCCGCTTCCCGAATCGTGGATCGCGTGAGCTGTGCCAGCGCCTTCGGTGGCCGTCCGCGGCGGGGAGTCGGGGTGGCCGCGTTCATGGCCTCATTGTTGCCCAGAGCCTTGCAAATTTCCACACCGTGGGATTATCGTCGAATTAATTCCACGGTGTGGAAATAGTTTGCAGTTCGAGGAGGACGCCATGACGCACCGCTTCGCCATCCCTTCCGTCGAGGTGTTGCAGGCCCGCGAGAAGCTCGTGCTCGATCACTTCCACGACGAGGTCCGCCAGGACTGGGACGACGTGCTCGCGACCTTTCCGCATCCGCACTACGAGATCATCCCGACGCTCACCGTCCACGACGGTGACGCCGATGTGCGTGGCTACTACCACGACACCCGCGTCGCGTTTCCCGATCAGGACCACGAGATCATCGCGCTGCGACACAGCGCCGATGCCGTGATCGTCGAATTCTGGCTCCTCGGAACGCATCTCGGCCCGCTCGGCGGCATCCCGGCCACGGGTTCGCGGCACCGCACCCGGATGACGGCCTATTTCGTGTTCGACGAGAACGAGAATCTGGTCGCCGAACGCATCTACTTCGACACGCTGACGATGCTGAAACAGCTTGTGGGAGGCCTGAATCTGCGCGATCCGCGAAACTGGCCCACCGTCATCCGCGGGCTGCGGGGGCTGCTGGCCATGTCCAGCCAACCCGATGCCCGGCTCATCGAGACGGCCCCGGCAGACCTGACATGAGGATCCACCACCTGAACTGCGGCACCATGCACCCGCATTTCGTGCCCGACGGATTGGTCTGCCACGTACTGCTTGTCGAAACGCCGGACGGTCTCGTGCTCGTCGACTCCGGGCTGGGGCTGCGGGATGCCGAGTCGCCGGGTAGTCGCTTCGGCCCGGCCCGCTTCTACGTCCGCCCGGTCTTCGATCCGAACGAAGCCGCCATCAACCAAATTCGCCGCCTCGGCTTCGAGCCCCGCGACGTGCGGCATATCGTCGTGACGCACTTCGACGCCGACCACGTGGGAGGTCTGGCGGACTTCCCTTGGGCGCAAGTGCATCTCACTGACGCCGAGGCGTTCGCCGCGTTACATCCGAAGACGCTCGTCGAGAAGCAGCGGTACCTGCCGGCCGGCTATTCGCACGGCCCGATCCTGGTCGAGCACTCACCGTCGAGCGCCGAGTCGTGGCGCGGCTTCCCCGGCGCGAAAGAGCTCACCGAGATCGCCGACGGCATCGTCCTGATCAACCTGCCGGGGCATACCCGCGGGCACGCCGCGGTGGCCGTCGACGCCGGGGACCGGTGGGTCCTACACGTCGGTGACAGCTTCTACCATCGCGGCCAGCTCGACGGCAGCGACACCGCGCCGCGGGCCCTGCGTCTGATGGAACGCTCAGTTGCCTTCGACTGGAAGCAGGTCCAGGCCAATCATCAACGGCTGAGCGAACTTTGGGCCGCAGGCCAACCGGATCTACTACTGGTCAATGCCCATGATCCGCAGCTGCTGTGGCAAGCGGCCAACTAGGCTTGTACGGCGGCAGCGGCCGCTGCCGGACAAATGTCGGCCACCAGAACCACGGGCCCAGCAGCCGCACCAGGCACGGCACGATGAACGACCGCACCACCAGGGTGTCGAGCAGCAGGCCGATGCAGACCGTCGACCCCATCTGGCCGATGGTCCGCAGGTCACTGGAGAGCATGGCCAGCATGGTGAACGCGAACACCAGGCCCGCGGAGGTCACGACGCCGCCGGTGCTGCCGAGCGCGCGGATGAGGCCGGTGTTCAGGCCCGCGTGGATTTCTTCCTTGAGCCGGGCGACCAGCAACAGGTTGTAGTCCGAGCCGACGGCCACCAGCACGATGAAGGTCAGCGGCAGGATCAGCCAGTGCAGGGGTAGTCCGATCAGGTGCTGCCAGATCAGCACCGACAACCCGAACGCGCCGGCATAGGAGAACGCCACCGTGCCGGGAATCACCAAGGCGGCCACCAGCGATCGGGTGATGATCATCATGATCAGGAAGATCAGCACGAAGGCGGCGATGGCGGCGATCATGAGGTCGTTCTTGGCGTACAGCTGGATGTCCTTGTTATTGGACCCCGATCCACCGATGTAGATCTTCGACCCGGCCAGCGACGTCTCCTTCAGCGCGATCTTGATCGCGTCGGGGAATTGTTCGACGTGCTCGATGCCCTCGGGTCCCATCGCGTTGCCCTCGTGCGTGACGATGAAGCGCGCGGCATGTCCGTCGGGCGACATCATCAGCGCCATACCGGTTTTGATGTCGTCGTTGTCGAACGCTTCGCGCGGGATGTAGAAGAAGTCGTCACTGCGCGACGCGTCGAAGTCGTTGCCGACGTTGATCATGTCGTCGAACGTCTGGTCGGTGTTCTTGTTCTGAATGTCGGTCGGGCCGTAGTTGTTGACGATCAACGCCAGCAGCGCCTGATTGTCGGCCACGGTCTGCCGCAGCAGCGACACCATCTGCGGCATGAGGCTGTCGATCACCTCGAAGGATCCGACGGCCTTGCCGATGTCGGCGGCGAGGTTGTCGACCTTGTCGATCACGTCGAACAGCGACCGGAACGACCAGCACACCGGGATGTCGAAACAGTGTGGTTCCCAATAGAAATAGGCGCGGAGCGGGCGCATGAAGTCGTCGAGGTTGGCGACGGCGTCGCGCATGTCGTTGGTGACCTGCTCCATGTCCTCCAGGGTCAGCACCGTGTTGTGCAGCTCGTCGGCGAGTGTCTGCGTGAGGTCGGCGGTCTTCTTCAGCACCTCGATGCTGTGCGCGGTGATCTTGGCCTGCTTCGCGGTGTTCTCGTTGTTGTGCTGGGTGAACGGCAGCTGCTGGCCGTTGCCGCTGCCCTGGGTAGTGAAAAGGTAAGGGATGGAGGCATGTTCGAGCGCGCGGCCCATGGGGCGGGTGATGCTCTGGACCATCGCCACGCCGGGCAGGCGGATCAGGGCCTTGGCCACGCGGTCCAGCGAGATGAAGTCGGCTGAATTGCGCATGTCGTGGTCGGACTGGACCATCAACATCTCGCTGAACAGCTTGCTCTTGGGGAAGTGCCGGTCGGCGGCCTGGAAGCCCTGGTTGGCCGGGGCATCTGACGGCTGGTAGGTGCGGTCGTCGTAGCTGACCCGGTAGGTCGGCACGAACACCGCGCCCACCGAGACGACCGCGACACTGGCGACGAGGATCGGCTTGGGCCAGCGCACCACGGCGGTGCCGATACGCCGGTACAACTTCGCCTTGACTTCCTGTTTCGGGTCGAAGAGCCCGAAGAGGCTGCCGACGCTGAGCAGGGCGGGTCCGATGGTCAGGGCGCCGGCGATGGTGATCAGCATGCTCACCGCGACGGCGGGGCCCATGGTGTGGAAGTAGTTCAGCCGCGCGAACGTCAGGCACGCGCAGGCGCCCGCAATGGTCAGGCCCGAGCCGACGATGACATGCGAAACACCCTTGTAGGCGGTGTAATACGCGTCCTCACGACTTTGTCCGGCCAGGCGGGCTTCGTGATATCGGCCGATGAGGAAGATGCCGTAGTCGGTACCCGCGCCGAGGGTCAGCGAGATGACCATGTTGGTGGCGAACGACGACAGCGGGATGAAGCCGTAGTGCCCGAACGCCGAGATGACGCCCTTGACCGACAGCATCAGCAGGATGACCCCGAAGAACGGCACCAGCATCGTCACGACGGAGCGGTAGACCAGCAACAGCATGAAGATGATCAGGAACATCGTCGCGATGGTGATGTTGTTCAGGCTGGAGTTGGCGATCTCGACGGTGTCGGCCGCCAGCGGTGCGGCGCCACTGACGTAAACCTTCAGGCCGGCAGGCGGATTGGAGTTCTTGACGATCTTCCGGACGGCGTCGACCGAGTTGTTGGCCTCCATCTGACCGATGTCGCCGGCGAGTCGGAGCAGGACGTAGGCGGATTTGCCGTCGAGGCTTTGTGCACCGGCGGCGGTGATGGGCTTGCCCCAGGTGTCCATGACGTACTGCACGTGCGTGGTGTCGGCGTTGAGCGTGCGGACCAGGCCCGCGTAGTAGTCGCGGTCCTGCTCGGTCAGGCCGCGATCGGCTTCCAGCACCAGCATCGTCAGGCTGGTGGAGGTGGACTCGTGGAATTCCTTGCCGATGGCCAGCATGGCCACCTGGGACGGCGCGTAGGTCGGCACCATCGGGCCGGCGAGTTCCTCGGCGACATCTTCGATCTTCGGCACGAAGGTATTGGTGACCACCGCGAGCAGAGCCCAGAAGACGATGATCGGAATCGCCAGCAGGCGAACCATTCTCGGGACGAAGGGGCGCTTGGCCGCGCTGTGCGCCGGGCGGGCGATCGGGGCGGTGTCGGTGTCGGTCACGCGGACTTCACCCGGCAGGCGACGTCGGCGTTGCCGTGCTCGTCGGACTGTTCGTCGCGGACAACGTCGTTCACCTTCATCCGGCAGCCAACGGTGCCGCCGTGCACCTGGACCGAGATGCTGCCGGAGACGACGGTGAGGGTGGTGGTCTCGGTATGCGACCACGGCAGTTCGGTGAGGTCGACCTTGTGCGGGTGTCCGCTGATGTCGACGTACGACAGCAGGCCGCCCGAGCCAAGGGTGCCGAACACCTCATAGGTGAGGGTCTTGGGGGTGAACTCCGGTGGCGCCTGCGGCGGATTGACCGCCAGCACCGGTCCCGGCTCCGAGAATTCGTGGACCTTCACCATGCAGAGCACGCCGACGCCGATCGCGATGAGGGCGACCAATGGCATCCAGGCGCGGGCGAGGAATCGTCGGGCGTTGGAGCGCTGGCTCACTCGATCACCTTTCGACGTCAGCGAGTTGTATATCAATTAACTTGAGATTGATCGGCGTAAACACTATCAGTGATTGGACGCCTGCGGCTTTCCGCATATTCCGTGGAAAAGAAAGGCGAGGTGAGAGCGTCCAGCTAATTCTCAGAATCCACCAAGGTCACGTTTCCGAGTCGCTTTTTCAGCTTGATCACACGGAAGATCTGAGTGGTCACATTGATGGACGAGAACATGGCGATGATCCCGAGAAAGGTTCGCTCCGAAGGGGTTGCGCCGTGCAGTTGTTCGAGGCTGCCGAGCACGTAGAAACACCCCAGCGAAAAGATCGTGAGGGGAATTGCGAACGTCATCAACGTCCGCTGGTTGTCGACCACCTGCGTGGCGTATTGGAGCTCTTCGGCGGTCATCGGCTGACGCTTGCGGACCTTCGTCAGCACCGTCTGCTTGGCCCGGACGTTTTCGGCGATCGGCAACTGCGGTTGTTTCCGGAGGCGCTGGATGTAGAAGAACATCACCGTCGCGGCGAACAGCAGGGTCAGCAGGGCGACGTCGGCCAGCTTGCCGAACAGGTGCCAGTCGGTGCCGAGGAAGTTCCAATCCATGTGGGCACTCCTTTGCGGTTCGCAGATGGGCGGGACGTTACTCCAGCTAACTGGCAACCCGCCGTCCGTGTCAACTCGATTGATATAGGGTCTTGATGCTCGACCGCTCATGACACAGACTGACCGTGATGACGCACGTGCAGACCGTCAGGGGCCCGGTGCCCGTCGACCGCCTCGGGGCCACGCTCATGCATGAGCACGTGTTCATCCTGGGCGACGAGATCCGGCAGAACTTCCCGGACTATCCGTCGCAGTGGGACGAGGACGCCCGCGTCGCCGACGCGATAGACCAACTGCGCCAATGCAAGTCACGCGGCATCGACACCATCGTCGACCCGACGGTGATCGGGCTGGGCCGGTACCTGCCCCGGATCCAGCGGGTCAACGAGCAGGTCGACATCAACATCGTCGTCGCGACAGGCATCTACACCTACAACGACGTGCCGTTCCAGTTCCTGCACACCGGCCCGGGCCTGCTGTTCGACACCCCGGAGCCGATGGTCGAGCTGTTCGTCAGGGATATCCGGGAGGGCATCGGCGGTACCCGCGTACGCGCGGCGTTCCTGAAGTGCGCCATCGAGCATCAGGGCCTGACGCCGGGAGTCGAGCGGGTGATGCGCGCCGTCGGCCAGGCCCACGTGCAGACCGGCGCGCCGATCACCGTGCACACCGACGTGCACAGCCGCTCCGGACTCGTCGCGCAGAAGGTTTTCGCGGCGGAAGGCGTCGACCTCACCAAGGTGGTGATCGGGCACTCCGGCGACAGCACCGATCTCGACTACCTGTGCGCGCTCGCCGACGCCGGTTCGTACCTCGGCATGGACCGCTTCGGGCTCGACATCCTGCTGCCGTTCGAGCAGCGGGTCGACACCGTGGCAGAGCTCGCCAGACGCGGATACGCCGAGAAGATGGTGCTGGCGCATGACAGTTCGTGTTTCATCGACTGGTTCTCGCATGAGGGCAAACTGGCCGCGGTGCCCAACTGGAACCTGACCCACATCAGTGACGACGTCCTGCCCGCGCTGCGCGAACGCGGCGTCACCGACCAACAGATCACCACCATGCTGGTCGACAATCCCCGCCGGTACTTCAGCGGCGAGATCAGTTGAGCCGCAGCGGGATGCGTCTACTGCTGATCTCCGACACCCACGTGCCCAAACGAGCCCGTGACATGCCGGCGCGGGTCTGGGACGAGGTGGGCCGCGCCGACGTCGTGCTGCACGCCGGCGACTGGGTGGACGTGGCGCTGCTCGACGAACTCGAGCGGCGAGCGACGCGGCTGGTCGCCTGCTGGGGCAACAACGACGGCGCGGACCTGCGGGCCCGTCTGCCGGAGCGGGCCGACGTGACGCTCGAGGGCGTCCGGTTCACCGTCACGCACGAGACCGGCGCGTCCGCGGGACGTGACGCGCGCATGGCCCGGCTGTACCCCGACACCGACGTACTGGTGTTCGGGCACAGCCACATTCCGTGGGACAGCACTGCGACAACCGGGCTGCGGCTACTCAACCCCGGCTCGCCGACAGACCGCCGGCGTCAGCCGCACTGCACGTACATGACGGCCGCCGTCGGTGGCGGCACCTTGTCGGATGTGGTGCTGCATAAGCTCTAGCCCGCGGGGTAATTGACGCTAGGTTGGTCGGCATGGAGCAGAAGCCGCCCACCGATGCCATTGCCGCCGCCAACCGCGCCCACACCGCGACGCTCCCGTTCGCGGACACCCGGGACTTCGAGGACGCCGACCGCGGCTTCATCGCCGCCATGGAACCGTGCGTCGTCACCGCGGCCGACGGAAGAGTGGTGTGGGACAACGACTCCTACTCGTTCCTATTCGGGCCAGGAGCGACCAACGCACCGGACAGCGTGCACCCGAGCCTGTGGCGGCAGTCCCAGTTGTGTGCGAAGCAGGGCCTCTACGAGGTGGTGCCGGGCATCTACCAGGTCCGTGGCCTGGATCTGTCGAACATCAGCTTCATCGAGAGTGACACCGGCATCATCGTCATCGACCCGCTGATCTCCACGGAGACCGCCGCGGCGGCGCTGGCGCTGTACCGCGCGCACCGCGGTGACCGTGCGGTCCGGGCCGTCATCTACACGCACAGCCACGCCGACCACTTCGGCGGCGTGCTGGGCGTGACGTCGCAGGGCGAGGTTGATGCGGGTGACGTCGTGATCATTGCGCCGGAGGGTTTCACCGAGCACGCGGTGCAGGAAAACGTCTATGCCGGAACGGCAATGGCACGCCGCGCGGGTTACATGTACGGCGCGGCGCTCGACCGTGGTCCACAGGGGCAGGTCGGCTGCGGCCTGGGGCAGGTCGGGTCGACGGGTGAGGTGGCACTGATCGTGCCGACGCTCGACATCAAGGTGACGGGCGAAACCCACACCATCGACGGCGTCGAGATCGAGTTTCAGATGGCGCCCGGCACCGAGGCACCCGCCGAGATGCATTTCTACTTCCCGCAATTCCGCGCGCTGTGCATGGCCGAGAACGCCACCCACAACCTGCACAACCTGCTGACGCTGCGCGGCGCGCTGGTCCGTGACCCGCACGGCTGGGCGGGCTACCTGACCGAGGCCATCGACACCTTCTCCGGCCGCGCCGACGTGGTCTTCGCGTCACACCACTGGCCGACGTGGGGGCAGGACAACATCGTCGAATACCTGTCACTGCAACGGGATCTGTACGCCTACCTGCACGACCAGACGCTGCGCCAGCTCAACCAGGGCTACACCGGCATCGAGATCGCCGAGACCTTCCAGATGCCGCCGGCGTTGGAGAAGGCCTGGCACACGCACGGTTACTACGGCTCGGTCAGCCACAACGTCAAGGCCGTCTACCAGCGCTACATGGGTTGGTTCGACGGCAATCCGGGGCGGCTCTGGCAGCACCCGCCGGCCGCCGCGGCGCCGCGCTACGTCGCGGCCATGGGTGGCATCGACCGGGTCGTCGAGTTGGCGCAGGCCGCGTTCGACGAGGGTGACTTCCGTTGGGCGGTAACCTTGTTGGACCACGCGATCTTCACCGACGAGCACCATGCCGCGGCCCGGACGCTGTACGCGGACACCCTGGAGCAGATGGCCTACGGCGCCGAGAACGCCGTGTGGCGCAACTTCTTCCTGTCGGGCGCCACGGAGTTGCGGGTCGGCAACTTCGGCACCCCGACGCAGAGTTCCTCTCCGACACTGCTCGCGCAGCTGACCCCGGAGCAGATGTTCGACACCTTCGCAATCAACATCAACGGTCCGCGGGCGTGGGACCTGAATCTGGCCATCGACGTGACGTTCCAGGACGTCGCGACCAACTACCGGCTGAGCCTGCGCAACGGTGTGCTGGTGTACCGCAAGGTCGCCGCCGACCCGGATACCGCGCAGGCCACCGTCACGCTGGCGAACAAGTTGCGGCTCTTGGCATTTGCGGCGGGCGACACCAGCTCGCCGGGTGTCGAGGTGACCGGTGACGCCACCGCCCTGCCCACGCTGCTGGGCGCGATCGACCGGCCCGACCCGGCGTTCAACATCATCACGCCGTAGCCGGGCCGGCCGGCCAGTCAGACGGTCGGCACCCAGTTGCCGTGGAAGCCGGCCGGCACGCGGTGCGGCAGTTTGATGCTCGCGACGTCCTGCAGTGTCTGGGCGTCGAGGATCGCCAGCTCGCTGCGGTCGGTCGGGGCGTCGTAGACAAAGCCCATCAGCACGCCGTCGTCTTCCGCGGCGGTTGCCGACGACGGGTGAAAGACGAACTCGCCCAGCTCTTTCCCGGCACCGAAATGACGGGTCGCGGTGTTGCCGCCGACGAAGTCGTGCTTGAGCAACGTGTCGCTCCCGGCGGCGCCCTCGCTGATCGTCGGCGCGTAGCCGTAACGGTGACGCTTGCCGACCAGGCGTTCGTCGACGCGCGGGAATTCCTGGGGGTGGTCGTCCACGCGGTCCTCGAGCACCTTGCCGGCGCTGAGGTCGATGGTCCACCGGTCCAGCGTCGGCGGCCCTTCGTTGGGGCCGATGCGGTCCGTGTCGAACATCTTCGGGTGCCGCACCACGTCCAGGACGATCGTGTTGTCGTCGGGGGAGTCGTAGGCGTTCATCGGGTGGAAGACGTAGCACGGTTCGACGTCGAACCAGCGCACGTCGGCGTTCCCGCCGTCGCGGGGCATCACGCCGATGCGCGCCGGGTACTTGGGGTTCCACGAGTACGGGAAGCGCCGGTCATTCGATCGGAAGCTCGACTGGCGTGCGATGACCGGATCGGGAATCTTGACCCGGCCGATCACCGAGGACAACAAGAGTCGCGCCGGCAGTCGCAGTGCCTTCGGTACCGCCATTTCCGCGATGGTTTTCGTATCGAAGCTCACGGGCAGGTCGTAGAAGATGACATGCCGCTCGGTGAGCGAGAAATCGTGCATCATCGGGCTGCCGTGGACCTCGATGTCGACGGTGCGCCGGGCCCGGCCGTCGGTACCGATCACCGAGTACTGCACGGTGTTGCCGCGCGTGAAGCTGTACGAAACCGCATGCAGTTCACCGGTTTCCGGATCACGCTTCGGGTGTGCGGTGTAGCCGCCGCTGAGGGTGCCGTCGAAATCGCATGCGCCCACGGTGTCCAACTCGTCGGTCAGCTCGTAGCTCGCCCCGCCGCCTTCGACCAGCGCCAGGGTCTTGCCGCCGTGGCCCAGCACGTTGGTGTTGGCACCGATGCCGAACGGGCTGCCGTGCCCGTCCGGCGTGCCCTCGCCGAGCGCGGCCGTCGTCAACGGCCCACGCACCCAACGATTGCGATACCACTCGGCCTTGCCGTCGCGGAGGCGGATGCCGTGCACCATGCCGTCACCGAGGAACCAGTTGTAGAGCTCGGGGTCGATTTCGCCAATCGGGTTGGGGCCGTTGCGTAGATAGCGGCCGTCCAGGTAGTCCGGGATCGTGCCGGTGACGGACAGGTCGGTCAGGGTGTACTCGTCGTGCAGTGGCGCGAACGCGCCTTCCAGGTAGCGGTTGGTCATCCCAGAACCTCCATAACAGTGTTATTGGCTGCGGTTACTGGTATAACACTGTTATGAGAGGACTGCAAGGGTGAGCGAAGAAATCCGCCGGCAATTGATCGAAGCCGGCATCGTGATCCTCGAACGCGATGGTCTCCAGGCGCTGACGGTGCGCAAGCTCGCCGCCGAGGTGGGCACGTCGACCATGGTTGTGTACACCCACTTCGGCTCGATGACCGGAGTGGTCGACGCCCTGTCGGCCGAGATCTTCGCGCGGTTCGGCGCAGCGCTGGCGGCCATCCCGCACACAGAGGATCCGGTGGCGGACTTCTTCTCGATGGGCGCCGCCTACCGCCGGTTCGCCCTGAAGAATCCCCAGCACTATCAGTTGATGTTCGGCACGACGGTTCCGGCATCGTTGTCGAGCGTCCGCAGTGATCTGACGGTGACCGGTCATGCCACGTCGCGCGACGCGTCCTTCCAGACGCTCTGTGATTCGGTCCGCCGGATGGCCGAGGCCGGGCGCATCCGTGACGACGGCGAAGCCGCTGTCGCAGGCCGCATCTGGAGCATGTGCCACGGTGCGGTGATGCTCGAGATGGCCGGGTTCTTCGGCGCGGAAGGCCACGGGCTGCGGGACATCCTCACCCCGATGATCGTCGATTTCCTCGTCGGAATGGGTGACGAACGAGAGCGCGTCAACGAATCACTCGCCACCGCGACCGCCGCGCTCGTGGCGAGCGGTCACCTGTGAGCTAGGCGAAACCGCCGTCGGCCCGCAGGATCGAACCCGTGGTGAAGCTGGATGCGTCAGACATCAAAAACAGTGCGGCGCCGACGATTTCGCGGGGATCACCGGCGCGCTGCAGCGGCAACGAGCGGAAGGCGCTCGACGGATCCGCACGCCACGCCTTGCTGATGTCGGTGAGGAACGGCCCCGCCATCAGGGTGTTGACCCGCACTGTCGGGCCGAACGCTTTCGCGAAACCCTCTGTGAGCGTGTTCAATCCGGCCTTGGCGGCGGCGTACGGCAGCATGTAGGCGTCCGGCCGTAGTGAGCCCGACGAGCTGATGTTGATGATCGACCCGCCGCCGTCGGCCACCATCCGCTCGCCGACCAGCGCCGACAATCGGAACGGTCCCTTGAAGTTCAGGTTCACCACGGCGTCGAACAGCTTCTCCGGCACCGAGCCCAGCGACTCGTACAGCGGCGACATCCCGGCGTTGTTCACCAGGACATCGACCTTGCCGAACCGCGCGTACGCGGCGTCGACCAGGCCGTCGAGCTCGTCCCAGCGGCCGACGTGCACCTGGTGGGCGAGCGCGGCCCGCCCGGTTGCTTCCACGATCTCGTCGGCGGTGGCCTGACACGACTCCAGGTTCCGGCTGGCGATGACGACGTCGGCGCCGCAGTGGGCTGCGGCGAACGCCATCTCCCGGCCGAGGCCGCGACTGCCCCCGGTGATCAGGACTGTCCGGTCCGTGAGGTCGAACAGTTCGTCGGCGTACCCCATGGCGGCTCCTTTGATGCTGGGGTGGCGTGCTGGTGCCCATGTTGTCATGGCGGCCGTCCCGTGCTGCGTAGTGCGCCATCGGCATTGTTTCCCGCACGTTCACACACCGTTACACTTATATATACGAGTACTGAATTAGGCCATAACTTGTATTGACAACTATGGCGGCGTGCCGCACTGTTATGCCATGCCAAATCAACTGAGCTACGACGTCGTGGTCGTAGGAGCTGGAATCGTCGGCCTTGCGCACGCCTATCACGCCCACAGGCGCGGACTGGCGGTCGCCGTCGTCGATCACGCCGCCGGTGTGGCCGGGGCGTCGGTGCAGAACTTCGGCCACGCGTGCATCACCGCGCAGAACGGTGTCGCGCTGGACTACGCCCGGGCTGGCCGGCAGCACTGGCTGGACCTCTCGCGGCAAGCCGGGTTCTGGTCGAAGCAGGCGGGCACCTACTGCGTAGCCCGCCACGAGGACGAACTCGCCGTCATGCGTGAATTCGTCGACATCCGCCCCAGTGGTGACGTGCACCTGCTCAACCATCAGCAGATGGTCGACCGCGTACCGGTGCGTGATCCCCGCGTCGTCGGAGGCATGTACCTGCCGGGCGACCTTCAGGTCGACCCGCGAACCGCGGTGCCGGCCATCGCGCGGTGGCTGGAATCGCAAGGCGTCGACTTCCATTGGCGTACAGCCGCTTCCGGCTTCGAACCGGGTGTCGTGCATACCTCGCGCGGGCCGATACGCACCGAGACCACCTTCATCGCCGTCAACTACGACATCGACCGGCTCTTCCCCGAACTGGCTGAGCGCGACGGGTTGCTCCGGTGCCGGCTGCACATGATCAGGGCCAGGCTGCCGCTGGCGTTCACGCTCCCGGCGCCGCTGTTCACCGGTTGGTCGTTGTTGCGGTACGCGGGTTTCGAGGACCTGCCCGGCGTCGGTGCCGTCGCGCGACGACTGCGGGACGAGCACCCCGATGCGGTGGACATCGACCTGCACCTGATGTTCACGCCGCAGCCCGACGGCTCGCTACTGATCGGCGACACCCATATCCGGGAAGTCACGGCCGCGCCGTTCCAGTCCGAGCAGGGCTTCGACATCCTGCTCGACCAAACCCGAAAACTGTTCGGCGTCAGCGACATCGAAGTCAGCGAACGTTGGCAGGGCGTCTACTGCTCGGCGCCGGGGCAGGAGTTCCTCATCGAGGAGCCGGTGGCACGCACCCACGTCGTGACGGTCACCACCGGGATCGGCATGACCACCGGCCTGGGCCTGGCGGCTGCCGCCGTCGAGCGGGCGCTGTCGTCGACGAGCATACCCGCAACTGTTTGAGCCACACCAAAACCCAACCACCACAACGGAAGAGGACGCAAAAGTGGAAAGTCAATCAGCTCCCGGAATCGGCCTGGTCGTGTTCGACATGGCCGGTACGACGGTCGAGGACACCGGCCTGGTACAGCAATCGTTCCTGGCCGCCGACAGTCACGCCGGTCTGTCGAAGACCGATGCGGACCGCGCGGAGATGCTGCGCTACGTCGCCGACACCATGGGGCAGTCGAAGATCGTCGTGTTCCGCCACCTGAGCCGCGGCAACGAGGAGCAGGCACAAGCGGCCAACAAGGAGTTCGAGCGCTGTTACGCCCAGCTGGTCGCAGACGGCCAGTGCAGCCCCATCCCGCAGGCCGAACATGTCATTACATCTTTCCGATCGCGCGGTATCAAGGTCGCGCTGACCACGGGCTTCGCCCGGGAAACCCAGCAGGCCATCATCGAGGCGCTGGGTTGGCAGGACCTCGCCGACGCAGTGCTCTGCCCCGCGCCCGGCGTCCGCGGACGGCCCTACCCCGACATGGCGCTCGCGGCCCTCATGCAGACCGAGACCGAGTCGGTGCAATCGATGGTGGTCGTCGGTGACACCTCGTCGGACGTCATCACCGGCCTGCGTGCCGGAGCGCGCGCTTCGGTCGGCGTGCTGACCGGCGCGCACAACGCTGCGCAGCTTTCCGCTGCCGGCGCCACCCACATCCTGGACAGCGTGGCCGACCTGCCCGGTTTGGTGGCAACCCTGGGCTGATTCGACGACGCACTCCGCGGCGGTCGGGTGCCGCACCCTCGGCCCCGACCACCCCCGCGCTTCTCACTCTAACCTCTCGCGGCCTCGCGCCAAACCCCTTGCCTTGCCGACGATCTCGATGGCGTTTCCGCGCCTCTGGTCGGCCCATCTTCGCTCCGCGCTCCCTTACCCCGCACCCAGTGGAAGTGAACAGCCATGTCGCACACCCTGCTGTCCAAGTCGCGCACCACCAATCCGAAGTATGAACGCTGGCGTATCCGCATCTTCGCCATCACTTGGATCGCTTATGCCGGTTTCTATTTCACCCGTCAGACGTTCTCCGTTGCCAAGCTCGGCATTCTCGAAGACCCCATCCTGCACCTGCACCTGACCAAGAGCGTCCTGGCCAACCTCGACGCCGCGTATCTCACCGCCTACGCCGTCGGCCAATTCGTCTGGGGCCAGGTCTCCGACCGGTTCGGCCCACGGGTCGTCGTGCTCGGCGGCCTGGCCATCTCGGCGATCGCGACCCTGTTCATGGGTCTACTGCCGGCCGTGGTCTTCCTGCTGCCCTTGATGATCGTGCAAGGCCTGGCTCAGTCGACGGGCTGGTCGGGCACATTGAGCAACATGTCGCAGTTCTTCTCCGTCGGGGAACGTGGCCACGTCCTGGGGCTGTGGAGCACCAACTACGCCTTCGGCGGCCTCGTCGCCGCACCGGTGGTCGGGTGGTTCGCCTACGACCTGTTCGGCAGTTGGCGCGCGGCGTTCTTCAGCGGTGCGGCCATCGTCGCCGTTGTGTTCGTGCTGTTCTTCATCTTCCAGCGCAACAGCCCCGCGGACGTCGGCCTGCCGCCGATCGAGGAGTACCGGGCGGCGCAGGACTCCGTGGAGGGCGTCGAGCTCGACGCCGCCGCCGCGGACGAGGCCATCGCCGAGCCCACTTCGTCATGGCGCGAGTCCCTGGCCGTGGTGCTGAGGGATCAGATGGTGAGAACCCTTGGGGCATCGTATTTTCTGCTCAAGCCGGCCCGCTACGCCATCCTCCTGTGGGGCCCGGTGATCGTCGCCGAACAGCTGCACGACGGTGACAAGTTCACCGCGGTGACCGTCCCGGTCGCGTTCGGCATCGCCGGTGTCATCGCCCCGATCCTGCTTGGTCGCGTCTCGGACAAAGTGTTCAAGGCGCGCCGGATACCGGCGAGTGTGATCAGCCTGGCCGTGCTGGTTGTGGTGCTCATGCTGTTCGGGCCGCTGACCGCGACGGGCAACGTGTGGGTCATGGTCGGCGTCCTGGCCCTGATCGGCCTGACCGTCTACGGCGCCGATGCCATGATCTCGTGTATCGCGGCCGTCGACTTCGGTACGTCCAAGCACGCCGGCACGGCGACGGGAATCATCAACGGCTGCGGCTCGGTCGGCGCCATCCTCGGTGGTCTGCTGCCGGGCTACCTCGGTACCTCAGCACTGTTCTACGGCTTCGCCGGGGCCGCGTTCATCGCCATGCTGCTGTTGATTCCCTACTGGAATCGGATGCCGGTGGCCGACTAGCCACCTGCGCGCGATCCCCCGTGAGTTTGCTTGCGGGGGATCGTGCGTCAGGCGCGGACGTCGATGGTGCGAGCGTTGACGATGCTGAAGGCCACCACGTCGGGCCGGTAACGGTCGTCGGAATATTCGAACGCCACCCCGAACTGATCACGTGAGGTACGACGCTCGCGCAACAGGGGACTGCCCCGCTCGAGGTGCATGTTCTCGGCGTCGATGTCGTCCGCGGCGACAGCATCCAGCACGTGCTCCATGGCGTCCCACTGCACGCCACGGTCGGTCAGATAGTCGGTGATCGATCCGGAGTCGGTGTCGAATTCGAACAGCAGCGAACCCACCGCGTCGGTGAAACTGCTTCGCTCGATCATCACCGGCTCACCGTCGAGCAGTCGCACGCGCAGCACCTCGACGACGAAGTCGTCGGTGGTCAGGCTCAGCGCGGTGGCCGCGGTCTCGCTGGCGCGTCTGCGCGAGATCTCCAGGGTCCGGCTCCCCGCGGTGCGGCCATTACGTTCGGCCCATTGGGTGAACGGCGTGAACGTGTCCAGCGTCTGGCGGACGTCGTGGCTGCGGACGGTGGCCGGCTTTCCCCGCGAAATGCGGATCAGGCCTTCATTTTTCAGCGTCGCGAGGGCCTGACGGACCGGACCCCGAGATACGTCGAACTCTGCGCACAGCGCGCTCTCGGCGGGCAGTGACTCACCGATCTGGTACTCGTGCCGCGTGATCCGCTGCCGCAGCACCGCCGCGACATGCTCATGGCGCGACCGGGAGCCGACCATCGGTGTACCGCCTCTCGGTGTCTTGTCATGACAACTTAGCTGCATAGTATTGCCCGTCAGCGCACAACCGCTGTGGAGGAAACCGCTATGCAATTGCTTCTGATCCGTCATGCCCTGCCGCTGCGCAACGAGCCCGGTGAGGGCGCCGACCCCGACCTCTCCGAGGAAGGCATCGCGCAGGCCAACCGGCTGCCGGACGCGCTCAAGCGGTTCCCGATCACGCGGCTGCTCAGCAGCCCGCAGAAGCGCGCCATCCAGACCGGCCAGCCGGTGGCCGACGCGCTCGGGCTGCCCATCGAGATCGACGACCGGCTCGCCGAATACGACCGCGACATGGCGCAGTACATCCCCATCGAGCAGATCGCGGCCGAGCATCCCGAGGAGATGGCCCGGCTCATGACCGGCCACCTGCCCAGCAGCGTCGACGAAGAGGCATTCCTCGCCCGCATCACCGAGGCCGTCACCGACATCGCGAGCGAGGCCGAGGCCGAGGACACCGTCGTGATCTTCAGCCACGGCGGCGTGATCAACGGACTGCTGCACGACATCGTGCCGACCGAGCGCATCCTGTCGTTCCAGGTCGACTACACCGGCATCACCCGGCTGCTGGCCTCACGCAGCGGCCGGCTGGCGGTCGCCGGCGTCAACAGCGTCGAACACGTGTGGGATCTGCTGCCGCGAAATCAGCGGTGGTAGACAGATCGGGTGGCATCTCTCGACGGCTTGGATCTGACGGCGCTCGACGCACACCTACGCGACATCGGAGTGACCCGCAGCGGTGAGCTGCGAGCTGAATTGATCGCCGGGGGCCGGTCGAATCTGACGTTCCTGGTGTTCGACGACGCCGCCAAGTGGGTACTGCGCCGGCCGCCGCTGCACGGGCTCACGCCGTCGGCGCACGACATGGCGCGGGAGTACAAAGTCGTTGCGGCACTTGAGGGTACAACGGTGCCGGTGGCGCATCCGGTGACGATGCGCAATGACGACTCGGTGCTGGGTGCGCCGTTCCAGATGGTCGAATTCGTGCCCGGCCGGGTCGTGCGCTACTCGGCGGAGCTCGACGCGCTGGGCGATCAGCAGACCATCGACGCCTGTGTGGACGCGCTGATCAAGGTGCTCGCCGACCTGCACGCCCTGGACCCGGAAGCCGTCGGGCTGGGGGACTTCGGGAAGGCCAACGGGTACCTCGAGCGGCAGGTGCGGCGGTGGGGTTCGCAGTGGGATCTGGTGCGGTTAAAGGACGACGGCCGGGATTCTGACGTACGCCGGCTGCACGCCCTGCTGACCGAGAAGCTGCCGCCGCAGAGCCGCAGCGCCATCGTCCACGGCGACTACCGCATCGACAACACCATGCTCGACGCCGTCGACGCGACCAAGGTGCTGGCGGTACTGGACTGGGAGATGTCGACCCTCGGTGACCCGCTGTCCGACGCCGCGCTGATGTGCGTCTACCGGCACCCGATGTTCTCGATGGTGCATTCGGACGCGGCGTGGTCCTCGGACAAGATTCCGTCGATGGACCAGCTGGCCCAGAAGTACGCGGTGGCGGCCGGGCAGCCTTTGAATCATTGGGAGTTCTATCTGGCGCTGGCGTACTTCAAGCTCGCGATCATCGCCGCCGGCATCGACTTCCGCGCCCGGATGGCCGCCGGCGAAGCCGGCCACGACGACCCCGTCGGGGAGGCCGTCGCGCCGCTCATCGCCGCCGGCCTCGCGGTAATTTAAAGTCCGGCCTTCAAGTTCTTCCGTGCGGCGAGCCGCAACTGCAGAATCCGAATGCTCGCCACTGCGAAGGTCAGCAGACCGCCTGCGACGGCTGCGAGCAGGATCGCCACACCCTTTTGAATGGTCAGCTGCCACCCGAAAAGCCGCAGCGTGACGTCGTCGCCGTTCTGGATGACAAACACCAACAGCAGGATCAGGATCAGGAAACCGAGGACCAGCGCCGTCCAGAGTGCCGCGGTGCGGGTGAACTTCACTGCCGATGCCGGTGTCTTCGGTTTCTTGTCAGGAGAGCCCGGCTTGGGGGACTTGGGTGCCGGCGGTTCGGCGTGCGTAGGCGCCGCTTCGTGGGCTGACCCGGTCGGCTCGGGGGTAGACGCGTGATCGCTACTCATACCGACCATCTTGACGGTTCTGCGGGCCGGATGCCGGGAACTCCGACACCAATTTTCGAATAACGCTAGGGTCGGCCTGAGTGCACGACGCCGGAAGGATGTTCGGGTGGCGCGAATTCTGACCGCTCTGGGCCTGCTGCTCGCTGTCCTGTTGACGGGCTGCGGCAGTGCGAATCCCCTCGGTGGGGGCAGTATCTCGGGTGATCTCAAGTCGATCGTGGTGGGGTCCGCCGACTTCCCCGAGTCGAAGATCATCGCCGAGATCTATGCGCAGGCGTTGGCGGCCAACGGCTTTACCGTCGGCCGTCAGTTCGGTATCGGCAGCCGCGAGACGTACGTCCCTGCGGTGAAGGACCATTCGATCGACCTGATCCCCGAGTACACCGGCAACCTGCTGCAGTACTTCGATCCGAAGACCAAGGCCACCGCCGCCGGTGACGTCGAATTGGCGCTCGCGCGAGCGCTTCCGGGCGACCTGTCGATCCTGACTCCCTCCCCGGCCGAGGACACCGACACGGTCGCGGTGTCGGCGGAAACCGCCAAGAAATGGAATCTCAAGACCATCGGTGACCTGGCCCAGCACTCGGCCCAGGTGAAATTCGGTGCGCCGTCGGAGTTCCTGCAGCGGGCCGAGGGACTGCCCGGATTGAAAGCCAAGTACGGCCTCGATATCGCGCCGTCCAACTTCATCGCCATCAGCGATGGCGGGGGACCGGCCACCGTGCGGGCGCTGGTCGACGGAACCGTCACCGCGGCAGATATTTTCAGCACGTCGCCGGCCATCGTGCAGAACAACCTGGTGGTGCTCGAGGATCCGAAGCACAACTTCCTGGCCGCCAACGTGGTGCCGCTGGTGGCGTCGCAGAAGAAGTCCGACCTGCTCAAGACGGTGCTCGACGCTGTCAGCGCAAAACTCACCACGAAGGCACTCATTGACATGAACACCGCGGTCTCCGGCAACAGCGGCGTCGACGCCGACCAGGCCGCGAGAAAATGGGTCCAGGACAACGGATTCGACAAGCCGGTGAGCCGATGATCACGTTCGACAAGGTCACCAAGAGCTACGGCAGCGCGGTCGCTGTCGATGAACTGAGCCTCGAGATCGCCGAGGGGACGCTGTCGGTGTTCGTCGGGCCGTCCGGGTGCGGCAAGACCACCTCCATGCGAATGATCAACCGGATGATCGACCCCACCTCCGGAACCCTGACCGTCGACGGTGCCAACGTTGCCACCGTCGACCCGGTGCGGCTGCGCCTCGGTATCGGCTACGTGCTGCAGAGCGCCGGCCTCATGCCGCACCTCAAAGTGGTGGACAACGTCGCCACCGTGCCGGTCCTCAAGGGCGAATCACGCCGCAGTGCAAGGAAAAAGGCACTGGGCGTGTTGGAGCGTGTCGGGCTCGACGTCAAGCTCGCCGATCGCTACCCGGCCCAACTGTCGGGCGGGCAGCAGCAGCGGGTCGGGGTGGCCCGGGCGCTGGCCGCCGACCCGCCGATCCTGCTGATGGACGAACCGTTCAGCGCCGTGGACCCCGTCGTCCGCGAAGACCTGCAGACCGAAATTCTGCGGCTGCAAAGCGATCTGCGTAAGACCATCGTCTTCGTCACGCACGACATCGATGAGGCCGTCAAACTGGGTGACCGCGTCGCGGTGTTCGGACCCGGCGGCACCTTGCAGCAGTACGACGCACCGCAACGGCTGCTGTCCAACCCGGCCAACGAGTTCGTCGCGGGCTTCGTCGGCGCCGACCGCGGTTACCGTGGCCTGCAGTTCCGTGACACCGACGGACTGCGGCTCCGCGACATCCGCACCGTCACCGAACCGGCGGTCGACGCACTGGATCTGACCGACGGCCAGTGGGCCCTGGTCGTCAATGCCGACGGCACCCCCTACGCCTGGATCAACGCCGACGGCGTCGGTCTGCACCGGCACGGAAAGTCCTTGTACGACAGCACCATCGCCGGTGGTTCGCTGTTCCGGCCGGACGGCACGCTGCGGCTGGCGCTGGATTCGGCGTTGTCGTCCCCGTCCGGACTGGGCGTGGCGGTCGATGAGCGAGGCCACGTGATCGGCGGGGTGGGCCTGGACGATGTGCTGGCAATCATCAAGAGTCGCAAGGGCGCACAGTGAAATACCTGCTGACCCACCTGGAAGGGGCGTGGCTGCTCACGCAGATTCACCTGCGGCTGGCCCTGCTGCCGTTGCTCATCGGCGTGCTCATCGCCGTGCCGCTCGGCGCGTACGTGCGACCGCGGCCGCGGCTGCGCCGATTCAGCACCATCACCGCCAGCATCGTCTTCACCATCCCGTCGCTGGCACTGTTCGTGGTGCTGCCGTTGATCATCCCGACGCGCATTCTCGACGAAGCCAACGTCCTGGTCGCCCTGACGTTGTACACCGTCGCGCTGCTGATGCGGACGGTGCCCGAGGCGCTCGACGCCGTCCCTTCGGACACCCGCGAAGCGGCTACCGCCATGGGTTATCGGCCACGCACCCGATTCTTGAGAGTCGAACTCCCGCTGGCGATTCCGGTCCTCACCGCCGGGATGCGGGTGGTCGCCGTCACCAACATCTCGATGGTGTCGGTCGGTTCGGTGATCGGCATCGGCGGGCTGGGCACCTGGTTCACCGAGGGATATCAGGCCGACAAGAGCGACCAGATCATCGCCGGCATCATCGCCATCTTCGTGCTGGCGGTGGTTGTCGACCTCCTCATCCTGAGTGCGGGCCGCCTGGCCACCCCGTGGACCCGGGCGAAGGCGCCGGCATGAATTTCCTGCACCAGGCAATCGCCTACATCTTCACCGCGGCCAACTGGACCGGCCCGGCGGGCCTCGGCATGCGGATGCTCGAGCACCTGGAGTACACCGGCATCGCGGTGCTGTGCAGTGCGCTCGTCGCCGTTCCCGTGGGCATGTACGTCGGGCACACCGGTCGCGGCACGGCCCTGGTGGTCGGCGGCGTCAACGCCCTGCGCGCCCTGCCCACCCTCGGCGTCCTGCTCCTCGGCGTCCTGCTGTGGGGACTGGGACTGGTACCGCCGACCGTCGCGCTGATGCTGCTGGGCATTCCGCCACTGCTGGCCGGGACGTATGCCGGGATCGCCAACGTCGATCCGGTGGTGGTCGACGCCGCCCGCGCCATGGGCATGACCGGGCGCCAGGTGCTGCTACGCGCCGAGGTACCCAACGCCATGCCGCTGATCGTCGGCGGGCTGCGGACAGCGACGCTCCAGGTGGTCGCCACCGCGACCGTCGCGGCGTACGCCAGCCTGGGCGGGCTGGGCCGGTTCCTCATCGACGGCATCAAAGTGCGCCAGTTCTATCTCGCGTTGGTCGGCGCGCTACTCGTGGCGGCGCTCGCGCTGGCTCTGGACGCCGCCTTGGCGTTGGCTGTGCGGGCGTCGCGGCCCGGTCCGTCCGGAGTTTCAATCGTGACTACGAAGGCGGGCCTCCGTCGCCTACGGTAGACGGGTGAGCGCAGACCAGTCCGATGTCACCGAACCTGCCTGGCCCGCGATTCTGACCTGGCGCGCGCCGGATGTGTCGCGCATGGAGTCGGTCCGGGTCCAGTTGTCCGGCAACAGGATCAAGGCATACGGCCGGATCGTGGCCGCTGCCACCGAGATTCATCCCGCGTTCAGCGCGTCGTATGACCTGGTCACCGACGAGAGCGGCGCCACCAAACGCCTGTCTCTCACCGTCACCCTCGCGCAGCGCGAACGGCAGCTGTCCATCGCGCGCGACGAAGAGAACATGTGGCTGGTGCAGGACCATCAGAACCAGGCGCGGCGCGCCGCCTACAACGGCGCCCTGGACGTCGACGTCGTCTTCAGCCCGTTCTTCAACGCCCTGCCCATCCGGCGTACCGGCCTGCACAACCGCACCGCGTCGGTGTCGCTGCCCGTCGTCTACGTCCGGGTGCCGGACCTGACGGTGGAAGCCGTCACCATCGGCTACACCAGCGCCGGCCCGGGCAAGCCGATCAAGCTGGACTCGCCCGTCGCAGACACCTCGATCACCGTCGACGACGACGGCTTCATCCTCGGCTACCCCGGACTGGCAGAGCGGATCTGATCACGCCGCCGGCGCGGCCCTGCGCGGCGAGTTCTTCGCGCCAGCCGTCGGCGCCGATGGTCGTCGCGATGATCTGCGGGCGGCGGAAGCTGTCGTAACGGACCCGTGCCGCATGGCCGCTCTCCACGAGTTCGGCCACCGATTGCGCCTCGACCAGTGACGATCGGGCCTGGCTCAGCAGTTCCATGGCCCGGTCCAGCATCGTCGTCAGCTCCGTGGCGTTGGCCTCGCACATGGCCCGGACCAGGTCAGGCGCGGTGGCCGCGACCCGGGTGCCGTCCCGGAACGAGCCCGCGGCCAGGGCGAATGCCAGCGGAACCTCACCGGCCGTCGCGGCCAGCGCCTCGGCCAGCAGGTGCGGCAGGTGCGAGATCGCGGCGGCCGCGGCGTCGTGTTCATCGGAGCGCGCGGGCACGATCACGGCGCGGCAGTCCAGCGCCAGATGCATCACCTGTGCCCATACCTGGGGGTCGACGTGGTCGTCCACGCTCACCACCCACGGTGCCCCGGCGAACAGATCCGGGGTGCCGGCCGCCCAACCGGAATGCGCGGTGCCGGCCATCGGGTGTCCGCCGACGAACCGGTCGAGCAGGCCGAATTCCTGAACCTGTTGCAGCACATTGCCTTTGACGCTCACCACGTCGGTGAGCGGGCAATCCGGGGCAGTATCGCGGATGCGTTCGAGCATGATCGGCAGTGCCGGGACCGGTACCGCCAGGACGATGAGCGCCTCGGTGTCGGCGGCGCGTTTGAGAGCGGCGGTGAGGTCCTCGCTCGCATCGAAGCCGTCGGCCGTCGCCGACCGGACCGCGTCGATCGACCGGTTGTATCCGAACACCTCGCGGCCCGCGGCCTGCCCGGCCCTCATCAGCGAACCGCCGATGAGTCCCATGCCGAGCACACACACCGGAGTTGTCACCTTCCAAGGTTTGCACACGGCGCCGGTGGGGTACATACGGGACCGCTGGTCAAGTGACAGAGTGCGGACTAGCGTTATCCGCATGGGAGTACAGCGCGCGCAGGCACAGCAGCAGGTTGCCGATCTCCCCGACGGTTTCGGGGTCGCGGTCGTCCGGGAGGACGGCGCATGGCGTTGCGCCCCGCTGAAGCGTGCGGCGCTGGTGGACCTGGCCGCCGCCGAGACCGAACTTCGTGAACTGCGTTCTGCCGGCGCGGTTTTCGGTCTCCTCAACGTCGACGATGAGTTCTTCGTGATCGTCCGCCCGGCGCCGTCCGGGGCCCGGTTGTTGCTGTCGGACGCCACTGCGGCGCTGGACTACGACATCGCGGCCGACGTACTGGAGAAGCTGGATGCCGACCTGAGCCTCGAAGAGCTCGAGGAAGACGACCCGTTCGAGGAAGGCGACCTCGGGCTGCTGGCCGACCTGGGCCTGCCCGAGGCGGTGCTTGGCGTGATCCTCGCCGACGACGAGTACGCCGACGAACAACTCAGCCGCATCGCCCAGGAGATGGGCTTCAACGACGAACTCGTGGCGGTATTGGACAAGCTGGGGCGGTGAGCGCAGCCGACTGCAACCCGATTGTCAGCTCCAGTGACGAACGGCTGATCCGGCTGGCGCTGGAGGCCGCCGAACTCGCCGGGGCCGATGATGTGCCGATCGGCGCGGTGGTCGTCTCAGCCGACGGGGTGGAGCTGGCTCGGGCCGCCAATGCCCGCGAATCGCTGGGCGACCCGACCGCGCACGCGGAAATCCTGGCGCTGCGCGCGGCTGCCGCGGTCCACGGCGACGGCTGGCGGCTGGAAGGTGCGACGCTGGCCGTCACCGTCGAGCCGTGCACCATGTGCGCCGGCGCGCTGGTGATGTCCCGGGTGGCCCGCGTGGTGTTCGGGGCGTGGGAACCCAAGACCGGCGCCGTCGGCTCGCTGTGGGATGTGGTCCGTGACCGGCGGCTGACCCACCGGCCCGAGGTCCGTGGTGGGGTGCTGGAGGCCGAGTGCGCGGCGCTCATGGAGGGGTTCTTCGCCCGGCAGCGGTAGGACGGCCTGGTCAGAGCCCGATTAGGGCGAGACGCCATGTGGCCGGTAAGCTGCCACACGGTGGCGTGTCCGAGCGGCCTAAGGAGCACGCCTCGAAAGCGTGTGTGGGGTAACCCCCCACCGAGGGTTCAAATCCCTCCGCCACCGCCATAGAGCCCCTCACCTGTCACCGCAGGTGAGGGGCTTTTTTGCGACCGCTCGAATAGGCCCCGGAGACCACAAAGGCCAGGCACCCATCTCGGGTGCCTGGCCTATGTGATCAGGAACTTAGCGGCCGAAGGTGAAGGCCGAGCCGCCGTTGAAGTTGGAGCCGCCGACCGGGGTCGCGACGCCGGCACCGGAGTTGGTGCCGGCCTGGACGCCGTCGGGGCCGATCTCACCGGAGGTGCCGGTGTTGAAGCCGCTGCCGCCGACCGGGGTGTTGACGGCCGCACCGCCGCCGGTACCGCCGCCGAACGTCGGGATGAAGTCGGCCGGGGCGGGCGCGGCGAACTCGTTGGAGGCGCCGGCGTTGAAGCCGCTGCCACCGAACGGCGTGTTCACACCCGCGCCACCGCCGGCATTGGCGCTGCCGCCGAAGTTCGGGATGAAGTCAGCCGGGTTGGGCACGTTGAAATCGGTGGACGCACCGGTGTTGAAGTTGCTGCCACCCAGCGGGGTGTTGATCGCCGCGCCGGTGTTGGTGTCGAAGCCCGCGCCACCGAAGCCGGCGTCGGTGCCCGTGGCGGTGTTGAACTCACCGCCGCCGAGCGGGGTGTTCACACCGGCGCCGCCGCCCGCGTTGCTCGATGCGTCGAAGGGATGCCAGAAGGGGTTCTCCATGCCGAAGCCGGCGCCGCCACCGGCGTTGCCGTTGCCGATCGGGGTAGCGACCGCGGCGCCGGTTTCACCGGAAACCTCGTCGTCGGCCCAAGCCGGAGCCGCGACGGCGAGCGGGACCAGCGCCAGGGCCGATGCCGCAGCAAATCCGATCAAACGTCCTGAGTTGCGCATTAGTGATACTCCAATCATGGTTCTCTCGCGTGTGGCCAGGTGAACCTACTGGGTCGTACTCGGTTCATCCGACCACTACCCTGGTATCGCCGGCCGCGGCGCATCCGTTACAGCAGTGAACCAGCTGGTTAACACGCCTCGATTTGCTATCAGTCTCGGTTTGATCACTGATGCTGGGAATATGCTGGCAATTTTCGTTGTCGGCGACCTTGCTGGCGAGCTGGTCGCTATTCCTCGGCCAGGACCGCTGCTTCGTACCAGTGGCACAGCAGCAGTGCCATCTCGACGTCCAGCCGGTCGTCGCCAAGGGGCCGTCCCCGCCGCTCCAGCGCGCGTCCGACGCGGTACTTGACGGTGTTGAAGTGCACCACCAGCTCATCGGCCGCGGCTGTGTAGCTACCACCGTGCCGCAGGAACACCTGCAAGGTCTCGCGTAGTCGGGCGTCATTGGCGCCGGCCCCGGCCAGCGGCCCGAGAACCGTGTGGACGAACTCCCGTGCGTCGTCCCGGTTCTCGCCCAGCAGCGCGGCCGCGGCGAAGCCCGGGGCGTCGGCCGCGGTGACACCGGTCAGGTCTGCCGTCACGGCGACGCTGTGCGCGCGCAGGGCCTGCCGGTGTGACCGGCGGAAGCCGTCGACGCCCGGGAGTGGGGTGCCGACGGCGACGGCAGGTGCGCCGGGATGGGCGTCCGTGAACTGCCGCAGCTGTGCGGACGCTCCGGGCGCGGTGGCGCCGGACAACGGCAGCCAGCCCCAGCCGGTCCGCTGGTCGGCGGCCAGGAACAGCGGACTGCCCTGGGTGCCGACATGATCGGCGGCCGCGCGCAGGAACTGTTCGAGTCTGGCCAGCGCGTCGTCGTGCCCGGTGACCTGGCCGCTACCCGTCGGCCACCACAGCACCACGGCCAGATGGTGGCGGCGCATCGGATAGCGGATCGCGGCGGTGACGGCTTCGGGGTCGGAGTCGTTGCCGGACAACACTTCCCGCACCCGCAGCGCCTGTGTGCTGTTGCGGTTGGCGAGCCAGCGGTCGCGCTCGTCTTCATAGACCGTGACGACCTGCTGCGAAATCCAGTCGATGTAGCGGAACGTCACCGACGTCATCCGCTCGTAAATGGCCAGGCAGGTCTGCGGCTCGAACCCGGCGCGGTTGATCTCCTCGGCCGCGACGTCGAGCACCAGCGCGTGGCCGATGCGGTAGGCGCGCGTGAGGGCGTTCATCGGCACCCCGCGCTGCGCGAGCCGGCGCGCGTACTCGAGGGCAGCGGTGGGCGCTTCGATGTTTTCCAGAGATATGTCGTAGCGCAGCGCGTGGAAGATGGTCTCGACGTTGCCGCCGACACTGGCGCGGAGCAGTTCGATGATCTCGGGATCGCCGCGCAGCTCGGTGATATCGCTGGCCAGACGGTGCCCGACGGAGCGCGCGACCTCGGCCTGACGGGCGATGAGGCGGGTCATGATCGTGGTGTTGGCCTCGCTGACCGCCGGATCCATGTGCCGACTGTAGAGCCAAAGTTTGTGTCGAACGTACAAATCTTCGGACAAAGTTGATCGGCGCACGACGGAGTGGCGCACACCACAAACTTCTACTTTTATGACATGAACCTCGCCACCCTGCCCGACCGCCGCGCTGCTGCGGCGCCCCACGCACCGGCCGTCGCCGACGACGAGACCGACCTCGACAACGCCGCATTTCTCGATGCCGTCCAGCGCGCCGCCGGGGCTCTGCATCAGCGCGGTGTGCGCGCCGGCGACGTCGTCGGCATCATGCTCCCGAACCGCGCGGCATTCGTCGTCGCGCTGTTCGCCACGTGGCGGCTCGGCGCCGTCGCGACGCCTATCAGCCCGACCCTGGTGCCCGCCGAAGTCGCCTACCAGGTGGCCGACGCCGGCGCCGTCGTGCTCGTCGTCGATCGTGACGTCGACTCCGACGTCACGGTGCTGCACGTCGACGACATGGGTGGCGAGCCCCGCACGGCCGATCCCGTGGCCGGCAACGACGACGATCTGGCCCTGCTGATCTACACCAGCGGCACCACCGGCCGGCCCAAGGGCGTCATGCTCGACAACACCAACCTGAATGCCATGTGCGCCATGGTGATCGAAGGCTTCGAGTTGACCGACGCCGACCACAGCCTGCTCATCCTGCCGCTGTTCCACGTGAACGGCATTGTCGTCAGCGTGCTGTCGCCGCTGCTCGCCGGCGGCCACACCACCATCGCCGGCCGGTTCAATCCGGCGACCTTCTTCACCCGCCTGGAATCCAGCCGCGCCACCTATTTCTCCGCGGTGCCAACCATTTACACCATGCTGCTGGGCCTGCCGCCCGAGGTTCAGCCCGACACCTCCGCGGTCCGGTTCGCCGTGTGCGGCGCCGCACCGGCCAGCATCGAACTGCTGGAGGGCTTCGAAAAGCGCTACGGCATTCCCCTCGTCGAAGGCTATGGACTGTCCGAGGGATCGTGCGCCAGCACCGGCAACCCGCTGAACGGGCCGCGCAAGGTCGGCACCGTCGGAATCCCGTTGCCGGGTCAGGAAATTCGCATCGTCGACCTGGCCGGCGCCGAAGTGCCCCAGGGTGAACTCGGCGAGGTGATCATCAAGGGACCCAACGTGATGCGCGGTTACCTGAACCGGCCCGAGGAGACCGAGAAGACCCTGAAGGACGGCTGGCTGCACACCGGCGACGTCGGTCGGTTCGACGAGGACGGGTATCTGGTCCTGGTCGACCGAGCCAAGGACATGATCATCCGCGGCGGCGAGAACATCTACCCCAAGGAGATCGAGACCGTCGTGCACCAGGTTGCCGGCGTCGCCGAGGCCGCCGTGGTCGGACGCGCGAGCGGGCTCTACGGCGAAGAGCCGGTGCTGTTCGTCTCCGCGCATCAAGGAGCCGAACTCGACGTCGACAACATCGCCGCGCACCTGCAGGCGTCACTGTCGAAATACAAACTGCCCGTGGACATCACGGTTCTGGAGACGCTGCCGAAGAACCCTGTCGGCAAGATCGACAAGCCGTCCCTGCGCAAAACCCTCACCGCCACCGATCCGCGAATCTAGCCTGATACCAGCAAAGGAGCTCACATCATGGGATTCATCAAACCGACCTTGCCGAAGGTCGACCTGGAAGAGTTTCTCCGCATGCCGCTGCAGGAGCGGCTCCGCATCATGTGCCTCAAGTGGGTGGACGAAGGGTACGGCGCACCGCGCATGATCCACGTCCTCTACATCCTCAAACTCACGGTCTTCTACGCGATCGGCGGAGTCACGATCGCGACCGCGACATCGCACCTGCCGGCGTTCTGGCACGTCTCGCAGTGGTGGGACCAGCCGATCGTGTACCAGAAGGTGATCCTGTGGACGGTCCTGCTGGAACTCGTCGGATTCGCCGGCTCCTGGGGACCGCTGGCCGGCAAGACCAAGCCGATGACGGGCGGGTTCCGATTCTGGGCCAAGCCCAACACCATTCGGCTGCGGCCGTGGAAGGCGGTGCCGTTCACGAACGGCGACCGGCGGACCTGGTTCGACATCGTCGTCTACCTCGCCCTGATGGCCACGGTGCTCGTCGCCCTGGTGCTGCCCGGCGTGCCCAGTGAATCGCTGTCGAAAGCATTGCCGGACAACACCTCCGGACTGGTCAACCCGGCGCTGTTCGTCGCGCCCATCATCCTGTTCGTGCTGATCGGCCTGCGGGACAAGACGATCTTCCTGGCAGGCCGCGGCGAGCAGTACCTGCCGGCGCTGATCTTCTTCGCCACGCTGCCGTTCGTCGACATGATCATCGCCGGCAAGCTGCTGATCGGCACGGTCTGGATCTGGGCCGGCGTCTCGAAGTTCGGCCTGCACTTCACCAACGTCATTCCGCCGATGGTCAGCAACAGCCCGGCGATCCCGTTCAAGTGGCTCAAGCGGGCCCACTACCGCAACTTCCCCGAGGACCTGCGTCCCTCGCACCTGGCCACCTTCATGGCTCACGGGCCGGGCAGCATCGTGGAAATCGCTGCGCCACTGGCACTTCTGTTCTCGCCGTGGCCGTGGCTGTCCATCGCGGCCGCCGCCATCATGGTCAGCTTCCACCTGTTCATCATCTCGACGTTCCCGCTGGCGGTGCCGGTGGAATGGAACGTGCTGTTCGCGTACGCCACGATCTTCCTGTTCCTGGGCTTCCCCAACGGGGACGGCTACGCGGTGTGGGACATGAACCCGGGTTGGCTGGCCATCGTGCTCGCCGCGGCGCTGTCGTTCTTCCCGATCCTCGGCAACCTGCGCCCCGACCTCGTGTCGTTCCTGCCGGCCATGCGCCAGTACGCCGGCAACTGGGCCTCGGCGGTCTGGACCTTCACGCCCGGCGCCGAGCAGAAGCTGAACCGCGTCACCCGGTCCTCGCCCAACTCGGCCGACCAGTACGTCGCCTTCGGCTGGGATCCGCTCACTGCCGAAGTGTTCACGCAGCAGGTGACGGCGTGGCGGGCCATGCACAGCCAGGGCCGCGGTTTGTACTCTGTGCTGCTGAAATGCCTGCCCGACATCGACACCCGCACGGTGCGCGAAGGTGAGATGTCCTGCAACACCATCATCGGCTTCAACTTCGGCGACGGGCACCTGCACAATGAAGACCTGATCCGGGCCATCCAGTCAGAGGCGCAGTTCGAGCCGGGCGAGTTCGTCATCGCCTGGGTGGAGTCGCAGCCTATCCACAAGATGACGCAGGAGTACAAGGTGATCGATGCGGCACTGGGCGTCATCGAGCGTGGCACGTGGAACGTGAAGGACCTGGTCGACGAGCAGCCGTGGCTGCCCAACGGCCCGATCCCGCTCAACGTCACGTGGCAGCGGGCGGGAGTCCTTCACCGATGAGTACCGCGGTTGTGGTCGGCGCCGGGCCCAACGGGCTCGCCGCCGCCATCACCCTGGCCGCCAAGGGAATCGACGTCACGGTGCTGGAGGCCGCCGACCGCATCGGCGGCGGCATCCGCTCCAGCGAGTACGTCCTACCGGGCCTGGTGTTCGACGACTGCGCCGCCATCCACGTGATGCCGGCGGGCTCCAAGTTCATCAAAGACCTCGGCCTGGATCGCTATGGCCTGCAGTGGAAGTGGACCGACATCGACTGCGTCCACCCCCTCGACGACGGCACCGCCGGCGCCCTCTACCGCTCGGTCGAGACCACAGCCGCCGGGCTCGGGACCGACGGACCACGGTGGAAAATGCTGTTCGGCGGACCGTCGCGCCGGTTCGACGCCCTGTCCGAGGACATCATGGGCCCGCTGCTGCGGATACCGCGACATCCCTTGGGGCTGGCCAGATTCGGGGCGCCGACGGTGCTGCCCGCGGCGGCGCTGGCGCGGGTCTTCCGGACGCCGCAGGCCCGCGCGCTGTTCGGAGGTGTTGCCGCACATACCTTTCAGCCGCTGCACCATCCACTCACGTCAGCGATCGGGCTGGGCATCATCACCGCCGGGCACGCCAACGGCTGGCCGGTGGCCGCCGGGGGATCGCAGGCGATCACCAACGCGTTCGAGGCCGTGCTGACCGAGTTGGGCGGCAAGATCGAGACGGGTGTGCGGATCACCGCGGCATCGCAGTTACCGCCCGCTGACATCACCGTCTTCGACCTGTCACCCACCGCGATCGCAGGCATTCTCGGAGACCGGCTGCCCACGCGGGTGCGCCGCGCTTTCGACCGGTTCCGTTACGGCCCAGGCGCTTTCAAGGTCGACTTCGCGGTGGAGGGCGACGTGCCGTGGACCAACGCGGCCGCGCGCCGGGCCGGCACCGTGCACCTGGGCGGTGATTTCGCCGAGATCGCCACGACCGAACGGGACATCCACGCGGGCCGGATGCCGCAGCGTCCCTTCGTGTTGGCGTTCCAGCAGTACCTGGCCGACCTCGAGCGCTCTGTCGGCGCCGTCAATCCGGTGTCGGCGTATGCGCATGTGCCCAATGGCTACAGCGGCGACGCCACCGAGGCGATCATCGCGCAGATCGAGCGGTTCGCCCCCGGATTCCGAGAACGCATCGTCGGACAGGCCGTGCGATCCACCACCGAAATGTCGGTCTACAACCCGAATTACGTCGGCGGCGACATCAACACCGGCGCCAAGGACATCCGGCAACTCGCCTTCGGGCCGCGAACCACCCTGTCGCCGTACACCATCGGCGTCCCGGGTATGTACATCTGCTCGGCGGCCACGCCTCCCGGACCGGGTGGGCACGGCATGTGCGGAGCCAATGCCGCGGCCGTCGCACTGGCCCGGTTGGGGCGCTAGCTACACGTTCACCGCGATGGTGTGCATCTCCCAGACGAGAACTTCGGCGCCCTCGTCGGCCGCGGTGATGCGTTGGCCGCCGGTGCCGGTGAGTCGCACGGCATCACCGGTATGCAGCGGACCGGAGCCTTCGAACTCGGCCTGGCCGCGGGTGACGAAGACGTGGCCGTACGGTGCGTCCGGTACCTGCACCGCGCTACCGGCGTCCAACCGTGCGACGTGCAGCGCGGCGTAGCTGTTGCCGAAGGTGATGGCGGCATCGTCCCGGTACTTGCGCATGCCGGATGCCATGGGAATCAATGTATTTCCGGCGAGTGCGACGGAGATGTCGGCCTCCTGATAACCGGGAGCACCGCCGAGTTCCTCGGGCGGAATCCACATCTGGACCACCCGCAGGGGTCGGCGTTCCTGCCGCCCGGCGCCGTTGCGCTCCGAGTGCCGCAGTCCGGTGCCGGCGCTCATCCGCTGGGCCAGCCCCGGATAGATGGTGCTCTCGTTGCCCAATGAATCCTTGTGTACCAGTGTGCCTTCGAGCACCCAGGTGATGATTTCCATGTCGCGGTGGTCGTGCGCGTCGAAGCCCTCGCCGGGGGTGACGGTGTCCTCGTTGTTGATCATCAACAGGCCGTGGGCGTTGGCCGCCAGATCGAAGTTGCCGGTCGCCGGGAACGACTGCCACGATTCCAGCCACTCGTTGCGCCAGTGCCAGCGTTCGTCGGCGCGGATGACGCGAATACCGGAAGTCACCGCACGATTCTGGCAGGCGGGCGCACGGTGCACTATGGAGGCATGAGCCGCCGGCTGCTGCGGGCACTGAGTGCCGTGGTGATCGTCCTTGCGCTGCCGGCGCTCGCTGGTTGCGGTGGGCACCGGGCCGCCGGCGCCCCGCCGGCGGCGTCGAGTCAATCGGTGCAGTCCGGCGGCGTGACCCGCACCTTCCACCTCTACCGGCCCGACGGGCTCACCGGCCCAGCGCCGCTGGTCGTCATGCTGCACGGCGGGTACGGCGACGGGGCGCAGGCCGAGCGCGCCTACAACTGGGATGCCGAGGCCGATGCCGGCCGATTCGTCGTCGCGTATCCCGACGGCATGGATCGCGCTTGGAACGCCGGAACCTGTTGCGGCATACCGAAGAACCGCAACATCGATGACGTCGGGTTCATCACCGCCATGGTCGGCGCGATCGAAGGGCAGCTGCCCATCGATCCGGCGCGCGTCTACGTCACCGGAATGTCCAACGGCGCCATGATGGCGCTACGGCTCGCGTGCCAGACGGATCTGTTCGCCGCGGTCGCCCCTGTCGCCGGGACGCTGTTGACCGACTGTGCCCACGCCGCGCCGACCTCGGTGCTGCAGATCCACGGCACCGCCGACGACCGCGTCCCTTTCGACGGCGGGGCGGGTAAGGCCACCACCCTCAGCGGCGCACCCAGTGTCGACGGTCCGTCGGTGCCCGCGGTGAACGCGACGTGGCGAGGTATCGACGCGTGCGGAGCTCCGGTGACCTCGACCGCCGGCGCCGTGACGACACAGACGGCCGACTGCCCCGGCGGCCGCACTGTCGAATTGATCAGCGTCGCGGGCGCCGGCCACCAGTGGCCCGGCGGTGTCCCGAGTCCGCTGGCACAACGACTCGGCGACCTGCCGCCGCCGTCGACTGCGCTGAACGCGACCGACGTCATCTGGCGGTTCTTCAGCGCGCACCGTGGCTGAGAACTGCGCGAATGTACGGAATGTCGAATAATCACACGGAAAATCCCCGGATTGTCTGAGCATGGCGGATGTGTCCTGGCGCACACTGGGGCCGTGACCGCCGGCAGTGAGGTGAGATGAGTCGACAATGGCGAGTGGCCCTCGTCCAGGCCAGTCCCCTGCAAGGCGACGATCCAGTAGCCGAGCTGGCTGCTGAGTTCGCCGCGATCCTCGCCGAGCGGCCGGACACCCAGATGGTGGTGTTCCCCGAGATTCACCTGCTGGGTGCGAGCGACGGCGCTGCCGACACCCGGTCCTACTTCGACGCCGTGGCCGAGCCGCTCACCGGGCCGCTCGTTCAGCGGCTCGGCGCCGTGGCCGCCGACGCCGGCGTGTGGCTGGTGCCCGGTTCGATCGCCGAGCGCGGTGACGACGGTCGGGTGTACAACACGGCTCTCGTCTTCGATCCCGCCGGCCGTCTGGTCTCGTCGTACCGCAAGGTGTTCCCGTGGCGTCCCCACGAACCGTGGGCGTCCGGCTCCGGTTTCACGACCTTCGATGTACCCGGCGTCGGCCGGATGGGCGTCAACATCTGTTACGACAGCTGGTTCCCCGAGGCGACCCGGCAGATCGCGTGGCTCGGCGCGGAGGTCGTGTTGAACATCGTCAAGACGACGTCCGACGACCGCGCGCAGGAACTCGTCCTCGCCCGCGCCAACGCGATCACGAACCAGATCTACTACCTGAGCGTCAACGCCGCCGGGCCGCTCGGGCGCGGGCAGAGCATCTACGTCGGACCGGAGGGCGAGGTACTTGCTGAGGCGGCCCACGCCGAGCCGGAGGTCACGTATCTGACGATCGACCTCGACCGGGTGACGGCGGTGCGGACCCACGGCACCGCCGGCGTCAACCGGGTGTGGGAGCAGCTGTACGCCGAGGACGACCCCATCGATCTGCCGGTCTACGGCGGTCAACTGATGCACCAGCGGTGGCAGCCGCAGACCGCCGACCCCGAAGGACGCTCATGACCGAAACCGCCCAGCAGACCGGCGAAGCCGGCCACCTCAACGCCACCCTCGGCTTGGGTGGCGTGACGCTGTTCGGCCTCGCGTACATGGCGCCGATCATCGTCCTGGGCATCTTCGGCGTCATCGCCGAGGCGTCCGCGGGCGCCAGCGCGGGTTCGTATCTGCTGGCCACGGTGGCCATGCTGTTCACGGCCGCGAGCTACGCGAAGATGTCGGTGCACTATCCGGTCGCGGGCTCGTCGTACACCTACGTCCGCAAGGCGCTGGATTCGCGGCTCGGATTCCTGGTCGGCTGGACGATCCTGCTCGACTACCTGTTCCTGCCACTGGTCATCTGGTTGATCGGCGCCGCGTACCTGACCGGCGAGTTTCCGTCGGTACCGGCGTGGGTGTGGATCGTGCTCTTCATCGTTCTGACGACTGCGCTGAACATCCTCGGGCTCAAGGTGGCGGACAAGGCCAACCTGGTCCTGATGGCCTTGCAGTTCCTCGTGATCGCCCTGTTCGTCGGTTTCGCGGTGGCCCACATGGTGTCCCACCACGGTGGTGGATCGCTGCTGTCCGCCACTCCGTTCACCGGTACCGGTGGTTTCCCGGCGATCGCCGCGGGCGCGGCCATCGCCGCGTACTCGTTTCTCGGGTTCGACGCCGTCAGCACGCTCACGGAGGACACCAAGAATCCGCAGCGCAACATCCCGCGCGCCATCATGCTCGTCGCGCTCATCGGCGGGGTGGTCTTCGTGGCGGTCGCCTACATCCTCACGCTGGTCCAGCCCGGCGGCACATTCGCGAACGCCGATTCACTGGCCGCCGACACGGCGCGGACCATCGGTGGGGCGCTGTTCGCCGCGTTCTTCGTGACCGGTCTGATCATCGGCCAGTTCACCTCGGGCCTGGCCGCGCAGGCGAGCGTGTCCCGGTTGCTGTATGCGATGGGCCGAGACTCGGTGTTGCCCAAGAGATTTTTCGGCAAGGTGTCGCCCCGGTTCTTCACGCCCGTCTTCAACATCGTGCTGTGCGGCTTGATCGGGCTGGGTGCGGTGTTCCTCAGCGTCGCCACGTCGACGTCGTTCATCAACTTCGGCGCCTTCACCGCCTTCACGCTGGTGAACCTGTCGGTGATCGGCTACTTCGTCCGGCATCGCCACGAGAAGCGGCTGAATCCGCTGACGTACGTGGTGATTCCGTTGATCGGCGCGGTCGTCGACGTCTACCTGCTCACCCAACTCGGCAGTGCCGCACTGACTCTCGGGGTGATCTGGATGGCGATCGGCGTGGTGTACCTGCTGGTCCTCACCCGCGGCCTGCGCGTCCCGCCGCCGGAGCTGTCACTGGCTGAGTAGGCGCGCCACTGGTGCTGAGCGGAGCGCAGTGGACGTCGAAACGCCGCGCGACGGTGTCCAGGGTGCGCTGCAGGTGCGGACGCCGGCGGTGATGGGTCGCCAGGAACTGGACCGTCCCGAGCAGCTGACGCGGCATCGGATACCACCGTGCGATGTCCAGCCCGCAATCTCGAAACACCTTGGTGGGCAGGACATCTGTCATGAGGCTGAGGTTGTGCAGCGCCAGCGTCATCAAGGTGTGAGGGAACGCCGCGTTGCACTTCTGGCGCAAGTCGATCATGTCGAGCTCGTACAGCGGCAGTTGGGTGAGTTGACCGGTGAACATCAGATGGGGCAGGAAGTAGCCCATGTACGTCGTCAGATGCAGCGTCGCCGCGCGAGCGTTCAACGACAGCACCCGGCCGCTGGGCGAGGTGTAGGGCTCGTACGGCCCCGAGCGCTTCAGCAGGTACCCGGTGCAGTTGACGATCCAGCTGTCCGGCGCGATCTCCTGGACCGCGCCACTGCGCAGCTGCAGTTCGGTCCGCCCGTCGTGGTCGACGGCATCTACGAAATGGTCCATCACGATGTCGTTGAGGCCGGCGGCGATGGCGTCGCGCTCCGCCGTCGACAGCAGCCCGAGCAGGAAGTTGTTGGTCTTGGGCGTCACCCAGACCCCGCACCGCTCACGCCAGTGGCGGGCCACTTCGTCTTCGTTGGTGCCGTCGAACAGTTGCGTCACCTCGTCGACGAACGGGTTGAAGGTCACCCCGCCCCACCACCGCTTGGCACCGGTGGGGAACAGGCGGTCCCGGTGGGCGAAGTAGGTTCCCGAACCCGCCAGCAGATTCACCTCGCGCCCGGGGTGACGGGTGATCAGCGCGTACGCGGTGTCCATCGCGGTCTTGCCGCTGCCGATGATCCACACCGGAGCGTTGCTGTCATCGATGTCACCGGCGCGCATGTCGCAGTAGTTCGGCGACACTGAGCGGACGGTCGTGCTGGACACCGGCAGTGGGTCGTTCGGTTCGACATCGGAGGCGCTGGCCTTGATCAGATGCTTGGCTTCGATCACCATGGTGCGCCCGTCGTCGGACACACATTGGATGCGGACCACGCCGTCGGCCTCAGCGTCGGATTGCATTGTCCAGCCGTAGTATTCGTCGATCGCGATACGCTCTCGCAGCACGTCGAGACAATGGTCGAACTGTGCGAGCACCTCGTGCTTGGTGGCCAGGTGTGACGGTTCGGCGCCCAGCGTCCAGCCGATGTTCCCGACGGTGAAGAACGGGTGTGGCTGGTGCAGGCGCACGTAGTCGTAGGTGTCGACCCACATGCCGCCCGCGCGGTGCCGCCGGTCCAGCAGGATCACCCGCTGGCCTGCCGACAGGTACTGGGAGGTCGTGAAGAGCGCGTTGAGGCCGGCGATCCCGGCCCCGACGATGCAGACGTCGCAGCGCTGGATCCCGGGTCCGGTGGTGTCGTTGCCCATGGGGCCTCCTTGTCCTTGGAAAAAGGTTCCGGCATCGGCCCCGCCGGTGCATCAGCCGATTGGCGTATTTGGTTGGCGCACTACAGGGATATGGCGAGCAGTGTGCGAACGAGTTCGGCCTGGCGGTGGGTGCCCGTCTTGTCGAAGATGTGTTGCACGTGGGTTCTGACGGTGCCGGCGGACAGGCACATGCTCTCGGCGATGGGTTTGATGCCGTCGCCCTGTATCAGCCTGATGGCCACTGCTGCTTCGGCCGTCGTCAGCCCGTACAGGCGGCGCAGCATTTCGGTGTCCGGTTCCGGGTGCCGCTCGGGATCGAGGATGAGCACCAGTGCCCGTGATTCGGCGAGCGGAGCCGTCACGTGCTGGAACGGCAGTACGTGAATGACGTACGGGCGCAGGCCGGATGGGCGCGGGCACAACAGGGACGTGCCACCGCGCACCACCGACCCGGTCTGGCCGAGTGCGGCGTTGATGCCGTGGCGCAGCGTCGCGTCGGCGGGCGGGTGCGCGAACTCGAACGATCCATCCCGGATGGTCAATCCGTCGTGCCGGCGGACGATGTTCTCCGCTGCGGTGTTCAGGTAGCGCACCGACAACGCGCAGTCCACGACGGCCATCCCGATGCGCGTGACGTTGTCCATCGCTGACGAGATGTTGCGGATCTGATGGGTCGCCGCGCTGAGATCGTGCTGGATGCGCAGCGCGCGCTGGAAGTGGGGGACCAGCGCCTCGGTCAGTTGGACCCGTTCAGCGGTGTCGAAAGGATCGGAACGCTTCTCGGTGGCCACCAGCCAGGTGGCGGGTGTGGGCCCGTCCGTCAGCCGGACGAACAGCCCGTCGTCGAGTCGGTGCGGCCGCATCCAGTCCATGCGGAACTCTGCCTTCGGCTGCAGCTCGGCTAGTCCCTGGCAACTGTGCACATATCCGACGGGCCCGTTCTCGACCGCTTCGAGGAGGTAATCGATGTGGCGGTAGTACTCCGCGTACTCGGCCAGGGCGTCGGTCGGGATGGTGACGCTCTGGGGTGCCCGGCTCACGCCATCGGCCAACACCAGGGCTGCGCCGCCGGTTGCCCCGAACATGGTGTGGAGATCGACCATGGTCGCGGTCCAGTGCTCTGGCTGGACCGCGGAATCGTAGATCGAGGAGACTACGCGTGAGAAGTCCTCGACCGTGACCACGGCCGACGCTCCCTGAGATGTGTTGCGGTCACGTCTGGCGCCTTTCGCGACGTGATCCCCCCATAAATGGACAGGTGCTGCGGAAATCGTAATTCAAGACCAATGGTATGTAAAGTGTTCCCTTGGTGGTTGCTGTGCGTCGGATCAGCGTCGCCACGAGTGCGGACAGATCGCGATTAGCGGGGGATCGCGATCTGTGCGCACCATCGATCTCGAGGCGCTGTCAGGCCGCGGACTGCTCGGAATGAGTGCCAGTCTTGGCGTCGTTCTTGGACCCGCCTTTCGTCTTCGGGTTGTCCTTGGCGTCGCTGTCGGATGACGAAGACTTCGGGGTGTCCGCATCCGTGTCCGTGGTGGGCGCGTTCTTCTTTTTCTTCGGTTTGGTGACCTTCACCGGCGGTGCGTCGGGATCGGTCTTCGGGTTCGTCGACTTGGCCGGTGGTGTGTCCGGATCTGCTTGGGGCTTGGTCGATTTCGGCTCCGGCTCGGTGGCGTCGGCCCGCTTCTGATCGGTGTCGGTGGCCGGCGTCGCGGCGGGCGATTGCGCCGGCTCGTTCTTGACGTCGGACTTGGTGTCGCTCTTCACGTCGGTCTTGGTGTCCGGCTCGTCGGCCTTCGTGTTCACCGCAGGTTTGTCCTCGACGGTCGCCGCCACCGGCGCCGGATCCGCGGTCCTCTTGGCGGAGGCGTCCAGAGTGGTGACGGGCGGAGTGACCGTCGGTGTGGCCGCCAGGGGAGGCAGGTGCAGTTGGGACCTGATGTCGTCGACGAAGTTGTTGGCGCCTTCCTGTAGGGCACCGGGTATCGCGTTCAGCGTCTCGACGATCTTCGACAGCGGAGTGAACAACGAGAACGGTGTCTTCTTGGCCGGATTCAGGTTCTCGCGGTCGGTGTAGCCCATGTCGACCAACACCCGCAGCAGCGGCTCGACAGCGTCCAGCAGCGGTTTGACCAACGGCGTCAATCCGATGGCACCGGCACCGATGCGCAGCGGCACCAGCAGCGGCAGGTCGGGAGTCTTGATGAATACGTAGGTGTCCGTCCCGCCCGCGCCGTTGTCGGGTACGACGGTGATGATGGCGGGCGTGGTGCCGGGGATGTACGAGTCGTAGTACGCGTCGGGGTGCGCGTACATCACGCCGAGCAGGCTGTTCGCCAACGACAGCGGATTGAAATACGCCGGGAAGTCGGCGTAGGGGTCGTACTCACGCGTGTAGAACGTGGTGTCGTAGGGCGACGGCGCGGACGGGCCCTGGTTGTTGACGATGAAGGGCACATTCATGCCGGGGAACCGCTCGAAGATGCCGCCGTTGCCGGCGAAGGGCGAGCCGATCATCACGAACGACAGTTGCGAGGGTGCGGGGCCGGTGCCATTGGCCAGGAGCCGGCGTTTGGCCCACTCGGCGCCGAGACTGCCCTCCGAGTAGCCGGCGACGATCAGCTGCTCGCCGGGCCGGGACGTGATGGCGTTGTAGACCTTCGGCCCGGAGACGGTCGTGCTCGCCGACAGCTGGATCGACGCCGGGTAGTTGATGGGCAGGTAGGCGTAGCCGGGCGGCACCACGGTGTGGTTGAGCTTGGCCGGAATATTGGCGGAGGTGGGGTCGCCGCGCCCGCCTATGCCGATCACCGTGTTCATCAGGCCGACGACGAAGCTCGACGTGATGTTGGTGGCGGGACTCACCAGCAGTGCACAGCACAGCGCCACCAACAGGAAGACGCGCGGCACACCGCGAACGGCGGGACTTCTGGTTGGCCACATCTGCACTGACATCGGCGCTCCCCCGGCTAGGCGTGAACCGGACGGTACTCCCGCGACCAGGCCTTTAGACGGGAATTTGCAACTTCTCCGCCGAACACAGAACGGGTGGTGCTCCGGCATCCGGAACACCACCCGTGTCGGTGTGTGGGACCCGCTAGGGGCAGGTCACCTCGATCTCGAAGGGCTTCTTGGTGGGCTCCATCGGGTTGGCCATGTCGACCCCGGTGGCGGTGCCGCTGATTTTGTAGGTCTTGCCGTCCTTGGTGGCCTTGGCTTCGCCGCCCGGGACACCGTCGGTGTAGCCCAGGGTGACGCCGTTGACGGCGCCCAGGCCGACGGTCTTGACGACCGGCGGGTCGGCGTCGGTCAGGGTGACGCCCAGGCCGCCCGAAGCGTTGCCGATGGCGATGACCACGTTGCCGGCTGCCGTGGTGCAGCCGATCTGGCCCTGGACGTCCTGGGCCTTGCCGTCGATGCTGACCTTCGCAGTGCCCGATCCGGCAGAAGAGTTACCCGCAGCCGACGACGCCGAGGCCGATGCGGTGGCCGACGAGCCGGACGACTTCTTGTCGTCCTTGGAACAGCCGGTCAGGCCGGCGGCCAGAACCGCGGCACCTGCGACCGCGACAACCAAACCACGCTTCATAACTTGTGCTCCTAATTTGTGCGAACCGTCCGGGCGGCGGGTCATCCAGTGCATTATGGGGTTCGCCAACCGCCTGTTCACCGAATTCACAGAAAATCCCTGTAACCGTCCTGACCTGTTTGTTTCCGCGTAGTTAGCCGGCATTCGGGTGTCGGGGCGGGGAATTGATTGAATACAGCGGTGAGTCAGCAGTTCTTCGAAGTCACCGCGCAGCTGCCGGATCGGCGTGGCCGGGCCGGCGTGATCCATACGCCGCACGGTGACATCCAGACGCCGGCGTTCATCGCCGTCGGTACCGCGGCGACGGTCAAGGGCGTTCTGCCGGAGACCATGAAATCACTTGGGGCGCAGGCACTTCTGTCCAATGCCTACCACCTGTACCTGCAACCGGGGCCCGATGTGGTGGACGAAGCGGGCGGGCTCGGCGCCTTCATGAACTGGCCCGGGCCGACGTTCACCGACAGCGGCGGCTTTCAGGTGATGTCGCTCGGGGTGGGCTTCAAGAAGGTGCTGGCCATGGACACGGCTCGGCTGCAGGCCGACGACATCATTGCCGAAGGAAAAGAGCGGCTGGCCCACGTCGACGAAGACGGGGTGACGTTCCGCTCGCACCTCAACGGTGACAAGCATCGGTTCACGCCGGAGGTGTCGATCGGCATTCAGCACCAGCTCGGCGCTGACATCATCTTCGCCTTCGACGAGTTGACCACCCTGGTGAACACCCGTGCCTATCAAGAACGTTCGGTGGAACGGACCCACCGGTGGGCGGTGCGGTGCCTGGCCGAACACCGTCGGCTCACCATCGAACGCGCGGGCAAGCCGGCGCAGGCGCTGTTCGGGGTGGTGCAGGGGGCGCAGTACGAGGACCTGCGGCGACAGGCCACCAAGGGGCTCGTCGGCATCGTCGACGAGGACGGGCACGGCTTTGACGGCTACGGCATCGGTGGCGCGCTCGAGAAACAGAACCTGGCGACCATCGTCGGCTGGGTCACCGACGAACTGCCCGACGACAAGCCGCGGCACCTGCTCGGTATCAGTGAGCCCGATGATCTGTTCGCCGCCATCGAAGCCGGCGCCGACACCTTCGACTGCGTCTCGCCATCGCGGGTCGCCCGCAACGCCGCGATGTACTCGGCGACCGGCCGCTTCAACGTCACCAACGCGCGGTTCAAGCGGGATTTCAATCCCATTGACGCCGAATGTGATTGCTACACGTGCGCCAACTACACCCGGGCGTACATGCACCATCTGTTCAAGGCCAAGGAGATCCTGGCGTCCACGCTGGGCACCATCCACAACGAGCGGTTCATCATCCGGCTCGTCGACCAGATCCGCGCCGCCATCATCGCCGGTGAGTTCGACGAACTGCGGGACCACGTGCTGGGGCGCTACTACGGGTCCCGATAGCGGGCCACCTGCGACGATCCCGGGCTGTGCACAATTGGCGGTATGACTGGAGCGCCCGGAGTGATCGACCCGCAAACGCTGCTTCTCGGGTTGATGGATCCGGGCAACCGGGCCGACCCGTACCCGCTGTACGAGCGATTCCTCGAGGTCGGGCCGCTGGCGCTGCCCGATGCGAACCTGGTCGTGTTTCCCGGCTTCGCCGAGTGCGACGAGGTGCTGCGGCACCCGGCATCGGCCAACGACCGGCTGAAGTCGACGGTGACGCAAAAGCAGATCGCTGCGGGCCAGCGGCCGGCCCGCCCGTTCGGTGAGCCGGGCTTCCTTTTCCTCGATCCGCCGGATCACACCCGGCTCCGCGGGCTGGCGCAGAAGGCGTTCGCGCCCAAGGTGATCAAGGCCCTCGAGGCCGACATCGTGACCATGGTCGACGGGCTGCTCGAGGGCGTGACGGGCACGATGGACGTGGTGGCCGACCTGGCCTATCCGCTGCCGGTCGCGGTGATCTGCCGGCTGCTCGGCGTGCCGATGGCCGACGAGCCGCTGTTCAGCCGGGCGTCGGCGCTGCTGGCCGGTGGGCTGGATCCCTTCGTGGCAGCGGGCGACGAGGCGGCCGAGGACAACACCGACCTGATGGAGGCCGGTCTCTGGCTGCGCGGATATCTGCGGGACCTCATCGAGCAGCGACGCAGTTCGCCGGGGGAGGACCTGATCTCCGCGCTGATCGCCGCCGAAGAAGACGGCGACCAACTGACCTCCGAAGAGATCGTGGCGACCTGCAATCTGCTGCTGATCGCCGGGCACGAGACGACGGTGAACCTGATCGCCAACGCGGCGCTGGCGATGCTGCGGAACCCGCGGCACTGGGCGGCGCTGGCGGCGGATCCGTCGCGGGCGTCGTCGATCGTGGAGGAGACGTTGCGGTTCGATCCGCCGGTGCAGCTGACCAGCCGCGTCGCCGTCGAGGACATCGAGATCGGTGGCGTGGCGGTGCCCAAGGGCGACATCATGATGCTGCTTCTGGCTGCCGCGCAACGGGATCCGCGCATGTACGACCGGCCCGGCGAATTCGACCCCGACCGCGGTGCGATCAAGCACCTGGCCTTCGGCAAGGGTCCGCACTTCTGCCTCGGCGCGCCACTGGCCCGGTTGGAGGCGTCCGTTGCGCTTTCGGCGCTGGCGGCGCGATTCCCGAACGCGCAGTTGGCGGGTGAACCTGTCTATAAGCCCAACCTGACGCTGCGGGGCCTGGCGACCCTGCCCGTCACCGTTTGATCCCGGCCATTACTCTCGCGAACATGCCTTCAGTTCTCGTCACCGGTGCCGGCCGCGGTATCGGGCTGGCCATCACCCAGCACCTCGCCGCCACTGGGTGGGATGTCATCGCCGGAGTGCGCAGCAAGGCCGACGCTGCCGCGGTCGTGGCGCTGGCTCCGCAACGGATTTCGGCGGTGATCCTCGATGTCACCTCTGAAGATGATGTCGCGGCGCTGTCGGCGGCGTTGCCGGACCGGCTCGACGCTGTGGTGAACAACGCCGGCATCGTCGTCGCCGGTCCCGTCGAGACGCTGACCCCCGCGGACTGGCGGAAGCAGTTGGACGTCAACGTGGTCGGTCAGTTCGCCGTGACTGCGGCAGTGCTGCCCAAGTTGCGGGAGTCCCGAGGCCGTGTGGTGTTCATCTCCAGCGTCAACGGTCAGCTGTCGACGCCGATGATCGGTGCCTATGCGGCATCGAAGTTCGCGCTGGAGGCCGGCGCCGAGGCGCTCCGAATCGAACTGCGGCCCTGGGGCGTTCCGGTGGTGGTCGTGGAGCCCGCGCAGACCGATACGGACATGTGGCGCAAGGCCGACGACATGGTCACCGAGCTCGAGGCCGGCGTCTCGCCCGCGCACCAGGCCCTGTACAGCAAGCACATCGCCGGCATGAAGAAGATGGTGCCGCTGTCGCAGAAGATGGCCGTCGACCCGGCGAAAGTCGTTGCGGTGGTGGAGGAAGCGCTCACCGCGCGCCGGCCCAGGGCGCGGTACATCGTCGGGCTGGGGCCCAAGCTGCAAGCCGCCCTGATGACGAACATCCCGGCGTCCGTGCGCGGTTTCATCCTGGCCAAGGTCTTCGGAGTGCCGCGGCGGGTGTAGGACCTGCTGAAGTACCTGATTGCAATCGTGGTTGCGATCTGTCGGCGGTTGTTGCAGTCAGGGACCTCTGACGTCCGCGAGAAGTACTTGGTCTACCCACCCATGCGCTGAGCATTTGACTAGCAATTCCCCTGCGGCAGTTGAGATTGCGCTGACGCAGCAAAAGTTCGAGTAGCGATGTGCGTAGACGCACAGTCAACTGAGCTGGGGGAAGATCCAGGGTTCGCGGGGTAGACGTTGCGGATCGAACTGCGCCAGCATGCCGTCGATGGTCGTGGCGGCGTAGCCCAGCGACGCTGCGATCTGTGCCATTGCGGATTCCGCACCGATCTCCGAAACCGTCACCGCGCCATCGCGTTTGGCCAGCCTCTTGCCCTCGGCGTTGAGTACGAGGGGGACGTGCGCGTAGACGGGCTGCGAATAACCCAGCAGCGCAGCCAGATACGCCTGTCGCGGCGATGACGGCAGCAGATCGTCGCCACGGACCACCTGGTCGATGCCCTGGGCGGCGTCGTCTACCACGACGGCCAGGTTGTAGGCCGGAACGTTGTCGCCGCGGCGCAGCACGAAGTCGTCGACGACGCCCGTGTACGGTCCGTGCAGCAGGTCGATGACGGTGTATTCGTATGTGTCCGAACGCAATCGGATGGCCGGCGGTCGGCCTGCGGCGCGGCGCTCGGCGCGCTCGTCGTCGCTGAGGTTCCGGCAGGTGCCCGGGTATGCACCTTCGGGCGCATGCGGTGCGCGCGGTGCCTGCAGGATGTCCTTTCTGCTGCAGAAACATTCGAACGTCAGGCCGCGGGCGGTGAGTTCGTCGACGACGGCGAGATACCGGCCCTCATGTGAGGCCTGGTATTCCGGCGGCTCGTCCCACGTCAGCCCGACGGCCGCCAGGTCGTCAAGTTGCCGCTGCGCCACATCGGGGAACGTGCGGTCATCGAGATCTTCGACGCGTACCAGGAACCGCCGGCCCGTGGACCGCGCGAACAACCACGCCAGCACCGCGGTCCGCACGTTGCCGATGTGCAGATCGGCGGACGGGCTCGGCGCGAACCGGCCGGCGGGGGAATGGGACACGACCGCAATGTAACGCGCCGCGCGATGAGATTGCCCACCCGCGCCGGTCTACGTGAGTATGGAAACCGTGGACCTACCCGTGCAGCCACCGATAGACCCGATGCTGGCCAAGGCCGCCGTGAAGGTACCGGACGAGGCGGGGCTGTGGTCCTACGAGCCGAAATGGGACGGGTTCCGCGCCCTGGTGTTCAGGGACGGCGACGACGTGGTGCTGCAGTCGCGCAACGGAAAAGAGCTGGGCAGATACTTCCCCGAGTTGCTCGCGGCGCTGCGGGACGAGATCGCGCCGCGGTGTGTACTCGACGGCGAGGTCGTGGTGCCGCGGGAGATCAACGGCCGCATCCGGCTCGATTGGGAATCGCTCAGCCAGCGCATCCATCCCGCGGCCAGCCGGGTGCAGATGCTGGCCGAGCAGACGCCGGCGCACTTCATCGGATTCGACGCGCTGGCCGACGGCAACCGCAGTCTGCTGGCCGAGCCGTTCCGCGTCCGCCGCGCTGCGTTGCAGAACCTGGTGAGCGAGAAGCAGTGGTGCCACGTCACACGGACCACCGAGGACCCCGAACAGGGCGCACACTGGCTGACCACGTTCGAGGGTGCGGGGCTGGACGGCGTGATCGCCAAACGCCTCGACGGCGCCTACCTGCCGGGCAAGCGGGAGATGGTGAAGGTCAAGCACGCCCGGGACGCGGACTGCGTGGCGATCGGTTACCGCATTCACAAGAGTGGTGAGGGCATCGGCTCGATCCTCCTCGGTCTCTACACCGATGAAGGCAATCTCCACATGGTCGGTGGCGCAGCGTCTTTCACCGTCAAGGACCGCATCGCGCTGCTGGCGGAACTGGAGCCACTGCGCACCGGTGACGCGCAGGACGGTGAACCGAGCCGCTGGAATTCGGCGGCCGACAAGACGTGGATTCCGATTCGTCCTGAGCGGGTATGCGAGGTGGCATACGACCAGATGGAGGGAAACAGCGTGCAAGGCCGACGCTTCCGGCACACGGTGAAGTTCCGCCGCTGGCGCCCGGACAGGGACCCGCAGAGCTGTACCTTCGACCAACTCGACGTACCGCTGAACTACGACCTGTATGACGTCCTGGAGAATTCGTGATGGCAAGCGCCGCAGAAGAACTCGACGTCGACGGCGTCGCCGTCCGGTTCACCAACCCCGACAAGGTGTACTTCCCGCAGCTCGGGAGCAAGGGCACCAAGCGCACGATGGTCGACTACTACCTCGCCGTCGCCGAGCGGATGGTGACGCTGCTGCGGGACCGGCCCACCCACCTGCAACGGTTCCCCGACGGCATCGAGGGCGAGGAGATCTACCAAAAGCGTGTTCCCGTAAAGCATCCGGACTATCTGAAGACCTGCACCGTGACCTTCCCGTCGGGCCGCACCGCCGACGCGCTCAAGGTGACGCACCCGTCGGCCATCATCTGGGCCGCGCAGATGGGCACCATCACGCTGCACCCGTGGCAGGTGCGCTGCCCGGACGTCGAGCACCCCGACGAACTGCGCATCGACCTCGATCCACAGCCGGGCACCGGGTTCAAAGAGGCCCGGGAGATCGCGACCGGTGTGCTCAAACCGATCCTCGACGAACTCGGCCTGACCGGATACCCCAAGACGTCGGGCGGCCGGGGCGTCCATGTGTTCGTCCGGATCAAGCCGGAGTGGGACTTCATCGCCGTGCGCCGGGCTGGTATCGCCCTGGCCCGTGAGGTGGAGCGGCGCGCGCCCGATGCGGTGACGACGTCGTGGTGGAAGGAGGAGCGCGGCGAGCGGCTGTTCATCGACTACAACCAGAACGCGCGGGACCGGACCTTCGCCTCGGCGTACTCGGTGCGCAAGACGCCCATCGCGACGGTGTCGACGCCACTGTCCTGGACCGAGCTCGCCGACGCCGATCCCGATGACTACACGATGGCCACCGTGCCGAAGCTGCTCGCAGAGCGTGACGATCCGTGGGCCCGCATCGACGACGTGGCGCATTCCCTGGAGCCGTTGCTCGAGATGGTGCAGGCCGACGAGGACCGGGGGCTGGGGGATCTGCCGTATCCGAAGAACTTCTCTAGGAAATGGACATGTGCGGGCGTGTCGGAGCGGGCCGGGGCACGTTCCCGTCTACGTTCCAGGAGTGCTGAGCGCTGCCGCTCCGGCAAAGAAGTGGACTGTACTGACAACGACCGGCCGCGAGACTTGGCCGGTCGGGTACTCGGACGTTCTGGATGCGTGTAGCCACCAAGCCCGTTCCGATGCTCGGCCGCGGGTCCCGGAGGGCACGCCGATCCTGGTTTCGTGCAACGGCGAGCTGGACGAATGGTTGGTCCTGTACTTCAGCTCCTCCCCGCAGTTCACATCGTTAGATGTGTCTTCCCGCAAGACGTACGCGCGAGAGATAGCTACCTGGTGCGGCTTTCTCGGAGACCAAAACGATCCGCTGACATGGTTGGAAGCCACGGAAGATGATTTCATCGATTTCAAGGTCTTCCGCACCGATCATCATCAGTCGGCCGACATAGTGGCGTGGTCGACGTGGAATAAGGCGGTTTTCGCGCTCAGGGGTCTGTACGACTGGGCAGTGAGCCACAAGATTCCGATCACGCCGCACGGTCCGGCTATAGACGTAAGTCCGGTGCCGGGTGGGCGGGCTGCGCTGAAGGTGCCCGGTGCTAGACCCGACGAGACGTTGGTGCGTAAGGAGCGGGATCGGTGGATCGTTCCAGGGACGTACCGGCTGTGGCGCGATGTCGGCTTGCGCGGTCGCGCGATTGAACGTATCAGTCGGAGTCAATGGCGCGCGACCGGCGATGACGAGTCCTGTCGGGCTCGTAACTCGTTGCGCAATACAGCATTCACGGACTTTGTCTACTCAACTGGTCTGCGCGTGCAGGAAGCGGGAGCGCTCCTACTGGCAGAACTACCAGCCGAAGGCGTAGTTGAGGCGAAGCTGCCTGCGGCGATCGCTAAGAACAGCAAGGGGCGGGTGTGGTACGGGGCACCGACCGTAACTCGCACATTGCGCAGCTACATCTATGTCGGCCGAGCTGCTGCTGTTCGCCGCGCGATAAGTGAGGGGCGCTACGACGCGATCGACGACATCGTCTGGGTAACAGACATTCGACGCACTCGAAAGGGGATGCTCGAAGTCATTTGCGACGACAGCGTTGCTATGTCACTGAACACAATGGAGCCACCGATGCGACGGCGTCTGTTCTGGCGGCGGAACGGACGCCCCGAACCGATGGCATTGTGGCTCAACGAAAGCGGAACCCCCTTCCATCACGAGTCATGGATCGGAGTGTTCGAGGGAGCGAACGATCGACTTTGGGCAGCGATGGAACCCACCGGAGCCACAGGCAGTGACAAGCTGACGGTAACGCCCCACTCCCTTCGCTTCAGTTTCGCGCTGGCGTTGGCCGTCCGATTGCACCAGCGTCTCGATGACAGGCACGGATGGGATGAGAACGTCCCCTACGGGGACGGGTCTCGGTATGACGAGGTGTTTCGGACAGTGAAAGACGTGTTGGGGCATAAATCGGTGGAAACGACGCGGAACACATATATGCCCCGTGTTCAGCGACTGCGGTTCGATCGATTGTTTGGGACTTCGACGACAGGCGCGAGCATAAGCGATATGGTTTCGGCGTTGGCGCAAGACCTTGCGGAGGTCCGCGATCTGACTGGCACTACCGAATGAAGGCGGGTCGACGTCGCACCGCGGCAGATGGCGTTGTCACTCGGCGCGAGAATCCTGAAGTAGTCGTTGCTTCTCTTCATGGCTCGTATTCGCCTGTAGTGCTTGATCTTCGGGACTTAGCGTGTGACGCGCGGCTAAGGGTGCAGCTCGCCGACGCACTGGAACTTCTGACCGGAGCCAACGGTACTTGGAAGAGTGCGCACACCGCTCGAAACAATCTCGTCGACATCAAATGGTTCGCGCGATGGTGTAGCGAGAACGATGTGAGCACGTTAACCGAGCTGAGCCCGAATCGCTGGAACACCTACCTGCTCCATCGAGCAAAAAGCTTGCCGAATGCTAACGCTCAGCGCTCGCATTTGGCTACGGTTCGGCTGGTCCTCCGCTGTTATCCGCACCGACTCCATCCAGATCTACCGAAGAGTTTGAACCGGAGGCTTCCTGGGGAGGAAGTAGATGAATATCAGCCCCTCGAGATGGACGATTTTGACTTGATCCTCGAAGCGGCGACGGCCGCAGTCAATGCCGAGTATCGGCGCATCCACCCAAATTTGCTCCTGTTGAAAAAGGCGGACAACGAGGATCTCTCACCTCAAGAGCGGGCTCGTGCCGACGCGCTTCGCGAAGTGGCCGATACGGGCGCACCTCAAACTGACACTGCACGTGTGGCATTGGGGATTCCGTGCCTCGAAGACAGCCGGAACAACGGCGCCAGGAATGCGCGCCCAATGCTGTTCGTGAGCCGACAGGGCGCGGTGGCGATTGCGGTGCTCATCGCCTGCCTGGAGGGTGTCAACTTTACTCAAATTAACGAGCGAAGGGTGCCCTCGGCGGCTCCTGGGCTCGGTGTCTCAGAAGAAATATCGACGGTGGAAGACGAGAAACGACGCCGCCCCAACGACCCATATGACGCGCATGCGATCCCGAAAAAAGCACGCCGTGCGATGGCGAAAATCATCGAAATGACCCAGCCGGCACGTGACTATCTAGCTGCACACGATCTTCCGGGAGCCGACCGTGTAATCGTATATTGGCAGGGAATCGGAGGAAGGGCGACTCCGCAGGTGGGTATATGGCCCTCAGATGCCACTGACAAGTCGGGCCTTGCATGGTGGCCAAATGAGGACGTGCCGCTGTCTTTCCACCGCATCCGCAAGACGGTGCGCGTTCTCATCGACCGGACACCCCAGGGACACACTCGCGCGACGTGGTCCACCCTGTACGTCCGCGCATCAGAGGTCGAACGTGAACGCCTGATGATCGAGGCCGTTGAAGCTGGGCTGTGGGCGGTCATCGAGAATGCCGAGAACCACCTCAAGATGAGATTCGAAGACGCCAACACACCAACGGACACCGATACAACTATTGGTGGCTGCTTCGACTTCGAGCGCCACCCGTTGACTGGAGAGCCGTGCGGCGACGATTTTCTGTTGTGCCTGCAATGTACACATGCCTTCGCAACGCCACGTCATCTCCCCCGACTGATAGAACTCCGCCGCCAACTGGAGGCCATAGCCTCCACCGATGGACCCGACTGGACCGACTTCCGCGCCATGGCCTACGGATGCCTTCTGGCCCTTCTTGAGGACCGCACCCTGATCACCGCCAACGAATACCGAGTTGCCGAGGGCGCCATCACCGATGAGGACAGCGCTGAAATACACCTACTCCTCAATGGGAAGTACACATGAATCGTCTAGTAGCTGACACAATCGACCCTGCCGACTCAGCCGACGAGGACGCAATCGATTGGTCTACAGTGGAATCCGGGCCCGTGATCGTGCATCAGCTGCGGCTTAAACGTCCCGACCTTCCAATGAGCACATTTGACGAAAGCATTTGGTCGCTGCGCCCGATGGATCCGCCTCCCGCTAGCCTGAAGAATCTGCGATGGTTGCCCGGAACATCAGAACAGCGTTTTGCTTTTCCCTCGCATCTCGTCATGCCCTTCAAACGCATCGTCTGGCTGCTCATCAACAGGCCCGCACCGGCGGCGCAGCTCGCGGACAGTAATTCTCGGGAATGGCCGGCAGCGTCGTCGATTGGCACGCGGTTTGCGTTCTTGCGTCACTTCAGCCACTACCTCGGCGAGCAAGGTATCGCTCAACTCTGCGATGTCACGGTGGACCTGCTCGACTCCTATGCAACGGAAGCCATCGTTACGGAAAGCGGGTCCATCAGGTCATCAACGGTGCAGCTTCTGGGTTATATTGGCGCGATCGCCCACTTGGCGGCCTATCTGCCCGAAGCGGACCGCATGGTCGAGCCCTTATGGTTCGCGGCGGATGTCGGCAGACGCGCGGCTGCGCGTTCCGCCGATAACAATAAGGTCGTCATCGCTCCCGATACTTTCGCACCGCTTCTCTGGTGGTCTCGGCAGATCGTCCGATGCGTTCCAGACATTGTGGCCGGTGTCGAGTGGGTGTCTGAAGCTATAAGTCGACCTACGTTGCCTGAACGTTCTGCGGCAGCGCTCGCTGGTGTCGCTGAAATAGTGGCAGAGCGGGGCGGGGTGCTGCCGCAAGGTCGTCGCGAAGGAACAGTCGCTGCGGAATATCTGATCGCGCAGCGAGGCGGAGGAATCCATCCCAAAGACTTTGGATATTGGCGCCGTTGTCGTGGTGATTATGTGCTTGACCCTAGTCTGCCGCAACCGATTCCGGTGACCGTCACATGTACCATCGAAGGTCGTCCATGGTTGCCGTTCCTGGACTACCGGGATATACGGGACGGCAAACTGCTGAGAATCCTTCGCGCGGCCGCGGCTGTGCTCATTTGTAGCTGCACCGGAATGCGCGGGGAGGAATGTCGGAAGCTTCCGCTCGGAGCCCTGCGGTCCGTTCCGCGTCCTGACGGTGCTCATTCCTTTCGGATCGACGGCCGAATCTTTAAAGCCGTCCGTGATGATAATGACCAGCAAGATATCGACGGGAAGCCGTGGGTGTGGGCAACTATCAGGCCTGGCGCCGAAGCGATCCAGGCGCTTGAACTCCTTGCCGCAGCTGAGGGATCGGAGCGATTGATCAGTCACCCTGACACTCGAAATCCGCAGAAGCGTAAGACGGCTCTGGATCGCATCGTCGCCAGCGATTCGATGGTTCTGTGGATCAGCGAACTCACTGAATACGTGAACGAGTTGGTGATCAAACTCGACCTCCAGCCGAGCCGCCGCATCGCCGCAGACCCGAACGGTGCGGTCACTCTCGACCGATTCCGACGCAGCATCGCGTGGCATATCGTGAATCAACCGGAAGGACTTGTGGCCGCCGGTGTTCAATTCGGCCAAATGGAGGCGACGGTCACCGAACGGTACGGATCCACGATCAGCTCTGGCATCGCCGCGACCATGGATCAAGAACGTAAGAATGCCTTGTACGAGACGCTGCAAGACCACTCGAACGCAGCTAAGACCGGCATGAAGGTATCGGGTCCCGCGGCCAAGCGACTCGGAAATGCGCTAAACCGGTTCGCCGCCAACCAATTCCCCGGGACGTACGCTGAAATGACGAAGAAGGAGGAGGGCCGACTGCGCAGCGATCCGGACATGGTGGTACGGGAAAACCCTGGCCATGCGTGCCTGTGCCTCGCCGATCCGATGAAACCAGAAACAATGGCATGCTCGCGTGAAAACAACGGCGAACCCAACCGAAACGACTGCAGAACATATTGCGGTAGTAGGGCTTACACCGACAAGACGATCGCCGCAGATAAGGACGAGGCTGCTCAACTTCGGGCCCGATTGGATTGTGTGAATCCGATCCTCGCGGCGCGAATCACAAAGCGGATCAAGCATCTCGAAGAGCACATCGCAGAACACGAGACCACTGGGATGCCCCTGCTCGCGGTGATGGCTGAAGAGCAAGCTAAAGCGGACCGGGTTGCGAAGAACAATAAGATCACGAGTTCGGAATCGTCTGATGGGGCAGCTCCTTCTGGAAAGAGCGATCGGGCATGACATCTGGCGAAGCGACGCCCATTGCACAGCGGGATTGGCCCCCTACCGAAGACGAGATCAACGCCGAACGCAACCCCACCCGGAAGGCCGTCCTCATTGCGATGCAGAGTCTTCTCACCGGCGAACCGGCACCCAAAGCGATCAACCGGGGCAAGCGAAGTGTCGTAGCCCTGGCCAACGAAGCAGGCGTAGGTCGAACCCGGCTCGTGCGAGGCGCTCTCAGCGACCTCGCCGACTGGATGGACAGGGCGGTGGCGAAGCAGGACGAGGTCGTCACCCCACAAGAACACGCGTTGAACAAGAAACTCCAGGCGATGCTTGAGCGCGCGCTGAACGCGGAGCGCAAATACAAGGACGCACGAGACAAGCGGACGGAGCTGGAAGCTGTCGTGCAAGCCCTGGCCGAACAACTTCAAGTCAGCATTCGCGACAGAGCGCGGCTTCAAGCGAAGCTCGATCGACTGACCAAGAATACCGCCACCATGTTGGTACCTCGCGACTCCAGCTCAACCTAAGAGGTCGATCACCCACCGCAGACCACCGAAGGCGCCGGCGGGTGTTTACGAGAAACTGTCGCGTATCGCTGACGGGTGGATGGGCCGGGGGAGCACCGTATCGAGATCGCTCAAATCGTCGTCGAGTTCAACGATCTAGTCGCTGTCGAGTTCCTCATTGCGCGCTCGCCGCCGTTCGTCATCGGGTAGTAGGCCGCCTAGCGGTGTTACCTCTCGCATTTCGATGTCATGGCGGTCAACGCCGATCAGTGCGCGTCGCAGCCCCGCCAGATCGTTGCTTTCGACGATGTGTTGCCAGTGATCCAGGTTCTCGAGGTGCGGTCGGCCGTGGACGCTCAACCGGAGGCGCGCGATATTGTCCAGAATCGTCGTTCGCCAATCGGTGAGCGATGTCGCGGTCAGGTGTGTTGCTAGCTGACAGTGCACGATCCAGGAGCGGTGTTCGGAGCGAGTGAGCCTTCCTGTCATCGGCCCATTGTCTCGACCGCGGTGATTGATTTCTACTGGTTCCATCCTGAGCCCATCGCTATCAGACTTGCCTAGCCGTCATGCGCGAGCTTGAGCGTTGCCTACCAGGCCGAACCGTGGCACGACCAGCCGAGCGGCTGCCCCTATCACGACGAGGGTCGCGACCGACGCCTCCAACTTGCCCGCCGTCATTCCGACAGCACCGGATGCCGCCTGGGACAAGCCGAAAGCCAATGCCAGGAACAGAATTGAGTCCACTAGTGCCGACACCACATTGCTCGCAAGCACTGCTGTCGTGTAGCCGCGCCGACGGAGGCGGGCGTACACGCCCAAGTCCGCGGTCTCAGCGGCCAAGAACGTGCCTATGGATGCGAACGCCAGGGCCGGGGACGCAACCATCGCCGTCAGCGGGGCGCTGGCGGCGATGACTCCCAGCGTCTTCCACGCTCCCAGCCGTTCATGGATGACGTCTCGCACAGTCAGTTGGGCGCCGGCGAACAACACGCCAGACGGTGCGACCAAACCAAAACCGATCGGAATCGTGCGCGGTGCCCCCGGTCCGTGGTCGGCACCAACGTGCAGGATCGCCCAGTTCGCGGCGACAATGCAGCCGGCAAACGCGACGACCCAGACCCCAGTGACCATGTGGCGGTGCACGTTCAGCGGTCGATGACCAGAAATGCTCACTGCAGCCGACCAGCCTCGCGAAGTGCTTCAATGTGTTTGACGCAGCCCGGGCAGTTAGCACACGGCAGATTGGCCCGATGACATGAGTGCGTCCATCCTATGACTGCATCCGAAACCCTTGACGCGGAAAGTAATTCGGCCGCGCGTAGATGCGCGGCGGGGGCCCGCAAACGCATACCGCCTTCCTGAAGAGCTAGCAGTGCATCCATGCCTGCGACGAACTCGCTAGTGCCATCGGCATGACGTGCCCCGTCGGAAGCTACCGTCCCGACCAGCACTGCTTCGAACCCACGCTGTACGCCCCAGGCTGCGGCGAGCGTGATCAACAGCTGATTGCGGAAAGGCCACCATTCCGGGGAGACCCCGGCAGGGCTTGCTCCGCCCGCATCGGTGGCCATCAGACCGCCGCCCACCGCGGCGGCCGAAACGCTCAGCGCATCGAACGGCAATCCCAGTTCGGCGGCTATCTGGCGAGCAGCGCGGCCTTCGGCCATCGCCGGGAGTTGGCCGTAGTCGACGTAGAGACAGTGCTCAGGCAGCACCATCGCCGCCACGCCGGCGCTATCGAGTCCGCCGGACAACAGCAACAGCCGCTTCACGACCCAGGAGAGTTCTGGATAGCTGACCAGATACTGCCGTATAAGGCCGTTGAAAGGTCACTGACTACGACGGCGCCGGTCCCGCGGGCCATCGTCCAGGCGTGTTCGTCGGGATGTTCAGCGAACCCGACGACCGGTATTCCGGCGCGGGTGGCCCAACCGACTTCGAACAAAGTCCCGGCGTCGGCGCCATCGAGCACAGCGAAGACACTGCGACACCCGCGTAAGCCGTCTAGATCCTTCTCGGCCACTTCGTCACCGCCGCAACCAATTTCGTCGAGCGGGGAAAACACGTCGGCCCCGAGGTGCGTCAGAGCGCCGTTGGTGGTCCGGATGAGTTGTCTCTGAGCCAGATTAAAGAACGGACCGGCCAGATAGATTCGCGGTGTCTGCAGCGGGTATGGAAGCGGCGGACGTAGCGTGTCGAGTTGGTCGAGCCGTACTTGCGCGGTGCCGGTCAGCGAGTGCGAGGCCGCGACTCGCGACCCGGCCTGGGCCGCGGCGAGCGGATCGGCACCGGCAGCCCACGCATGCGCGTATCCGGCCGAGAACGCGTCCCCTGAGCCCAGCGGATGCACCCGGTCGGTGGGTATCGCCCCGAACGCAGCGACTACGTCGCGGTGGGCCACGATACCGCCGAGTGCACCGCGCTTGACGACCACAGCGTCCGCGCCGCGGCGCGCCAACTCAAGTGCTGCTTGCTCGACATCGTTGTGGCCGACAGCGGCCCGAGCCTCATGTTCGTTGAGGATCAAGGTGATTCGCTCGGCATCTACAGCACCGAGCAGAGCATCGACGGAGCCGTGTTGCGGATCAACGACGACAGTCTTGGCGCGGACGGTCCATCGAGTCTCCACCATTCCAAACGCCAACACACACTCAGCGTCGACCTCTATCGGTGCCGCTGAGGATGCGGTGCCGCGCAGCGTCGTGCGCGAAATAGGCGTCTCGTAGGTGAAGACGATCGGCCCTGTTCGCTCGATGGGGCCGGCGGCGATGTTCAATGCCGAGCAGACGGCGCTGAACTCAGGCGCATCGCCATCATTGATGGCGGTACGGAACTGAACGGTGTCGCCCAGACTTGCCAGTAAGCCCGCTGCACGAAGCCCCGAACCGAGCAGGCGATTGATCGGTGGCTCCACACAATATTCGCGATAGGTTCCACCGACGACCGTAATCTGCACCGTAGATCAGACTTGCGTGGCGGGCTGAACTCGGACGCGAACCGGGCTTAGCGCCACGATGACCGCTTCGTAGGCGTAGCCAGCGCCGATGCAGCTGGTCAGATCCGCCCAGTGATCGGTGATTGCTCCCAGGACCGCCCCGCTGCTACGCACATATACCGCTAGCTGCGGCGGAGTGCCCTGCAAGACGATGTCGCAGACGGTTCCCAGCTCCACCTGTGCTACGACGTCCGGATCTGGCGACATCACGCCGGCTTCGAAAATCAATGTGCTGCAGGAGGGTCCGCTTTGTCCTCGTCCGCTGATCCCCCCGAGTGTGCTGCGATAATCTGAGCCCCCGCCACCGGCCACGGCGTTCCCCTCGCCTCGACTGTTGTTCTAGCGATCAATGTAATGCCGCGGACCGCCTCCGTCTGCAAGATGGTGCGGTTAGTCCAACGACACGAGGGCGTCCACACCGAACAATGACCGAGCGCCACGGCCCAGCGTCGCGAGCGAGGACCAGATGCATGCGTCGAGGTCGGCTGTCCCCACCCCGCCCAGGTAAGCCCATGCGACGAACGCTTCCTCGAACAACAGATAATCACGAGGCAGTTTCCACGCCGGATCGAACATTCCCGCCGCCACGCCCGCACGCCTGATGTGGATGTCGATGACGGCAATGGCATCACTGCGCGTGAGATTGCGGACCACCCACGAGGCCGTCTTGAGCCCGACCCCTGGCACCCCTGTTAGCCAGTCGCGGAGCTCCCTCGGTTGATCCGCTCGTGGCGGTGTGCCGGAGTCGAGGAAGGCGATCGCCGCGGCCAGTCGCTGCGCCTTCAGTTGCGGAAACCGATACCGCACCGTACGTGGATGACCGGCCAGGCTTAGCGGTTCGGATAACGCACTGTGAATGACGCTCTCACTGAACAGCTCACCGGTCAGCAGGCCCAGTTCCTGACAGCGTGTAAACGCCGCGTACGCCATGTGTTCGGTGATTCCGTAACCGCCGAGGAGGCACAGCGCTACTTCCTCAAGCAACGTGGAGCCAATCTGATAAGTGGCGGGGCGGGACCGCTGTCGCGTTTGTTCGACCCAGAACGCCGGTGTCCCCAAATAGCTGGGGTCGTACCAGCGCACAGTCCGACGCCAGGATGATCCGGTCAACACAGCCTGCCCGCCGAGCGGTTCGGCCGCCAACGCATCGCGAACGCAGTTCAGACCGATTGCGGCCGCATCTACCTCTGTCAGCGGCGCAACCGACGTCATTTCCGTCGCCTTTCTGTTCGCATTGCTCGGTCTGCCAACTGATTTAGTGGAATGCCAAGCTCGCGCGCTAACCGTGCAATCAAGAAGAAGCCTGGTGACGGAGTGCCGCCCTGCTCCAGCTTGCGCAACGTATCGAGCGGCACTCCGGCTGCGTTAGATACCTCCGCCGCGGTTCTGCCACCGCGTAGCCGGCGCAGCTCCGCCCCGAGCTTCTCTCCCTGTAGGCGTTCGTGTTCCGTTAGCGCGGGCCGTGGCATGCATATAACTATACCAGGATAATAATTCGCCATGAGTGTACTCGCGGGGTCTATTCGACAACGGATCCGTCGTGCGCGCTTGCCAAATAAGCAGCGCTCCAAGGTGTTTCGAGCATTGCATGAGTGGCGCGGACTGTCCTCGATGGGTGACCCGAAACGCGTGACGGTGCGACCGCGTATCGCGCCCGGTTACTCACTTGGCGAGTTATCTTCTTCTGCAACGGTTTCAGTCCCGCTGGTTCCGTGCCCGAGTACCTCTCGTGGTCTAAGGCGTTGCGGTTGGTAGACCGCCCAATCCATCAACGTCTGGCTGCCGTGGTCGTCGATCCTGCCGATGCAACCTTCTTCGATGAGCTGTAGGGCTTCGGCAACGTCAATGCGGTCGTACCGCTTATCCCGGTTGATCAAGAAGTCGGCGGTCAGCGGTTTGTTGTAGACAAATTCATCAACGTCGGGGACGTAGCAGAACAACTTGCCGTCAACCTGCGCAACTAGCGCTTGGATACGGTCGTCATCCCTGACGAGATACAAAACAGCGCTCAACTGGTCAGCGTCCTAACGGCCATACCAGGCGGACTCCGCGGCAAGCCGCAGCTGCATCAATGTCTCCGCCACCGCGCAGCCACTCCAATGGTGTCTGCGCCCGATGGCGATACAGGTCGGGCTGCGTCGTGTGCAAGAAACCATCGACCGTAGCCGGATGCACGTCCACGGGCAACGCTAAAAGGACTCGCGCCAGGCCGCGCACCTGCCGGATCGGCTGAAGCGACGTCGCGTCGATCTCGAACTGGCATGCCGGGAATCGCCAGGATGAGCCGTCTGGAATCGCCCACAGTTCGCCAGCCACTCGTTGCTGCGCCAGCTGGGACTCGCTGATGCACAACCCCGCCGCGACTTCGGCCGAGACGTATCCCGTCGCCACCAGTCGCGCAACATGTTTGGCGACCTGCTCGCCCTCGATCACATCGTGCAGCACCGGCGGCTCATCGCAGAGTTCGGCTGGTCTCATGGAGACCTGATGCTGGGCATAGTCGGCCAGACGCTCGAACTCGTCGTCGGTGATATCGCCACGATAGAACGCCGCGCAGATCACGTCCCAGTCGCCGGAGACGTAGGCATCGGTCGCAACGCCATCGACGCACGCCACGCTGCCGAAGGTGTACGACCAGCTCAACAGCGTGTCCATCATCTCCTCGGTGGTGATGATGCCGGCGCCGCGCTGGGCAATGATGTCCGCAGGCGTCACGAAACTACCCGTGGGTGACTGGCTGCGTAACGGCACAAGCGATGTCCGTGCATTCCCCGGCCTCTTCCGCCAACTCGTCGCACCCAAAAACCGGGCTTCGTAAGCACTTTTCGCGATTCCGATTCGCCGTCGCGGATTGCGGGCCTGCCGCCCGCTGGCCCCAGCCGGACGCGGCTGAAACAGCACCCCAAGTACTGACTGCCGCATGCGGGTCCGACGGTAGGTGGCCTAATGGGCCGCGCTGCGGTCCGCTGATTACGTCCTGCGGCGGGAAGGTCGATAGACGGAGCGCCCATCGCGGGGGAGAATCAGTACATGACATACCGCGATCGCGGCGCCGAATACATCGCCAACAGGCTGTCCAACCCTGAATCAACAACGCGCATCGCCGAAATCCGTGAGCAGATACGCAAGGTCGACGATATTGAATACGCGTACTCGCGGGCACGTCTGTTGTGGAGCGAAGATACAGCACGCATCTGGTTCGAAAGCGCCAACGCGTTCCTCGGAGGCTCGCGACCTCTGGATGTCCTGCGCACGGACGGAGCTTCCAGTGTTCTTCTTGCGCTGGATGCTGAAATGGGCGGCGGGGCTGCATAAGTGGCTCTTCGCTCTATCCGACGACTGGCGCCTATCTAAGGCGGCGTGATGCTGCCTGGCTCGCCGCAGATCCGCGCAACGGTTTCTCGCTGGTGCGGCGTGAGCATGTCGACTGTGCACTTTTCGACCATCAATGCCCACCACGCTGTCTGGTTGACAATGCAGTGGGGACAGGTACGTGGCCCGATGATGCCGAACGTGCCCATCTTCGGCGGATAGTCCCAGCCCGCCTCGTACGCGGCTTCGGGCGCGAGGTCGCGTTCCGTCCCGCACACCTCGCAGATGTGGCGCAGGATCATGTCTTTGGCGATGTGGACAACGCCTCTGCACCCGCCCTGTGGGCGTCGTCATGCGGCCTACCGGGTCTCGCAGGTTGTGAAGGAAATCGGGCCTTTCCAACAGCTTTTGTCATCGGCATCCTTCTTGCGGGGCTAGACATGTAGTTGCTATGCGATCGTCGGCGCCACTTGCGGTGTGGTTCGCAGGAGGAAAGCGCTCCGGCGCAGCAGATTACGACGGCTGATGCGTTGACGCCGCGAAGAGAGGCTCCAACGCGGTGCGAATCAACGCTTGGCGACTGGCGTGCCCCTGTTCCTTTGCCAGCATGCTGAGAACTGCGCCTTCAGTGGGCAGCAATCGGAGGGTCACAGTATCGGTGCGTCTCCGTGTTTCAGACCCGCGGCGCCGCGTCTTTGTGCTGGCGGCCTCCGGCATGCGTTACCTCCCTTTCGTTCGTCACGTGCATGTTGCTGGGTGATGTGGCAAATACCTCTCACAATATACAACTAGTTGTACAGACTTTTGCGGGCCGTACGCCATGACTACAGTGTGTGCCAACACGCCCTAGTCAAAACGATCCTGACCGCACCGTTCAGTGGGCCGCGAGGCGTGCCGCGGTCGGCGGCCGCATTCGGCAATTGCGGATCGAACGGGCATTGACTCAGGAGGAAGTGGCGCATCGGTCGGGAGTGGCGCGACACATGCTCGTTCAGGTGGAACTCGGTCAGCGCGGGCTGCTGTACGAAAGACTCTTCGACATTGCCGACGCGCTCGATGTGCCGATCGTCGAGTTGTTTGAATCGTCCGCACCGTCGACCGGTGGTGGCGACACCGACGTCTGAACAACACACTTCGACAAAGTGGGCCCGGGTGCGGCGACTGATTGGACCGAGGTAGGTGAGGAGGACGAGCGCAACCGGCTAACCGCTCGGCGGTATCCGCGTGACCGACCAAGGCTCCTTCATCAGCGGGCCCTAGGCCTCCATGTTGCTCGCTGGCACGGGAGCCGCTCGGGTGCGGCGTGTGCTAGCCCAAACGCCGCTGCTGCACGCGCTGGACGGTGACAGCTGGCCCACCGGGACGGGCCGAAAAGTGTGGCTGGTTTTGTCTGTTCTCAAACGCGGTGCCACATTCGGTGATGACCTCAGTCGGCCTCAGTCTCGTGGTCGGGATTGTGATGGAGCCGCACCGCGAGAAACCGTGTGCTGGATCGAATCCCGCGAATCAACGGACCTGGAGAAGGACGCTGGTCGCGGTGATGCGGTCTTCCCTATTAGCCAAGGCGAATAATTCCCGGACCCACTGTGCCGCCTGCGCCCAGCTGGATTGCTGAGCCAAAAGGCGGTAATGCTTGGTTATCACGTCCTTCAATGGATCCGAGACTTCTTTGGTCCCGATGCCGTCCCGTATCCCTTGGAGGGCATAAGGCAACTTACTTGATTCCAGCCAGGGCTGCTGTAGCAATGTTGACAGCAGAATTTCCAGATTGCTCTGTGCGGCTTGGGTCGAGGGGGCCACACCAACGAGCCAATAAGCGGCCGCGGCGATCCAACCGCGCATCAAGTCCGGGTCGCCGGTGTTGCGCCTGACCGCGTCCATGACGAAGGCGATCAGTGGACCTGCGTCCGGTATCGGAGCGCTGTGAGCAATGAAGGCCGCGCATCCAAGAGGATTCCACGCATCGATAATTGCGGCGTGGGTCAGAACGTCACTTCTGAAGCTCAAACCGACAAAGTAACGCGCGACGAGCTCTGCCTGGTGCGCTACTGCCACATCGTCGGCTAGTGTGCCACCGCGCCTGAGCGCTTCGATCAGCGCCTGTGTGCCGAATGCATCTACGCCCTTCTCTGCCGCTAATCGTCTAGTCATGCGGTCGTCGCACCACAGCGGGTGACCGCCTCCGATTGCGGTGTCGAGCGCGGAGATCCACGCGACAGCGGCGCTGGCACCAGCTGAACCAATCTCGGGGAAGTTCGCGATGTCGAGCGTGTCGTTCGTCGTCAGCTTCTCGAACTGCGCTCGAATACGTTGAGCTCGTTCATGTCGCGCCTCCGCCTCCTCGGTCGAAATGGATATGGGGACCACAGAGCCATCGCCAGCCAGTCCGATTTGCAACGTCGAGAGTCCCGCCAATCGGTCGCAACCCTGAATGGCGTCGATGAGTTGCGCGCGAGCAGCCATAGGCTCGAGAAAGCGTCCTAGAAGTAGGTCCGCCAAATACTCATTCATCGCCGAGATCGCGTAGATAGCCGTCAGGTCAACGACGACCGGGGAGCCCATGGCCGCTGAAGCGGTCGCCACCTCCCTCTCAAAGGTTTCGGTGTCACCCGCGAAGAGGGGTGCTCGGGTTCTGATGGCTAAGACTTCAGTCAAACTTCTCCGGTGCAAAGTCGCCGCCATGCCGATGGGGAACTTGCCTTCTTCGAGTCTGGCATCTTGCTCGGACGTGTCGGGCTGATCGCGAAGAAACTCACGAAACGACTCCAAGGGGTTGGCTTGGTCAATCTCCTGCTGGACAAAGACATCTGGCAGCTCTTCAAGCAGAGATGCAACCAACCCACGGATACGTTCAGCCATTTCGGAGTCGTAGTCCAGCGGCAGACCGAACAGAGAGCTGACCACCGAAGCTTTGACGTCTCGGCTCTGCGGAAACTGCTCAAGGAGGGAGCTAAGCGTGTCGATGTTGGATGCGTTTCGTTCGAACCGACGCCAGAGGTCTAACCGCACCAGTGCTTCCTGCTCGTTGCGTGGCGCTGGCCGGTCGCCGACTTCGGTGTACGATCGCCAGGCTTGCTCAAAGCGTCCAAGATGGTACTGGCACAGTGTGAGCGCCCATGCGGCACTGCGGTTTTCAGGCTCTTTGGAGAGAACTTCCATTGCGACGTTGATGGCTGGCGCCCACATACTGCGCACAGTAAGTGCCTGGATTCTCACGTTGTGAGCGCGGAGCGCGCCTTCCCAGGCCTGGCTGCTGAGGCGGAGGGCTTCTTCAGCGCACGTGACCGCTGAGTCGTATTCCGCCAGTTCGACGTACTGCTCTGCCGCCATAAGTAGAAAATCAGGATCTGACCAGCGCCGGCCGGCCTGCTCGGCTTGCCCTGCCACCGCTCGAGCATCTTGGGTGTCGATCGCGAGGCTGATCAGCACGCGCGCTAGTAAGCGGTTGGATCGCGCACGCGCGCGAAGAATCGAGATGGCTTCCTCATCGCCGCTGTGGGCGTCGGTGATGAGGTTGAGCTCCTCCTGCTTCTCGGCGGGCAGTTGGTCTAGCTTCGGTGAGCGGGCGCCAAGCAGAGCAATTTGCAGGCTCAACTGTTCAACTTCGCGTGGTTCGACTGCATACTCGATCGCCGCCTGAAACTGAGCGAGCGCGGCATCGTCGTCGCGGGCGAACAGGGCAATCAGCGCCTCAACTTCATGTTCCGTCCTTGGTCCCGTCCCGGCCGCCAATTCGCGAGCCACGTCGGGCGCGTTGGTCTGCGCTGCCATCGTTGCCGCCTCCCGGCGAACTTCGATGCTTGCAGCTTCACGCGCTGTAGCCGTCCCCTCTGGCGGTGCGGACGCTAGACGCCAGGCGTGCTGCGTGCGACCGAGCAGACGAGCGGCAACGATTGCGATTTCTACGGCTTCTTCACTTGGGCCGCCCCATGCCCGAATCGCGTCGCGTGCAGTGAGTGCCGCGTCGAGGGCGCGCTCAAGATCCGCGAAATCTAGCGCGGTCCTTCTCGGTCCGCCCCGGAATACGAGGAACCTTGCAAGTAGGACGCGGCAGGCTGCGCTTCGGTATTCGGTGGCACCATGCTGACTAAGTGCAATTGCCTCTGTTAGGTCGTCGACTGAGACTAGCTGCGACAACAGCGCAATTTTTCGGGCGTTGTCGGAGGGGGAGCCAGGTTCCCAGTTTCGAAGTTCTGTTGCCGCTGCGGCGAAGTTGTCGGCGTTCGCCGTGCATATGGCGGAGGCGATCGGGTCGTCTTGTGTATATGCCGCGAGCAGTGGCGCCAATTCCGCTACGTCTTGAGTGGTTGAAAGGACCTGTTGAGTTCGCCATCGTGCCTCCGGTGTAGCGCCGGCATCGATCGCGTCGACAAACGCGACAGAGGCGATCTCGCGAAGGCCATAATCGTTCGCCAGGTTTGCAAACCATACGATCGCCCGGGAAGGGCGCGATTGAAACCACGCCGGCGGATTGTTATGCCATGAGACAAGCGCTGCAGTTCGGTCGCTCGAATGCACAAACTCGTGAACAAATTGCGAGATGGCGGGCCAAGCGCTCCTAAGCTCGCGGGCCTCCTCGGCGCGAAGGGGCGGGAGGTGGTCGAGGTTCTGCTCAAACGTCGTATCACCGGCGTATCGCGCGGACTCCCTCTCTTCGATCTTCGATCCAACGCGCTCTGCGGTGATGGCGCTGTACATTGCGGTGTTTGTGTTCGGATCTAATGACGCGGTGTACGAGTTCAACAGAAGCACCGCAAGTGGGCCCGCTTTATCAGCAGCTTCGTTCTCGGAGTCTGAGTTCTGGCAGAGCGCCGCTAATGCCTGACCAACCTCTTCGTAGCGCTCTGGATCGCCAGTCTTAAACGCTTTGAGCGGCTCACCAGTGCCGAGGTACTTGCGTAGCTTCCGGTAGGACAGCACGCCGAGGTGACTTTTCTTCGCTTGCCTCCGCATCGTGAATGCCACCACCCACGGCAGGTACAGACCCTTCAGTGGTTTTGCGACCAGCTTCCCCGCGAGCGGTCCCGCGGTCTTCGCCAACGGGATTGCCCACTCCGCGACCACAATGCCTCCATACTTGGGCGTTCTTCTGGTCGGAATATTTCTGTTCAACGCAGAGGAATGCATGCCGTCAACCGGTTTGCCATTGTACGAAGGTGGGCCGACACATTTCGGACGTCCGTTTATGCGTCGACGAGCGTTCGCGGGCCGCCGATCCGGCGCGACGTCCACGCGAGTGGTGCACCGCGTGGCCACCTGGGATACATGAGTTCGGTCGTCGGGGGTGTCCGCGCTTTCCGGGCTGACGTCCCCTGCCGATTGAAAATGCCCTGGGGATCAGCTGAAGGCGGGGCGGCGCTTCTCGAAGAATGCGCGCACGCCTTCGGCGCCGTCTGCGGACGCGCTAAGGCGCGTGATCTGGCGGGCCTCCTCGTCGAGATGGTCGGTCAGATCCACGGTGACGCTGGAGCGCAGCAGTCGCTTCGTCGTTGCCAGGGAGTCCGTTCCCATGGCCGCCAGGCGCTTGGTGAGCGCGCGCACCGTGTCGTCGAGGTCGGCGTCGGGCGCGCTTACCGGCCCGACGAGCCCGATTCGTTCGGCCTCCCCGACGCCGATCGTGCGGTCGGTGAGCGTGATCTCCAACGCCCGGCCGAGCCCCACGCGCTGGGTGAGGAACCAGGATCCGCCGCAGTCGGGGCTCAGTCCGACGCTGGTGTAGGACATTTTGAACTTTGTCGCAGGGGTGCCGATCACGATGTCGCCCGCGAGCGCCAGGCCAACTCCGCCGCCGGCTGCGACTCCGTCGATGACCGTGACGAGGGGCACGGGCGCGGCGATCAGCTCCTTGATCGCTTCGTGGATGGTTTCGGCCACGTATTGCAGCTCGGCGGGGAGATCGGCTGCGTTGCTGAAGTGGGTGAGGTCACCGCCGACGCAGAAACCGAATCCCTCGTTGCGCAGTACGGCGACCCGCACGCGGCCAGTCTTGGCGCCCTCGATGACGTCGTGTGCGAATGCGGTGAGGGAGTCGGCGAGGACTCGATCCATGCCGTTGCCGACGTCGCTGCGCCGCAGCGTCGCGGTCAGGACGCCGTCGAGCAGGGCGACGGCAATGTGGTCGTTGTTGAGGAGGTGCATCGGGATCCTGTTCTCGGTGTTGTGCTGCCGGGTGGGGGCGTACGGGGTCACCACGCCGCTTCCAGAAGGCTCAGGACGTCGTCCGGGGTGACGGGGCGGCGGCTGGCCGCGACCGCGGCATCGCCCATGATGCGTTCGGCGAGTGCCGGCAGTGCATCGCGGTGTCCTCCAGCCGCGGAGATGGTGTCGGTCACGCCGAGTCGGGTGACCAGATCACGGACGGCTGTGATGGCCTGGCGTGCGGCCGCGGCGTCGTCGAGGTCTCGGGTGTCGCGGCCCATGGCCTCGGCGATGCGGCGCAGCTGCGGGCGGGTCAGCGCCTCGTTGAACTCCATCACGCGCGGCAACATGATGGCCGATGTCACCCCGTGGGTCATGTCGAACTCTGCGGCCAGTTGATGGCCGATGCCGTGGGACAACCCCATCCCCACATTGGTCGCGGCGAAGATCGACAACCAGCTGCCCAGAAGGCAATTGGTGCGCGCCTGGGCGTCGCCGGGGTTCTCGGTGCTGTGCACGAGGTTGGTCGACAGCAATCGAAGCGCTTCGCCGCCGAGAGCGTCGGCGATCGGCATGCTTCGGGACGACAGGATGCCCTCGATGGCGTGATCGAGGGCCCGGATGCCTGAGGCTGCCCACAGCCACGCGGGTGTGCGGGCTGCCACGTCGGGGTCCAGCACGACCGCGACCGGTGTCAAACCCGGTGCGGTGTAGGCACATTTCTCATAGGTGCTTTCGTCGGTGACGCCGGCCAGGCCGGTGTGTTCGCCAGCGGACAGGGTGGTCGGCACGGCGAGGTGGGGGACGAGCGGACCGGGGATCTCGGGGACCTCGTAGACGTCGGGGTAGGTGAAGCGCACCCGGTACTTTTCGAAGCTCTCGGGTTCGGTGATCCCCGCCGCCAGGCACATGGCGACGGCCTTGGCGCAGTCGATGGGAGTGCCACCGCCGATGCTGATCACGCTGTCGGCGCCGCCGTCGCGTGCCGTCGCCGCCGCCCGCAGGACCGCGGCGCGCGGCACGTGCTGCGGGGTGTTGGAGTGCACGCCCACCAGTGCGTCGCCAAACTGGTCGCGCAGCGACTGCTCGACCTCGGTTCCGGCCAAGGACCCCGACATGATGGCCAGGGGTCGTCGTCCCCCGTGGGCGTGCAGGATGTCGGCGACACCGCCGAACGCCCCGTCGCCGTAGGTGACGGTGTCGACGTTGGGGATGGTGAAGGTGCGGGCCATGTCTCAGCTTTCGGTGTGAGGGTCGACGACGTCGATGACGACGTTGCCGCCGCCGGTGCCGGTCTCGACGGCCTGGTGGGCTAGGGCGGTGTCGCGAAGCGGGAAGCGCTGGCCGACGCGTGGGATGAGGTCGCCGCGGGTGATCCAGCGGTTGAGATCGTCTGCGGCGAGGCGGTGTTCGCTGTGGGGCAGGTTGTAGAGCAGCACGTTGCGCAGGTTGACGCTCTTGTTCATCAGCCGCCACAGCGGAATGGTCGGCGCGTGTCCGGAGTCGGTGGCGTAGACCGAGATGGTGCCGTTGGTGGCGATCACGCGGCTGTCGGTGTCGATGTTGGCGGCGGCGTCGACTTCGGCGATCCGATCGAAGCCGCGCCCGTTGGTGAGATCGAGCAGATCCTCGGCCAGACGCGGCGAGCGGTAGTTCAACACCTCCTTGCAGCCGGCGTCCAGGGCGATGGGTGCGTTGTCTTCCCGGCCGACGGTTCCGATCACCGTGGCGCCGGCCAGCCGGGCTTGCTGAACCGCCGAGTGGCCGACCGAGCCGGCTGCGCCGGCGACTAGGACGGTGGCGCCGTCGATTGGTCCGTCGGTGAACAGGCAACGATGGGCGGTCCGTCCGGGGATGCTCAGGGAGGCTCCGGTGGCGAAGTCGACGTGGGCTGGAAGTGGTTCGACCTTGTGTGCGGGCACGCACACGTATTCGGCGGCGGTTCCGGTCTGGCGGCCTAGGCGGGCGTCGAAGATCCATACCCGCTCGCCGACGGCGGTCGTGGTGACGCCGGGTCCGAGCTCGTCGACGACACCTGCGCCGTCGTCATGGGGGATGAGAAACGGGGTGTCGAGGGTGATGCGTGCCCAGCCGGAGCGGCGTTTGATGTCGGCGGGGTTGACCCCGGAGGCGTGCACGCGCACGCGGACCTCGCCAGGTCCTGGAATCGGCAGGGGCATCTCCACCAGTTGGAGCACTTCGGCCGCGGGTCCGGTCCGCTCGTACAGCACGGCCTGCATTTTGGTTCTCCTTTGTCGTGCGGTCATCGGGTCGCTGCCCGCCGACCCGGTGTCCGTGCCGTGCGGTTGGCCATGTGTTCCCATTGGTTCTAATCTTAACTGTCTAGTTAGTATTAGACAATGGGTGACCACGATGGGGCGCGCATGCCATGTAGCCGACTGCCCCACTTGAGCGCCCGGGTAAGCAGGTAAACGGAGATGTGTGCGAAAAGGGGCTCTCGATGAATCGTGAGGCGAACAGGGCGCTGACGTTGCAGTTCTTCGATAACTGGTTCTCGGGACGCATCGAGGACGCGCTCACCCTGGTCGCCGAGGATTTCACGTTCACCGTCCCCGGAGACCCCGCGAGATTCCCACTCGCCGGGACCTATGACCGAGCGGGTTGGACTGAGATGTTGGCTAGGGTCAGTGCGGTGATGCAGGGGGGAGTGGAGGCCGACATCCTTGCGTGCGTGGCCGACGACGAGCAGGCGGTGGTCGTGGCCCACACCTTTGGCACCTCGCGAAACGGCCGGCAGTATGACAACGATCTGTGCTACGTCGTACGGATCAAAAGCGGGCGCCTGGCGTCATGCCGTGAATACCTCGATACCATCCACGCCAACGAGGTCCTGGCTGAGTCCACTTAGAACGGGACGCAGGCTGCGCGGTCGACGAATCGGTGGCATGCCACCGCATCGAAGGGCGGGATGGGCATGGTCGAAGCGATACGCTCGGAGGCGTTGGCCGCTCTTCCAGCGGTAGAGCCGAGCGACATCGCCATCCTCGAGGAGAGTTGGGAGTCGAGGGGTCCCATCTGTTCGGAAAATGTGCTTGGTTGTACAGGTGGGGCTACTTTTGCTTCTGACTGGTTCCGCCCCGGACTGGCGGAATCCGGTCGATTCTCGGTCATAATCGCCGAACAAACGGCAACGCCCCCGGGGCAGCTCTCGGCTTGAAGGGGCCTGCCGGTTCGGTCAGTCTCTGTCAGCGCACGCCGCAGCTCGCAAAGAGGGTCGATCGAGGGCTTCGTATCGTACGACGGTGTTGGTCGGGAGGACCTGCGCTGTGGCGTCCTGTCCTTCTACTGTCGGCTGGAGCTCCGTCTAGTGATTCGTGACTTCCGCCTGTCGCCGCCAGTTTCGGCTGCGGGCGGGGAGGTTTTGGTGCAGAATCCGTCCATGCCCGGAGCAGGGATCCAGCTGCAGCGCGACGCTGCGGTTGGGACGTGCTTTCGCTTGATGAAGATCCGCCGCGCACTGCGTCAGCGGCAGCTGCAGATCGTGTGCAGCGCGGCTTGGTTAGTGGGCTGGCCGATTAATGTCGAGCGTCTCGGGCCAGCGGTCGCCGCCTCCCAAATGGAGCCGTTAGAAGCCGCCCGTACAGGGGCATCCTTGAGGCGGAGGGCGGAAGCCCTCCCCGGTGGATACGAACCCGCGACGAGGCAAACGAGGCAGTAGATGCGGGAGACACGACCTGCGGGCGCTTGGCTGGCTGCCGCTAGCCTGCTGCAGCACGACTCAGTCGACTGCACGGGTTTTCGCGGGCTGGTCGACGGAGCCTGTGGCGCTCGGCGAGCCAACCATCGTGCCCCTCTACAGCGGCTAGCCTGTCGAGAGCGGTTCAGTTTGGTCTCCGATAACCGCGAAACGCGTAACCCAATTTGCACCGTCAATAGATCCGGCGGTTACAAGAAGGTCAGCGCCACGATAACGGGCTGTAACGATCCGCCTGATCTGGGCTGGTGCGGAATGCATACGGATTACCTGATTACGCGCAGCGGAAATAGCGACTGCTGGTGGGACTCTGGACGAGAAACATCGCTAAATCTCGTCCTGTTGCAGGATGGATTGGGGTGCGAATCGCAGTCGCGGCACACATCCCTCTGCAGGCCCGTTGTTTCGCTGCACTGGAAAAATGCGTCTCCAAGCGTGAGCATGGCAAACCATCAGATGCGTCCGCGGTCCAGCGATTGCTGGTATGAGGCGGAGGCTCAGCGGGGAGAACCGAGGGCTGGCCGCGGCATCGCGAGGTACTTCCCGACGGGGCTTGTGTCATCAGTGCAATACCGAGCGGCACGTCCTCGCAGGCCGGCCGCCCTCCCGGGAGTTGTCACACAGCTCGTCTACACTCCGAGGCTATGGCAACAGGAGGTTGGCACACCCCAATGGAGGGCTCGCCCCGTAGAGGCGGGAGGTGGACGAAGCAGCCACGCAGCAAAGGCTGCTGACCTTTTTGTTTAGCATTGCTAATGATATTGGCAGCTAGGCAAACGGGAGATTTCTCTTATGGGATACAAACCACATGAAAGGACAGGACATGTCGGTCGATATTAGTGCGGAAGCCATTGCGGCTGCGGACTACCAGAGCCCCCATCTCTCTTCGCCGGAGTATCGCGGTGAGGAACAGCGCTACAGAGATGCAATCGCTGCGCGGCAGCAAATTCTAACGGACAAGCCAGAACTCAAGGACAAGCCCGGCGAGCTAGCTGCTGAAATTAGCAACTGCGCCAACGTGGAGCACTCGATCGCTGTTATCGTCGCCCTTTCGCCGGCGGCCTGATTTGAACTACGCATTCTCGATATACCTCCAGGTGCGAGACACGTGAATCAACCTCCTGTTGCCAAACACACTTTGCGTGCCAATCGTCTTTACGCAAATCCGAACCGCGACATTAATCAAGAGCTTCGAAGCGAATTCCAGCGGGACCTTGATCGTCTTCTCTACACCACCTACTTCCGGCGACTGGCTCGAGTAACGCAAGTATCGGCAACGGTTCAGCATCACGGAAAATCTGATCCGTACGGCTTGATACACAATCGACTTACCCATTCGCTAAAGGTGGGCCAAGTAGCCAGGCGGCTATGCCAATACCTGCTCCGCGACGCCGAAGTGTCTGGCGGCAAGTCAAATCTCGAAGGCATTGAGAAGAACGGCGGTATCGACCCTAACGTCGCAGAGGTCGCGGGCCGTGCGCACGATATCGGCCATCCACCGTTTGGGCATCTTGGCGAAGAGATTTTGGACGAGATAGCCGTGAGTCGGGGTCTAGAGGACGGATTTGAAGGCAACGCTCAAACGTTTCGAGTTCTTGCGACGCTCGTTCGGAGGGTCCCGGTAGTCGCTCTCGAGAAGCCGCGGCATCTTCCGGCCGCCAACGCAGCGATGGGGTCTCTGGATCTGACCGCCGCCTCACTGGCGGCTTGCGTGAAGTATCCATGGCCAAGAGGGGGGAACCCGAATAAGCCGAAAAAGTGGGGATTTTTCGAGCCAGATCGCGACGTCTTCCTAAGTCAGGTTCAGCCTCTGCTGAACGACGGCCGCCCGACCCTCGAGGCGCAGATCATGGACTGGGCAGATGACATCACATACGCGACACATGACATCGAGGACTTCGCCGCAAACGGACGGATTCCGTTACCCAATTTGCAGCATACCTACGATGCCCGCGGAAACCTTGTTCCGATCAATCCGGAGGAAACGGACGAGTTCTTATCGTACGTCCGAGTAAAGCTGACCAAAAAAGAAAGCTTTGAATTTGATGAGGCGGTGCGTGAATTCAGGGAATTCGCCACCCTCTTTCCGTCTCGGATTAGGTATGGGCACCCCGCAGATATGGCTGTGCTGGGGGCGCTGACCTCCCAGTTGATCACCTCGACCAGTAAGGCCACGTCGGTACGCCCCGACGGAAACTTGGAGATCAAGCGCGCCTCCATTGGGCTGGTCGAGATACTCAAGCAACTAACGTGGTTCTACGTTATAGACAGCCCTGAGATGGCCTCGGTCCAGCGCGGCCAAAGGCGGCGGTTTAAGCGTGTAGCGACGGATCTGGTTAACTGGGCGTTAGACGTGTTCCGTACCGAAGTCGAAGGCCCGGACGGTAGCAGGCGGAAGCTCAGTCTAGATGAAATCAAAGCTCGGCGCGTGGTCCTTCCTGAGTTGCTGAGGAGCCTGGTTTCGGCGGCAGTAGACGCGAATGAATACCACGGTATTTACCCAGGCAGACCCGACCTTGCCGTTGTGCGTGGCACTATCGACTATATAGCCTCTTTGACCGAAGATGAGGTCGAGAACTTGCACGACGAGTTGTTTTAAGTGCCGGCGTCAAAGGTCCCTTATGAGAGGGAGAGGAAATTCGTCGTCAAAGACGCCTCTATCGTGGACGACGTACCGTTTACGGATATTGTCCAAGCATATCTTTTTTCGTCGCATGGATGGTCTCAACGGGTCCGCTTTAGTCGTTTTGCTGGGATGGAGAGCGTTTCCGCGGAAGTCCTCGCCACCTACGCGCTGAAAGGGCCGCAGACTTCAAAGGGGAGGGTCGAGTACGATTGGGAAATCGATCTCGATGTGGCCATTGCGGTTAGTGCGATAACAGATGTGAAAGTCCGAAAGCTGCGGCATCACCTCGTTGCCGAGGGCGAGGCGTACGACGTTGATGTGTTCCTCGGTAGAAATCGTGGATTAGTGGTTGCCGAGCTTGAATCATCAGATCCCTATAAGGCGCATACAGCCTCATTCTGTTCAATCGAAGTGACGCAAGATGTTCGATTCCAGAATGACCAGCTTGCCTCGAATCCTTTCGTGGAATGGCCAGAAGAAGATCGCCAAAGATTTTGCGTCGACGTCCCCGGCAAGTCCTCTCAAATGCCGGATGTCGGCTAGTCCACGTACACCCCTGCTAATTCCAGGGCATTAGAAGCACTGCTGCGAATCGATCAGCTTCACGTTTCAGGAATGGGTCGCCGGCGGTGAACTCTCAATGCAGGACCGGATGGCGCAGCTCGTAAGTGGCAGGAAGCGGTGGCGATAAGCGTCATTCGCACGGTCGGCTGAGTGCACGATGATTGGTCGTGACAGCGACAGCGTGGAAAAGGCGCCGACGCAGGCGACCTCTTCTTCGGCCAACGGAACGAGCACGATCCCTTGATTTTCGGTGGTGCGAACCAAGATGCGGGAATTGGTTCGGTTCCAAGACCCCGCTGTGAAAGAAGGCGTTGCCGAGTCTCAAGGTGTACGAGGGGCCGTTCTGCCGCGAAGACTCCACGCGGAACTGCCAACTCGCCGGCGAGCAGTGGAGCTGCCGCTGTGTGTGCGCTGCCTAGCTCTACCGACGAGGTCTCGGAATTGACCACGTGACGGCACCGAGGCCGTCCGGCCGCGCGGCGCCGCTCAGGGTTCGAAGACGCAGCCGACTAGCATCCAAATCTGCTCGGCCAAGCGCTCGGGGGAGGTGCTTCCCTCCGGGTCATACCAGCGATACAGCGTCGCGAGCATCGACTCCAGGAGGTTGGCCGCGATACGTGTGTCCACCTTGGCGCGATTGGCAACAGGTTGCGCCGCCAGGCATTGATCCAGCAAGGCTGCGAAGTCCTTGGTTTGTTCACGGGCCCAGCTGCGGAACGCCTTTCGGGCGGCTTCGGACAGTTCGGTCTCTTCGCTGAAGACGATCGCGTAGAAGGTCCGATTGGCCGACGAGGCCTGAATGTGGGCCATGATCGTCTTGCGGAGGCGGTCGACGGGATCATCGGCCGAGGATTGGACGCTGCGCAGTTCCTGTTCCAGATTCTTGGTCATCTCGTCGACGATCAGATCCAAGAGATGCTGCTTGGTGCGCGTGTACTTGTACACCGTTGGCCGCGAGATGCCGGCGGCCAGGGCGATGTCGTCGATGGTCGAGCTGCGGTAGCCCTTCTCCCGGAATGTCTTGGCCGCAGCGGTCACCAGCGCTCCTGTGTCGGTTGCGCGTTCCCTGGCCATCCATCCTCCGGTGAGCCGTGAGCCGAAACTGTAATACTGCCTAGTCAATATATCGGCCTGGGGGCCGATTCGCGCAACGGCGCGACCAATCGGTCGACCACTGCTGGCTCAACCCCAGCGGCAGTGAGGAGTTCGGCGGTGTGCTCGCCGAGTCGGGGTACGCCTCGGCGCGGGCCGTGCGCGACGCCGTCGACGAGTAGCGGCTGGCGTATGAAGGTCTGCCGTCCGTCGGGGGTGGGGATCGCTTGAAGCATCTGACGCAGCGCGACGTGCGGGTCGGCCAGCAGGTCTTCGGTTGTGTTGAGTCGCCCGTACGGGATCCCCGAGCCGGCGAGCACGACGTCCCAGTGATCGGCGGGCTTGGCGGCGATCCGCTGGGCGATGTCTTCGTGCAGGGCATCGCGCCGTTCGATGCGTTGCGACCCGGACAACCCGTGAGCGTCGGGCATGTCCAGTGCGACGCACAGCGCCGCCCAGAAGTGGTCTTCGAAGGCGATGCTGAGTGACACCCAGGTGCCGTCGGCGGTGGCGAACAATCCGTAGCCGGGGTCTAGGCCCAGGGTGTCGGCGGGCAGCGCGTTGGCTTGGGGTACGAGTTTGGTTGCCGCGACGGTGAGCAGGGTGTCGAACATGGCTACGTCGTAGTAGCCGCCGCGGCCGGTAGTGCGGGCGGCGAGCGCGCCGGTCACGGCGGCGAACGCGGTGAACATGCCGCCGAACAGGTCGGCGAGCGCCAGATGGGGGACGCGTGGTTCGGTGGCGTCGAGCAGGCCGGCGAGCGCTTGGAAGGTCAGGTCGTGGGCGGGCAGGTCGCGCAGCGGGCCGTTTTGGCCAAAGCCCGAGACCGACACGTACACCAGCGCAGGGTTGTCCGCAGTCAATTGGTCGTGGCCCAGCCCGAGGCGGCTGAGCACGCCGGGCCGAAAGCCCTCCAGAACGACGTCTGCGGTCGCAATGAGTGCCTTGCAGGCCGCCAGCGCCTCGGGGTCCTTGAGATCCAGTGCCGCGGAGCGTTTTCCGCGGTTGAGCGCCTGATACAGGCCCGGGAACGCCCGCGACGGATCACCGCCCCGGGGCCGCTCGATTTGGATCACGTCGGCGCCGAGGTCACCGAGCAGCAGGGTGGCGAAGGGGCCGGGAAACTGCTCGGCGAAACTGATGACCCGAATTCCGGCCAGGGGAGCGGCGGGGCTGCTCATGCGGATACGGCGTAGCCGCCGTTGACTGGGTAGGTCTGTCCGGTGATCCACTCCCCGGCGGCCGAGGCCAGGAACAGCACCAGGCGGGCGGGGTCGTCGGGCTCTCCGAAGCGTCTGATGACATAGGAGCGCAGCGCCTTCTTGGCGGCCGCGGGGTCATCGATGGCGGTCGCCACGCCGGGGGTGTTGACCCCGGAGAGGGCGACGCAGTTGACGGTGATCCCGTGACGGCCGACGGCTTTGGCTAGGCCGCGGGAAAAACCGGCGGCGCCTGCTTTCGCGCCGCCGTAAACGACGAGGTTGGGTTCCCCGATGCGGCCGGCATCGGAGATGACGGTGATGATGCGCCCGTAGTTCTTGGTGACCATGTCGGGCAACACCGCACGCGATGCGTTGAGCACGCCGAAGAAGTTGGTTCCGATCCAGGACTGCCACTGCTGGGGTCCGGTCTCCCAGAACGGCGGCGCGGGTGCCATGGGGTCTTCGGCTGGGCCGGCGTTGCCGGCGTTGTTGACCAGTACGTCCACCGTGCCAACGTCCGCGGACACGCGGGTCACCATCGCCTGGACTTCGTCGAAGTCGGTGACGTCGCACTGCACGGGGAGCGCGCTGCCGCCGCTGGCGTCGATCTCCGCGGCAACGGACTTGGCGCGGTCCTCGTGGAAGTCGTTGACCACGACCAAGGCGCCCTGATGGGCGCATTGGTGTGCCACCGCGCGCCCGACGCCCTGGCCGGCTCCCGTGACCAGCACCACCCGTCCGGTCAAGTCCAGAAAGTTCTCGTCCACCATGATGTGTCTCCTTCGTCCTTATCGGCCAACGTATTTCGGCGTGCGCTTCTCGCTGAACGCCGCGATGCCCTCGTGCCAATCGGCTGAGGTTTCGTGTAGTGCGGATTGCTCGAGTTCCATCGTCAGACCGACCTCAGGGGGCACCCGGAGGCCGTCGTTGGCGAGCATTTTCATGCGCGCCAGCCCCACCGGGCTCTTGCTAGCGATGCGGGCGGCGATGGCCGCGATCTCCGGTTCGAGTTGGTCGTCGTCGACGACCGCGGTGAGCAGATCGGTGCCCTCATACCATTCGGCGGGATGGAGCTGGCCGGTGAACATCAGAAACTTGGCGCGGGACAGTCCGAGCCGGCGGGTGAGGCGCACCGAAGCCCCGCCGCCGGGGATCTGGGCGTAGTTGGCGTGACCGTCACCAATGCGCGCCGAGCGCGCGGCCACCGCCAGGTCGCAACAGAGCACCAGTTCCAGGCCGCCCCCCACGGTGATGCCCTGGATGGCGGCGATCGTGGGCTTGTCGAGGGCCTCGAGCCGATCGAACAGGTCGCGGACCCGGCGTAGGAAGAGTTGACCGGCGCTGTAGCGGCCGGTGAGGTGGGGTTGGGCTGCCAGGGACTGGGCGTAGGCCAGGTCGGCGCCGGCGCAAAAGGCCCGGCCCACCGCGCCGATGACCAGGCACCGGACGTCGGGGTCGGCGGCGGCTCGGTCCAGGCCGCGGTGCAGCCCGTCGAGGAGGTCTTGGTTGAGCCCGTTCATGGTGTCGGGCCGGTTCAAGCGCAGCCATAGGGCATCATCGCGGCGGTCGATCAGCACAGCGTCATCGGCGTCGGTCACGGTCAGTCCTTGCTCAAGATGGTGATGGCGCAGGCCGCGGCCTCCGGGTGGCTGTAGCCGCCGGCGTTCTCTGCGAGGCCCCGGCGGGCGCCGGGGACCTGTCGCTGGCCGGCACGCCCGCGCAATTGGGTGACCAGTTCGACGATTTGCGCCGCACCGGTGGCGCCAACGGGGTGCCCCTTGGACACCAGTCCACCGCTGGTGTTGACCGGGAGGTCGCCACCCAGGCGGGTCGCGCCGCTGCGGGCAAGTTTCGGTCCCTCGCCCTGCGCGCAGAGCCCGAGTTCTTCGTAGACGATGAGCTCGTTGGGTGAGGCCGCGTCGTGCAGCTCGACGACGTCGAGGTCCTCTGGTCCGAAACCGGCCTGTTCGTAGGCCGCCTCGGCGGTGCGCCGTTCCAGTGTTGTGGTGCCGCCGCCGGGAATTCCGGTGCGTAGCACCGATGCGCGCACCTGTACGGCGTCGAGGGATGGGGCGTCGGCGGTTGCGCGCACGACGAGAGCCGCCGCGCCGTCGGCGACCGGTGAGCACATCAGCATCGTCAAGGGATCGGCGATCATCCGACTCGCCAGCACTTCCTCGGGGGTGCGCACGGTGCGGTACTGCGCGTGCGGATTAAGGGCGGCGTGGGCGGAGTTCTTGGCGGCGATTAATGCGAAGTCGTGAGCGGTGGCCCCGGTACGCGCCATGTAGTCGCGGGTTTCCTGGGCGTAGACCTCCATGAAGAAGGACTCGGCGGCGCCCTCGCGTCCAGTCAGTTCCCGGCTGTAGTGCTCGAGGCGCTCGACGTCGGCCGCCGACGCCAGCGCGTCGAGCACGGTGCGGGTGCTGCGGCCGCTCATCTTCTCGTTGCCCACAACCAACACGGTGCGGTACATGCCCGAGAGGATGGCCGCCCTGGCCACATGCAGCGCCGACGAGCTGCTGGCACAGGCGTTTTCGATGTTGATCAGGGGCTTGCCGACCAGCCCGGTGTCCGAGATGACCACCTGCCCGCGGGTCATCTCCTGCCCGGTCACCAACCCACCGACAGCGTTGGCGTGGATGACCAGGTCGATGTCCGCTTCGCTCACCGCGGCGTCATCGAGGGCCTCTGTGATCGCCGGCGCCGCCAGGTCGCGCAGAGACTTGTCGGGAAACTTCCCGAACGACGTGATGCCCACGCCGATGATGCTCACTGTGTCCATTTCATCCTCCGAACTGCCGCTTTGCGATCCGATGAGATTGACACTTGCAGAATACTAACTGATAAGTCAAGATTGGATTTGACGGAGATGCGCATCACACCGATGAGGGTGTGATGTCCTGCGTCACCCACACAAAGGAGTGAACTGTGAGCACGTCAGCGGCTATCGGGCCGAATTACGGCAGCCTGATCGTCGAGGCGCTGACTCGGTACCCCACCCGGGAAGCCTTCGTCCTGGGCGACCGGCGCGTGACGTATGCCGAGACCGCCGACATCACCGCGCGCATCCTGCGGGTCATGCACGACCTCGGGATACGCCGCGGATGCGGCGTCGGGGTTCTCAGCCCCAACGCCCCGGAAGTCTTCATGACCCAAGCCGCGACGTTCCTTTCCGGCGCCCGCTACAGCGGCCTGCATCCGATGGGCTCTGTTGACGATCACGTCTTCCTGTGCGACGACGCTGAAATCGAACTGCTGGTCGTGCATCCCAAGTTCGCCGACACCGCGGCGGTCATCGCCGAGAAGGCGGCCTCGGTCCGCCATGTTCTAACTATCGGCACCTGCGATGGTCTTCCGAACCTGCTCGACCTCACCGCCGCCGCCGACCCCGGTCGATTGCGGGCCTTGGCCGTCGACGAGGAAGAGGTCGGCTGGCTGCAGTACACCGGCGGCACGACCGGCCGGCCCAAGGGCGCCATGTTGTCTCACCGCGCCCTGGTTCAAGAGGTTCAGAGCCTCACCGCGGCGTGGGGGCTACCGGAGACGCCTCGCTACCTGGCGTCATCGCCTATCACCCACGCCGCCGTCCTACCGTTGCTGCCCACCCTGGTGCGCGGCGGAACGGTGGTGCTGCAGCAGGGATTCGATCCGCAGGCCTGGCTGCACGCCATCGCTGCCGAACGCATCAACTACACGTTCCTCGTGCCGACGATGCTCTACACCCTGCTCGACAAGACCGATCCCACCGCGGTGGACACCTCCTCGTTGGAGACCTTGGTCTACGGGGCGGCGCCGATGTCGGCGAGCCGTATCAAGGAGACCCAAGACGTCTTCGGGCCCATCGTCATGCAGGTCTACGGACAAACCGAGTGCGTGGGCATGACTACCAGTTTGCGCAAGGACGAACACGACCCCATCGGTCGACCGGAACTGCTGGCCTCCTGCGGTCGTCCCGTGCCCGGTGTTTCGGTCCAACTCCTCGACGACGCGGGGCTCCCGGTCGCCGATGGGGAGGTCGGCGAGATCGCCGTGCGCTCTCGCACCGTCATGAACGGCTACTGGAAGCGACCCGAGGAAACCGCCGACGCCCTGCGTGACGGCTGGCTGCACACCGGGGACATGGCCAGAACCGACGACGACGGCTTCTTCTACCTCGTCGACAGGAAGAAGGACATGATCGTCACCGGCGGCTTCAACGTCTTTGCCAAGGAAGTCGAAGACGTCATCGCAGCGCACGAAGACGTCTCCGCCGTCGCGGTGATCGGCGTACCCGACGACAAGTGGGGCGAGGCAATCGCTGCCTTCGTCGTAGCCCGCCCAGGGGCCACCATCGACGTCGCCGAACTGACGGCCTCGGTGCGTGCCCGCAAGGGGCCCCATCAGACACCGAAGCGACTCGAGGTCGTCCCCGACCTACCGATGACGGCGGTCGGCAAAGTCGACAAGAAGTCGCTGCGCGCCGCGCACTGGGCCCACCAGGGCCGCCAAGTCAACTGAAACGCAACACCTTTCATTCTCGTAGCAAAGGACAACTCTGTGTCGACCACCCCGTTCACCCTCGACGAGGACCATCTCGCCTTCCAGCAGGAGGTCCGCAAGCTCGCCCGCCGCGAGTTTCTCGACACCTACCTGCCGCGCGCCAACAGCACCGAATTCCCCTACGCCGAACTCAAGCAGCTCGCCCAGGCCAACCTGACGACCCTGTCTTTGTCGGAGGAACTCGGTGGCCAAGGAGCCGACCTGCTCGCCGTGGGTTTGGCGTGCGAGGAGATCGCCTACGCCGACCCGAACATGGGCTACATCCTGTTCAGTACCAACAGCTTGGTGACACTGTTGGCCGAGCACCCTTCGCCTGCAGTCGCCGCGTGGGCGAATGCGGTGGGCAGCGGTGATGCGTTGGGATGCTGGGCGGTCACCGAACCCGGCGCGGGGTCCGACGCCGGCGCCATGAGCACCAAGGCCGTCCCGGTCGACGGCGGGTGGCGCCTCACCGGTGAGAAGACCTCGGTGACCCAGGCGCCTCACGCCAACATCGCCGTCGTGCTCGCCCAGACCGATGCGGCCAAGGGCACCAAGGGAATTGGTTGCTTCCTCGTCGATATGAGCGCCGGCGGAGTGTCCTCGCAGAGCTTCGACGATCCCGGGTTCAAACCGCTTGGTCGCGGTTCGGTCACCATGGACGACGTGTTCGTCGCCGACGACCACGTGATCAGTACACCCGGCGCCGGATTCGCCGCCATCATGGCCGAATTCGATCTGAGCCGAACCCTGATCGGATTGTTGTGCGTGGGCAGCGCGCAGCGGGCCCTGGACATGGCCACCGCTTACGCCAGGGACCGCCGCACGTTCGGCAAACCCCTGGCCGCTCATCAAGGCGTGTCCTTCGCCATCGCAGAACACACCACCTATCTCACCGCCGTGCGGACGTTGGCCTATCACACGTTGGGGCTACGAGCCGCGGGCCAGCCCCACACCAAGGAGGCGGCGATGCTCAAGTGGTGGGCACCCAAGGTCGCCTTCAACGCGATCCAGGAATCAGTGGTGCTACACGGGCAGGTCGGCTGGTCCAACGAGATGCCGCTGCAAGCAATGCTGCGGGACGTCTCCGGATATCAGATCGGCGACGGCACGGCGCACATCCAGAAGATGATCATCGCCCGCGGCGTCATCGGCCGCGACGCGGTCAGCGCATGACCCACGTGAGGCGACCCAACAGGTCGCATGGTGCAGCAAATCCGCTGTGCCCAAGCATTATTCGAGAAGACAGGAAATAACGATGACCGAGCACGTTCAGTACCAGATCGGCTGTGACATCGGCGGGACGTTCACTGACGTGACCGCGGTGGACAGCCGGGGTGCGGTCTACTCCGATAAGTCCGATACCACCCCGCACGACCTCAGCGTCGGACTGATCGCCGCGCTGGAGAACTTGGCTCAGCGCATCGGCAAACCGCTCGATGAGGTGCTGCCCGACACCACCCGATTCGTCAACGGGACCACGGCGGTGACCAATTCGATCGCCGAGCTCAAAGGTGCCCGCGTCGGACTGATCACCACCCAAGGCTTTGGGGACAACCTGCTGATCGCGCGGTCAGCACGCAGCGCCGACCGTGACCATCACCGTCAGCTCAACATCCCGCAGATCGTTCCCCGCGAACGGGTCATCGAGGTCACCGAGCGTATCGACCGCAAGGGATCGGTCGTGGTCCCCCTCACCGACGACGATGCCCGTGCCGCGGTGCGGCGACTGGTCGACATGGATGTTGAGGCCATCGCCATCTCCCTGCTGTGGAGCTTCGCCAACCCCGAGCACGAAGAGCGACTCGCCGCGGCAGTCGTCGAGGAAGCCCCGGAGCTGTTCGTCAGCGTCTCCTCGCGCCTGCACCCGATGATCCGTGAATACGAGCGCACGATGACCACGGTGCTCAACGCCTTCACCGGCATCCGCGTCGCCGAGTACACCGGCCGCATCGAACGCGAACTCGGTGCGCGCGGTCTGCGCGTCCCCATCGGCTTCATGCAGGGCTTCGGCGGAACGTTAACCGCGGATGAAGCCCGCGAACGACCGATCACCCTGGTCGACAGCGGACCCGCCGGCGGGGTCATCGGGGCCCAGACACTGGCCAAGCGGCTGGGCATCAAGAACGTCGTCACCGCCGACATGGGCGGCACTTCCTTCGACGTGTCGGTGTTGCAGGGCAACAAACCGCTGGTGACCCAGCGGGTCATGTTGCGCGACCAGTTCCTCACCGCGCTGCCCAAGATTGACGTGCTGCCCATCGGTGCGGGCGGCGGCAGCATCGCCTGGGTCGACGCCCGCGGAATCCCCCAGGTCGGACCGCACAGTGCCGGCGCAGAGCCCGGCCCAGTGTGCTACGGCAAGGGCGGTGTGGTGCCGACGGTCACCGACGCCTCCGCGGTGCTGGGCTTGCTCGAACCCAGCGCCTTCCTGGGTGGTCGCCGGGAGCTGGCGCTGCAACCAGCACGCGAAGCCATGGAACGCCAGATTGGAAAGCCCCTCGATGTGGACGCCGTGCACGCTGCCGCAGCGGTCTACCGCATGGTCACGGCCAACATGAGCAACGCGGTGCGCACGGTGACCGTCGAACGTGGGCACGACCCGCGCGCATTCAGCATGGTCGCCTACGGTGGTGCGCTAGGCATTTTCGCCGCCGACATCGCCCGCGAGGTCGGGATCTGTCAGGTCATCATCCCCGCCGACGCGGCGGTGTTCTCCGCCACCGGCCTGCTCAACACCGACGACGTCCGCACCCGGTCGCGATCGGCGCTGTGGGTCGGCGGTGACTCCAGTGCCATCGCCGCGACACTGGGTCAACTCGACGACGAACTGGTCGCCACCCTGCGCGCGGCGGGGTACGCCGACGACGCCATCGACGTGGTGTGGGAGGGCGAATTCAAATACGCCGGCCAACAGTGGGAACTGCCGGTGTCCCTGCCGCGCAAGCGCGACCTGAGCGAGGCCGATCTAACCGACGCCCAGGACCGCTACGGCACGCTGTATGAAGCCGAATACGGGTCCGGTAGCGCCTGGGTCGGCAGCCCGGTGGTGCTGGTCGCCGTCCGCGTCACCGCCACCGGCCGGGTGGCCGCCCTGGAACCGACACCGGCGCAACTGGTTCCGGAATCCGAGCAGCGACTGGCCGCTACGGGAAGCCGTCGAGTGTTCCTTCCGCTACTTGGCGAGGAAACCGAGGTAGGGGTCTACGACACCCGCGCCGCCAAGGCCGGTCACCAGATCCAGGGCCCCGCGATCCTGGAGCATCCGCTGACCACACTGCAAATCCCGTCGGGCTGGGATGCCCGCATCGACGAGTGGGGCAACTTCATCCTCACCGACCGCACCGCAGAACACATCGAGGAGAAGGCGTAATGACCACTCAAACCATGGACCCCACGACCCCACTGGCGGCAGCACCGGTGGATCCGGTGACCATCGAGATCTTCTCCAAGGCACTGGAGAACGTCGCCCACGAGATGGGCGTGGTGATGATGCGCGCCTCGGGCAGCCCTGTCATCGCTGAGGCGGTCGACTTCTCGACGTTCATCGCCGACGCCGACGGGGACATCATCTGCTACGCCGGCTACATCACCATCTACATGGGCACCGCCCGCCAGGCCGTCAAGCACATCCTGGCCACCGTGCCACGGGATCAAATCCGGCCCGGTGATCTGTTCATCTGCAACGACCCGTTTACCACCGGCAATGCCCATCAGGTCGACGTCGGGGTGGTGCGGCCGATCTTCTATCGCGACGAACTCGTTGCGTGGTGCTGGGCCGAGGCCCATGTCAACGACTTCGGCGGTTTCGCTCCCGGCAGCATGGCCCCGATGGCCACCGAGACCTACGGCGAGGCGCTGCGCCTTCCCGGAGTCAAGATCGTCGACCAGGGCCGCCCCGTGGCCGACATCTGGCGGATCATCGAGACCAACATCCGGGTGCCCGACGTGGTGATGAACGACATCCGGTGCTTCATCGCGGCCTGCAACCGCTGCGACGACCGACTGCAGGTCCTCATCGACGACTATGGCACCGCGGCGTTCAAACGCTACGTCGAGGTCGCGAAGGACCTGGCCGAGAAGGCGGTCCGCAACCGGATCGCCGAGCTACCCAACGGGGTCTACACGGACGTGGACTACGAGGAACATAACGGCCACACCAACGACATCTACCCCATCCGGTGCACGATGACCGTCGAGGACGGCACCCTCACCATGGACTTCAGTGAGTCCGCCCCCCAGACCGACGGCTTCGTCAACTGCTCGGCCGCGATCACCCTGGGATGCGCGTTCAGCCCGGCACTGTTCATGCTGTTCCCAGATCTGCCCATCAACCAGGGCACATTGCGACCCATTCAGGTGATCACCAAGCCCGGCACCATCTGCGACGTCCAGATGCCCGCCCCGGTCTCGGGTGGGCACCTGGAAACCGGTTTGCGACTGGGCCGGCTCGTCACCCGGATGCTCGCGGCCATCCAGAGCCGCAGCGACAGCAAATTCGTACGCGAGCACCTGATGGCCCAGTGGCAGGACTCGTGGAACGCGGGCTTCTTCTACGCACCTAATGAGGACGGCGAACTGGTGCCGTTCCCGGACATGAACGGAGGCAGCGGCGGTGGCGGCGCCCAGCCTGTCGCTGACGGCATGGACGTCGCCGGAGCGTTGGCCCAACCCTCCAACAGCCTGCCCGACATCGAGATCAACGAACTCGCCTACCCGATCCTCTACCTGTGGCGCACGTTGCACCGGAACTCCGGCGGCCCGGGCGAACACCGCGGCGGCAACGGTCTGGACCTGGCGTGGACCCCCTGGTACACCACCGGCGGTCAGCAGCACGTCATGACCCCGTGCTGGCAGGTGCCGCCCACCGGACCCAACGGCGGCTACCCCGGATCGACGAGCGGCTTCACACTGGTGGCCGGCGCAGGCGCCGACCAGGCGCTGGCCGCCGGCAGAATCCCGCGCTCGGTCGACGACTTCGACGCCGCCCCGCAATTGCTTCAAGGCAAACAGTTCGGTTTCGCCGTCATGCCTGGAGATGTCATGCGGATGCGTTCCGGCGGCGGAGCGGGCTATGGAGATCCGTTGCAGCGCAGCGTAGATGACGTCGTGGCCGATCTACGGTCGGGCAAAATCGACCGGGCCGCCGCGTCGGCCGCCTACGGCGTGGTCGTCACCGACGGTGGTGAACTCCACGCGGAGGCCACCAGCGCCCGCCGTGACGCCATCCGCGCCGAGCGGCGGTCGTGGCCGGTGGAGGACGGATACGCGGTGCGGCGCACCCAGGCCGGGCAGCGGCTGGCCGAACTGGGCCAGTGGTGCCAGCCGCGAGAGGGCATCGACCTCGTGGAGCGGGCCGACCCGAACACCGGGGACCTCATCAGCGCCAACATTGAAGTCCAGGTCTCCTGATGTCGTGCTACTTCCTGGCCGTGGTCGACAAGCACGACCCTCAGCGGTACGCGGACTACTCGAAGGTCAACTACAAGATCATCAGTGGGCTCGACGTCAAAGTGCACGCCGTCACCGACGACGTCAAGCCCCAAGAGGGCGACTTCGATGCCACCAGTGTGATCCTGCTGGAGTTCCCGGATGACGCGGAGTTCCGGAAGTGGTGGGACAGCGAGGAATACGCCTCGGTCAAGCCCATCCGGCTGGAGTCCTCCACCGTGCGATTCGCGGTCACCTTCGGTGAGGACGCCTGAGTGCGTGCGGCCACCTACCAGGGGCCGGGCACCGTCGAGGTGACCGAGGTTCCCGATCCCACTGCTCCGGATCATCTCGGGGCGGTGGTGCAAGTCGCTGCCGCAGGCATCTGCGGCAGCGACCTGCACATCTTCGAAGGCCACGGGTTCAGCGGCGACCTCGGGTACACCCTCGGTCACGAAGCGGTTGGCGTCGTCGTCGACATCGGTTCGCACGTCTCGCGATTCGCGATCGGCGACCGCGTGCTGATCGCCGCGTCGGTCGGGTGCGTGCTGTGCCAAACGTGCGCCGCGGGCCACGTCACCGCCTGCGAGCACCGACGCCAGCCGTGGAAGGAGTACTGCTACGGGATGAGCCACCGGTTGCCCGGCAGCCAAGCCGAATTCGTTGCCGTGCCCCACGCCGACCGCAACCTGTTCACCGTCGCGCCCGAGGTGTCCGACGACGCGGCGCTCGCGCTGACCGACAACGCGCCCACTGCATGGTACGGAGCCCGCCGCGCGGGCGTGGCCCCCGGTGACACCGTGGCTGTCATCGGGGCCGGACCGGTCGGTCAGCTGGCCGTGCAATCGGCGTTCCTCCAAGGCGCGGCCAGGGTCCTGGTCGTTGAACCCGTCGAGCATCGCCGCGCCGCGGCGGTCGCGGCGGGGGCAGAGCCCGTCGACGTCGCCGATCCCAAAGCGCACATCCGCGAGCTCACCAAGGGGGAAGGCGCCGACGCCGTCATCGAAGCAGTCGGCCAGGACGCGACGATCGCCTTGGCCATCAGCGCGGCCCGCCACGCCGGCCGGGTCAGCGTCATCGGCGTGAGCCAAAACGACGCCTTCCCGTTGCGCCTGCAGGCCTTGCAGACCAAGGAACTGCAGTTCTCGGCTGGTTTGTGCTCGGCGCAACGGGAACTGCCGACCCTGCTGGCGCTGACCGCGGCCGGACGCTTCGATCCGGCTGTGGTGGTGTCGGATCGGCTGTCGCTGGCCGACGCCGCCATCGGCTACGCCATGCTCGCCCAACGTGCCCCAGGCGTCGGGAAGATCACCCTTCGGCCGGGTGCGGAGACATCATGACCGCGCTGACCGGCAACGTCGCGGTGGTGACCGGCGCCAGCCGCGGAATGGGCTTCGCCATCGCCCAACGGCTCGTCGAGCAGGGCGCGACGGTGTGCATCACCGGCCGCAAGCAGGACCAGCTGCAGCAGTCCGTGGACCTCCTTAGAGCTGCCCAGGCCGTCGGCATCGCCGGGCACGCTCACGACGCCGACCACCAGCAGCACGTCGTGGACACCATGATGCAGCGCTTCGGGCGCATCGATCTGTTGGTCAACAGCACCGGCATCAACCCCGTCTACGGTCCTTTGGGCGACCTGGACCTGGGTGCCGCGCGGCATACCGTGGAGGTGAATTGCCTTGCGGCACTGGCGTGGACCCGACGTGTGCACGCCCGGTGGATGGCCAAGCATCGCGGCGCGGTGGTCAACGTTGCGTCGATCGCCGGCCTGTCTGCGTCCACCGGGACCGGTTTCTACGGCGCCAGCAAGGCGATGCTGATTCATTTGACCAGACAGTTGGCCTACGAGTTGGCGCCCCGGACACGGGTCAACGCGGTGGCGCCCGCGGTGGTCAAGACCGGGTTCGCTGCCGCCGTCTATGAGGACAGGGAATCGGAACTGGCCAGCCGATACCCGTTGCAGCGGTTGGGAACTCCCGACGACGTCAGTGGTGCGGTGGCATTCCTGCTGTCGAAGGACGCCGGATGGATCACCGGGCAAACCCTGGTCATCGACGGTGGCGCGACACTCGCCGGTGGTGACCTGTGAGCCGTGACCTCCACACCGACTTGCCTTTCGGGCTGGACTTGGGCCGGTTGCGGATGGTTCACCTCGTCGGTCCCGGAGTACACCGGCGCTGCGTTGAGCGCCACGGTCCTCGCCGGCGGAAAGTCCAACCTGACCTACCGCGTGACCGACGGGGAGCACGCCGGGGTGGTGCGCCGACCGCCCCTGGGGCCGGTGCTACCTCGGGCGCGATTTGCTCGCGCCGTACCGTTTTTGTATCAGCTTCCCCCCGTTGATCCAACGTCAAAAACCAACGGGCTGAATACATCTCACCGACTCAAGGAGTACCCCATGTTTTCAGCGGACTTCGTCATCGACGGCATCGTCGTTTTCGCCATCGGCCTATGGCCGCTGCTGCTGGTGATCGCCGCGGCCGGCGTCCGCTGGTTCAACGCCCGTCGCACCACAGCCGCCACCGCCGTGGCCTCGGTGGCCACTGCGCACGGATCACTGATGGACTTCGCCGTAGACGTCCACCCCGCCGAGCAACGGTTCCGGGCCGACCTCGACGCACTGAGCGACCCGTGGGCGTGGTCGCGCACCCCGACCCTGGCCCGGTTGCACGAAGCGGCCCGCAGCCAGGGGCTGCGCTTCGCCCACGGACCCGACGAGGTCCACAAGCACGCCGTTGCCAAGTCACACATCGGTCGCCAGCTGACGGCCCATCAAGCTTCATCACCTGCAGAGGAGCAGATCAGTGCCTAGCTCGACCGATTTCGACTTGTTCACGCTACCCGACTCACACGTCGAGCTGCGGTCGGTCCTTCGCGCCCTGTGCGAGAGGGAGATCGCCCCCCACGCAGCCGACGTCGACGCACAGGCACGTTTCCCCGACGAAGCCCTAGCGGCGCTCAACGCGGCGAACCTGTCGGCGGTGCACATCCCCGAGGAATACGGCGGTCAAGGGGCCGATGCGGTGGCCGGCTGCATCGTCATCGAGGAGGTGGCCAGGGTGTGCGCCTCATCGTCGATGATTCCGGTAGCCAACAAGCTGGGCACCATGGGGATCGTGCTGCGCGGATCCGAGGAGCTGCGCAAGCAGGTCTTTCCCGCCGTGGCCTCGGGGGAGGCGATGGCCGCCTACGGACTGTCCGAACGCGAGGCCGGCAGTGACGCCGCCGCGATGCGCACCCGGGCCACCGCCGACGGCGACGGGTGGATCCTCAACGGCGCCAAGTGCTGGATCTCCAACGGCGGCAAGGCCACCTGGTACACCGTCATGGCGGTCACCGACCCTGATAAGGGCGCCAACGGCATCTCCGCGTTCGCCGTGCACGCCGATGACGAGGGATTCACCGTCGGTCCCAAGGAACGCAAGATGGGCCTGCGCGGATCCCCGACGACCGAGCTGTACTTCGAGAACTGCCGCATCCCGGGCGACCGGATCATCGGTGAGCCGGGCACCGGTTTCAAGAACGCGTTGGCCACGCTAGAACACACCCGACCCACCATCGGCGCCCAGGCAGTGGGCATCGCCCACGGCGCCTTGGATGCCGCGATCGCCTACACCAAGGAACGCAAGCAGTTCAAGAAGTCGATCAGCGACTTCCAGGGTGTGCAGTTCATGCTCGCCGACATGGCCATGAAGATCGAGGCGGCCCGCCTCATGGTCTACACCGCTGCCGCACGCGCCGAGCGCGGCGAGCCCGCCTTGGGCTTTTTGGCATCGGCGTCGAAGTGCTTCGCCTCCGACGTCGCGATGGAGGTCACCACCGATGCCGTGCAACTGTTCGGCGGCTACGGCTACACCGCCGACTTTCCCGTCGAGCGCTACATGCGCGACGCGAAGATCACCCAGATCTACGAGGGCACCAACCAGATTCAGCGAATGGTCATGGCGCGGTCGCTGCTCGCGTGAGCACTGCCCACCGCTGGACACGATCAACTAGGGAGCAACCGTGAGCAACGGCAACGGCAACGGGAATGACCTTGACGGACGCGTCGCCATCGTCACTGGTGCGGGCGCCCAAGGTCAGGGCATTGGCAACGGACGCGCCGCCGCGGCGTTGCTCGCCCGCGCGGGCGCCAAAGTGGTTCTGGTCGACATGCACCAGGACAGGCTGACAGGAACCGAAGAACTGCTGCGCGAGAGCGGTTCTCAATTCCTATCGGTCATCGCTGACGTGTCGACCGAGGCAGGCTGCCGCTGGATCGTCGAATCAACGATGGCGAGATGGGGACGCATTGACATTCTGGTCAACAACGTCGGCGTCGTAGGCCCAGCGGATTCGGTGGTCGACATCGATCCCGTCGAATGGGACAACCTTTTTCGGGTCAACGTGACCTCGGTGATGTTGATGTCGAAGTACTGCATTCCCGCAATGCGCACCGCACGCAGCGGGTCCATCGTCAACGTGTCCTCGCTGGCGGGGTCGCTGACCCACCCGCGGCCGGCGTATGCGACGACCAAGGGCGCGATTTTGAGCTTGACCCGGTCGATGGCTAGCCGGCACGGGCCCGAGGGCATCAGGGTGAACGCCATCGCCCCTGGGCCGGTGTACACGCCGATGGTTCAGGCCGAGGGTCTGTCCGAGGAAGCCCGCGTCGCGCGGGCGGCGCTGCTGCCGCTACGTACCGAGGGGACGGGATGGGACGTGGGCGAGGCGGTCTTGTATCTGGCCGGCCCGCGTTCGCGATGGGTCACCGGGATCACCTTGACCGTCGACGGCGGCTTCTCCTCTGATCTGCGGATGTCCAACGCAATGACGGTGACTCCAGCGTGACGCTTCGGTCGACCGCGCCCACCCACTGACGATCAGGTCCAAACAAGAGAAGGAGACAAAATGGGAAACAAGGAAATTCCGGCAGGGATCGCCACATTGCTCGACGGCATGCATGCCGGGGATATGCAGAAGGTCGCCGAAAGCCTTTCGGAGGACATCGTTCTCAAGAGCCCAATATTCGCCGACCCGTTTGTGGGGCGCGAGCGAGCTGTGGGGGTAATTACTCATCTGCTCAACGTGGTGGACCAATTCGTGCCGGGTGAGGTTCTCTGGGGCCGAAATAAATTTGCGGCGCTACTCAAGCTCACCGTGGGCACAGCAGACGTCGAGGGTGTCGATGTTATGACTGTCAACGAGGAGGGCAAGGTGAATTCAATGACCATTCAATGGCGCCCGTTGCCGGCCGTAGTAGAGGTGCAAAATCGCCTTGCACCCGCAGTTGGTGTTCCGGTCCTGAAACTCACTCCCGTGACCTGAATAGTTCTGCACCCACATCTTTCCGACAAACCGGCAAAGGTCACCTTCAAGTGCGGGGGTCTCGTTTCACGAGGAGTGCGACAGTTCGTCGACGAGTAGCCGCGCCCCTGTGGCCAGTGCTGCTGTGGTGGAGACGCCGAGAAGCGCGCGGGAGGTTTCACTGAGGTGCGAGAGCGACCCAAAGTCGGCACCTGCGAAACATTGTTCCGGTCTCGGCAGCGAACAGTGTCAGAAAAGTAAGTCAGCGGAAAGCTCGCGGCTGCAGCGCCTTCCGACGCACTGATCGTTGGCTGTGGGCCGTGTCGGGGCCCGGGGACTCCAGCGTGGCGCCTCGAGTCAGTACTTGTGGACACGTCAGTAGTGCGCCGACAGGCTGATCGGCGCACTAGGTGACGTCGATCGGGACCAAGCCGGCGGCCTGTTCGAAGGTGACCCGGCGAAGGGCACTTCGCGAACGGACGTGAAGATACGCGGCCGAGGGTGTGATCGCGGTCGCCGGGCGGCAGCACGAAACGTCGACTCGACGTAGTTGAATTCGTGTACAGCGGCTTGCATCTGCTCGGGCGTCAATCCCCGCGCGCCGAGGATCACCGCGAGCGGATCGCCTGCGAACATTCGGTCGGTGAACACATCGACCGTGACGAACTGCCTTTCCGCGGTCACAGTTGGGAGATGCCGCCGTCGACGACCATCTCGGCACCGAGCACGAAACTCGAATCGTCACTGGCGAGGAACAGGGCCGCCCTCGCGATGTCATCGGGCGTGCCGATGCGACCTGCTGGGGTGCGCGACGCGAGATCGTCGCGCACTGCTTGCGCCTGCTCGGGGGTGCGGCCCCGGCTTTGCAGAGGGGTGTCGATCCCGCCGGGCGAGACGGCATTGACCCGTATCCGGCGATCGAGCAGTTCAGCTGACCAGGTGCGGGCGAAAGACCGCACGGCGGCTTTTGACGCCGAGAGCAATGACAACCCCGGGCGACCGACCTCGTTGAGGAAGGAGGTGCTGAGGACGACCGCCGCACCGACGTTCAAGATCGGCGCGAGGGCCTGCATGGAAAAGAACACGCCTTTGACGTTGGTGTCCATCAGTTGGTCATAAGTAGATTCATCGGTATCTGAAAGCGTTGTGGGATAGGCAATTCCGGCGTTGAGGAACAACACGTCCAATCCCCGAAACGACGACGGCGCCGTTAGGCGGGCGGCTGTGGCGCGCATATCCGCGATGGACGTGACGTCGGCCTTGATCACCATCGACGTCTCACCGAGTTCGGTCCTCAGTCTGCCGAGCCGCTCATCATCGCGACCGGTCACTGCGACCCGTGCGCCCTCCTCGGCGAAGAGGCGAGCCGTCGCCAAACCGATTCCGCTGCTACCGCCGGTGATCAATGCAGTTTTTCCTGCGAGCCTGCCTGTCATCGATTCGCCACCGTGTTGGTAGCCGCGTCGGTTGGGAGTAGTTGGGCGGTCAGCCGCATGGAGTCGATCCCCGGGGCGAGTTGTTGTCTGGCTAGGGCCAGAACCTCGGCGTCGGCTCGGTGGGGTGCTCCACAGTCGAACGGTGGATGTGGGTCGTATTCCATGACGAGTTGACGCAACTTCGCTGCCTGCTCTCCCGCCACTGTCGCCGCCAGCTGTAGGCCGAAGTCGACGCCGGCCGTCACGCCACCGCCTGTGATCCGGTTGCGGTCGACCACGACTCGTCCATCGTCGGGGATGGCGCCATACATGCTCAGGAGATCCCGAAAAGCCCAGTGCGAAGCGGCTCGGTAACCCGACAACAGCCCCGCGGCCCCGAGGATTAGAGATCCGGTGCAGACGCTGGTGATGTACTTCGCTCCGTGGGCGATCCTGCGCACGAACGACAGCACACGAGCGTCCTCGACGAGCAGATGAGTGCCGACTCCGCCGGGAACCAAGAGCACGTCGTAGTCCGGCTCGCATTCGTCGAAGCCTTTGTCGGGCGTGATCACGACGTTGGTGTCGCTGGTGACAGGCTGTCGGGTGTCGGCTACCAGGTCGACGGTCGTGTTTGGCAGTCCCGCCAGAACCTGTTGAGGCCCAATGAGGTCCAGTGTGGTGAAGTTCGGATACAGCAGCATCGCCATTCGTATGCGCGCCGATTGTTCTGTCACTGGTGATATTCCTCCGGATTGAGTTCGCTGCCTGTAATCGAGCCTCGCCCAATTCGTCGGTGAACACACGGGTGAAGTGCCGGGTGCTCATGGCGGCTCGGGCCGCCAGCACCACGGTGTCGACCGTGCTCGGGTCGGGCAGCGGTTCCGTGGCGAATGTCAGACCGGTTCCGGTGGGGACTGCGGCGCCTGTCGGGGATGCCAAGACGACGTGGTACCCCCTCCGACGTGTCACCCTCGTCATTCAGAAACCGCGCCGCGGTGGTGAACGCTTCGAAGGGGCCCACGACGTCCAGAGCCTGCACCCCGGGATAACCACGATGACAACGGATCGCATAAATCCAGCATCAGTCGTCGGCCGTTTGTCGTCAACGACATGTATCCCTCAGATTAGGCCATACGCCGTGCGACTCGCGCTGTACTGCTTCCCACTTGGGCCGACGCACGACGACTCCGCTGAGGTCAGCCTCCGACGTCCAGCGCTGCGGCCGCGTGTGCCCATTGCGCACTGCCGCGGTCACTGGAGGTTTCGCAATCACGGCCATGCCCGGATTTCTCTTCGCTTGGATCCCCGCAACCTCCCCGGTGATGCCAGACGTCACCCAGTGATCGAGGTGCGAGCTGTAGCCGATCAAGCGGTAAACGGGAACATCCGTGTAGTGGTGGCTCCTCGGGCATAGACCTTGATGAAAACGACTCTGCTGCCCACGGTCCTTCGGACAGCTCGATTGAACTCGTCGATTCGAGTACCGGTCCGATGTCGAGGCGAGCGCATCGGGAACGGCGCGGGTTGGCGTCTGCGTCTGCGGGGGCCTCACCGTCGGCTCTGGCCGCAATGCGACACATTGTGCCTTCGGGCACCGCGACGCTGACCGCCCGCTCCGAACGCGGTCGTGTCGACGTCGACGACGCGCACGTCGGCAATTTCAGCGCTCTGACGTGCGGTTTCTAGCTATGTCAACATCGACCCTTGCAGAATACTAACTGATAAGTCAAGATTGACAGGACAGTGATGCACATCGCAGTAGCGGGCAGCAATGACGTGCATCACCAAGGACGAAGGAGTGATCTGTGTGACCACGGCAGCGGCAACCGGGCCGTACTGCGGCAGCATCATCGTTGAGGTGCTGGCGAAGTCTCGCACCTGGGCAGCTTTCGTCCTGGGCGACAGGCGGGTGGTGGGCGCCGGGTCTGCCGGTACCGCCGCTCGGTGCATGCGGGCGGCGGTGGCCCCAGGTGTCCGCCGTGGCTGCACCGTAGGGGTGCCGAGCCCCGACGTCCCAGAGGCGGTTATGGCCCGACGCCAACCCGCTGTTTGTGCACGGGGCAAACGGTGACGATTCTGAGAGCCGCAGGGCGGCCGGTCAGTTCTCTGGGCGGCTTCTTCGCCATGACGTTCGACACCTTTGTGCAAATGTTCCAACGGCCATTTGCCTGGCACGAATATGTGAGGCAGACCTGGTTCGTCGCGCGCGTATCCGTCCTGCCGGCGCTCCTCCTGACCATGCCATTCTCGATATTGTTGACATTCAATTTCAACGTTCTTCTCACCGAATTCGGCGCGTCCGACTTCTCCGGTACCGGCACCGCGATCGGCACAGTGAACCAGATCGGCCCCATCGTCACGGTGCTAGTGGTGTCGGGGGCCGGCGCGACGGCGATGTGCGCCGACCTCGGAGCGCGAACCATCCGTGAAGAACTCGACGCGCTGCGCGTGATGGGCATCGACCCCATCCGCTCGCTGGTAGTGCCGCGGGTGCTCGCCGCGACCACAGTGGCGCTGGCACTGGCGTCGACGGTGATCCTGGTGGGTGTAACCGGCGGATTCCTGTTTTGCGTCACCGTGCAGCACGTCTCGCCCGGCGCATTCGTCGGCGGCCTGAAGCTGCTGACCGGTCCCGGCGACATCATCGTCGCGCTCATCAAGGCCACGCTGTTCGGCATGGCTGCCGGCCTGATCGCTTGCTACAAGGGCACTTCCGTGCGCGGCGGCCCCGCGGGCGTCGGCAATGCCGTCAACGAGACCGTGGTGTTCACCTTCATGGTCCTGTTCGCCATCAACGCCATCGTGACTGCCGTCGCGATCCAGTACACAGTGTCGTGAGGGAGAGATGACTGTCGACGTCCCCAGCCGTAGGTTCCCGCGGCTCGACAAACTGAGCAAGAGTTCGGCCTCGCGGTGGAACCGCATCGGTGAGCAGGGCGCCTTCTACTCACACACCATCGGGTCGATTCCCGACGCGGTCGTTAACTACCGCGCCGAACTGCTACGGCTCATCGCCGCAACGGGTTTGGGTACCGGCGCGCTCGTCGTCGTCGGTGGCACCGTCGCCATCGTCGGCTTCCTGACGATGACGACCGGCGCCCTGGTGGCGATCCAGGGCTACAACCAGTTCTCATCCGTCGGCTTCGAGGCCCTCACCGGTTTCGCCTCGGCATACCTCAACGTCCGGCAAATCGTCCCGGCGACCACCGCGGTGGCGCTGTCGGCCACCATCGGCGCCGGCGCCACCGCGCAGATCGGCGCCATGCGCATCAACGAAGAGATCGATGCCCTCGAGGTGATCGGCATTCGCAGCATCACCTACCTTGCCTCCACGCGCGTGCTGGCCGCGGTGGTCGTGGTGATCCCGCTGTACTGCGTCGCCGTGATGATGGCATTCTTCGCCGCGCGCCTGGGCACCACCACCGTCTACGGGCAGGGCGCCGGCGTGTACGACCACTACTTCAACACGTTCCTCAATCCGAATGACCTGATCTGGTCGTTCGTGCAGTGCGTCGCAATCACGTTCGTGATCATGTTGGTACACACGTACTTCGGGTTCACCGCCTCGGGCGGTCCGGCCGGTGTCGGCGAGGCGGTCGGCCGTGCGGTGCGCTTGTCGATGGTGATCGCGGCCGTCGAGATCGTGTTCATCTCGCTGGCCATCTATGGCCAGTCAGGCAACTTCAACATGGCGGGTTAGCCGGTGGAAGCGCGCAAAGGAGATCGCCGGATCTCGAACTCATGGTGGGCACTGATCCTCATCACTGCCGTGGTGCTGTTCATGGTGGTGACCACGGTGACCTTCACTGGAGCAGCCAAATCCTATGTGCTGGTGACGGTTATGGCTGACCGCGCCGGTCTGGTGCTGGAGACCAACGCCAAGGTCAAGGTGCGTGGTGTGCTGGTGGGCCGCGTCAGCCAGATCGATGTGGGTCAGTCGGGGGCGACCCTGCAGTTGAAGCTCGACCCGGACCAGGTGCGGTACATCCCCGCCAATGTGGGTGCGCAGGTGAGTGTCACGACGGCGTTCGGCGCCAAGTTCGTCGACCTGGTGTATCCGGCGTCGCCCAGCAGCAGCCGGCTGGCCGCCGGCGCGGTGCTGCATGCCGAACACACGACGACCGAGGTCGACACCGTCTTCGAGAACATCGTCAACCTGCTCGACATGGTGGACCCGGCGAAACTGAACTCGGTGCTCAGCGCTGTCGCCGAAGGTGTCCGTGGCCAGGGGGCGCGAATGGGCCAGGCCACAACGGATCTCAACCAGGTGCTGACGGCGCTCAACTCGCGCTCAGACAAGATTCACCAGAACTGGCGGTCTTTGAAGGCGTTCAGCGACACCTACGGGGCGGCCGCCGACAACATCGTGAAGATCCTCAATGCTGCCAGCACCACCAGCGCCACGGTCACCGGCAAAGCGACGGCCCTCGACAGTCTGCTGATGAACGTCATCGGATTCTCTGAGGCCGGAACCGATTTGCTGGGCGCGAGCGGGAACAACCTCGTGGACGCCATCAACGGGCTGGAACCTACGACGAGTCTGCTGTTCAAGTACAGCCCGGGATACACGTGCTGGCTGGAGGGCAACAAGAAGTTCCTCGACTCCGGCGCGTGGGGGGTGTTCGGCGGGGCCGACGGCCGCTCGCTGATCCTCGACGCGACGCTGCTGCCCGGCAAGAACCCGTACGTGTTCCCCGACAACCTGCCGATCATCGCGGCCAAGGGCGGCCCGGGCGGACAACCGGGCTGTGGCTCGCTGCCCGACGTCGCCAAGAACTTCCCGGTGCGGCAACTGATCACCAACACCGGTTGGGGCACAGGGCTGGACATCCGGCCGAACCCGGGCATCGGCAGCCCCTGCTGGGGTCAGTGGTTCCAGAGCACCCGCGCGGTACCGGTGGCGCCGAGCATCCGTCAGTGCCTACCCGGACCCGCTCCCGGTCCGATCGCGTACCCCGGGGCGCCCCCCTATGGCGCGCCGCTATACGGACCCGGCGGGGTCCCGCTGTGGCCGGGTGTCCCGCCCGCCGTGCCGAATCCCGCTGATGCACAACCGCAATCGGCTCCGGTGCCCGCGCAGGCTCCGCCACTGCCGGCCGAAGCCCCTGCGGCGCCCGCCCTGCCGGCCCAAGCGCCGCCATTGCCGGCGGAAGCGCCTGTGACACCCGCATCGCCGTCCGAATCGGCCGGCGTGAACTGACCATGACCACCAACCCACAACTGAGGCAGGAGGGACGCCATGGATAACTTCAAAGGCACGCTGCTCCGTCTCGCCGCCTTCCTTGCAGTCTGTCTGCTGGGCACGGTTGCCCTCTGGGCGGTCTTCGCCGACCTGCGATTCGACGAGGGGCACACCTACTTCGCGCGCTTCGTCAACGTCTCGAACATGAAGAAGGACAGTCATGTTCGCATCGCGGGTGTCGAGGTCGGGCAGGTCAAGAACGTCTCGATCAACCGCGATTCGACGGTGACGGTCGAGTTCACCGCGGACAGTTCCGTCGTGCTGACCGAGGGCAGCCGCGCGGTGATCCGGTACGACAACGTCGTCGGTGACCGGTTCCTGGCCTTGGAGGAAGGTGCCGGCGGCACCAAGAAGCTGAATCCGGGGGACACCATCCCCGTCGACCGCACGCAGCCCGCACTGGATCTCGATGCCGTCATCGGTGGTTTCCGTCCGTTGTTCTCGGCCCTGAGTCCCGACAAGATCAACGATCTGAGTGGGCAGCTGATCCAGGCGCTGCAGGGGCAGGGGCCGTCGATCGGGTCGTTCCTCGCGCAGGCCGCGGTGGTCACCAACACGCTGGCCGACCGCGATCAGCTGATCGGGCAGGTCGTCACCAACCTCAACACGGTGCTGACGTCTTTCGGCGGTAAGAGCGACAAGCTCGACAAAGCCGTGGTCTCCCTGTCGGAGTTGGTCGGCCGGCTGGCACAACGCAAGACCGACGTCTCGAACGCGGTGGCGTACACCGATGCCGCGGCGAATTTGATCGACGGCCTGCTGACCGAGGCCCGGCCGCCGTTGGCCAAGACGGTGCACGAGGTGGACCGGACGGCAGGGATCGTGCTGGCCGACCATGACTATTTCGACAACTTCCTCAACACGTTGCCGGACAAGTACAAAGCACTGTCTCGACAGGGGATCTACGGCGACTTCTTCAGCTTCTATCTCTGCGACGCGGTGCTCAAGCTCAACGGCAAAGGGGGACAACCGGTTTACGTGAAGGTGGCCGGACAGAGCACGGGGCGGTGCACACCCAGATGAAACCTTTTGCCGAGCGAAGCCATTTCGCCCTTGGCGCCATCGGTATCGGCGCCGTGGTGGTGGTCGCCACCGTGGCGCTCCTGTTCCAGAAGATTCCGTTCGTCAGCGGGACGAGCACGTACTCCGGGTACTTCGAGGACGCCAGTGGCCTGCACACCGGTGCGCCCGTGGACATCTCAGGTTTCCCGGCGGGTCGGGTCGCGAGCATCGACCTCGACGGCCCGCGCGTGCTGATCACGTTCACCGTCGACGACAACGTCCATCTCGGCGAACGCACCGAGGCCGCGATCAAGACCAAAGGCCTGCTGGGCAGCAAGATGCTGGAAGTCGTCCCCAAGGGAGACGGTGACCTCAAGGGCACGATCCCCTTGGAGCGCACGGTATCGGCGTACCAGCTGCCGGACGCCCTCGGGGACGTGACCAACGCGATCAGCGGGCTCGACACCCACCAGCTGTCGGACTCGCTCGCCACGGTCTCGGAAGCGTTCGCGAACACCGCCCCGGATCTGCGGGACGCGGTGAACGGCATCGCGCGGTTCTCCAAGACCCTGAACGACCGGGACGCGCAACTGCGCAGCCTGCTCGACAACGCGTCCAAGGCGACGATGGTGCTGGCCAAGCGCAGCGACCAGGTGGTGAGCCTGGTCAAGAACACCAATGCGCTTCTGGTGCAACTGCGTTCGCAGAGCGCCGCGGTGAGCCGGCTGTGGAGCAGCCTGTCGGCGGTCTCACAGCAGCTGAAGGGACTGATCGCGGAGAACAAGGCGCAGCTGCGGCCGGCGCTGGACAAGCTCAACGGCGTCGTGGCGATGCTCGACAATCGCAAAGATCGGCTGCAGCAGGCCGTCAAGGGCCTCAGCCAGTACGCGTTGGCGCTCGGCGATGCGGTGAGTTCGGGCCCGTTCTTCAAGGCGTACATCGTGAACCTGTTGCCGGGTCAGTTCGTGCAGCCTTTCGTCGATGCCGCGTTCTCGGACCTCGGGGTGGATCCGAACACGAAACTGCCGTCGCAGCTTCAGGATCCGCAGGTCGGTCAGCCGGGAACACCACCGCTGCCGGTACCGTTCCCGCGCACCGGTCAGGCCGGCGACCCACGCATGACCATCCCGGATGCGATCAGCGGCAAGCCCGGCGATACCGCGTGTGGCCCACCGGGAATTCCGTTGCCCGGGCCGGGCTGCTACCCCCTCCGCGAGGCGGAACCGGCGCCGCCACCCGGCGGCCCGCCACCCGGACCGCCGGCGCTCGCACCCGAACAGACCGCAATGCCGGAACCACCCAAGACCCCGCCACTGCACGTGTCGGACCCCGTTGAAGTACCGACGCCAGGAGGACAGCCATGACCACGCTGCCCAGAGCGGGTCTCCCGCTGGCGATTGCTGTGACGGCTGGCATCGGAGGTGCCGGTGTCGTCGCGCCGCAGACGCTCGCCCCCGGCCAGAGCGCCACCCCGGAACCAGTGAAGACCCCGCCACTGAAGGCGTCAGGCCCCGCCCACGTACCGGCACCGATGCCCGAAGGACAGCCATGAGCAAGCTGTCAAAGAAGGCACGCCTGCTCCTGGTGATCGCGGTGGTGGTGGCCGTCCTAGCCGCCGCCGGTGTCGTCGGGGTGAACGCGTTCCAGCGGGCATCGCGCAACGAGGTGGTGGGCTACTTCCAGAACACCAATCAGCTGTTCAGCGGTGACGACGTCCTGATCCAAGGCGTGCCCGTCGGCAAGGTCGACAAGATCGAACCGGGACCCGAAAAAGTCAAGGTCACCTTCTGGATCGACGACAAGTACAAGGTGCCGGCCGACGCCAAGGCCGTGATCCTGTCACCACAGTTGGTGACCGGCAGGGCAATTCAGCTGATCCCGCCCTACCGAGGCGGGCCGGCGCTGCGTGGCGGCGCGGTGATCCCGCTCGATCGGACGGCAGTGCCGGTGGAGTGGGACCAGGTCCGCACCCAGCTCCAGCGGGTCGCCGATCTGCTCAAGCCTGATCAGCCCGGCGGGGTCAGCACTCTCGGCGGCTTCATCAACACCGCCGCTGACAACCTGCGGGGACAGGGCGCCAGCATCCGGGAATCGGTGATCCGTCTGTCACAGGCGGTCTCGATCCTCGGTGACCACAGCAACGACCTGTTCTCGACGTTCAAGAACCTCTCGATCCTGGTGTCGGCGCTGCAGGACAGCACCGGCCTGCTGGAACGGCTCAACACCAACCTGGCCGAGGTGACCGGACTGGTCGCCGACGACCCCAACAAGGTCGGTCAGGCGCTGCGCAACATGAGTGCGGTCGCCGACGACCTGCGCTCGTTCGTCGCGGACAACAAGGAAGCCGTTGGGACCGCGTCGGACAAGCTGGCCTCGGTCAGCACCGCGATCGTCGGCAGCCTCGACGACATCAAGCAGGTGCTCCACGTGGCACCCAATTCGGTAGCGGACCTGAACAACATCTACGAGCCCGCGGTCGGTTCACTGACCGGCATCCTCGCGGCCAACAACTTCGCCAACCCGGTCAGCTTCATCTGCGGCGCCATCCAGGCCGCGTCGCGCCTCGGCGCTGACCAGTCCTCGAAGCTGTGCGCACAGTACCTGGCGCCCATCGTCAAGAACCGGCAGTACAACTTCCTACCGCTGGGCGAGAACCTGTTCGTCGGCACCCAGGCCCGGCCCAATGAGGTGACCTACAGCGAGGATTGGATGCGGCCCGACTACGTGCCACCGTCACGTCCGGCGGCACCTGTGGCGCAGCAGGCGGCCGCCGCACCCCAGCCGCCGACTGCCCAGCAGGCCGCCTCCGCGGATGCACCAGCTCCGCAGACCGTGACCACCGACGCCAACGCCGGGCTCGCCGGAATGATGACGCCGCCGGCAGGAGGTGGCTCGTGAGAACCCGTCTAAAGGCCACGGCCGTGTCGACCGCGGCAACGGTGGCGCTACTCGCGTCGGCGGGCTGCGCGGACTGGCGCGGCGCCAACAGCCTGCCGCTACCCGGCACCGAGGGTGGCGGACCCGGGGCGTTCGAAATCCAGGCACAGATGCCCGATGTCACCAACCTGCAGGAGAATTCGCGGGTCCGGGTCTCCGACGTCACCGTCGGCACCGTCACCAAGATCGAGCGACAGGGCTGGCACGCCCTGGTCACGATGCGCCTCAACGGCGATGTGAATGCGCCGGCGAACTCGACGATCAAGCTCGGCCTCACCAGCCTCCTGGGCACGCTGCACATCGAGCTCGGGCCACCCAACGATGGCCGGCCGCAAGGACAGCTGCACCAGGGCTCGGTCATCCCGCTGGCGAACAGCGGCAGCTTCCCATCGGTCGAGCAGACGCTGTCCGCGGTGTCGATGGTGCTCAACGGCGGCGGCATCGGCAACGTCCAGGACATCACCGAAGCCTTCAGCACGGCGTTCCACGGCCGTGCCGAAGACCTGCGCAGCCTCATCAAACAGCTCGACACGTTCACCGCGAACGTCAAGGATCAGACCCCTGACATCATCGCGGCATCCGAGAGCCTGAACGTCGTCGTCGGCAAGCTGGCCGCCAGCCAGCCGGTGCTGGACCGGGCCGTCGACACCATCCCCGAAGCGCTCGCGGTGCTCAATGGTGAACGGGAGAACCTGGTCAAGGCCGCCGACAAGCTGAGCAAGTTCGCGGCGCTCGCCACCGACACCGTGGACCGGTCAAAACAGAACGTCATCAAGGAATTACGTGATCTGGGACCGACGCTCGAACAGCTCGCCAACGCCGGGCCGGCCATGACGCGGGCATTGAGCTTCATTCCCACGGTGCCGTTCCCGAGCGACACCATCGAGAAGTGGCAGCGCGGCGACTACGCGAACCTCACCGCGATCGTCGACCTCACCCTCAGCCGCATCGATCAGGCGTTCTTCACCGGTACCCGCTGGGAGTGCGACCTGACCGAGCTGGAACTGCAGTGGGGCCGCACCATCGGCCAGTTCCCCAGTCCGTGCACCGCCGGCGGGCCGAACAACCCGGGTAATCCGCTGACCATTCCGTACCGCTGGGATCAGGGGCCGTAAATGCATCTCGACAAACGCGTGAGAATT